>CAMCXF010000009.1 GCA_945883235.1 Phenylobacterium deserti | reverse complement strand
TTGATCCTGGCGCTGGCCCATTCGACCGCCAGCGCCTCGGTCATGCGCACCACCGCCGACTTGGTGATCGAATAGAGGGCCGCGCCGTTGCCGCTGTATTCGAACGCCGCGACCGACGCGATATTGACGATGCGTCCCGGCTGTTTGGCGGCCATCAGGCGGCGCGCCACTTCGCACGACAGGATGTAGGGCGCGCGCAGATTGACCCCGATCACCCGGTCGATCAGGTCCACCGACATCTTCACGGCCCGTTGCGCGTCAGGAATACCGGCGTTGTTGACCAGGATGGTTACGGTGCCCAGCGCCGCCTCGGCCTTGCCCACCACCGCCAGCAGTTGATCGGCGTCGGTGACGTCCAGCTCCAGCGCGATGGCCTCGCCGCCGTCAGCGCGGATCTCGGCGGCCAGCGCCTCCAGCCGGTCCAGCCGCCGCGCGGTCAGGGCAACCTTGGTGCCGCAGCGCGCCAGGGTCTTGGCAAAGCGCAAGCCGAGGCCGGAGGACGCGCCCGTCACCAGGGCGGTCTGACCTGTCAGGTCGGTAGAGACATTGGGGATCGGGAAGGTCATGATCGGGACTCCAGGGTCAGGGCATCGCGGACGGCGACGGCCAGAGCCGTCACCTCGTGATCCGCGACGGTTCGTAAATCCAGCAGCAGGCAGTCGCGCTCGATCCGCCCGACGACAGCGGTCGGTCCGGTCCGCAGACGGCGCGCGAGCTCTTCGGCGCTCATGACGGCGCTCGTCAAACCGAGGGCACGGCTCGGCAAGGCGTGCATCGGCAGGGCCCCGCCGCCGGCGTAGCCGAGGGCCTCGACAAGGGTGCAATCAAGGGATTTGAGATCGGCGAGCAGGGTCCGCACAGCCTCTGCCCGGGCCGCGACGGTTCCGATGTCTTGCGTCAACATCCGCAACACGGGCACGCTGACGACAGGATCCGACGGCGTGCGGTAGAGCCGGAATGTCGCGGCCAGAGCCGCCACCGAAAGCTTGTCCAGCCGCAGGGCTCGGGCCAGCGGGTGGCGCGCCAGGGCATCGACGAGATCGCGCCGACCGGCCACGACCCCGGCCTGCGGCCCGCCCATCAGCTTGTCGCCGCTGAAGATCACCAGATCGGCGCCGGCGGCGACGCTGTCCTGAACGCGCGGCTCACCCAGGACCCCGTAGGGCTCCAGATCCACCAGGGCGCCGCCGCCCAGGTCCTCGATGATCAGCAGGCCGTGCTGATGCGCGAAGGCGGCAAGCTCAGCCAGCGACGGCGCGCTGGTAAAGCCTGTGATCCGGAAATTGCTGGGGTGGGTGCGCAGGATCACCCGGGCGTCGGGATGGTCGCGCACGGCCTGCTCATAGTCAGACAGATGTGTGCGGTTGGTGGTGCCCACCTCGACCAGCCGCGCGCCGCTCTGCACAACAATGTCCGGCACCCGGAACCCGCCGCCGATCTCGACCAGCTCGCCGCGCGAGACGATCACCGGCGTTCCCGCCCCCAGTGCGGCCAGGGCCAACAACACCGCCCCGGCGCAATTGTTCACCGCCAGCCCCGCTTCGGATCCCGTCACGTCCGCGATCAACCGGTCCAGATGGTCGTGGCGCGAGGCCCGACGACCCTCCTCCAGATCAAGCTCAAGGTTGGCATAGCCCGCCGCCGCCAGCATTGCCGCCTGTGCCTCCGGGGCCAGGGGCGCGCGGCCCAGATTGGTGTGGATCACCACGCCGGTGGCATTGATGACGCGGAACAGGGTCTGGCGATCCGCGTCCTCCAGCCGCCGGCGTACCTCGTCGAAAAGCGCGGCAAGGGTCGGGATCACCGGTGCGTCGGTGGTCATGCGTTCACGGGCTTCCGCCAGCACGGCCCGGACGAC
The DNA here is from genome assembly GCA_945883235.1 of Phenylobacterium deserti. GTDB lineage: Bacteria > Pseudomonadota > Alphaproteobacteria > Caulobacterales > Caulobacteraceae > Phenylobacterium > Phenylobacterium deserti_A. Next base: position 98,994 of record CAMCXF010000009.1, on the reverse strand, counting down.
CTTGGTCACTGCGGCGATGCCGAACCGCGCGTTCAAGGGCGCAGCAGCGGGATCAGCGCATAGAACGCCGACCGCCGGCAGGCGACGCCGGGGGTCCTGCGCTATCGTTCGAGGCGCCCGTCGCGCGACCATCGGTCTCTCTTTGTCGCCGTCCGGCTCATTCCGGCGACGGCGGTTCTGTGTTGTACAGAGCCATCGGCGGGCGGGGCAAGCGCGGGCCGCCGGACAGCTGGACGTGGAGGAGCGGCACCGTGACACCCACCCTGACGCTCGCCGTCATCGGCCACGTCAATCACGGCAAGTCCTCGCTGGTCCGCGCCCTGACGGGCACCGAGACTGATCGGCTGAAGGAGGAGATCGAACGCGGCCTGTCCATCACCCTGGGGTTTGCGTCGCGAGACTATCCCACGGGCACGGTCGACCTGATCGACGCACCGGGCCACGAGGACTTCATCCGCGCCATGGTGTCCGGCGCGACGGGCGTGCGCGCGGTGCTGCTGGTGGTGTCGGCCACCGAAGGTTTTGGCCACCAGACCCTGGAGCATCTGCGGATCGCGGAACTTCTGGGGGTCGCCGCCGGGGTCGTGGTGGTGACCAAGGCCGACCTGCTGGCAGACAGCGACGAGGCCGCCGTTCTGGACGCCACCCGCGAACAGCTCCGGGGGACCTTCCTGGCCGGGGAGCCGATCATCCTCTGCTCTGCTGTGACAGGCTCTGGCATGACGGAGCTGGACATCGCCCTTGAGGCCCTGCTGGCGCGGGCGCCGCCCGTTGAAAACCTGCCCGTCGCCTTCCTGCCGATTGATCGCAGCTTCTCGATCACCGGTGCCGGGACCATTGTCACGGGCACACTGCTGGGCGGCGCTTTGACCTCCGGAGCGGAGATGGTGCTGCAACCCTCCGGCCGCCCGGTGACGATCCGACAGCTCCAGACCCATGGTCGCCTGGTTGAGAACGCCCTCCCCGGCGGCCGCGTCGCCGTCGGCCTGAGAGGCGCGTCAGCGGACGACATCGCCACCGGCGAGGTGCTCTGTGCGCCGGGCAGCTACCGATCAACCCTGCAGGTGGATGTGGAGGTGGCGTTGTCCGCCGACAGCCCGCGGCCTCTCAAACACATGGATCAGGTGCGGGTGATGTGGGGCGCGCGGCAAGACATCGGCTCGCTGCGCCTGCTTGGCCGTGCGTCGATTGCGCCCGGCGAGCGCGGTCTGGTGCAACTGCGGTTCGCCACGCCTGTGATCGCCTTCACCGGCCAGCGCGCCGTGCTGCGCCGCCCCTCGCCGGCCGAGACCATCGGCGGGGCCGTGGTGCTGGACGCCGAACCGGTAGCCTCGCGGGGACGAAACGCTCAGCGGCTGGCCGTCCTGGCTGCCGCCGCTCTGGGCGATCTGGACCAACTCGCCACAGCCCTGGCGGCCCGCGATGGCGGCTTTCTCTCCGTCACCGAGTTGGCCCGGTTGTCGCGGCAGTTGGCCCGTGACGTTCGACAAAGACTCGAGGCGACCTTCCAGCCCCTCGACGACGACCGGATGGTCAGCCGCATCGCCGTCAACGCGGCGAAATCGGCCTGGCTCGCCCGCCTGGCCGCCGAACACCGCGCCGCGCCCCTGAGGGTTGCCGCACCGGTCAATTCCATCCGCGCGGCGCTGGCCGGCCAGGCATCGCGGGACCTGGTGGCCCATGCCGAACGCCTCCTGGCCGCAGAGGGCCAGATCCGCCTGACCGGATCCCAGGTCGCCCTGCCCGGCCACGATCCCCTGGCCAACCTGTCGGTCGAGATGCTGGCGCAACTGGAACGGATCGAAGCGCGCCTGCGGAACGGAGGCCTGATGCCACCAGACGTCGCCGCCCTGGCCGACGAGGGACCCGATGGCGCAGCCTTGTTGCAACTGCTCATCGACACCGGCCGTGCCGTATCCCTGCGCAACCACGCCCTCAGACAAACCCTGGTGTTCCACACCGCCGCCCTCCGCGCCGCCGCCGACAGCCTGCGCGCTGCCTTCCCCAACGCCGCCACCTTCACAACCGGCGAGGCCCGCGCAGCCCTCGAAACCACCCGCAAGTTCATCGTACCCGTCCTGGAATACCTCGACACCCAGGGCGCGACGTCGCGCGAGGGGGATGTCCGCCGGGTGGTGGAGGGGTATCGATCCGCTCCAGGTTCCTCGACGATGTTGGCGTAGGGGGGCGGTATGGCGGGTGCCATACGACGAAAATGGGAGGAAGCGTCTTGTCCATAGAAATGGGAACTCTGTACGCGGCGATGGTGCTCGCGCTCGTCCATCTCACGGCCGCCTCGTTCACCTTCAAGGCGCAGGTCGGCAACCAATATTCCGTCGGAGCCCGCGACGAAGGGCTCTCGCCAACCGGCGTGGCCGGGCGGCTTGACCGCGCACAGCGGAACTTCCTTGAGACCTTCCCCGTGTTTGTCGCTGCGGTGCTAATGATCCACCTGCTCGACCGTGGCGGGACCGTCAGTTCCATTGGCGCAGTGCTCTACATCGCGGGCCGGATACTATTCCTTCCCCTCTACGCGTGGGGCGTTCCCTGGCTGCGGACTTTCAGCTGGAACCTGGCCACCCTCGGCCTGGCACTTGTGATGGTTCAGATCCTGCTTTGATCCTTCGCCCCAACCCGCGTCAGCCGTCCAATTATGGCGACAGTTGCAGCCCGTCAGTTTGTACGGCTGAATATACAGCCACTTGTGAAAAATGCGCATAAACCTCGCCTGGCAAATCGGGACTTACAGGGTGCTTGCCCCCATCCTTGGCGCGATGGGGGAGGCCAGGTGATGGCCATCGCCTGACCCCGCCCTAGAAAAACACCTGGGCTTCCCGCGCCATCCCGCTCTAGTGTCGCTCCCGTCTGGAGGTGACTGGAGTCTGGTGGCTTCCCTGGTCTTCAAAACCAGTGACACGTCCAAAAGGCGTGTGGTGGGTTCGATTCCCATCCATCTCCGCCAAACCTGTGGTGAGACCCGTTCGATGACCGTGCCCTGCCCGCCCTTCGCCCTGACCGACCGCGCCGGCGAGACCCGGCGGTTTCCTGCCGGGCGAGCAAGCCTGGTCAGTTTCATCAAGGAGGACTGCCACACCTGCAATCTGGCGGCGCCGTTGCTGGAGGCATTTCATCAGGCCTGGGGCGACAGGGCCGATGTGCTGGTGCTGGGGCAATCGACCGAGGGCAATGACGTCCTGCAGGAACGCCATGGTTTCACGGTGCCGTTCCTGGACGACAGTGCGTGTACGACCTCGTTCGCCTGGGACTTCGAGATCGTGCCGGCGGTCTACTGGATCGGGGCCGACGGCGAGGTGAAGACCAAGCTGGAAGGGTTCGTCCGGGAGGAGTGGCAGGCGCTGGATCGCCAGATCGCCGCCGATCTGAACGCAGGCCCTGCCGCCATCGCCTGGGCCGATCTGCCGGAATGGCGACCGGGTTGCGGGTCGAAGCACCTGGACCCGGAGATCCACGACAAGCTGCAGGCCGAAGCCGACGACAGCCCGATCCGGGCGCGCAGGATCGAGATCGCCAGCGCCGACGACATTGCCGAGTTCATGTTCGACCAGGGCTTCAGCGACGGCCTGCCGCTGGTGCCGCCGACGGCGGAGCGGGTGATCCGCATGCTGGCCGGCACACCCCGCGCGCCGCAGGACATCGTCGCCATCGTGCCGCCAAACATGGCGCCGGTGACCGTGGAGAAGATCGCCATCAATGCGGTGATGGCGGGCTGCAAGCCCGAGTACCTGCCGGTGGTGATCGCCGCGCTCGAGGCGGTCTGCACCGACGAGTTCAACATGCACGGCGTGACCGCTACCACCATGGGTGCCTCGCCGGTGTTGGTCGTCAACGGCCCGATCCGTGAGCGGATTGGCATGAACATGCGACTGGGGGCGCTGGGGCCCGGAAGCCGCGCCAACGCCACTATCGGTCGGGCGCTCAGGCTGGTGGTGCGCAATGTGGGCGGCGCGCAGCCCGGTGGGGTGGACCGCTCTACGCTCAGCAACCCCATGAAATTCACCATGTGCTTCCCCGAGTGGGAGGAGGGCTCGCCCTGGGAGCCACTGCATGTGGAGCGCGGCTTCAACGCCGAGGACTCGGTGGTCACCGCCTTCGCCATGACCAGCGGGCCGGTGCAGATCGTCGACCAGGAATCGCGGCAGCCCGACCAGATGGGCGGCACGCTGGGCCTGGGGCTGGAGAGCATGTTCCTGTCCAAGATCCACCGCATGCACACTGACGCCCTGCTGGTGGTCTGCCCCGAGCACCTGGCGACGCTGACGAGTGAGGGGCCCTATTCCAAGGCGCGGCTGCGCGAGCGCATCCAGGCGGTGACGACGCGACCCCTGCGCGAGATGGTCGCCAACGAGATTTCCGGGGCTGGTATCACTCTGGCCATGGCCGCGAAGATGACCGACGCTCAGCTGGATACGCCGGTCTCCAAGTTCGCCAGCGACGCCTACATCCACATTGTGGTGGCAGGATCTGACGCCGGGAAATTCTCGGCCGCTTTCCACGGCTGGGTCACCGGGCCGATGGGATCAATCAGCGTTTCCCGGAAAATCGAATGCTGATAGCCTCAACCCTGAACTTGGGAGGACGTCGATGACGACCATTCTGGACCCGACCGATGAGCGGGTCCCCGTCGAGCGCCAGATCACGGCGCGGACGGGCGATATCACCGGTGTGATCGGCCTGCTGGACATCGCCAAGCCGCGCGGCAACATCCTGCTGGACGAGCTGGAAGTGCTGATGGCAGCCCGGTACCCGAAGGTCGAGGTCAGGCGCTACGCCAAGCCCACCTTCACCAAGCCCTGCCCGTCGGACCTACGCCTGAAGATCAAGGCAGAGTGCGCGGTGCTGGTGGAAGGCCTCGCTGATTGAGGATCATGCACGACGTGCAGTTTGCACGACACTGTATGGTTTGAGATCCAGGGACTTCCGGCGGTGACCATCGCCTCCAGCGAATTTGGCCAGGCCGCCCAGGTTCAGCGCAAGGCGCTGGGCATGGAGGGCGCGCGCTATGTGCTGGTGGACCATCCGATCCAGGACGCCACCGACGACGAGATGCGCGGCAAGGCGCACGCGGTGCTGGAGCAGGTGATCGCGGCGCTGACGGTTCAGTAGGGCGTCGACAGCTCTTGCCGTGACTCACGAAAGGGCTGATCAGCGGCTATGCTGAGGGAAGAGCACTACAACGCCTCGTCGCTGGATTCGCTGGAGGGCGTTCCGGATCCGGTTGAGGCCCCGGTCACACGCGCCAATCTCCTGGTCACGGCCCGCAAGCTGGCACCGGGTCTGTCCATTGTTGTGCTGGTGTCGATGGCCGCCGCATGGCTCGCGGATCACTACACGGTGCCGATCCTGCTGTTTGCCTTGCTGCTGGGCATGGCGATGAACTTCCTTCGCGGGGACACGCTGTATCGCCCGGGGCTGGACTTCGCCACCCGCCAGCTGCTGCGGCTGGGCGTGGCCTTGCTGGGCGCGCGGATCACCATCGATCAGGTGATGTCGCTGGGCGGCAATGTGGTGCTGGTGGTGACGCTGGGGGTCGCCTTCACGATCACCGCGGGCTGGGTGCTGTCGCGGTTCCTGAAGCTCAGGCCTGAATTCGGCGTGCTGACAGCGGGCGCGGTGGCGATCTGCGGGGCCTCGGCCGCGCTGGCGATTTCGTCCGTCCTGCCGCCGTCACCGACCCGGGAGCGCGATACGCTCCTGACCGTGGTGGGCGTGACCGCCCTGTCCACCGTGGCCATGGTGACCTATCCGGTGCTGGCCGCCGCGATGGGGTTGTCCGACCAACAGACCGGCTTTCTGCTGGGTGCCACGATCCACGACGTGGCCCAGGTTGTGGGTGCCGGCTACGGCGTTTCCAAGGAAGTCGGCGACACGGCCACCATCGTCAAACTGTACCGCGTCGCGCTGCTGCTGCCGGTGATCGTGATCGTGGCCTTACTGTTCCGGGCGAAATCCGAGACCAAGACCAACTGGCGCACGGCCCCGCTGATCCCGGGCTTCCTGCTGGGCTTCATCGCCCTGGTGGCGATCAACTCCACGGGCATGGTGCCCAAGGAACTGCCCACAGCCGCTGGCGAGATGTCCCGCTGGCTGCTGGTGGCGGCGATTGCCGCCGTGGGCGTCAAGACCTCGCTGGGCGACATGTTCAAGGTGGGCCTGAACTCACTGGCGATTATCGTGCTGGAGACGCTGGTGATCCTGACCTTTGCCCTCAGCGCCATCCAGGTGATGTGAGCGTTAGCCCGCCGCGTCCAGCTTGTCCTGGGTGCGCAGGTCAAAGTCCGAGGCGTCGTGGCGTTCGCGCAGTTGGCTGGACGGATCACCCTGGGCGCGGTTGACCATGCGGCCGCGCTTGACGGCAGGGCGTTCGGCGATCTGGTCGGTCCAGCGGATGACGTTCTTGTACTCGGCCACCTGCAGGAACTCGCCGGCCTCATAGACCACGCCCTTCACCAGGGCGCCGTACCAGGGCCACACCGCCATGTCGGCGATGGTGTAGTCCGCCCCGCCCAGATACTCGCTCTCGGCCAGACGGCGATCCAGCATGTCCAGCTGGCGCTTCACCTCCATGGCGAACCGGTCGATGGCGTATTCGATCTTGGTGGGCGCATAGGCGTAGAAGTGCCCGAACCCACCGCCCAGATAGGGCGCGGACCCCATCTGCCACATCAGCCACGACAGGCACTCGGCCCGCGCCGCCGGCTCGGTCGGCAGGAACTCCCCGAACTTTTCCGCCAGGTGGATCAGGATCGCGCCGGACTCGAAGATGCGGATCGGCGTGGGGCCTGAGTGGTCCATCAGCGCCGGGATCTTGGAATTGGGGTTCACCGAGACGAAGCCCGAGCCGAACTGATCACCCGATCCGATGTTGATCAGCCAGGCATCGTATTCCGCACCCTTGTGACCCTTGGCCAGCAGCTCCTCCAGCATCACCGTCACCTTCACCCCGTTGGGTGTGGCCAGGGAGTAGAGCTGGAAAGGATGCTTGCCGACCTGCAGCGGCTGCTCCTTGGTCGGTCCGGCAATGGGCCGGTTGATGGCCGCGAAGCGACCGCCGTTTTCCTTGTTCCAGGTCCAGACGGCGGGCGGGGTGTAGGTGGCGTCGCTCATGGGGGCTCCAGACGTTTCCGGGGGCGCGCGTCGGACCTGCGCTTGAGGTTATCTGGGTGCCATGAACAGCGGTTGCGAGTCGAGCGTGAAGCGCGGTCGACGCATGGCTGCGGGCGCAGAATCCACGTCGAGTTTGTTTCCCGGTCGACGACGCTGAGCGCCATGATTGCGATTTAGTAGGTCCAGCGACATCGAAGGCGTACCATTTTTTGACTATTTCGTCATTCACAAGACCCTTGAAGACCGAATCTTACACCACTATAATGACCAGATAGTCATTTTGAAAACCGGATGATCCCATGAGCCTGATCAAGATCGAAGACATCGGGTATGTCCGGCTCCGCGCACCGGACCTGGACGAAATGAGCCGGTTCCTGGCGGACTTCGGGCTGCAGGTGACCGACGCCACCTCAGGACGACTGTTCGCGCGGGGTGCCGGAACCGCACCCTTCCTGCACGCCACCGAGCTGGGCGATCCGGGCTTCGCGGCGCTGGGCCTGCGCGCGGAGTCGCCTGGCGATCTGGAGCTTCTGGCGAAGGCCGAAGGCGTGGAGATCCAGCCACTGGACGCGCCGGGCGGCGGGCAGATGGTCGTGCTCAGCGATCCCGACGGTCACCGCATCGAAGTGGTTGCAGGCCAGGCTCGCGTCGATCCCCTGCCGCTTCCGGAACGGTCGCCGTGGAATGACGCCCGGGCGCACGCACGGTTGCGGGCCGTGAAGCGGACCGGCGTCGGTGCCGCCCACGTGGTGCGGCTGGGGCACTGTGTGCTGAACGTGTCCAACTTCCGCGCCTCGGAGGCCTGGTACAAGGACCGCTTCGGTTTCATCACCTCCGATGAGGTGGCGATCTCGCCCGAGTTTTCGCTCGGCGCCTTCCTGCGGTGCGATCGCGGCGAGACGCCGACCGACCACCACACCCTGTTCCTCGCCCAGAGCCCCAAGGGCCCCGGCTTCAACCACGCCGCCTTCGAGGTAGCCGACCTCGACGACCTGATGGCGGGCCACACCCGGCTGAAGGACGCGGGGCGCCAGGCCGAGTGGGGCGTAGGGCGTCACATCCTGGGCAGCCAGGTGTTCGACTACTGGCGCGACCCCTGGGGCCACACCCTGGAGCACTGGACTGACGGCGACCTGCTGACGGCCAGCGACGGGTCAAACGTTGCGTCACTGCAGGACCTGCTGGCCGTGCAGTGGGGCCAGCCCGCACCACCGACCATGGCCTGACGTCAGACGAGGCAATGACCAGATGAAACTCGCAACCTTCACCACCGGCTCAGCCTCAGAGCTTGGCGCCGTCGTCGGACAGAAGATCGTCCCGCTGAACCGCATCCTCCCGCAATTGCCCACGGACATGATCGGCCTGATCCAGTCCTGGCCCGCGGTCGAAGCCGCCGTCCGGGCCGCCGCAGACGCGGCCACGATGACCCTGGACCTCGATCAGGTCCGGCTGCTGGCACCCATCCGGCGCCCCGGCAAGATCATGGCCATCGGCCTCAACTATGCCGACCACATCGCCGAGAGCGGCATGGGCACGCCGGAACACCAGGTCTGGTTCAGCAAGGCGCCAACGTCGGCGAACGGTCCCTTCGATCCGATCGACGTCCCGAAAGTCTCTCAGGCGCTGGACTATGAGGCTGAGATGGTCGCCGTGATCGGGACCGGCGGGCGGCACATTTCCAGAGCCAATGCCGCCTCCGCCGTGTTCGGCTACTGCGTGGGCAATGACGCCACCGAACGGGCGTGGCAGCACCGCACGCCGCAGTGGGTCGTCGGCAAGTCCTTCGACACCCACGCGCCGTTCGGCCCCTGGATCACCACCGCCGACGAGGTGCCCGATCCGCATGCGCTGGCGATCCGCTGCACCGTGAACGGTGAGACGCGGCAGGACTCCAACACACGGCACTTGGTGTTCAATGTCTGGGACCAGCTCGTGCACCTGTCGCAGGCCATGACCCTGGAAGCCGGAGACCTGATCTTCACCGGCACGCCCGGAGGCATCGGCGCGGCGATGAAGCCCATGCAGTTCCTCAAAGCCGGCGATCGCGTGCGGATTGAGATCGAGACCCTGGGTGCCATCGAAAACCCTTGCGCGCCCGAGGCCTGAGATGCCGCAGGGTGCGGACTTCGATTGTGATGTGCTGATCATCGGCCTGGGCCCGGTGGGTGCAACGCTTGCGGCCCTGCTGGCGCGCGCCGGCGTCAGGACCATCGCCCTCGACAAGGACGCCGAGGTCTACCCCCTGCCCAGGGCCGCCCACTTCGACCACGAGATCATGCGGATCTTCCAGCAGCTTGGGATCGCCGAGATCGTTGAGCGCCATACCCGGGTCGCCCCGGCCTATGAATTCCGCACGGCGGATGGACAGGCGCTGTTGCGCTTTGAAATCCCTGCCCACAGCCCCTCCGGCTGGGCTGCGGGCTACATGTTTCATCAGCCGGCGCTCGAACAGGCCCTTCGCGATCTGCTCGCAACGCTCCCCGCCGCCACGATGCATACCGGATGGCGCTACCTGTCCCTGGACCACGATAGCCTCGGGGTCACGGCGACGATCGAGACCCAGACGGGCCGGACAACGCGTCGCGCGCGCTACCTCGTGGGCTGCGACGGCGCGTCCAGCCCGGTTCGCGGCGAAGTCGGCGGCGGAATGATCGACTTTCAGTTCGACGAGCCCTGGCTGGTGATCGACGCGCGCGTCCTGCCGGGTGCCCGTACGCCGGAGATCAACCTGCAGATCTGCGATCCGAAGCGCCCCACGACCTGTGTGCTGATGGGTCCGGGCCGGCATCGCTGGGAGTTCATGCTGCTGCCGGGCGAGACCCCGGAACAGGCACTCGAAGACGACTTCATCCAGTCGCTGATCACCCCGTGGGATTGCGGGCCCGTCGAGCTTGAACGCAAGGCGGTCTACCGGTTCCATGGCCTGATGGCGAACCGTTGGCGAAACGGTCGCGTCCTCCTGGCCGGCGACAGCGCCCACCAGATGCCGCCCTTCGCCGGGCAGGGCATGTGCTCCGGCTTGAGGGACGCCGCCAACCTCGCGTGGAAACTGCAAGCGGTACTGGCGGGAGCTCCGGAGGCGCTGCTCGACACCTACCAGACCGAACGCGCGCCGCATGTCCGCGCCATCATCGAACAGGCGATCGGCATGGGCCGTATCGTCTGCACGCTGGATCCGGTCGCAGCCAGCGTGCGCGACCGAGGCATGCTGGCGCAACAGGCTGCCGGTGCGCGGTCGCTTCCACCCGCCAGGCCGGCGTCGCTGGCGTCAGGCTGCGTGCTGGCCGGGACCCCTGCCGCGGGCGCGCTCTTTCCCCAACCCACGACCGAGGGGCGACGCCTGGACGATGTCCTGGACGACGGGGCCTGGCTGCTGTCGAGGACATCAGCGCCCCGGGTCGGCGACATCGCGACGGCGATGACCCTTGAGGATGCGTCTCTCGCACCCTTCTGCAAGGCGTTGACGGACTGGCTTGACCGGGAGGGCGTCGATGCTGTTCTGGTCCGACCCGACCGGTACGTTTTTGGAACCGGAGACCCCAACGTGCTGGCCGCCGCCTTCGCTCAGCAGGTGACCAATGGAACGACTCCAGCGCCCGCGCCCCATGGCCGCTGATCGCCCCGGTCGTACGGAGAAGACACGCGCGGCCCTGGTCGCTGCAGGTCGCAAGCTGTTCTGCGAACACCCGATCGACGCCGTGGCCATCGACGACATCGTCCGGGAAGCCGGGGTGGCCAAGGGCAGCTTCTACAATCACTTCACGGATCGAGAGGCTTTGGCGCGGGCCGTGACCGCCTTGATCCGCGCCGACGTCGAACACGCCGTTGATGCAGCCAACACGGGCGTCGAGGACAGCGCACGCCGGATGGTCAGGGCACTGTGTGTCTATCTGCGCTACGCCGTAGACGACCCTCAGGGTGCCGGGGTAATCATCCGGTTCCATGCCGGCAACGCGCCTGAAGCGTCCTTGAACCGAGGGGTCGTCAGCGACGTCACAGCAGGTCTGGCCAGCGGTCGCTTCGCGCTCGCTAGCATGGAGTCCGGGCTCATTTTTGTGATCGGTGTCGTCCAGGCGGCCTTTGTCCGGGTGGCCGGAAACCCGAACCTCGTCCATGCGGTCACCCTCGCCCAGCAGATCGGTGCGCTGGAACTGCGGGGGCTGGGTGTACCGGGCCCCGAAGCCGAGAGCCTGGCCGCCCAGGCCGCAGATGAGATTGTGCGGCAGGGCGCCTTCAGAGCGGCCGACTTAGCCTAACCACCCGCCGCCACGATCGCCGCCGCCTGGTCCTGGACGCGCTTCACCGCCCGCGCCACGTCCAGCACCTGATCCAGATCGCCCAGCAAAAGGCGGTGTTGCAACCAGACCGTCGAGCGCGCCGCACGTTCGGCGACGGGCAACCGCAGGCTGGCGTAGTCGATCTTCGGCGCGGCGGCGCGCAGGCGCGGTCCGAAGTCGCCGCGGCGGAACACCTCCAGTTCGTTCAGGCTGGGATAGGAAACCCCCATGGGCACGCCCTCGGCGCCCAGCGCCTTTTCGAACAGACGCAGATCCATGCCCGCGAAGGCCACCTGATCGTAGTGGAAGACGTAGCAGTAATTGCCCTGGCTGTTCATCCGGGGGTCGCGGAACTGGGGCCGCACGCCATCAATCCGGGCCAGCGCTTCGCCCAGCGCCACGGCGTTCTGGTTTCGCCTGCGGTTCTGGTCAGGGAAGCGTTCGAGCTGGGCGCTGAGCACGGCACCCTGCCACTCGGTCATGCGCAGGTTCGCGCCATACCGGGCGTGGTGATAGAACCACTCACCCTCCACCCGGCCACAGTTGCCGTAGCTGCGGGCCAGGTCGCGCAGCCGGTCGTCGTTGCAGATCAGCACCCCGCCCTCGCCGGCCGTCATCAGCTTTGACGACTGCATGGAGAAACTGCCGAAACTGCCCCACGACCCCACGCCACGACCCCGCCAGAAGGTGCCGTGGGCATGGGCACAGTCCTCGATCAGGTGCAGGCCCTTGCGCGCGCAGAGCTCGGTGAGGGCGTCCAGGTCGGCGGCGGCACCGGCCACATGCACGGCCATGATCGCCCGCGTGCGCCCGGTGATGGCGGCCTCGGCGGCGACCACGTCGATGCACAGGGTCTCAGGATCAATATCCACCAGCACCGGCGTGGCGTTGACCGCCAGGACAGCGCCCGCAGACGCCACGAACGTCATTCCGGGAACGATGACCTCATCACCCTCGCCCACATCGCAAGCTGCCAGCGCCGCCTCAAGCGTGTGGGTGCCATTGGTCATGGCCAGGCCGTGCGCCGCGCCGTGATATGCGGCGAAGTCGCAGGCGAACCGGGCGGCCCGATCCCCGTCACCGTCCCACCAGCCGCCGCTATCCAGTGTAGCGGTGAGGGCGTCGCGCTCGTGATCATCCCAGATCGGCCAGCGAGGAAACGGTTCGGCACACAGCGGCCGCCCGCCCAGGATCGCGGCCCGGTCAGTAGAGGTCATTGTGGAGGCTCCGGCTCATGCGGCCGGCGCGGCAGAGCGCAGACCGCCTGCCACGCGGCGTCAATCTGGTCGGGGGTGACAGGCGCGAGATCGGCCACTGAAATGTCGAGAGACTCGGTACGCGCGTAGGCCGCAAGACCGGTCAAAGCGGCCCGGAACTGGGCTTCGGTGATCCCGAGATCCGCCGGATGGGCGCGGACGCCGCTGCGGGTCACGATGTCGGCGGCGCGGTCCGGCGCATTGTCCTGGACCACACTCAACGCCACCACGCCGCAGGCAATCAGCTCTCCGTGGATCTGCGACACGCCGGTCTGGGCCTCATAAGCATAGGCCCAGAAGTGCTCGGACCCTTCTTCGAACCTGCTGTGGCCAGCCTCAGCGCACGCGGCGCCGATACGGCGATAGGCATGGGCCAGAAACCGGACGCCGTCGGCGGAGACGCGGCGGATGTCTTCGGCGGCGGCCTCCAGCCCAGTCAGAAGTTCCGTGCCGAGGGCGGCCAGATCGTTTCGCCACGGGTGGCCATGCCCCGCATCGCTGGCCAGCTTCCAGTCGAACAGGCCGGTATGGCAGGAGAGCACGTCGCCCACTCCGGCCCGGTTCAGGTGCGGTGGCGCCGACCGGATCAGCGGCAGGTCCAGAACCACCAGACGCGGCGTGACCTTGGCAATGTAGCGGACCCGCTGGTCCTGACGCACACCGATCGCATCGGTGAAAGCGGCGTCGACCGAAGTGATGGTGGGAACCTGGATCAGCGGCTTGTCGTGCTTCCACGCCAGGAACTTGGCGGTGTCCATCGCCGCACCCCCGCCGATGCCCACCACGGTGCGGCCGGGGTCCGTCACCGCCGCCAGGGCCTCCAGCGCCGACAGGTCCATGTCGCCTGCCACCACCACCCGCGCCGGTTTCGGAAACGCCGGGGCGATCAGGGTCCACGGCGGATCGCTCACCACCGCCGTCCAGGACCCAAGGCCCGACAGCACATCGACCAGCGACACCTCTGCGACATCAAACGGCTCGCCGATCATGATCGAGGCGAAAAGGTCGATGTCGCGCGCCATGGTATCTCCCGGCGGCCAACCTATGCGGGTCGCGATCATTGCGTCAATGATTTGACCAGAGGTCGCCGGGCGCCTAGCGTCGGCCCTCATGACTGTGCCGACGATCATTGAGCCGGGCGAGGGCCGCACGATCCTGCTGGTGGTGGCCCATGCCGACGACCCGGCGCTGTTCCTCGGCGGCACGATCCTACTTTGGGCGGACGCGGGGTGGCAGGTTGTCTGCGTTCGCGTGACCGATGACCGCTGGGACTCGTGCACACAGACCGAGGCCGAGACCATCGTCGCGAACCGGGCCGAGTTTCGCCAGGCGGCCGCTGTGCTCGGCATCGCCAAGATCATAGAGCTCGACTACGCGACAGACGTGCTGGGCGACGTCAGCGAAGTGGCACTCCGCGAACATGTAATCCGCCAGATCCGCACCCACCGGCCCTATGCGCTGGTCACGTTCGATCCCTATGCAATGTACGGCGAGGACAATCAGGATCACATCAAGGTCGCCGCCGCCGTCGATGAGGCGTTCTGGACCAGTCAGTTCCCGCTGCATCACCCCGAGCATCTGCAGGCCGGACTGGCACCGCATGGGTGTTTCGAGCGCTGGTACTTCGGGCGTTCGGTGACTCAGGTAACCGACGTGGTGGACATCGCCCCGGTGCTGGACCGCAAGCTGGAGGCGGCGCTCTGCCATCAGACCATGCTGCGGAACTACGTGAACCAGGTGCGGATGCAGGCGCGCACCGGGGGCTGGGCAGTTGCGATGCTGGATGAGGTCGCGGAGGGCGGCGACCTCAGGCCCTTTATGGAGATCCTGATACGCGGCGGCGCGCGTCAGGTCGGGAAGCGTCACGATCTGGACGTGGCAGAAGAGTTTCGCGTCGTCCGGTTCGGCGGCCTCGAGGGCTTCCTTGCGCGACACGGGCGCAGGCTTTGAGCAACGGAGTGACCTCCATGGAGACTTCTCTGGCCGGCACCGCGCGGATCGACGTGACCCCGGATTGGCCGGTAATGCTGGCCGGCTTCGGGCAACGCACCCAGCCCAGCAACGGGGTTCTTGACCGGATTTTCGTCAAGGCGCTGTTCCTCGACGACGGCGATCACCGGCTGCTGCTGATCACGGCCGACCTGATTTCCACGCCGCGCCCGCTGGGCGAGGCGGTTGTTGCGGAACTGGGCGATGCGCTGGGCCTGATGCCGGAACAAATCTGTATCTGTGCCTCGCATACCCATTCCGCGCCGATGCCACATTACGCCGGTGATGACGCGACAGGCGTGGCGGCGTTCGCAGCCTCGCTGCAGGCGGCGATGATCGCCGTCGGCATTCAGGCCGTCGCGGCGGCCCGGCCCTGTCGGATTCGCACCGGCGTCGGCACGCTGGACCGGTTCCTCAATCGACGAACGCGAGGTGCCCCCAACCTGGTCGACACCCGGATCCCGGTCGTCGTCGCCGACGACGCGGTGAGCGGCCAGCCCATAGCTGTGCTGTTCGGGGCTGGATGCCACCCCGTCACACTCGGCTGGGACAATATGAAGATCAGCGGCGATTTCCCCGGCGTCGCCCAAAGCGCCGTCGAGGCGGCAATGCCGGGTGTGAACGCTCTGTTCTTCAACACCACCGAAGGCAATGTGGTGCCAATCACCAGCCCGAACCGCGACGCTCTCGACCCGCGCGGCTACGTCGGCGGGATTTACGACGATACCCGAAAGATGGGTGGTGATCTGGCCCGCGCGGTGCTGCAGGCGATGGCCGAAGCCAAGGCATCGACAGCGCTGCGCGTCTCTTCGGAGCGACAGACCCTATTGCTGAAGCCGAATTTCGCCGACTACACGCCGGAAGCCGCCGCGTCCCTGCTGGCCGACGCGGGCCAGACCCTGGCCCGGTATCTGGGGGATGACCTGGCACGCGGGCTGCCACCGGGGCCGCTGTGGTCAGTGGCTTCTGACGTGGTCGTGGCGCGGGACCTCAGCGAAGGCGACATGCGCGAGCTGATGATTGCCTGCTGTCGCTATCTGGGCCTCTACCAGCGACGCGCGGACGCTGCGCCGCCCAAGCCGGTCAAGGCACCGGTCCAGGTGATGCGGATCAACGATTTCGCGTTTCTGGCGCTGCCGGGAGAGGTGATGGTCGAGGTGGGGCAGGCTTGGTCAGATCTGGCCGCAAGCCCGACGGCGTTCATCGTCGGTCTGGCGAACGCCCACCTGCGCTACCTGCCATTGGCCGCGCACTTTGCCGAGCCCGAGGCGGCGGTCCGCTATGAAACCGTCACGGCCGGGTTACAGTCCGGTGAGGTCGAGGTGGCACTTGAGCACGCCGCCGCCATGCTGGCGCGCCTTCGGGCGGCCTGATCCCTGATGCTCAGGCTTTAACGGCGGCGCAGACCGAGGCCAGCAGCGTCGGCAATGCCTGGGCACCGCCCGGGTTCTGCCCCTGCCGGACCACCACCAGGTCCAGCGAGGGCACGACCATCACAACCTGGCCGCCGGCGCCCATGGCGGCGAACGTGTCGCGGGGCGACCCGTCGAACCGGTAGCCCGACGCCTCCGCACCGCCGGCGCCGACTCCTGCGCCACGTCCGGGTTTCGCGTTGTTCCACCATAGATAGCCATAGGCCGGATTCAGCTCGTGCGAGGGCGACGTGGCCGCCCGCAAGTAGGTCCCGCTGACGATCTGCTTGCCTTCCCATCGTACGCCGCGCTGGGCGAACAGGCCGAAGCGGGCCAGATCGCGCGCCGAACATCTGGCGGAGTAGTAGTTCGTTACCGGGCCGCCCGCGCCTTGCCCCACGTTGGTCACCCAGCCGGTGTCCGCCATGCCGAGTGGATCCAGCAAGTTGCGCTGCGCGAAGACCTCAAAGGGTTCGCCTGCTGCCCGCGCGATCACGTGGTACAGCAGGTGGAAAGTGGCGGTGTCGTAAGCCCAACGCGTTCCGGGCAGAACGGCCTGCGGGGCCGCTGCATTGATAGCGAACTGATCGCCCACCACGCCCCGGAGCGCGAGATCCCGGAATTCCTGCCCGCTGGTCATGGTCAGCATATGACGAAGCGTAATCGCGGCCTGCGGCGTGTTCCGCCACTGGGGGATGAAGTCGGCGGCGCTCTGGTCGACGCTCTTGATCCGGCCCTGGTCGATGGCGATCCCGAGCAGTACCGAGACAAAGCTCTTGGCCGCCGAGGCGATCTCCTGGCGGCTGGCCGGGGTGATGCCCGCCGCATATCGCTCGACGACCCGCCGGCCTCCGCGAAGCACCATGACGCTGTTGCTCCGGTCCGCCATCGCGATATCGATCGCGTTGGACAGCTTGACGGGGTCGAGCCCCGCGGTGCCCGGCTCACGGCCCGCCCAGTTCGTGGCGTCTGGCCAATAGGCCGTTGCAGCCGCGACGCCTGGTACAGCGACGAGTGCAGCACCAGAGGCCAGTACGGTCCTTCGCGTCGTCATTCCGGTGCCTCCTAGCGGACACAACACCCTGGGTATGGCGCTGCCAATCAGGTCGTCGAGACCACAGATTTCGCGCTGTGGCAAACTTGGGCCAGCCCGCGGCTAGCCGTTGAACCGTCGGTTCAGTTTACGCATGCCGCCGATCCAGCGGTCGTAGTCGTTGGTCTTGTTGCGCATGTAGGTCAGCACTTCCGGGTGCGGCAGCACGAGGAAGGTTTCCGCCTCGATGGCACGCACGCAGGCTTCGGCCACGACATCCGGCTCCATCATGCCATCGATGCTGGCGACACCATCGGGGTTGCCGGCGGTCATGGCCGTGCGCACCGCCTGGGGGCACAGGACCGAGACCTTGATGCCCTGATCGCCGTGGGTGATTGCCAGCCATTCGGCCAGGCCGACTGCAGCGTGTTTGGTGACCGCATAGGGCGCCGAGCCAATCTGTGACAGCAGCCCCGCTGCCGACGAGGTGTTCAGCAGGTAGCCACCACCCCGCGCCGCCATCAGCGGCACCAGATGCCGCGCCGCCCAGACGTGGGCCATGACATTGATGTCCCAGATCCGCTGCCAGTCCTCGGTCGGCGTCTCGGCACCACCGCCGACACCGATGCCGGCGTTGGAACAGAACAGGTCGATAGGGCCGCACTGGCGCTCGGTCTGTTCAATCAGCGCCTGGATGTCCGCCTCGCGCGAAACATCTGCCTGGATCGCAACACCGCCGATGTCCGCCGCCACGGCGCGCACGCCATCGCCATCCCGATCCGAACAGACTACGGTCCGCGCACCCTCGGCGACGAAACGGGTTGCGAGCGCGCGTCCAATGCCGCTGGCCGCGCCGGTGACGACGATGATCTTGTCGTTGAGTTTCATGGTTTCCTGCCCGTAGTGGTTCTTGCTGAGTCTGAAACCTGTCTAGCGGGCGATGTTGGCGTTGGGTAGGTCGCGCGCACCACCCGCACCGGTTTGCAGGGTGCCGACCAGTCACTTGCACAACAAGACTATGCTGTTAGTTTGCCACCCAGATATACGCTTGGTTGTGACAAACAAAGTTGATGTATGAAATGAAACTGGAACGCCTTCCGTCCGTCAAAACGTCGCTGCAGCCCAGCAACCACCCCTATCTCAACGGGGCCTGGACCCCGCTGCATGAGGAAGTCGACGCGACCGATCTCGCGGTCCTGGAAGGCGCCATCCCCACCGACATCGACGGCGTTTATGTTCGCAACACCGAGAACCCGGTTCATCAGGCGCTGGGCCGGTACCACCCCTTCGACGGGGACGGCATGGTGCACACGATCGACTTCAAGGAGGGCCGCGCCAACTACCGCAACCGCTTTGTCCGCACCCGCGGGTTCGAGGCCGAGCAGGAGGCGGGCCAGTCGCTGTGGGGTGGGCTGATGGATGGCGCCGGCGTGTCCCTGCGCCCGGGGTTCGGTGCCCACGGCGGCCTGAAGGATTCCTCGTCCACCGACGTGGTGGTGCATGGCGGCCGGATCGTCTCGACCTTCTACCAGTGCGGTGAGGCCTACTGGCTGGATCCCGAAACCCTGGAACAGGGCGGCGTCGCCAGCTGGGGGCCACTGGACGGCGTCTCGGCCCACGCAAAGGTCGACGAGGCCACCGGCGAGCTGCTGTTCTTCAACTACTCCAAGCACGCCCCCTACATGCACTATGGCGTCGTAGATCGGACGGGAAAGCTGGTCCACTACGTGCCGGTCCCCCTGCCCGGCCCGCGCCTGCCCCACGACATGGCGTTCACCGCCAACTACTCGATCCTCAACGACCTGCCGGTGTTCTGGGACGAGGAACTACTGAAGCGCAACGTCCACGCGGTACGCGAGCACCGGGGCCTGCCGTCCCGGTTCGCCGTGATCCCGCGCTTCGGGAACCCCGAGGACATTCAGTGGTTCGAGGCCGATCCCACCTACATCCTGCATTTCCTCAACGCCTATGAAGACGGCGACGAGATCGTCATGGATGCCTACTTCCAGGAAAAGCCGATGCCGCGCCCGCTGGCCGACGCCCCGGCGGGCTTCGAGCACATGATGGCCTATGTGGACGAGCACAGTTTCCGGCCGAAACTGCACCGCTGGCGGTTCAATCTGAAGACCGGCGAAACCCGTGAACACCATCTGGATGAACGCATCCTGGAGTTCGGGATGTTCAACCAGCGCTATGCGGGCAAGCCCTACCGGTACGCCTACTCCACCTTCACCAAGCCCGGATGGTTCCTGTTCAAGGGCTTCGTGAAGCACGATCTTGAGACCGGCGAGTCCTGGTCGGTAGAGCTGCCCGAGGGTCGCTACGCAAGTGAGGCGCCGTTCGTGCCAAGGATCGGCGCGGTGGACGAAGACGACGGCTACCTGGTCAGCTTCATCATCGACGAGAACACCGGCACGTCAGAATGCATCCTGGTGGACTGCAAGAACTTCGAGGCCGGGCCGGTGGTGCGCATCGCCCTGCCCCACAAGCTGTCCAGCGGCACCCACAGCGTCTGGGCCGACCGCGACTTCATCCGCAACGGCGTCTCCGGCGCAGGAGCTACATCGTGACCCCGCAGGACTACCTCGACTTTGCCGCACGCTACATGGGGGCCATCCAGTCCGGCGACACGGATGTGGTTCGCGCCTGCTACGCGCCGGACGCCAAGCTCTGGCACAACACCGACGGGATCGAACAGACAGTCGAGGAGAACATGAAGCTGCTGGGCTGGATGATCCGTTACATTCCCGTCCGCAACTACCGGATCGTGCGTCGCGAGGCGCTGGCCGACGGGTTCGTTCAGCAGCACGTCCTGGAGGCCACGCTGCCGGGCGGCGAGCCGTGGACCATGGACGCCTGCGCGGTGGTCCGCATTAAGGACGGCGTGATCGTGCGGCTGGATGAGTACATCGACTCCGCCCAGTTCAAGGCCCTGCTGGACTCGCGCCACAAGCCCTGATCAGCGGGTCTTGCTGTCGAAATCCTCGATGAGACCCATGGCCTTCAGCAGGTGGGCGCGGTCGTAATATTCGCGCCAGACCTTGATCAGCGGCCCGTCGAACTCCAGCACGCCGACGACCGGCGCCGAGCCTGACCTCCCGCGGATCACGAACTCGTCGAGCCGTTCGATGTAGAGGATCCCGTCGATCACCCCGATGTGGAGATAGCTGAGCGTGATCGACTCCAAGCCGTCGCCAAGGCCAGACACCCGCTTGAAGACCGCCTCGCGGCCGACCACCGGCTCCACCATCATCGAATGCAGCACCCCGTGGGGGGCAAACATGTCGGCGACCTTTCGCCAGTCCAGCGCCTTCCACGCCGCCGCCATCTCGCGGCCTTTGGCGATCTTCTGTTCGTCGCTCAGTTGGGTCGTCATGGTGTAGGCTCCTTCGGGCCGACGCTCTCCAGATCGGCGAGGTCGCCACATTGGTCGCAGGTGATCCTTGGCTCAAGCCGATGACCACACGGGCGGTGGAAGGTGATCAACGGCGGCCCCTTGCCGCCATCCAGCCAGCGGTCGCCCCACCGGTTGAGTTCAACGATTAGGGGATAGAGGTCGCGGCCCGTCTCGGTCAGCCGGTACTCGAACCGCTCGGGCCGGAGTTGATAGCGCTCGCGCCGCAGGACGCCCAGCGTCAGCAACCGCGCCAGCCGGTCGGACAGGATGTTCGGCGCCACACCCAACG
Source organism: Phenylobacterium deserti (assembly GCA_945883235.1). GTDB lineage: Bacteria > Pseudomonadota > Alphaproteobacteria > Caulobacterales > Caulobacteraceae > Phenylobacterium > Phenylobacterium deserti_A. Next base: position 78,216 of record CAMCXF010000009.1, on the reverse strand, counting down.
CACCCTGAAAATCCTTGAACCGTCGCAGACCCATAAACGCCTGGGCAATCAGGCGCGCGGTCCAGCGGTCGCCCAGCACCTGCAGCGCCCGGTCCAGCATGGGATTGCCGTCCGTCAGCGTCCCCGACGCGACAATAGAGCGCCGCTGCGCCCGGGGCGGCGACGCGGGATCAGTGCCGACACCCGGGCCATCCTCCACATAGACATCGCGCGGGTCCACCAGCGCCCGACAATGACCGCAGCGCAGTTCCGGCGTGAACGGCTTGCCGCAGGCGTGTTTCAGTCGGTGCACCGGATGGGCCGCGCCGTCGAACCAACGCGCCTCCCAGCGGATAATCATCAGCGTCACAGTGAAGAGGTCACGACCCATGTCGGTGAGGTGATATTCCTCGCGGATCGGCCGTTCCTGGTAGCGCGCTTTTTCGAGAACACCCGCTGTCTGAAGCCGCCGCAAACGGTCGATCAACAGGCTGCGCGCCAGACCGATCCGGCTCTGAAACGCATCGAACCGGCGGACGCGCTGAAACGCCAGGTAAAGGATCATCAGGATCCAGCGGTCACCGAGCAGGTTAAGCGCGCGGCCGGCGGAGTTGGCCTGAACCAGGGAAGGCGCACGCGCCGTCACCGGGGCGCGGACAGCGCAGCCGCGTACTCGGATACCAGTTTATCAACGATTGTGCCCAGCGGCTGGACCGCACGTACCTCGCCCACGCCGTGACCCGCGCCCCAGACGTCGCGCCAGCGTTTGGGACCATCCTCGGGCCGGCCGAGGTCGATGGCCACCTTGTCCTTCGGACCGTCGGGATCATGGCCTGCAGCAATCAAGCTGCCCTTCAGCCAGTTAGCGGGAATGCCAGTGAGTGCGGCGGACAGGACGATGTCCTCGGCGCTGGAGTCGATCATCATCTGCTTGTAGGCCGGGACCGCCAGGCTCTCCTCGCAGGCAATCAGTCGGGTGCCGAGGTTAGCCAGATCGGCACCCAGCAGTTGCGCCGCCCGCACCGCCTGACCGGAGCCAATGGCCCCGCCCAGCACGATGGTGCGGTCGAACACCTCGCGCACCGCCGGCGCAAAGGCGAAACCGGACAGCGGACCGGTATGACCGCCGGCACCAGCCGCCACGAGCACCAGACCGTCGACGCCGGTGGCGGCGGCCTTCTCGGCGTAGGTGAGTGAGTTCACATCGGCATAGACCAGCCCGCCGTAGCCCTGAATAGCCTCGACCACCGCCTTGGGGCTACCCAGCGCGGTGATCACGATGGGCGGTTTGTGCTTAAGGACCAGCTCCAACTCCTCTTCCCAGCGGGCGTAGGAGCGATGCACCATGATGTTGATCGCCCAGGGCGGCGCGTCGGCGGGCAAGGTCCGGGCGATCTGGCCCATCCAGTCGTCGAGGACCTCCAGCGTCCGAGCGTTGTTGCCCGGGAACGCCCCGATGATGCCGGCCTTGCAGGCCGCCAGCACCATGTCGACACCCGACACCAGGAACATCGGTGCCGCAATCGCGGGCAGCCTCAGGCGATCAGCGATATGGGCGGGCAGACCCACGGTCAGCCCGCCGGGATCGACAGGCTGGGCGGCTTCGGCGGCCAGGGGATGAAGGCCGAGGTCCGGCGCACGTAGTCCTCATAGGCGGGTTTGCGACGGCGCATACGGCCTTCGACCGTCGGCATGCCGCTCCAACGGGTCAGCGTGAACACCAGATAGGCCGGACCCACGATGGCAAAGATCCCGGGCGTGGTCTCCGCGGCCACCAGCCACAGGCCGAACCAGACGCAGGCGTCGCCGAAGTAGTTAGGGTGCCGGGTGTAGCGCCAAAGCCCCCGGTCCATGACTAGGCCCTCATTGGCCGAGTTCTTCTTGAACTTGACCAGCTGCCAGTCGCCGACGCTCTCGAAGATCAGACCGAAGACAGCGAGGCCTGCACCCGCCAGCCCGAGCCAGCCCAGCTCAGCGGGCTCGACCGAAATCTGGCCCAGCTGGACCGGAAGACAGACCAGCCACAGCAGTGGCATCTGCAGCAAGAACACCAGTCGGAACGACGCATAGCCATAATTCCAGCCGCGCTCGACCTTGGCCTTGTCCATCATCCGGACATAGCGCCGGTCAGGGCCATGATCACGCCAGCGCCACAACAGATAGCCCGCCAGGCGCAACGCCCAGGCGACGCAGATCACCGTCAGAACGACGCGGCGCTCAGTGCCCCCGCCGGTCTGCAGAAACGTGGAGATCGCCACCACCCCCATGCCTGCACCCCACAGGCTGTCCACCGGTGTGCAGTCGCGCATGGCCACACAGGCCGCCCAGGCCAGCACGAATAGCGCAAGAATGACGCCGGCGTTGATCGCCAGGATGGTCGCGATTTCCAGCACGGACGTCACGGATCAGACGCCCACGATGAGGCTGACGGTCGTGGTGGTCGAACCGCCGATGTTGAGCGTCTGGACGGTCCTTGCACCCTCGACCTGATAATCGCCCGCGCGGCCCGTCACCTGCTTGAAGGCGTCCAGCGTCATGCGCACGCCGGTGGCACCAACCGGGTGGCCGCCGCCGATCAGACCGCCCGACGGATTGACCGGCAGGCGACCTCCGATTTCGATGGAGCCGTCCTCGATGGCTTTCCAGGCCTCGCCCGGTGCCGTCATGCCCAGGTGCTCGATGGCCATGTACTCGGTGGTGGTGAAGCAGTCGTGGGTCTCGACCGCGTCCAGCTGGTCGACATTGGTGATCCCGGCACGCGCGCGGGCGTCGTCGATGGCGCGCTTCACCTGCGGAAACACATAGGGCTCTCCGGCGCTGGCGTGCACCTTGCGGTCATAGCTGATCGGCGCTGACCGATGCCCCCAGCCATTGATCTGGGGCAGGCTTTCCAGCGGGATCCCGCGCTTGGCCGCATACTCGGTAGCGGCCTTTTCAGACGCCAGAAACACCACTGCCGAGCCGTCGGTCACCTGGCCGCAGTCGTTCTTGCGGATCATGCCCTCGACGACCGGATTGGCCTCGTCGTCTGCCGTAAAGCTCTTGTCGTTGAAAGCCCACTGCCGGGTCTGGGCGTTGGGGTTCTTGCGGCCATTGGCGAAGTTAATCTCGGCGATGCGCATCAGGTGCTCGTACTTCAGGCCGAAGCGGCGGTCGTATTCCTCGCCCAGATCCGAGAAGGCCCGGGGCCACAGGAACGCCGCATCCTCGAACTCATGGCCGGTCCAGGCGGCGGCCCCCAGGTTCTGGGCGGCCTGCTGGCCTGAGACGTTACGCATCATCTCCAAGCCGACAACACAGGCTGTGTCATAACGCCCGGCCTCGATCTCGGCGGTTGCCGCCAGGATCGCCACGCTGCCCGAGGCGCAGGCTGCCTCATGACGCGCCGTCGGCATGCCGTCGAAGTCCGGATGCACCAGCCCGAAGAAGCCGCCGAGCAACCCCTGCCCGGCGAAGAGCTCGCCGACGAAATTGCCCACGTGTCCGGTGTCGATATCCTTGGGCTCGAGGTCCACAGCGGCCAGACCCTCGCCCACGACCTCGGCAAAGGCGTCGGCGAAATCCATCTGCTGGCGCGCCCAGTTCTTCGAGAAGTCGCTCTGCCAGCCGCCCAGAATATAGACCATGGTTTCCTCGCCAGCTTGATGCCTGAAAGTCAGTGAGTCTGATTATACAAGTGATCCCGGCGGGGCCAAGTCCGTAGCGACCTACATCAGCTCCCGCCGCAGGACCTTGCCCAATGGATTGCGTGGCAGGGCGTCGATAATCCGCAGCCGTTCAGGCAACTTGTAGGTTGCAATGTCATGCTGTTTCAGATGCGCGGTGAGTTCCTCCAGCGACAGCCCCCGCCCCGGCTTCAGCGCGACGACCGCACAGACCCGCTCGCCCAGCCGCTCGTCCGGGTAGGCGACGCAGGCCGCCTCACGGACCGCCGGGTGGCTCTCGATCAGGCCGTCAAGTTCGGCCGGCGAGATGTTCACGCCGCCCCGGATGATGATCTCCTTGCGACGGCCGACAAACTTGTAGAACCGCCCACCCGCCTCGGCCGCGATCTCGAACAGGTCGCCGGTGCGAAAGAAGCCATCCTCATCGAAGGCCAGGCGGGTCAGCTCGGGTGCTTTCCAGTAACCGTCGAAAGTCATGGCCCCGGCGATCCGCAATTCGCCCTGGGTTCCGGGCGTCGTGATCTCCACCCCGGTCTCGGGATCGACCAGCCGGGTGCGGATCTTGGCCGGGAACGCGGCGGGCCACTCCAGGTCTTCGGCACCGAACCTCGGGAAGAATTGGGCCCTCTGCTCCGGATCGGGAATGGCCTCGCCTGTCGAGAACAGGGACGCGCCCTCGTTGGAGCCGAACACGTTCATCACGGTGACGCGGTAGCGATCCTGCCAGCCCTTGACCATCCAGGGTGCCAGCGGCGCGGAGCCTGAGCCCAGACACTTGAGGCTTGAGAGATCGGTCGCCGACAGCAGGGCTTCGTTCTGCAGCAGCATGTTCAGCACCGCCGGCGGGGCCACCGTATAGGCCACGGCCTCGTCCTGCATCTGCGACAGGAACACCGGCAGGTCGAAGGGGTGGTGCTGGACCAGCCGTCCCTGACAGACCAGCCACGGCATCACCATGCCGCCGATGGCAGCGATATTGATCAGGGGGAAGGGGTTGAGCAGGGTGTCGCCGGGGCCCAGGCTGGCGGCCTCCGCCAGCGCCTCGCCGTTGACCACCCAGTGATCATGGTGTCTCGGCACGCCCTTGGGCGCGGCCTCGGTGCCGGATGTCCAGCAGATCGTCAGGGCCTCGGCGGCGTCAAGGTCGGCGGGCGTGGCGACGGTGCCCCCCGGTGACGTCAGTTGGTCGAGCCCGATAACCTCGCCCGAAAACACGCCCTCCGCTTTCAGCGTCAACGCCATGGCGACGTGATCATGGCCGTGGAATGCGCCGACGGTCAGGAAGAGCTTCGGCGCCACCGAGGGCAAGATCTGGCGCAACTCATGGCCGCGATAGGCCATGGCCAAGGGGCTGAGGATCGCCCCCATGCGCGCGCACGCCAGAAACGCCAGCACGCCTTCGACCACATTGGGCAGCTGCGTCACGACCACATCGCCACGCCCAATGCCCAGACGGGTGAAGCCCGACACCATCGCGTCGACCCGGGCGTCGACCTGCGCATAGGTCAGTCGCTGCGGAGGCGTGCCGACCAGCGCCACGCGGTTTGGCGCATCGATCAAGGCCTCATGGTCGCGTCGGGCGGCGACGGCCCTGCGGAACAGGGCGTCGACGGTTTCGCCGCGCCACCATGCCCGCGCCCGGAAAGCGGCTACGCGTTCGGGCGGACTTGGATACAAGCTTGGCTCCTTAAAGTAATGTGAGGCGACGACAGCTCACATTGCCGCCGTTTTTCCGGGGTTTGCATAGCCCCTATCGCGCGGCAGGTTGCGGGCGCGACGCGAAATGGACGGTGATCGATGATCTCTCTGCCTATCCCGAGACGCGCCCTGCTTGGCGCAGGCCTGGGAATTTCGCTGGGGTTTGGCTCAGGGTCCGCGTCGGCGCAGGGCCTTTCACGTTTCACCGGCCGCACGGCGGGAACGGGTGTGGTCGACCACGGCGGGTTTGACGCCTTGCTGGCTCGCTGGGCTAGAAGCTCGGCGGACGGCGTGGTGAGGGTCAACTATGCGGGCTGGAAACGATCCACTGCGGACCGAGACGCGCTGAAGCGTTACATCGACCTGCTGACGGCGCTTGATCCCCTGACCCTGACGCGGGCCGAGCAGTTCGCCTACTGGGCCAATCTCTACAATGCGCTCACGATCAAGGTGGTGGTTGACGCCTATCCTGTCGCCTCCATACGCGACATCCGCACGTCGAAGCCGCTGCCCGGCCCATGGTGGAAGGCGATCACGCGGGTCGCAGGCGTGAACCTGTCGCTGAACAACATCGAGCACGACATCCTGCGTAAGGGCTGGCGTGACCCCCGGGTGCACTATGCGGTCAACTGCGCCTCGTTCAGCTGTCCGAACCTGCCGCTTCAGGCCTTCCGGGGCGTGGGGCTGGAAGCAGCGCTGGACGCGGCGGCACGCGCCTATGTGAACCATTCACGCGGCGTGCGGTTTGAAGGCGAGAAGCTGGTCGTCTCCTCGATTTACCGATGGTACGGCGGTGACTTCGGAGGAACGGACGCAAAGGTGATCGCCCACCTTACGCAATATGCTGCCGCACCGTTGCGCGCGCGTCTGCAAGCGGTCGACCGCATCGCCAGAGGCGCCTATGACTGGTCGCTGAATTCTACGCCGGAGACCTGATGGCCCGCCTCAAACGCTTTGCCCCCCTGTTGATCCTGGTGATGGCGATCATCGCCGTATTCGCCAGCGGCGCGACCCGATACCTCAATCTGGAAGCGCTGCAGGCCAATGAAGCCGCTCTGCGGGCCTTCGTTGGTCAGCAACTACCGCTGGCCCTGCTGACATTCATCGTTGTCTACGCGCTGGCCACGGCGGTCAGCCTGCCGGGTGCCATCGTTCTGACCCTGGCCGGCGGATACCTGTTCGGAACCTGGGTCGGCGGCGTCGCCACGGTGATCGGAGCCACGACCGGGGCCATCCTGGTGTTCTATGCGGTAAAGACCTCGCTGGGCCAGGCGTTGCGCGACAAGGCCGAGGCCTCCGGCGGGCGGCTTAAGTCGGTGATCGACGGCGTCCAGGCCGGGGCGTTCGGCTATATCCTGACCTTGCGCCTGATCCCGTTGGCACCGTTCTGGCTGGTCAATGTGGCGGCCGCCCTGGCGCACGCGCCGTTGCGCGCCTATGCGCTGGCCACCTTCATCGGCATCATGCCGGCGACCTTCATCTACAGCGGCATCGGTGCGGGGATCGGCGAACTGCTGGCGCAGGGAAAAACGCCCGATCTCGGCGTAATCTTCTCGCCCAAGGTGCTTTTGCCGCTGGTCGCCCTGGGTCTACTGACCCTGGCGACGACGGTCTATCAACGCGTTCGCGCCAAGTCGGGAAAGACCCTGTGAGCCAGACGATCAAGGCCGACATCGCCGTTCTCGGCGCCGGCTCGGGCGGCCTGTCCGTCGCCGCGGGGGCGGCCCAGCTGGGTCTGAAAGTCGTCCTGTTCGAGAAGGGCGAGATGGGCGGCGATTGCCTCAACTATGGCTGCGTTCCCTCCAAGGCCCTGATCGCCGCCGCCAGCGCGGCTCATGAGGCCCGGCACGGCAGCCATCTGGGCGTCACGGCCAAATCGGTGAGCGTCGATTTCGCCAGGGTCATGGCCCACGTCCACGCCACCATCGCGACCATCGCGCCGGTCGATAGCCAGGAGCGGTTCGAAGGGCTCGGAGTCCAGGTGATCCGCGAGGCGGCCCGTTTCGTCGACGCGCGAACGGTGGCAAGCGACAGCGTCCGGGTCGAAGCCCGCAAGATCGTGGTGGCGACTGGGTCACGGGCGATGATCCCGCCGATCCCGGGGCTCGATACAACGCCACATCTCACCAACGAGACCATCTTCGAGCTCAAGGCGCTTCCCGAGCGCCTGATCGTGCTGGGTGGTGGCCCGATCGGCGTGGAGCTGGGTCAGGCGTTTCGACGGCTGGGTTCGGAGGTGGTCATCATCGAGGCCGCCGAGATCCTGGGGCGGGAGGATCCTGCTGCGGCCAGGGTGGTTCTGGACCAGCTTCGGGCCGACGGCGTTGAGCTATTGGCCGGCCACAAGGCGATCCGGGTGGAAGCGGGCCCTACGATCATCCTGTCGCACGCCGAGGGGGAAACCCGGATTTCGGGCACGCATCTGCTCGTGGCGGTAGGGCGCACGCCCTCGCTGGAGGGGCTGGATCTGGACAAGGCCGGGATTACCCACGACCGCAATGGCATCATTACCGACCGCTCGCTGCGCAGTTCGAACCGCCGGGTCTTTGCGGTCGGCGACGCGGCGGGCCGTGGCCAGTTCACGCATCTGGCCGGGGCCCACGCCTCGCTCGTGGTGCGGCGGGCGATCTTTGCCCTGCCGGTCAATGCCGACACGCTTGCGGTGCCCCGCGTGACCTATTGCGACCCGGAACTCGCGGCCATCGGTCTGGGCGAGGCTGAGGCCCGCAAGGCGCATGGGGCCGATATCCGCATTCAGACGTTTGAGTTTGCCGAGAATGACCGCGCCCAGGCCGAAGGCGATACGCGCGGGTTCGGCAAGCTGATCACCACGGCCAAGGGCAAGGTGCTGGGCGTGACCCTGGTCGGTCGCCACGCAGGCGACCATATCCACCTCTGGTCGCTGGTGCTGTCGGCGGGGCTGAAGCTCAGCCAGCTGACCGGGATGATTGCCCCCTATCCGACCCGGGGCGAGATCGGCAAGCGGCTGGCCGGGGCGTTCTACACGCCGGCCCTGTTCTCGGACCGGACACGCAAGCTGGTCTCAATCCTGAAGCATGTGGCCTGACGGCGCGCGCATCCGGTCGATGAAGCCCAGGTCGAGGCGACGCTTCAGGGCCAGCGCCACCGGGCCCATCCACCAGAGTCGGCCCCGCGTGGCCAGTCCAGTCCCGTCGCCGAGATCCATGATCGAGAGCCAGCGGCGCTGGGGGACATAGCGACGCATCCGGCCGCCGGAGCCCAGCGCCGCCAGGTTGTGCAACAGGACCGGCACGGCGCGCACGCCGAAGACGCCGGCCGCAGGCCTCGGCGCGCCGTCGATCACCGAACAGTCACCGACGGCGAACACGGCTGGATCGGCGATCGACTGCAGGGTCGGGCCGACCCGTAGTCGGCGGTCGTCCGAGAGCGGCAACCCCAGGGACGCGACCACCGGCGCCGCCGAAAGACCGGTCGCCAGCACCAGCATGTCGCAGGGCAGACTCTGACCATCGGAGAGGCGACAGACCCCGATCCCGCGCTCGACGACCTCGCCAGGCAGGACGACGACGCCGCGGCGTTGCAGGGTGGCGATGAGCTGGGCGACCGCGCGTTTCGGACCCCATGTCGCGTTCCCGTTTGTCACAACTTGGATACAATTTCCGGTGCGCCTCCGCTTTACAAGTCCGGCAAGGGCGGCGGCGATTTCGAAGCCGGAGGGGCCGCCGCCAGCGACGACGATGGCGGGGCTTTCGCCGTGATCCCGAATATGGAACTCCACAAAATTCTTAAATTTTATTATATTTATCGATGGTTTAGTTGACCATACGGCCGATTGTCCGGCGAGGCTGTGGCGATCTGTCGTGACGCTGCCGACGTTGAAGGAGACCGCGTCGAAAGCCAGGTCCTGATTGTCAGTCAGGCGCACAGTTTTGTTTGCAAGGTCTAAATCCGTCGCCTCGGCGATGATGTGCCGGACGCCGAAACGGGACGCCAGTGCGGCGACGTCGATCTCGGCGCGATCAGCGCTGAGGGCACCGGACAGGACGCCGGTCGCCAGGCCGGAATAGTGAAACACGGCCGGTGCCACCAACACCGGCTCGACGCCGGCCGCGCGCAGAAGACCGGCGTGCCGCAGGACATACAGATGGGCGTGGCCCGCGCCGACCAGGACGACCCGAACGCCGGGCGGGCGCACAGGTCGACCTAGACGGCCAGCCGCGTCTTCAGGCCGGTCAGGAACGCCTGGATCCGGGCGGCGTTGGCGCCGATGTCGCTGAGGCCCACGCGAGAGGTCGAGCGGACATCCACCGTCGAACCGCCGGTCGCGTTCGCGCGAATGCGGACGGCCACATCATCCTTGAACCCGAACCAGAAGGTTTCCGCCGTCGCCTCGACGACACCGGTGGCCGGATCGGTGGTCACCACCGTCCAGCCCTGGGCCCTGGCTTCGGCCTCGGCGGCGGCGGCGACCTTCGACGCGTCGGCGGCGACGGTCAGGGAGCGGACGGCGGGGTAGTTTTCGTGGCCCACCTGACCCAGGGTCTTGGCAGCGATCTTGGAGAACGCCGGGGCCTGATAGGCTTTCAGGCTGGCCATCGGGGCCGTCATGGCGTTCACCGGATTGGCGCCCGTGGACTGCCGCACCGCCATCAGCTTGTCCGAGAACACCGGCGGGTCGATGATGTCGGTGGAGATGTCATGGATCGGTGGAATGTCCGCCGACTTCGCCCGCACCGAGGCCAGATAGCCCAGCGCCAGCACCGGGATCAGCAGACCGACCAGCGCCATCGCCCAGCCGGTGCGCGGCTTGCGAATGAGCGTGACGACCAGAGCCACCAGACCCAGCAGCAGGGTGAAGCCGATGAGCGGCAGGCCGAACTGGATGATCAGCTTCATGAGGCCGACCTGCCAGGGCCAGAGCCCGAACTTCACACCCAGCGCCGCCACCAGGAAATAGACCGGCAGCAACAGCGAGAGGATCAAGGAGGCGCGGGCGAGCAGCAGTTTCATCGGCAGGATCCCTATCAGTGTCGGCGGCCGCTATCGAAACACACGCCGCGCGATGATGCTACGCTGGATCACGGTCAGGACACAGAGACCCGTGAAGACGGCGGCGACCGCCGGGAACAGGCCAGGCAGCAGGCACATCAACACGAAGGCCAGGATCGTCTCGGCACCTTCGGCCAGGCCGGTGCTGTAGAAGAAGCTCTTGGGCCCGTGGGCCTGCGTCTCGACACCCCGCTTGGCCGCCAGAGCCGCGTAGGCCAGGAAACTGACAGCCGTCAGCGTGAAGGCGGCCACGAGGGCCAGGGCGAAGGGCAGGTTCTCTGCGGCCGCGAAACCGAAGCCCAGCGGCACGGCCAGATAGAAGACGTAGTCGCAGACGATATCCAGATAGCCGCCGAAGTCGGTGGGCTGGCTGGCGCGCGCAATGGCACCGTCGAGTCCGTCCAGCAGTCGGCTGGCGAGGATCAGGCCGAGGCCGATGAGCGGTTGCCCCAGACCGATGGCGACCCCGGCCAGCGCGCCGCAGATTGCGCCCGCCACCGTCACCTGATTGGCCGTGATCCCGCGGCGCGCGAGGGCGGTGCCCATGCGGTTCAGGGTGGGGTCGATCAGCGGCCGGAGTTTGGCGTCAAACATGGGGAGTTAGGGACCTTTCCGAGCGTGAGGAAACTGTCCTGAACGCGGGCGCAAGCCAAGCCCCCTCCAGCAGACTACGTCTGGTCCCCCTCCCCCGACGGGGGAGGAGAGGGTCAGGTGCATCACTTCCGTTCATTCTCCTCACCCATCGGGGGAGGGGGACCGCGCGAAGCGGGGTGGAGGGGGCCTCCGTCGCACAGCGCCTATGCGTTCGCCTCGATCATTCGAAGGGCGGTGTCCAGATCCTCGAACACCAGGCTCGCCGCGATGCGCAAAGTCCTGATGCCTCGCAACGCCAACCAGGCATCGCGCTCTGCGTCGCGCGCCTGAGCGTCGCCGATCCAGTGTGTCTGGCCGTCCACTTCCACACAGAGCTTGGCGGCGTCGCAGTAGAAATCCAGCACATAGGGGCCGATGGGGTGTTGACGGCGGAACCGCAGCCCCTGGGTTTTGCGACGCAATGCGACCCAGAGACGTGCTTCCGGCGGCGTCATCCGGCGGCGAAGCGACCGCGCGCGGCGAATTGTTGGCTTCGGGGCGTACATCGGGTCAGAATGTCAAAAGCGGAGGGTCCGGCAAGCCCCCTCCACCCCGCTTCGCGCGGTCCCCCTCCCCCGACGGGTGAGGAGAAGGGGGGACCGTGACCGTCGGATAGGAGGAATGCGTCCCCCTCACCCGACCCAGGTCACCAGGCCGATCACCGCGCCGGTCATGGCGGAGGCCATGTTGCCGGCGAGCCAGGATTTCATGCCCAGCGCCGCCACCTCGGCCCGTCGACCGGGTGCCAGCGTGCCGATGGTGGAGACCAGGAGGCCGACGCTGGCCAGGTTGGCGACGCCGCACAGGGCATAGGTGACGATCAGCTGGCTGCGCGGATCGAACGTCGCCACCGGCAGGGCGGCCAGGTCCAGATAGGCGACATATTCGTTGAGGATGGTCTTGGTGCCCATCAGGGCCCCGGCCTGGGGCGCCTGGTCCCAGGGCACGCCCAGGGTCCACATCAGGGGCGAGAACAGCCAGCCGAAGATCCGCCGCAGCGTCAGCGGCTGGCCGTCGAACAGGGGTGCCAGCGTCAGGGCCTGATCCACCAGGGCGACCAGGGCGAAGATCACGATGATCACCCCGATCACCGCCAGGAACAGCTGCACGCCGTCCATAGTGCCGCGCACGATGGCGTCGATGCTGCTGTCGTATTTGAGGCCCGCCTCGTCGGTGGAGGCGTCGGTGCCGCCCTGGCCGGGCAGCATCAGCCGGGCGATCAGGATCGACGCCGGCAGCGAGATCAGCGAGGCCGAGATCATGTGGCCGACCGCGTCGGGCACGCTCTTCGACAGGGTCTGGGCGTAGAGCACCAGCAAGACGCCCGAGATGTTGGACATGGCCAGCACCATGACGGCGAACAGCTCGGCCCGGCTCATCCGCTCGAAATAGGCCCGCACCACCAGCGGCGATTCCACGACGCCCAGGAAGATGTTCGCCCCGGCGCTGAGGCCCACCACGCCGCTGACGCCCAGAGTGCGGCGCAGGGCCCAGGACAGGCCCTGAACGATCCTCGAAAGCACGCCCCAGTGCCACATCAGCGCCGCCAGCGCCGAATAGACGATGATCAGCGGCAGGATCTGGAAGGCGATGATCAGGGGCGGCGCGACGCCCGGTTTCAGCTCAAACGGCAGCGCCCCGCCGCCCGTGTAGCCGAACATGTAGCTGGAGCCGACCAGCGAGGCCTGCTCGATGGCGGCCACGGCGTGGTTGGCCAGGCCGATGATGGACCACACGAAGGGCACGCGCACGACGATCAGCGCGATGGCGATCTGCAGGGCGATGGCGCCGAGGATCCAGAGGGCGCGGGGCCGGTTGCGGCGGTCTTCGGAAAGCGCCCAGGCGGTCAGGGTGATCAGGGCGATGCCGATCAGGCCCTGGAGCTGGAGGAGGATGCTGGATGCCATGTGTGTGTTCTGCCCCCGGGTGGGGGGTTCATACGCTGGCGGGGGTGGGGGCGCCAGAAGTTGACTGCGGCCGACATTTTTGTTCCTGTATTGTTCTCACCTCCCCCACGCAGTGGCGGGAGGGGGACCGCGCCCCGAAGAGGACGTGGTGGAGGGGGCAAGCCGCGAGTCACGCCGTGCGAAACATCACTCTGATCGCCACCCGCGCCCGGGCGATGCGAAAGTCCATGAGCCCGCCCGAAGTGTTGCTATGGACCCGCCTGCGAGGCCGAAATCCGGATAAGCCGACATTCCGCCGACAACATCCCATCGGTTCCATCATCGTCGATTTCTATTGCCCCTCGGCAAGGCTGGCTGTCGAGGTCGATGGGTCGTCGCACTGGGATGAGACGAGTCGAGATCGGGATGAGGCGCGGGATCACTGGCTTTCGCGACAAGGTGTGGCGGTGCTGCGCGTTCCGGCGTCAGAGGTTTTCCGGGATCCGGGTCGGGTGGCGGACTGTGTTTTGAGGTTGGCGGACGAACGGCGGAGCGCGCCGCCTGCCCCCTCCACCCCGCCCTCTTCGGGGCGCGGTCCCCCTCCCGCCGCTACGCGGGGGAGGTAAGGTTTTTTTGATTTCCGTGGTTCTCTTCCACTTTCCGGCACCGGTGGGCGCAGGTTCGACGCCGGCTATTGCCCCTACCCGCCCGGGTGCAACCCCGGTGCTTCCTGGCCCGTGCGGGCGACATATTCGGAATAGCCGCCGCCGTATTGATGGACGCCCTCGGGTGTCAGCTCCAGCACCCGGTTCGACAGGGCCGACAGGAAATGGCGGTCGTGCGAGACGAAGAGCATGGTGCCCTCGAAGTCCACCAGGGCGGCGACCAGCATCTCCTTGGTCGCCATGTCGAGGTGGTTGGTCGGCTCGTCGAGCACCAGCAGGTTCGGCGGATCGAACAGCATCCTGGCCATGACCAGGCGCGCCTTTTCGCCGCCGGACAGCACGCGGCAGGGCTTTTCGACATCGTCGCCTGAGAAGCCGAAGCACCCCGCCAGGGTGCGCAAGGGCCCCTGGCCCGCCTGCGGGAACGCGCCGACCAGCGACTCGAAGATCGTTTCCTCGCCGTCCAGCAGGTCCATGGAGTGCTGGGCGAAATAGCCCATCCTGACGCTGGCCCCGATGCCGACCGTGCCCTGGTCGGGTTCGGTGGTGCCGGCCACCAGCTTCAGCAGCGTCGACTTGCCGGCCCCGTTGGCGCCCAGGACGCACCAGCGTTCCCTGCGGCGCACCAGGAAATCCAGGCCCTCGTAAATCGGCTGGTTCCCGTAGCCCTTGTGCACCTTGCGCAGGCTGATCACGTCGTCGCCCGACCGCGGCGGACTCCTGAACTCGAACTGCACCGACTGGCGACGGCGCGGGGCCTCGACGCGTTCGATCTTGTCGAGCTTCTTGACCCGGCTCTGGACCTGGGCGGCGTGGCTAGCGCGCGCCTTGAACCGCTCGATGAACTTGATTTCCTTGGCCAGCATGGCCTGCTGGCGCTCGTACTGCGCCTGGCGCTGCTGTTCGCCGAGCGCGCGCTGCTGTTCATAGAAGTCCAGATCGCCCGAATAGGTGATCAAGGATCCGCCGTCGATCTCCACCACCTTGCCGATGATCCGGTTCATGAACGCGCGGTCGTGCGAGGTCATCAACAGCGCGCCGTCATAGCCCTTGAGGAAGGCCTCGAGCCAGATCAGGCTTTCAAGGTCGAGGTGGTTGCTGGGTTCGTCCAGCAGCATACCGTCGGGTCGCATCAGCAGGATGCGGGCCAGCGCCACGCGCATCTTCCAGCCGCCCGACAGCAGGCCGACATCGCCATCCATACGCTCCTGGCTGAAGCTCAAGCCCGCCAGCACCTCGCGCGCGCGCGCATCCAGCGCATAGCCGTCCAGTTCCTCGAAACGCTCCTGAACCTCGCCATAGCGGTCCATGATGGCGTCCAGGTCGGCGGCCCGGTCTGGATCGACCATGGCCGCCTCCAGGCTGGACATTTCCGTGGCCAGGGCGCTGACGGGCCCGACGCCATCCATCACCGCGGCGACCGCGCTCTGGCCCGACATTTCGCCGACATCCTGGCTGAAATAGCCAATCGTCATGCCGGCATCGATCGCGACCAGCCCGTCGTCAGGTTCCTCCTCACCGGTGATCATGCGGAACAGCGTGGTCTTGCCGGCGCCGTTCGGGCCAACAAGCCCGACCTTTTCCCCCTTCTGGACGCCCATGGAGGCGTCGATGAACAGGATCTGGTGGCCGTTCTGCTTGGAGATGTTGTCGAGGCGGATCATGGGGCGGCCTGCTAGCGCGGAGGCGGCAAGAACGCCAGTCCCGACCTGTGGCTTGCAGACCTCCCGAAGATCGCGGATCGCGCGGTCTTGATCTTCGCGCGCGCCGGGATGAGGGTCACGGCAATTACAGGGAGAGCATGATCATGAGCGGCTGGGACGCGCGCGGGCTGGTGTCGACGGACTGGGTGGCGGCGCATCTGACCGATCCTGACGTCAGGATCTTCGACGCCACGGTGCACCTGCGGCCTGCCACGCCCGGGCCCTATGTGGTGGAGAGCGGGCGGGCGGATTACGAGGCCGGGCATGTTCCGGGCGCGGCGTTTCTGGACCTTGCGCGGGACCTGTCGGACACCACCTCGCCGCTGGGGTTCACGCGGTTGAAGGGCCAGGCGCTGGCGGAGGCTCTGGGCGCGGCGGGGATCGGGCCGGGGGTGAAGGTGGTTTGTTACAGTACGTCGACGCCGATGTGGGCGACGCGGCTGTGGTGGATCTTGCGCTCGGCGGGGGTGGCCGACGTGGCGGTACTGGACGGCGGGTTTGCGCGCTGGGTGGCCGAGGGGCGGCCGGTAGAGACGCCTGTCAGGACTTATCCGGCGGCGAGTGCGGTGGTTACGGAACGTGCTGACGCCTGGGCCGACAGGGACGCCGTGCTGGCGGCGATCGACGACGGCGCAGTCTGCACCATCAATGCGCTGTCGGCCGGGGTTCACAGTGGCGAGGCGGCGATGAACTATGGCCGCAAGGGCCACATCAAGGGCAGCCGCAATGTGCCCTATGCGGCGCTGCTGGACGCGGACGGGCTTTATCGGAGTGACGACGAACTGCGGGCGCTGTTCGAAGGGGTGGGCGCGTTTGAACGGCCCCGGGTGATCTTCTACTGCGGCGGCGGCATCTCGGCGACCATGGACGCGCTGGCGCTGACGCGGCTGGGGCACCCGTCGGTGGCGGTTTACGACGGGTCGATGTCGGAATGGACGAAGGACGAGCGCCTCCCGATGGAGACGGGGGCATGATGGCCGACACTCAGAACGTCGTCGAAACGGCGCGAACCATTGCCGCCGAGATCGCCCCGCGCGGGGCCGAGATCGAGGCGTTGCGGCGATTGCCAGGCGATATTGCGATGCGCCTGGGCGAGGCCGGGTTTTACCGGATGTACGTCAGCGAGAGCGCGGGTGGCCTGGAAGTGCCGCCGTCTATCGCGGCCCAGGTCATTGAGGCCGTGGCCGAGGGTGACGCCGCCAGC
The DNA here is from genome assembly GCA_945883235.1 of Phenylobacterium deserti. Taxonomy (GTDB): domain Bacteria; phylum Pseudomonadota; class Alphaproteobacteria; order Caulobacterales; family Caulobacteraceae; genus Phenylobacterium; species Phenylobacterium deserti_A. The sequence goes on along the minus strand of CAMCXF010000009.1, from coordinate 61,752 downwards.
GCCTGGGTGACGTTCATCGGCGCGACCACGGGGCTGGCGTTCGGACGCCTGACGGATGATGCGACCCGTGAGCTGCTGGCCAATCCGGCCAACCTGGTCTCCGGCGTGTTTGCGGCCCTGGGGACGGCGACAAAGGTGGCTGGCGGCTTTCGGGTCACCGGGACCTGGCAGTGGGGGTCCGGCTCGGGCAACGCCCAGTGGGTTGGCGGTGGGTGTGTGCTGGTGGAGGACGGCCAGCCCCTGACCAACTCGGCGGGATTGCCGCGCAACCACATGCTGTTCTTTCCGGCAGCGGACGTGATCTCGCTGGATACCTGGCATGTGGCTGGCCTGAGCGGGACCGGCAGCACGGCGTTTCAGGTCAAGGACCTGTTCGTGCCCGAGCACCGCGCCGCCGGCTATCAGGTCAGGTCGCCGCCGGACCGGCCGCTGTTCCGGTTTCCGGGGTTCTCGCCCCTGGCCCAGGGGGTTGGCGCGGTCGGCCTTGGCATTGCGCGGGCCAGCATCTCGGAGCTCATGACGGTCGCCGGAGAGAAGAAGCGCGGCGGATCGTCGACCCCGCTGGCGGAGAAGCCTTACGTCCAGATGGAGATCGCCCGCGCCGAAGCCCGTCTGCGGTCAGCCAGGGCGTTCTTCTATGACGCCATCGACGCCGGGTGGGAGGCCGCCAACGCCGGCGGGCCGGTGGCGATCCACCACAGCCGCGACATGCGCCTGGCCACATGGCACGCGATGCAGGAATCCGCTGCCGTGGTCGACATGATGTACAATCTGGCCGGCGGCAGTTCGATCTATGACATCTCGCCGTTGCAGCGGCAGTTTCGCGATGTGCATGTGGCCACCCAGCACTTCATGGTGTCGCCGATGATCGCGGAAACGGCGGGCCGTCTGTACCTGGGGTTGCCCACCATGACGGCCGGGTTCTGATGTTCGCGATGCCCGGAAGCGCGTTGCGAGACAAGTTCCTTCTCTCCTCACCCATCGGGGGAGGGGGACCGCGCGGAGCGTGGTGGAGGGGGCCTGCCGCGGCTGAAACCTGTGACAACTTCAGCACCCGCATTGGCCTGGCCGACACCGTGCGACGGCGGCCCCCTCCACCCCTTCGGGGTCCCCCTCCCCCGATGGGTGAGGAGAAAGATGACTTCACCCGCCGGGCTGCCCACTCACGCGATGCCAAGCATCCAGACAGGCTAAGGAAGACGCCACGATGATCGCCTATTCCACCATCGGCGTGAACGACATGGCCCGCGCCATCCGCTTTTACGACGCGGCTTTCGCGCCGCTTGGCGCGGTGCGCGACACCACCAGCAACACCTGGACCGGCTATACCCGGCAGGGCGACCGCGCGAAGTTCTTCCTGACCCGGCCGTTTGACCGGGCAGCGGCGAACGGCGGCAACGGTGCGATGCTGGCGTTTCTGGGCATCGACCGCGAGGCCATCGACCGCTTCCACACCGCCGCCCTTGAGAACGGCGGAACCTGTGAGGGCCCGCCGGGAGTGCGCGAAGGCATGAACCCGGTGTTCTACGCGGCCTACGTCCGCGACTGCGACGGCAACAAGCTCTGCGCGTTCGTGCGGAAATGAACCGGGTACTGCGCGCCTGCGCGGCGGCTGTTGTTGCAGTTTCGATACCCCTGATGTCTCGCGCAGCGCCGCCGCCGCCCGCCGCCGCCGCCAAACCCCACAACATCATCTTCGTGCTGGTGGACGATCTGCGCTTTGACGGCATGGGCTTTTTGCGGCCGGGACTGAAGACCCCGAACATCGACTTCCTGGCGAAGAACGGGGTCTATTTTCCCAACGCCGTGGTGACCTCGTCGCTGTGCTCACCCAGTCGCGCCACCATCCTGACGGGCCAGACCACCCGGAACCACGGCGTGGTGGACAACAACAATTCGTCGGAAGCGGGCCTGGTGTTCTTCCCGACGTACCTGCAGGCGGCCGGTTACCAGACCGCTTTCTTTGGCAAGTGGCACATGGGCGCCGCCACAGACGCGCCACGTCCCGGCTTCGACAAGTGGGTCAGTTTCAAGGGTCAGGGAACCTATTCGGCGACCGAGGGGCTGACGCCTCAGGACATCGCCGCCGGCAAGCGCCAGACCCTGAACGTCGACGGCAAGATCGTGGACCGGACGGGCTACATGACCGACGAGCTCAGCGACTATGCGCTGGACTGGCTGGAGACCGGCCGGGACAAGTCAAAGCCCTTCTTCCTCTATCTGTCCCACAAGGCGGTGCACTCCGACGCCCAGCCTGCCGCGCGCCACGTGGGCCAGTACGCTGATCTCGATATCAAGATGCCCGACAGCATGGCCGATACGCCCGGGAACAATCGCGGCAAGCCGATGTGGGTGCAGAACCAGCGCAACAGCTGGCACGGCGTTGATTTTCCGTACCATTCCAAGCGCGACCTTGCGGCCTATTTCAGGACCTACTTCGCCACGCTCAGCGCGGTGGATGACAATCTCGGGCGAACCCTGGCCTACCTGCGAAAGAACAAGCTGGAGGACAACACCCTGATCGTCTTCACCAGCGACAACGGGTTCCTGATGGGCGAGCACGGGTTGATCGACAAGCGCAACGCCTATGAGCCGTCCGTCCGCGTGCCGATGGTGGCCTACGCGCCGGGTCTGTTGCCCAAGGGGGTCACCAATCCGGTGCGGGTACGCAACCTGGACCTGGCGCCGACCTTCCTGGATCTGGCGGGCGTCAAGCCGCCGGCACAGTTTGAAGGCCACAGCGTCCTGCCCGTTGCGACCGGAGCGGTCGCCGTCAAGGACTGGGTCGAGAACGATTTTATCTATGAATACTACTGGGAATGGACCTTCCCGCAGACGCCCACCACATTCGCCATCCAGCGGGGCCGACTGAAGTATATCCAGTACCACGGGGTCTGGGATCTGGAGGAGCTGTACGACCTGTCCAGGGATCCCGATGAGATGAATAACCTCGTCAATGACAAGGCTTACGCTGCCGCCAGGATCGAGCTCCGCCGGGCTCTGTTCGCGGGGCTGGCGACGAAGGGTGGGCGGCACGCGGTCCCCTATTCGGAGAAGTCGAGCGCCGGGCTCACGCTTCGCGATCGCGACGGGAGCGGAGCCGCGGACTTCCCGCCGGAATGGCAGGTCACGGCAAAGCAACCTGACCCGCCAAAGTGACCCCGCATGCGACGAATTACCCCGAAGAGGACACAGCATTTGGCGCGCCCGATAAAGGCGGTCTAGACTAGCGGTCGTTGGGGACTGGGAGTCCATGTTGCAGGCCATAGCCGCATTGCTTGCGAGGCAAGCGTGAACGCGTCTGCGCCTCACGCTCTCGTGTCGGAGGACTCAGGCCGCGTCTCCGATTCCGGACGCGCGCTTTTCTGGCGTCTGATCGTTATCTACCACATGGCGTCGATCACAGCCGTCGCGATCTCGATGGGGCTGGGTCTGCTGGGGCTGGAGTTCACCAGCCGTCAGTGGCTGTTGTTCTGGCTGGGCGCGCCATTCGCAGTCGCCTTCTTCACCTCGATCGACGTCATTGCGATCAGGCGACACCTCAAACCCCTTGCGCCGGTTCTGACTGCGCTCGACCGGGGCACGCGGCCTGATGACGTTGTCCTTGGTACCGCGCTGGTGCGGGCGTTGAACCTGCCTCAGTTGTCCGCTGTCAGGGTGATCGTGCTGCACGGCCCCATGGCGACGCTGTCGCTGCTGCTGGTGATCGTCCCGATCAACGTCTTCTTCGATGCCGGGGTGGCCCTGTGGCAGGTGCTCGCGCTGGCGACCCTGATCTTCGTCTTCGCCACGCCGGCGCACGCGATCTTCGAGTATTTCGCGGTCAGTCGCGTCATCCAGCCGCTGGCCCAACGCCTGTCGCGCGAGTTGGACGGCCAGGTTCCGCCCAACCAGCTGGCCGAGCTGACCTCGGTGCCACTGCGCACAAAGCTGTTGTTCCTGGCGATCGCCGTCAGTTCCTTGCCGCTGGCCTTTGCCGCCGCCTCGTTCCTGTTCAAGTTTGATCGGATGCTGAAGGGCAACGGGTTCACGGTCCCGTCCAGCGAGATGGTGGCGCTTTACATCTGGAGCGCCGGCGTGGTGGGCGTCTGCATCCTGGGCTCGGTCTCGATGGCCGTCCTGACCTCACGCGAGGTGTCCCAATCTGCCGCAAGGCTGATCGAAGCCATGCGCCGGGTCGAGCGCGGCCAGCTGGAAGACGCTCGGCTGGAGGTGTTGAGTACCGACGAATACGCGGACATCAATCGAGGTTTCGATCTGATGCTGAATTCCCTGCGCGAGGAGCAGCAGATCCTGGAGGTTACGCAGGATCTGGCAGGCGAACTGCTGCTGGAAGTCCTGATCGCCCGGATCATGACGGCGACGACCCAGCTGCTGACTGCCGAACGCGCCTCGCTGTTCATCTATGACGACAAGACCGACGAACTCTACACCGTCTATGCCGACGGCATGGAGATGCGGCAGATCCGGGTACCGACCACCAGCGGAATTGCCGGAGCAGTCTTCACCTCGGGAAAGATCGAAAATATCGACGAACCCTATCAGGACCCTCGCTTCAATTCCGCGATTGACCGGCTCTCCGGCTTCACAACCCGAAGCATTCTTTGCGTCCCGATCACCAACAAAGCGGGAGCCCGCATCGGCGTCGCACAGGCCCTGAACAAGCGCGGTGGCCATTTCTCGGTCAAGGACGAGTCCCGCATGAAGGCGTTCGCAGCCCAGGTGGCGGTCAGCCTGGAAAACGCCAAGCTGTTCGACGATGTGCTGAGCATCAAGAACTACAACGAGAGCATTCTGAAGAGCACGTCGAACGGCATCGTCACCCTTGACGCCGACGGCAAGATCGTCACCGCAAACGACACCGCCGAGGTGTTGCTCGGGCTGGCCCGCGACCTCCTGATCGGACGGGAAGCCAGCACGGTGTTCACGGGCGCAAATGCCTGGATCATCGACAGTCTGGGCAAGGCCGAGGGCGGCGAGACTGCGCTGGCCATCGATGCGGAACTGGCGCGCGGCGACGGGGGCGTCTCGACCGTGAACCTGACCGCCATGCCGCTCATCGATGCGACCGAGGCCCGGATCGGCTCCATGCTGGTGCTGGAGGATATCACCGAGGAGAAGCGCGTCCGGTCCACGATGTCGCGCTATATGTCGAAGGAGGTGGCGGACCAGTTGTTGTCCGCCGGTGAACTGGAACTGGGCGGCAAGGAGCAGAAGGTCACGGTGATGTTCTCCGACATCCGGAGCTTCACCTCGATCGCAGAAGCCCTGGGCCCGCGCGAGACCGTGTCGCTGCTGAACGAGTACTTCACCGAGATGGTCGACGTGATTTTCCAGCACGGCGGCATCCTCGACAAATATATGGGCGACGGCATCATGGCCCTTTTCGGCGCGCCGCTTGTCGGCCCGAACGATGCGGACAATGCCCTGGCTGCCGCCGATGACATGATGCGGCGCCTGTCCGAGCTCAACCTAAGGCGCGTCGCCGCCGGACAGGTGGCCCTGGATATCGGGATCGGGTTCTCGACGGGCCCCACCGTGGTCGGCAACATCGGCTCGGTGCGCCGGCTGGATTACACGGTGATCGGCGACAATGTGAACCTGGCCTCGCGGCTGGAAAGTGCCACGAAGCAGTACGGTGCCAAAATCGTGTTGTCAGAGACGACGGTGCGGTCGCTGAAACGCCCGGCCACCTTGAGGGAAATCGATCTGATACGCGTGAAGGGCAAGGATCGCCCCGTGGCGGTCTATGAGTCCCTGGGCTACCGCGCCGGCGAGCCAGGGCTATCGGCGTTGCTTGAATTGCATGCGGCCGGCGTCGAGGCCTATCGCGTCAGAAACTGGGCTGAGGCATCGCGGTCCTTCGCGGCAGCTCTGGAACTCTATCCGAAAGATGGCCCATCGGCGACCTACCTGCAACGGTGCAAGGTCCTGGCGCAGACGCCGCCGCCGGCAGACTGGGATGGCGTCTGGAACCTGACCGACAAATAGTCGTCACACGCCTGAAAACGACCTATCGACGGACGCGACAGACCGGTATGGAGATCGCGCCTCTGACACGGAGCGCCGCGAAAGTCCCCATGAGCGACCTGACCACGCCAGACGATACGAACCTGCCCGAGCCCGTCTCTGCGACGATCCGGGCGCGGCTGCAGCGCGCCCGCAGGCGCTTCAACGCCAATGATAACATTGCCGCGTTCGTGGAGCCCGGCGAGATGGATGCCCTGCTGGCCGAGGTAGCGGTCAAGTTCCAGGGCGTGCTGGAAAGCCTGGTGATCGACACCGAGACCGACCACAACACCCAGGACACCGCCCGGCGTGTCGCCAAGATGTATCTGACCGAAGTGTTTCGCGGCCGCTATGCCGCGCCACCGCCCGTCACCGAGTTCCCCAACGCCGAGTCGCTGAACGAACTGATGATCGTGGGGCCGATCACAGTGCGAAGCGCCTGCAGTCACCACTTCTGCCCGATCATGGGGCGGATATGGATCGGACTGATGCCCAACGAGCATTCCAATCTGATCGGCCTTTCGAAGTATTCAAGGCTTGCCGACTGGGTGATGTCGCGACCACAAATTCAGGAGGAGGCCATTACCCAGATGGCCGACCTGCTGATGGACAAGGTGCGCCCCGATGGCCTGGCCATCGTCATGGAGGCCGACCACTTCTGCATGCACTGGCGCGGCGTGAAGGATACCGAGACCAAGATGATCAACAGTGTGATGCGCGGCTCATTCCTCAAGAACAAACACCTCAGGAGCGAATTCCTGTCCCTCCTGCAACAACGGAAGTGAGCCGGAGATGCTCGTACGCAGCCTTTATGCCAGCCGGCCGTCAGCGGCGCTGGTCCCTTCGTCCTTCGACGATATCCTTGCCAAATCGCGCAAGAATAATCCCAGACTGGGTGTGACAGGACTGCTCTGCGTGTCCGAAGGCCTGTTCATTCAGGTGCTTGAAGGCGGTCGCGATGAGGTCAATGATCTCTACAATAAGATCGTCATGGACGAACGCCACCAGCAGGTCAGATTGCTGGTCTATGAAGAAATCCGCGAGCGGCGGTTTGGCAACTGGACCATGGGCCAGGTGAATATCGCCAAGATCAATCCGTCACTGCTGTTGAAGTATTTCAGGCGGGTGGAGCTGGATCCGTTCGACTGCTCGGGTCAGTCGACCCTGGCGCTGCTGGCCGAACTGGTCGACACCGCCTCGATCCTCAGCCGCAGCGAATAGGGCGTCAGGCCTGCACCAGCCGGACGCGGGCACCGCATAGAGTCACCTCGCCGTCTGCGTCGAGCAATCCGCGCGCCTTGGCGCGCGCTCGCACGGTTGCGGGGTCATGGACCGCGACATCGAACGCGCCTAGCCCCTCGCCACGGCCGTCGCTCGCATTGACGAACCGAAGTTCGCTGCGGTCGAGAGCGATCCGCCAACCGCCCTGCATGGCCACGGCCTCACAACCCAGCGCCCTGGCCCATCGGGCCGCCATACCGGCGGGATCGTCGCCCTGCAATTCACCGCCGACAATGGCAACCGACGTCCCGGTCTGCACGCTGGCCTGCCAGTGCGGGCCACCCCATTCCCAGGCTTCCGGCGGGATCATTTGGTCCACCGACAGGATCGCGCCGCCGATATCCTTGGGGTGGATGTGGCTCATGGACACCTTGCCCGGTATATCGACCTGTTCGATCACCCGCGCGCCTGCAGCCTGAATGTGGCTGCGGGCCCCAGCAATGTCGGGGACCTGGAGAATGACCATATAGCCGCCGTCGCCGTCGCGTTTTTCCAGCAGACGACCCGCCGTGGTGCCGGGCGCCTTGGGCGTCACCACCTCAAGGAATGTGTCGCCTACCGGCCAGACAGCGTTCTTCAGGCCGAACTTTCCGACACCCGGGTCGGCATAGGCTGCGCCAAGATCCAGGACAGCGACGATATCAGCTGTGGCGGCCTCAAGGTCCTGGCCGACCAGGGCGATTTGTCTGAGGCGCATGTCAGGTACCTATTGAATGAGATTGTTGTCCACCACGACTAGAGGATCGGTGCAGGCAGTGGTCAAGGCCGCTGTCATCAGACACAGTCAGTCCGGGAAGAAACAAAGGAGCTTTTCGTCATGGGCGCGACCACCATCGATACAGGCACCAACGACCTGCTGGCCAATCTGGACGGCGGCATCCTGACACTCACGCTGAACCGGCCGGAGGCGCGCAACGCCATGACGGGTGCCATGACCAATGCGCTGGCGACCCAGCTGGCATGGGCGGAGTTTGAGCGATCCGTAAAGTGCGTTGTGCTCACCGGTGCCGGCAAAGGCTTCTGCGCGGGGGGTGACGTCAAGGGCATGGCGGCCAGCGGCGACGGCACGGTCGGCGACAACACCATCGATGGCGCGATCCATCGCCAGCGGGTCAATCAGCGGGCCACAGCCGGCAAGCTGTTCAAGATGCCCAAGCCCACCATCGCGGCGCTGCCGGGCGCAGCGGCAGGTGCCGGACTTGCCCTGGCTCTGGCCTGCGACCTGAGGATTATGTCGAGCAGCGCCATCCTGACCACGGCCTTCGCCCGGGTCGGTTTCTCTGGCGACTATGGCGGAACCTATTTTCTCACCCAGTTGGTCGGCTCGGCCAAGGCGCGGGAATTGTACTACCTGTCGGACCGAGTCAGCGCCGAGGAGGCGCTGCGGCTGGGCCTTACCAACTGGGTTTGTGAGCCCGACGACCTGGCCGCGAAGACCCGCGAGATCGCCGGTCGCCTGGCTGCGGGCCCGACGGTAGCCTACCGCTATATGAAGGAAAATCTCAATCGCGCGATGGCGGGCGACGTCGATGACTGCCTGGACCTGGAGGCCACCCACCACGTCCATTGCGGCCAGACGCAGGACCACCGCGAGGCGACCAAGGCATTTGTGGACAAGCGCGAGCCGGTCTTCAACGGGAGGTAGAGCGCAGCGCCCCCTCCGTCGGCTTCGCCGCCACCTCCCCCGCAAGCGAGGGAGGAGCGGAACCGCCATCGCTCCTCCCTTGTCGCGAAGACGACGGGGGAGGTGGCGACCCGGACTTGATCCGGGGCGACGGAGGGGGCGTTGGGCCGCCCTACCGGGGCAGCTTTGTGCTGCCCATCAAGTGCTGGTCCACCGACCGTGCGCACTGGCGGCCCTCGCGGATCGCCCAGACCACCAGAGACTGGCCGCGACGTGCGTCACCGCAGGCGAAGATGCGGCTGTCGGACGTGCGGTAGTCCTGCACGTTGGCCTTGACGTTGCCGCGCGCGTCCAGCTCGACGGCGCTCTGCTCGACCAGGCCGGCCTTGCGGGTGCCCACAAAGCCCATGGCGAGCAGTACCAGGTCAGCCTTGAGCTCGAAGCTCGAGCCTTCGATTTCCTGCATCTGCATCCGACCATCAGGACCAGCCACCCACTCAAGACGCGCGCAATCCAGAGCCGTCACGCGCCCGTCCTTGCCAACAGCACGGCGGGTGGCGACGGCAAAGTCGCGTTCGACACCTTCCTGTTGCGATGACGAGGTCCGCATCTTGAGCGGCCAGTCGGGCCAGGTCAGGGCCTTGTTCTCACGCTCGGGTGGCTGCGGCATGATTTCCAGCTGCACGACCGAGGCCGCACCCTGGCGGTTCGACGTGCCGATGCAGTCAGACCCGGTATCGCCGCCGCCGATGACCACAACATGCTTGCCCTTGGCCGACAGCGTGCCGGTGGGTGCCGCCACGTCCTCTGCGTCGCCAGCGTTGCGCTTGTTCTGCTGGGTCAGGAACTCCATGGCATAGTGGACGCCGTCCAGTTCACGTCCGTGCGCCTCGAGATCGCGCGGGTCCTCGGCCCCGTTGGCCATCACCAGCACGTCATAGTCGTCCAGCAGGCGCTGCACCGAGACGTCGACGCCGACCTCGAAGTTGCAGCGGAAGATCACACCCTCGCCCTCCATCTGCCGGATCCGCCGGTCGATGAGGTGCTTTTCCATCTTGAAGTCGGGAATGCCGTAACGCAGCAGGCCGCCCGGACGATCCGACTTTTCGAACACGGTGGTGACATGACCGGCGCGGGCCAGCTGTTGCGCGCACGCCAGTCCCGCCGGGCCGGAGCCCACGATGGCAACCCGCTTGCCCGTGCCTCGCGCCGAGGGTTGCGGGGTAATCCAGCCCTCGTCCCATCCACGGTCGACGATCTGGCATTCGATCGACTTGATCGTCACCGAATTGTCCTGGATGTTCAGAGTACAAGACGCCTCGCAGGGGGCGGGGCAGATGCGGCCGGTGAATTCCGGGAAATTGTTGGTGGACTGCAGGTTATCCAGCGCCTCGCGCCACTGGTCGCGATAAACCAGGGAGTTGAAATCCGGGATCTGGTTGTTCACCGGGCAGCCCTGGTGACAGAACGGAATCCCGCAATCCATGCAGCGCGCGGCCTGCTGCTGCAACTCGGGTTGCGGCAGCGGCTGGACGAATTCTTTCCAGGTCTTCAGGCGTTTGGCCACGGGGTCGTACCCGCGGTCATGGCGCTCGATCTCCAGGAAGCCGGTGGGCTTGCCCATGTGGTCCCTCTTAGGCTTGTACTATTCGGCCGCGACGGCGGCGGCTGCCGCGCGTTGGTTGGCCATGTCGGTGAGCGCGCGGCGGTAATCCTGTGGCATCACCTTGACGAATGACGACAGCGACTGTTCCCAGTGGTCCAGGATTTCGGCGGCACGCGCACTGCCGGTGTGCAGGTGGTGGCGCTCGATCAGGATGCGCAGCCGCTCGGCATCAAAGCTGAGCAGGTCGCCCATCCCGGCGTTGTCCACCGAGATGGAGCGTTGGCCAGGTCGCAACGCATCCTCGCCGCCCTTCGCTGGACCGACCGGTTCCAGGTCAACCATGGCCGTGTTGCAGAGCTCGGTGAAGCGCTTGCGGGGATCATAGACGTAGGCCACGCCGCCGCTCATGCCAGCGGCAAAGTTGCGGCCCGTATCGCCCAGCACGACCACGACCCCACCGGTCATATATTCGCAGCCATGGTCGCCCAGGCCCTCAACCACGGCGATTGCGCCGGAGTTGCGGACCGCGAAACGCTCGCCCGCGACACCCTCGAAATAGGCCTCACCGGCGATGGCACCGTACAGCACCGTGTTGCCGACCACGATGTTGCGCGTGGGATCGCGACGTGATTCCGCCGGTTGGCGCACCACCACGCGGCCGCCCGAAAGACCCTTGCCGACATAGTCATTGGCGTCACCCACCAGGGTCAGGCTGACCCCGCGCGCCGCGAACGCCCCGAAGCTCTGGCCCGCTGTGCCCTTGAAGGTGAACGCGATCGTGTCGTCGGTCAGGCCCGCGTGGCCATACCGCCTGGCGACCTCGCCGGACAGCATGGCACCCACGGTGCGGTTGATGTTGCGCACCTTGTATTCGCCGCGCACCGGTTGGCCGTTCTCGAGCGCTGCCTTGGCGTCGGCAATCAGCGTGTGGTCGAGGGCGCGTTCCAGGCCGTGGTCCTGCTGATCCGTGTGTCGAAGGCTCTTCTGGCCGTGCGACGGCACGGAGTAGAGGATCCGCGACAGGTCGATGCCGTGAGCTTTCCAGTGATCCAGCGCCGGGCGCATATCCAGCCGATCGACGCGCCCGATCATCTCCGCCACCGTGCGGAAGCCGAGCTCGGCCATGATCGCCCGCAGCTCTTCGGCCACGAAGAAGAAGTAGTTGATCACGTGCTCCGGCTGGCCGGTGAAGCGCGCGCGCAGCACCGGGTCCTGCGTCGCCACGCCTACCGGACAGGTATTGAGGTGGCACTTGCGCATCATGATGCAGCCCGCCGCGATCAGCGGCGCGGTGGCGAAGCCGAACTCGTCGGCCCCCAGCAGGGCGCCGATGGCCACGTCACGACCCGTGCGCAGGCCGCCGTCTACCTGGACCGCGATCCGGGCGCGCAGGCCGTTCAGCAACAGGGTCTGCTGGGTCTCGGCCAGGCCGATTTCCCATGGCGACCCGGCGTGGGTCAGCGAGGTCAGCGGCGAGGCACCGGTGCCGCCTTCGAAGCCCGAGATTGTCACATGGTCGGCCCGCGCCTTGGCGACACCCGCGGCCACCGTGCCGACGCCCACTTCGGACACCAGCTTCACCGAAATCCGTGCCCGGGAGTTCACGTTCTTGAGGTCGTGGATCAGCTGGGCCAGATCCTCGATGGAGTAGATGTCGTGGTGCGGCGGCGGGCTGATCAGGCCGACGCCCGGCGTGGAATGGCGAACGCGGGCGATGTTGGCGTCGACCTTGTAGCCGGGCAGCTGGCCACCCTCGCCGGGCTTGGCACCCTGGGCCATCTTGATCTGGATATCGTCGGCGTTGACCAGATATTCGGTGGTGACCCCGAAACGACCCGAGGCCACCTGCTTGATGGCCGAACGCATGGAATCGCCGTTGGGCAGGGGCACAAACCGGTCCGGCTCCTCGCCGCCCTCGCCAGTGTTCGAGCGACCGCCGATGCGGTTCATGGCGATGGCCAGGGTCGTGTGGGCTTCACGGCTGATCGAGCCGAACGACATCGCGCCGGTCGAGAAGCGCTTGACGATCTCGGACGCAGGCTCAACCTCATCCAGCGGCACTGTCTCGCCGGTCTTGAACCGCATCAGGCCGCGAATGGTCAGCAGCCGCTCGCCCTGTTCGTTGATTTCCTTGGCGAACCGCTGATAGGCTTCGGGCAGATTTCCGCGCACGGCATGTTGCAGACCCGAAATGGTGTCCGGCGTCCAGGCGTGGGACTCACCACGCAGGCGCCAGGCATACTGACCGCCGACGTCCAGCATCGTCTGATAGATCGGATTGTCGCCGTAGGCGTCGCGGTGACGGCGAACGCTTTCCTCGGCGACCTGCAGCAGGCCGATGCCTTCGATGGTCGAGGCCGTGCCGGTAAAGAACCGCGCGATCAGATCAGAAGACAGGCCCACGGCGTCAAAGATCTGGGCACCGCAATAGGACTGGTAGGTGGAGATGCCCATCTTGGACATCACCTTCATGATCCCCTTGCCGACCGCCTTGATGTAGTTCTTGCGAACGTCATAGGCCGACAACGTGAGCCCGTTGCGGACCCTGATCTGCTCCAGGGTCTGGAACGCCAGATAGGGGTTCACCGCCTCCGCGCCATAGCCGGCCAGCACACAGAAATGGTGCACTTCACGGGCCTCGCCGGTCTCCACCACGAGGCCGGTCTGCATGCGCAGACCCTGCCGGATCAGATGGTGGTGCACGGCTGCTGTGGCCAGAGCCGCCGGGATCGGAATGCGGTCGGATGATACTGCGCGGTCCGACAAGATCAGGATGTTGGCGTCGGCCAGCACAGCGTCGGTGGCCTCGCGGCACAGCCGCTCGATAGCGGCGTCCAGGCCGGCGGCGCCCTCGTCCGCTGCCCAGGTGGCGTCCAGCGTTGTGGTGCGGAAGGCACCGTCCAGCAGCTCGTGCACCGCCCGGATCTTGGCCAGATCCTCATCGGTCAGGATCGGCTGGGCGACCTCGAGGCGCTTGTGCGTGCCGGCGTTGCGACCCAGCAGGTTGGGACGCGGGCCGATCATCGACACCAGGCTCATGACCAGCTCTTCGCGGATCGGATCGATCGGCGGATTGGTGACCTGGGCGAAGTTCTGTTTGAAGTATTCGTAGATCAGCTTGGGCCGCTGCGAGAGCACGGCGATCGGCGTATCGGAGCCCATGGAGCCCAGGGGGTCATCGCCGGCGCGGCCCATCGGCTCCAGAAAGAACTGCAGATCTTCCTGGGTGTAGCCAAACGCCTGCTGGCGATCCAGCAGGGTCTCGGGATCATTGGTCGCCGCTTCACCGGCGACGCCGTCCATGGAGAGCTCTTCCAGTTTGAACTGGGTCTCGGCCAGCCACTCTTCATACGGCTCGGCTTCGGCGAGGGTGCGCTTGATCTCCTCGTCCTCGATGATGCGCCCTTCTTCCATGTCGATGAGCAACATCTTGCCGGGCTGGAGGCGCCATTTGCGGACGATCCGGGCCTCCGGCACGTCGAGCACGCCGACCTCTGAGGCCATGATCACATGGTCCTCGTCAGTAATCACAAACCGGGCGGGGCGCAGGCCGTTGCGGTCGAGGGTAGCGCCGATCTGGCGGCCGTCGGTAAATGCCACAGCGGCCGGTCCGTCCCACGGCTCCATGAGCGCTGCATGATATTCGTAGAAGGCCTTGCGCTTGGCATCCATCAGCGGATTGCCGGCCCACGCCTCCGGAATCAGCATCATCACCGCCTGCGCCAGCGGGATGCCCCCGGCGACCAGCAGCTCAAGGGCGTTATCGAGACAGGCCGTGTCCGACTGACCATGCGGGATCAGCGGCCACATTTTGTTGAGGTCCGGGCCGATCAGGTCGCTTTCCAACGAGCGGCGGCGCGCATTCATCCAGTTCACATTGCCGCGAACCGTGTTGATCTCGCCGTTGTGGGCGATGAACCGGTAAGGGTGAGCCAGTTTCCACGACGGGAAGGTGTTGGTGGAAAACCGCTGGTGCACCAGGGCCAACGCCGAGGTGCAGCGCTCGTCAGCCAGGTCCTTGTAGAAGGTCCCCACCTGACCGGCCAGCAAGAGGCCCTTGTAGACCACCGTGCGGGTCGAGAATGACGGCATGTAGACGTTGGCGAGATCCGGCAGGCCGCGCCTGGCGGCAAGATCGGCCAACGGGTTCTGGAACTGTTTGCGCACCGCCAGCAGCTTGCGCTCGTGAGCGTCCTGATCCTTGACGTTGGGGCCCCGGCCGATGAAGGCCTGACGGACCACAGGCATAGAGGCCAGCACCGCGTCGCCCAGACCCGCCGGGTCCGTAGGTACATCGCGCCAGCCCAGCAGCGGCTGCTTTTCGACCTTCAGGTAGTGTTCGAACTGTTCCAGCGCTGCAGCGCGGCTGAGCGGGTCCTGCGGCAGGAAGCACATGGCTACCGCATATTCACCGGCCGGCGGCAAATCGACCTCGGCCCCGTCAGCCCAGGCGCGGTAGAGCCCGTCGGGAATCTGGATCAGAATGCCAGCGCCGTCGCCCACGAGAGGGTCCGCGCCCACCGCGCCGCGATGGTCGATGTTCAACAGGATCTGCAGGCCCGAACGCACCACTTCATGGGATTTGCGGCCTTTGATATTCGCCACAAAGCCCACGCCGCACGAATCGTGCTCGTTCGCCGGATCGTAAAGTCCTTGCCGCTCTGGCAGCGCCATCGTCGTCTCTCACACAAGCACACCGAAACGCGACCCTATGCCTGAACTGAGGAGGGCCGTGCGTGCATCCCGCGGGCATTTACCCGGCATGATCCACCCTTGTCGATGGGCAGACCCGTCAAGGCGGGGCAGATTCTTCCAACTGGTACCGTTCGTGCATGGCGTTGTCACAATGTCCGGACCCGACGTGGCCCGATAAATTGCAATTCCGAGAGCGCACCGGCTATGGTCGAACCGGATGACGCTGGCCTTTGGCGGATATCGAGACGGGTTATGTGGCTGGACACCGAAACAGTACCGAAGGTTGACGGATCGACCGTCCCACCGGCGGTCGTTCGCCCGCTGACCGAGGTCTATTATGGCGGGCCTGACCTGCCCCCTCGCGCGCTGCGCGACGTTCTGAAGGCCAAGGTGGAAGCGGCGCCGGCCGGCAGTGAAATCATCTGGGCGACCTACTATTTCCGCGACCTGGACCTTGCCGAGAGCCTGGTCGCCGCCCGGAAACGCGGCGTCAAGGTCCGGATCCGTATCGAGGGAACGCCGCGGAAGAGCGGCGCGAATTCTGCGGCGATCGAGACGCTTCGCGCCGGTCTGGGCGAGGGCCTGCGCCTGCAACATTCGTGGTTCGGGCTCGCGAACCTGCACGCGAAGATCTACACCTTTACAGGCCCGGAGCCGGAATCGATGATCGGGTCATTCAATCCGTCCGGCGATGAGACGCCCGACGCCGAGCTCATCGCGGACATCGGCGACCAGGATCGCGGCCAGAACCTGCTGGTGGCCTTCCGGGACCCGCAAGTCGCCCGGTCGCTGCATCGTCAGGCCAAGAGGCTCTGGAAGGGCAAGGGCATCTCGCGGTTTGACCGGGGGATGAATCGCGCCCGCAAGTTCGACGACGCCCGGCTCTATTATTTCCCGCGCCTGCGCCCCGACATCGTGGATCGGCGCGTCGCGCAGCTGGGGCCCGGAGATCGCGTCCAGGCCGCCATATCACACATGGATCAGGGGCCCTTCGCCCGACAGCTGGCCAAGGCGGCGGAGCGCGGCGCGGAAATTGACCTCGTCGTTCACGACACCGCACGCCGGGTACCCAAGGGCGTCTTCAGGGAGCTCGACAAGGCCGGCGTCAACATCCGCCGATACTGCGACGTCGAGGGCTTGCCGATGCACGCCAAGTTCGTGGTGATTGATGACGGTGGCCAACGCTCGGCGTGGTTCGGCAGCTTCAACTATACAATCACATCGCGGTATCTGAACCAGGAAGTTCTCGCCCGCAGCACCAACGCCCTGGTCATCGACGACCTCGAGGCTCGATTCCGGACGATCTCCGGCATCGCGGAGCAGCAGGCTTCAGAGTGCCACGAGAACTCGCGCGCCGACGTAACAACGTCAGATCGCTAGTGGTCATAATCTGACACTTGAGCCCCGGCGGTCCGGTGGCGTGGCTTTTGATCGAACGTCCGGTTCCGGACCGGAAGTCAACGGGGAGAGCCGACCCGAAGCAGACTCTAGCCGCTCAGGTTCTCCATCTTGAGTCATGACGGCCAGCCGGAGCGCCTTCGACGACGAGTCGAACCAGCGGAACGGTTTGTCGGGCTTGGGATGGCGGGTCATAGGACGCGACGATCATGACCGAACGGCTGCGGTGCATTTCGCCTGACAAGACCTCAGCCCCACCTGATCTCCCAGCCCGGCATACGAACCTTGCGAGCGCAGGCCCATGAGGTATGGAAGGTCGGGACCGCCGCAGCCTGCGCGAAGGGGTGGGCAAGGTCCCGCGGCCGCCTGGCGAAGCCACCGATCTAAGGTCGGAAAGGGGTCGTCTCAGGGTGGGTTTCCGGCGTGTTGCCGGCGCTCAGGCCCGTCCCGCCTTCGCCAATTCTTGCCCCGAAGTACAGCCCGGAGAGGGCGACCATGAACACACTTGCGAGGGCTGCGCCGTAGGCAGTGAGAATGAAGAAGTTCAGCCAATCGAGGCGCAGCGACCCGAACGTCTTCAGCAGCATAAGTCCGACGCTGCCGACATAGCCGGATGCGTCAGCCACATAGATCAGGAAGCCCGCGGCGCCCACCCGGCCGGTGGCGGCGATCATCCGGTCGAATAGCATGGCGTTGAAGGGCGTGTAGGCCATGTAGAGCCCGGCGCCGGAGGCGATCATCCAGGCCAGCGGCGGCATCATCCCGAGCTGGAAGGCCAGCGTGGAAAGTCCGAGCAGGAGCGCGCCGGCGACGATGACCGCGTGGAGGATCAGCAGGGCGTTTCGGTTGTCGCGGACGCCCATTGTCGCGGCGAGAACCGCCAGCGCGATCGCCGCCACCGGCAGCTCGCTGGCGGTGAACATTGCCGCAGCCTTGGCATGGCCCAGCGCCGCCCAGATCTCGGCCGCGAAGTTGTCGCGGAAGTCGCGCACGGCTGTAAACAGCACATAGGCCAGCACCAGAAGAAGCACCCCGGGCCCATAGGCACCCAGGAAGGCGGCGCGGTCGCGGCCGCTCATGGGCGCGCGGCGGATCCGCTCGGCCTCGTCCTGAGGCGATGGGGGCGGGAGCTGGGAGAGGCCAAAGACCGCGAGCGCCAGGAGCGGAAGGAAAAGCGCGCCCGTCGCGGCCGGCATCCAATGGTCCGAAACCCCGGCCGCCAGGATCCAGCCCCCCACAGTCTTCACCAAGCCCGACGAGACGATGAACGCGCTGCAAAGGATGGCACCCAGCACCTCGGAGGTTCGCCGCCCCTCGACGTAGGAGAAGACCAGGCCCCAGATCAGGCCAAGCGGCAGGCCGTTCAAGAAGAGGGCGGCGACGTTCCAGGGTGCCGGGATCAGCGCGAAGAGGAGCAGCGCCAGCCAACTGACGCCGACCAGGCCCAGGATCGCGACGCCGCGCCCTGTGCGGCCCGTCTCCGCGATGATCCTGATCCCCGCCAGCTTCGAAAGCGCGTAGCCGACCAGCTGGGCGATAACGAGGGCGACCTTGTAGTCGAGCACGTAGTTCCAGCCCGCCACATCGTCAAAGGTCGCGGCCGTAAACGGCTTTCGGAACGCGTACATCGAGAAGTACGCAGCAAACGCCGCTGCGCCGGCATAGGTACAGAAGATGGCGGGATGGGCGCGGTCCAGCGCCGAACGAAGCCGGTTCACGCCGCCGCGCCGCGCGGAGCCAGCGGGCACGGACTCAACGGACGCAGGGCCTCAGCCACGACCATGACCTCACGGATCAGCGCGGAGCGACGGCGGTCAGCCAGGCAGACGACATAGCCGTTGAGCTCGCCGTTGGGCCGCAAACCTTCGATCGGGCGGTAGGCGATACGCTGGTCGGGCGGACATTCCGAAGAGTAGAAGAAGCCCACACCCAGCCCCAGTGCGATGCCCTCGCGCACTGCCTCGCGGGTGTGCATGTCGATCACGCCGCGCGGCTCGACGCCGGCGACGGACATCACCCGCTCCGAGGCCGCGCGGGTCCGCGAGGACGCTTCCCGGCGTAGCAGGATTTCATCCCGCACGATGTCGATCGGCAGGCTGGCCTCCGCAGTCAGCGGGTGTTCCGCCTGCAGCGCCAGGACCACGTTGTCGGCGAACAGCGGTTCGTAGGCGAAGAGGGGGTCGCCGGGAGGATCGGACGCGATCGCCACGTCGACCTGCCCTTCGCGAAGAGCCGCGATGACTTCGCGCGCATTGCCCACGCGCAACGAGATGCTGGCATCGACATGGCGGCGGTGAAACCCCGCGATCAGCCGGGCCGCGTAAGGCGGTGAATCCGACGCGATCCGCAAGGTGACGCTGGCGTCGAGGCCGCGCGCTTCGCCAAGAAGCTCGTCGACATCGGTGCTGGCGGCGAACAGTCGTTGGGAGATCGCGAACAGGTCGCGACCCAGGGTGGAGAGCCGGAGCGGCGGCTTGCGCCCGTCGAAGAGAATGACTCCGTGCCGCTCTTCCAACGCCTTTAACTGCTGCGAGAGGGTTGGCTGGCTCACGTTGAGGCGTCGCGCGGCGCGACTTATGCTGCCTTCGATTGCGACGGCGTGAAAGGTGCGCAGGTGCTGGAGATTGACCGCCATCCTGAGGGTCTCCTTAACGCTCCGCCTTACCCGTCGCCTATGGCTGTTTCGTGAAACTTCCGCTTCGGTCCCATAGCTTCGGCCTATCCCCGGCATAGGCCCAAAGACTTTGAAACGCCGGCAGTCCGGGCGTTCCTTGTTGAGCTACGACGCCGGCCTCCCGCCGCGCCGCCTGTCAGGGGATAGATCATGCGACTCAGGCTTAAGGCGCTGCTTTGCGCCACCAGTGCGGCCGGCGTGGTGGGATTTGCCGGCGTCGCCGAGGCGGCCGATGCGGCAGCCGACGCTGTCGCGAGTGTCGAGGAACTGGTGGTGACCGGCGAGCCGCTCGCCCGCGCCAACAATGTTGTTGGCGAGCAGCGCATAGAGAGCCTTGCCGGCGGTCAGAACATCGTCGACGCCGTGCGTTTCGTGCCCGGCGTGCAGATCCGCGGCGCCGACGCCTTCAATGGCGACCCATGGAGCTACGGCATCAACATCCGCGGCTTCGAGGTTAACCTACGTTCGTCCAAGATCGGCCAGACCCTGGACGGTCTGCCACTGTTCAACGCCTCCTACTACCTTGGCGGCGCCCCGGCGGCGAAGTACCTCCTCACCGAGAACGCTCAACGTGTGCAGGTTAACCAGGGCACGGCCGATGTCGGCTCGCCCTCGACCTCGGCCTTGGGCGGCACGCTCGCCTACTTCTCCCGTGACCCGGCGCAGGAATTCGGAGGCAAGATCTCGGCGACGCTTGCGAGCTACAACAGTCGCCGTTTCTATGCCAACCTCGACACCGGCGTCATCTTTGGAAACACGCGGGCCTATGTGTCGGTGTCGGACCTCGACACGCACCTCTGGCCGCACGGGGGGTCGACGCCCGCCGGTCTGGAGCAATTCCATGTGGAGGCCAAGAGCGTCACCGAGCTCGGAGCGCTCACCATCACCGCGCGGGTGTCCCACAACGAGAGCGACGACGACCCGGTCATTGAGGCGACCCGGGCGTTCATCGAGCAGACCGGCTACCGCGTCGATGGTTCGGCTTCGGTTTTCAACACGGCCAGCGCGACACCCAATGAGTTCTGGGCCGACGAGTGGGCCGCCATCCGCGATAACACCTTCGGGTACCTCAAGTTCGACTGGCGGGTGAGCGACAGCCTTCGCTTGACGCTGGCACCCTACGGCCATCGCAATGAAGGCGTGGGCGAGTTCCTGCCGCCGTTCCAGGAGCCGCGCCTGGTGGGGACCACCCCCGGAGCCTTGACCCAGGTTATCCTGGGCGGATCGCGCATCCGCACCACCCAGGCCGACGCCCAGGGCCGGGCCGTCCTGCCGTTCGCGGCCGGCGGCGTAGAACGCATCTACACGAACTTGCAGGGCCAGCAGGTCCGCTCGTCAGCCTGTTTCAACCCGGACAACACGGCGCGAGCCGGCGCTGACTGCTCATCGGCGCAAAGCTACCGCAACTCCACCTACTACCATCGCCGCACCGGTATCGTGGCGAGCGGCGAGTACGAATGGGGCGGGCACCAGATTCGCGCCGGCGTCTGGTACGAACACCTTGACCGTGATTTCGGTCGCAAATGGTATCCCTACCTGGATATCCGCAGGGGACCGATCGCCTCGGACATCACATACCGCGAGGATTTCCGACAGAATTTCAAGACCGACTCCTTCAAGTTCCATATCGCCGACACCTGGCAGGTGACCGATCAACTCACCATCGACCTGGGAGTGCAGCATTACCTCGTGGACGTGGAAGGAACCTCGGTCGAGGACCGGAACTTCAACGCCGTCGGCCAGCAGATCTCGACCACCGCTTCGGCGTTCGAGTCCGACAGCAATGAGTTCCTGCCTTCCGTCGGCGTCGTCTTCGAAGCAACCGACCAGATCCAGGTCTTTGCGGGTTACTCCAAGAATTTCGCAGCGATCGGCGACTGGGCGGTGGAAAAGACCGGCACCGACTTCACCAATCTCAAGCCGGAAGTGGCCACCAATATCGAGGCGGGCGTCCGCTTCACGGGCGATCGCATCCGCGCGGCCGCAAGCGTCTACCGGATCAAGTATGACGATGCGATCGTGTTCCTGACCAACGACTTCGCGGTCGGAACCGGCGGTATCAACTATTCCGCAGGGACCGGTGGCACCTACTTCAACATCGACGGCGGCGTCGAAAGCATGGGCTTCGAGGGCAGCGTCGACGTCCGCCTCACCGACGAGCTCAGCGCCTACGGCGCGGTCACGGTGACCGACGCCAAATACACCTCTGGCTTCAGGGCGGCCAGCTATAGTGGAAACCCCCTGATCGTTGCGAAGGACGCCAAGGTGTCGGGTACGCCCGAATACATCCTGGCCGGGGTATTGAATTACCAGCGCGAGGACTTCTCCGCCCAGCTGTCCGTGCGTCGGGTCGGCGAAGCGCCCGGCGATGCGGCCAACACTTCGGGTCTGGCCCTGCCCGCCTACACCCTGGTGGATCTCTCGGTCGGCTATCGAATTTCGCTGGGGGAGGAGGGCCGTTACGCGGAGGGCCGTTTGGTCGTCAACAACCTGCTGGAAGAAGAATACATCGGAGGTGTTCTTGACGAGTTCACCCAGCGCTACAACGTGGGTGCGCCGCGCACCGTTGCCTTCACGCTGACGATGGCGTTCTGAGGCGGAGAGTAGAGTTGACTGGAAGTCTGCAAGGTCCCTACGACGTCGCGGTCGTGGGGGCAGGCATAGTGGGTTTGGCGCACGCTCTGGCAGCTGCGCGCCTAGGCAAGCGCGTGGTTGTGGTTGACCGCGACGCTCAGGCCAATGGCGCCTCCGTGCGCAACTTCGGATTCATTACAGTTACCGGCCAAGCCCGCGGGGAAACCTGGGCCAGGGCCAGGCGATCGCGCGAGGTGTGGGCCGAGATCGCACCCCAGGCCGGGATCGAGATCGTCCAGCGGGGCCTGCTGTTGGCAACCCGGCGTCCGGAGTCCCGCGAGCTGTTGGCCGCCTTCCTGCAGACCGAAATGGGTGCAAGCTGCGATCTGCTCGGCGCCGATGAAGCCCGGGCGCGTCTGCCCCAAATCGGCAAGGGCGTTACCGGCGCGCTGTGGAGTCCCCATGAGCTGCGCGTAGAGTCGCGCACCGCGATTCCGCGACTGGCAGCCTGGCTGACAGAGTCCTTTGGAGTAGCGTTCCTGCGTGGCGTTGCTGTGCTGGGCGCAAGCAGCGGACGCCTGGAGACCACGCGCGGCGAGATCGCCGCTGAGACCCTCGTCGTCTGCCCGGGAGATGACCTCGCCACCCTGTTTCCTGGACGCATCGCGGCGCACAAGGTGCGGCGCTGTCGCCTGCAGATGCTGCGTCTGTCTGATCCGGGGTTCCGCCTACCCGGCGCAGTTATGTCCGACCTAGGGCTCATTCGCTACCTGGGCTACGCTGAATTGCCCCAGGCTGCGGCCCTACGGCGACGGCTGGACCTGGAACAGGCCGACCACCTGCGGAACGGTGTTCACCTGATCGTGGTACAGAGCGCCGACGGCTCGCTCGTGGTCGGTGACAGCCATCACTACGCCGAGACGCCGGAGCCCTTTGCGAGCGCCTTCGTCGACAGTCTGATCCTTGATGAATACGCCCACGTGTTTGGGCCGCCGCCGCCAGTGCTGGATCGCTGGATCGGCACCTACGCCGTCGCTGAGCAACAGGCATTCGTCGACGCGCCCGAGCCATCGGTTCGCCTGGTCATGGTGACCAGCGGAACGGGGGCGTCGACCGCCTTCGCCCTGGCTGAAGAGGTGATTGGCGACCTCTTCGGCGTGCGGATGGGCGCGGCGGCATGAACGGGCTTGTAAAGGCGGTGATCTTCGACTGGGCCGGAACCATGGTCGATTTCGGCTGCCTCGCGCCCGTGAGGGCGTTGCAAGCAGTGCTGCTGGACGAGGGCGTCGATGCCTCAGAGGCGGACGTCCGGCGGGATATGGGGATGGCCAAGCGCGATCACATCGCCCGCCTGCTCGAGATGCCGCGCCAGCGCGAGGCCTGGCTGTCGCTGCACGCCGAGGGGCCCGGCGACGCAGAGATCGATCGGCTGCACAGGGCCGTCGAACCTCTGATGATCGCTGCCGCCGGCGAATGCGCGCAACTCATTCCGGGCGCGCGCGAGACCTTCGAGGCGCTGCGCGCGGCGGGCGTCCGGGTGGGGTCGGGGACCGGTTACACGCGCGCCATGATGCAGGCCATCCTGCCGAAGGCCGCTGCCCAGGGGTACAGGCCCGAAGTGGTGATCTGCGCGGGCGAGACGGCACGCGGACGGCCGTCCGCCGAACCCATACTGCGGGCGCTGTCGGACATGGGCGTCACCTCGCCGGTCACCACCTGCGTCAAGGTCGACGACGCCCCTGTTGGCATCGCCGAGGGACGCGCGGCCGGCGCCTGGACGATCGGTGTCGCCGCGTCGGGAAACGCCATGGGGCTGGGCCTCGAGGCCTATCTGGCGCTGTCGCACACTGAGCGCGCCCGGCGTCTGGCCGTCGCGCGGGCGAGCCTGGAGGCCGCAAAATCCGACTACGTCATCGACAGCGTCGCCGACCTCGCCCCCGCGCTCGCCCGGATCGAGGCCCGGATTGCGGCGGGGGAGCGCCCTTCGGTCTGAGTAGGCGCCCTACGGTTCGCGCCGGCTCAGCGTATCCAGGGGGTCCTGGCAGGCGGCGTGGTGCTGGCAGGCAAAGCGCAAAAGCTCTCCAGTTTGGCGTAGTCACACGCCGGAATGGAGTTTTTTGTGAAGCCGATCTCGTTCAAACGCGCCGGTTCTCGGCGGATGTGATCAGCCAGGCGGTCTGCCTCCACTGCCGGTGCCGGTCCACGCGCAGCTTCGAGATATGCGGGCGTTGTCATGGCCTGGAAGGTCACAATGTCCGCCTCCCCCCCCCTGCCGTTCGGAGTGTCCGCTCGTGGCGATGCGGCAATCCACGGTCCTGCCGGCCTATGGCCGCGTGGGTGCGGAGCGTCAGATTCTTTCCACCAGTCCACGTTGCGCGTTCGATGGCGACGTCCAGCAGGCTTGATCATGCTGCCCGACAAATCCTGCGCCGACACGATACTGCAGCAAAGGCGTCATGTGGCGGTAACCCAATCAGATCATCTAGCCTGCGCCCCAAGATAACCACAATGTCCCGGGGCGGCACTTAAGCAACGCATCGCTTCGTCGAACGTGGGTCGCTTCGAGATCCGCAACGAGGCGCTCGCAAGTCTTTGGAGCGGCAGATGATGTACATGGATCACATTGAACCGGTGGCGTCGCTGCAGCGGCCTGCTGTCGAGGCCGGTGCCGTGGCGGGTGCTTCCATCCCGCCACCCGGCACGCCAGGGCAAACGACGGACATCACTGTTCTGACCTATAACGTCCGCGGTCTTCCCTGGCCCCTGGCCAGCGGGCGCGGAGACGCACTCAGGTCGATCGGTCAGGAACTGGCCCAGATGCGGCAATCAGGGAGCCAACCGGATGTCGTCCTGATCCAGGAGGGCTTCCGAAGCGAAATGGCCGAGCTGGTGCAGGCCAGCGGCTACCGGTTCTGGGCGAAGGGGCCGGGACGCGGCACCAGTTTCGGGCGGTTGACGAGCGCCGGGCTCCACGTTCTGTCGGACGCGCCGATCGTGGACGTCGCCCGACATGCCTTTGGCCACTGCGCTGGCCTGGACTGTTTCGCCAACAAGGGCGTGATGCGGGTACGGCTTGTCCCGGACGGGTCGCCGACGCCGATCGATATCGTCAATACCCATCTCAACTCCCGGCGCGCGTCGCGCGCAGCGCCGGCGCAATCCCTGGCCGCCCACAATCAACAGGTTCGCCAGTTGGACGCGTTCATTGCTGAAGCGCGCGCAGATGGCATTCCCATCCTCGTGGGTGGAGACTTCAACGTACGGAACTCGCCGCAACGCTACTATTTCAACGCGCTGGATCGGCCCTACACTGTGGTCAGCGAGTACTGCAGCCAACGCCCCGAGGCGGCCTGCGGGGACAGTGGCGGCGATCCCACCTCCGAACCCTGGCTGCGCTCACAGGACCTTCAGGCCTTCGTCGCTGATGATCAGGTCAGCGTCCGTCCCCTGAAGACCGACGTCATGTTTGCACAATCGAAGGGCCAGCCCGGCCTATCTGACCACGACGGATATGTGGTTCGCTACCAGCTCGAGTGGGCGAGACCCGACAGCACCTGGAAATACCGCGCCAGCGACTCGGTCGTGGTCAAACCCCGGATGGGCACCTGGGGCGTCAAGGTGTCGTGGAAGCCGTAGAGCGTCAGCCGACGATCCGGACCGGCAGGCTCTCGTAGCCCTTGACGAAACTGGACCGCACCCGCCTGGGCTCGTCCATGATCTCGATGCGGCTCCAGCGCTTGAGGATTTCTTCCCAGACGATCTTCAGCTGTAGCTCCGCCAGGCGGTTGCCGACGCAACGGTGGATGCCGAAGCCGAACGACAGGTGCTGGCGGGGCCGCTCACGGTCGATGATGAAGGCTTCGGGATTGGCGATCTCGGTATCGTCGCGGTTGCCCGAGACGTACCACATGACAACCTTGTCGCCCTTTTTGATGGTCTTGCCGCCCAGTTCTACGTCCTGCAATGCGGTGCGGCGCATGTGGGCCAGCGGCGTCTGCCAGCGGATGATTTCCGGTACCATGCTGGTGATCAGGCTGTGGTCGGCGCGCAGCTTGTCGAACTGCTCCGGGAACTTGTTCAGCGCATAAAGGCCGCCTGTCAGCGAGTTGCGGGTCGTGTCGTTGCCGCCGACGATCAGCAGGATGACATTGCCCAGATATTCGTCCGGGGTCATGTTTTTGGTCGCATCGCTGTGCGCCATCATCGAGATCAGGTCACCGCGCACCGGCTCATTGACCCGCTCGTTCCAGAGCCCGGTGAAATAGGCCAGACATTCCATCAGCTCAGCTTGGCGCGCGTCCTCGGTTTCGACGATGCCGCCCTTGATCGGCATCGCGGTGGCGACGTCGGACCAGCGTGTCAGCTTGCGGCGTTCCTCAAACGGGAAGTCGAACAGGGTGGCCAGCATCTGGGTGGTGAGCTCGATGGAAACCCGGTCGACCCAGTCAAACGTCTCACCGATGGGCAGGGCGTCGAGGATCTTCGCCGCGCGCTCGCGGATGATCGGCTCCATCTGCATCAGGTTGGCGGGCGACACGATGGGGCTGACGGCCTTGCGCTGCACGTCGTGCTTGGGCTGATCCATGGCGATGAAACTGGGCCGGCGCAGATCCGGGCGCGCGTCGCGAATGGTGATGCCGCCCAGTGCTGCGTCTGACGAGAACATGCCGTGGTTGGTGTCCACCGCCATGATGTCCTGATAGCGGGTCACCGACCAATAGGAGCCGAACTCACTGTCCTTGCACCAGTGCACCGGGTCCTCGGCACGCAGGCGTTCGAAATAGGGCCAGTGGGCATCGTTGAGGAACAGCTCCGGATCACCGGGGTGCATATCCTCCAGCGGGATCGCATAGGCGGCCGCGCGGGCCTGATCTTTAAGGTTGGTGGCACCGTCGGCCATGGACGAGGTCTCCTTCACTCGCGTGCCGAAAGCGACGACGCGACGCAGTATTCAGAAAATAAGAAACGCCAATTCCGCCTTGCAGGCAAACATCCGTTTGCTTCAGGGGCCCTGCGCGCTAGCTCGCCTGGTTGATCTGGGCCTTGGGCCTTGAGGACGGGACCACCGGAATCTCGTGATCCGCCAACGGCTTCATCCACTTTTTCCGGGCCATCGCGGCCACGAGGAACGGTTCCAGCTCCCGAGCTTTCTTCGCCTCACGTTCGGCGACCTCGGCCTTGAAGGCCGGCATGACTTCGGCCGCGAACAGCTCCAGCGACTCGCAGATATGGTCATGTTTATTGCGGCCGGCCTGCTGCAGGAAGATCACCTGGTCGACGCCGGCGTCCCGGAAGCCCTTGATGTGCTCGCGGATGTCGTCGGGGGTGCCGATGCCGTTGGCGTTGCGGGCGGCGGCCTTGGAGGCGGCAACGATCTCGTCGTCGCTTGCGGCGCGCGACTTCTGGAAGTCTGCGAACAGGCTGGAGCGCCCCGGATACACATCGTGCGCTACCAGGGCGTTGACGGCATAGGAAAAGAACTCGAACCCTTCCTGCCCACGCCGGATCGCCGTCTCCCGATCAGGATGGACAGAGAAGTTCGAGACCATGGCGAGGTTGGCGTTCACGGCATGCCCGATGGGCACGCACTGATCGGATTTGATGATCCCATAATAGATCTCCGACCAGGTCTTGGCCTCTTCTGGATCGAGGAACGAGAAGGCCAGGGCACCGACACCGATCGAGGCGGCGACCTTGATGGTGTCGCGGTTGGTGCAGGCCATCCACATCGGCGGGTGCGGGCTTTGCATCGGCTTCGGCACGATGTTGCGGCAGGGGAAGGAAAAGCCCTTGCCCTCGTAGCCCGGGTAAGGGTCCATCACCATCATGTTGGCGATCTGCTCGGCCGCCTCGATGGCCAGAGCGCGCTTCTCGCGGGCCGGAATGCCGAAGCCGCCCAGCTCCAGCCGCGTGGCGCCCTCGCCGATCCCGAAATCCAGCCGGCCGCGGGAGATGATGTCCAGCGTGGCCAGACCCTCGGCCGTGCGGGCCGGGTGGTTGTAGTTGGGGATCACTTGCCGGATGCCGTGACCGACGCGGATGGTCTTGGTGAGGGCTGCGCAGGCGGCCAGGAACACCTCGGGTGCGGAGGAATGCGAATACTCCTCGAGGAAGTGGTGCTCCACCTCCCAAGCGTAGTCGTAGCCCAGCCGGTCGGCCAGCACGACCTGCTCCAGGGCGTCATGGAAAAGCTTCGCCTCGTCGCCGGGGTTCCACGGTTTGGGCAGCTGGTGCTCGTAGAAAATCCCGAAACGCATGGCGACTGGCTCCCTGGGTGCGGCGCCCGTAGCGCTCTTGGTGACACCTTCGGGGCGAACACCCCCGGATGGCAAGGCCGTTGACGTCGCCGCCGCGCGGGGCCAGCGTTTCGTCACCCGTCGCAGACCGGGACGTTGGAGGGCATCATGAACGAGACCGTATCGCCGGAGACCTGGACGGGACCGTTCCGAACGCCCCGAAACATGGCGGCCGAGGCCAAGGGTTCCATCCATGACGACGCCACCGCCACGAAGCTCGGCTTTCGCGGCGGCACCGTGGCGGGGTCGATCCATCTGGACCAGTTCGTGCCAAAGCTGCTGGAGATCTATGGCGACGCCTGGTTCGAGAGGGGTGGCCTGTCGCTCTATTTCACGCAAGCCACCGTCGACCGCGAGGAGGTCCAGTGCGCCGCCGCGCCATCAGAAGACCGCCTGCGACTGACAATGCATAATCGCCAGGGAGCTTTGATCTGTCAGGGCACGGCCTCAGCCAATCGAGACGCGGCCTCGGAGCTCGCCAAACGCTTCGAGACCCAGACCGCGTCGGCCCCGGGGACCCTGCGCATCCTGGCGGCGATGCAGGTGGGCGACGAGAACCGCGACTTGCCGGTGAGGGTCGCCCCCGAAACGCTGGCCCGCACACAGACGGTGATCACCGAATGGCTTCCCGCCTACGAGACCGGGACCCTGCCGCCATCGCTGGTGATCCACATGGCGCACATGACGCGCGAGGCGGTTATGGCGAAGTCCACGCGGCCGCAAGTGGCGCTCTATGGTGCGCTGGAGGTGCAGTACCTGGCCGGGCCGCTGAAGGTGGGCGTCGACTATCTGGCGCGCACCAAGGTCCTGAAACTGTCCGAGAGCCCGAAGACCGAGAACATCTGGTACGAGGTGATTTTTGCCGAGGGCGGTCGCGATATCGCCCGGGTTCTGTACTTTCTGCGGGTTTTGAAGGGCTCGTCGCCGCTTTGGGCCTAGTGGCGCGAAGCCGAACCTGATCTTTAGCGCCGGGCCAACCGGGGGATAGCCATGGACGACGCCACACCCGTTCTCGCCAACACGACCGACCTGGCGGCCTTTTGGATGCCGTTCACGGCCAATCGCCAGTTCAAGGCGGCCCCGCGCCTGCTCGCCTCGGCCAGTGGCATGTACTATCGCACCGAGGATGGGCGCGAGGTGCTGGACGGCACATCCGGTCTCTGGTGCGTCAACGCCGGGCATGGGCGCATCGATATTGCCGATGCCGTCCACAAGCAGCTGATGACCCTGGACTACGCGCCCACATTCCAGATGGGCCATCCGATCGTATTCGATTTCGCCACGGCCCTGGCCAAAATAGCGCCTACGGGCCTGGACCGCATCTTCTTCACCAACTCAGGCTCGGAGTCGGTGGACACGGCGCTGAAGATGGCGATGGCCTATCACCGGGCGCGCGGACAGGGTCAGCGGACCCGCATCATCGGGCGCGAGAAGGGCTATCACGGCGTCGGCTTTGGCGGCATCTCGGTGGGCGGGCTGGTCAACAACCGCCGGACCTTTGTGACCCTGCCGGCCGATCATATCCGCCACACTCATGACATGGCCCGTAACGCCTTCTCGCGCGGGCTACCAACCCATGGCGCAGAGCGCGCCGACGATCTGGAACAGATCATCGCGCTGCACGGCGCAGAGACCATCGCCGCGATGATTGTCGAACCGGTGGCCGGCTCCACCGGCGTGCTGCCGCCACCGGTCGGCTATCTGGAGCGGCTACGGGCCATTTGTGATGCGCACGGCATCCTGTTGATTTTCGATGAGGTCATCACCGGCTTCGGACGACTGGGATCAAACTTTGCCGCCGACCATTTCGGGGTCACGCCAGACCTGATGACCAGCGCCAAGGCGATCACCAACGGCGTCCTGCCGATGGGCGCGGTGTTCGCCAGCCGGGCGGTGCACGATGCCATCGTGCAGGCCGGGCCGGAGGGCGCGATCGAATTCTTCCACGGCTACACCTATTCCGGACATCCGGTCGCCTGCGCGGCGGGCCTCGCGACGCTGGAGATTTACCGCCGCGAGGGTCTGCTGACCCGGGTCGGTGATCTGGCGGCCGACTGGGAGACCGCCGTCCATGGATTGGCTGACGCGCCGCACGTCACCGACATCCGCAATATCGGCCTGATGGCCGGGATCGACCTGGCCCCCCGCCCCGGCGCGCCCGGTGCGCGGGGCTATGATGTGCTGCTGGGGATGCTGGAGGCGGGCGTGCTGGTGCGGGCCACCGGCGACACCATCGCCCTGTCGCCGCCGCTGATCGTCAGTGTCGGCGAGATCGGCCGGATCGTGGAGACCCTGCGCAAGGTCATTTCGAACCTGACCTGACGGCCCTGGCCAGGGCCGCGACCCAGCGCGAGGTCAACAACGCCTGACCATCCAGACTGGCGACAGCTCGCACCCCCACCAGGCTATTGGTGATAAACATCGGTGCCCCGGCCAGGCGTCCGGGGTTGGCGTAGACCTCCTCGACCTGCAAGCCCAGGTGATGACAGGCGGCGATCACCTCGCGCCGCATGATGCCGTCCAGCACGCCGCAATCGAGATCCGGCGTAAACACCACATCGTGGCGGATCCAGAACACATTGGCCGCCGCCGCACAGGCGATCTCGCCGGCGGTGTTGAGCATCAGGGCCTCGTCGGCCCCCGCCGCCCTGGCCTCGGCGCGGGCCAGCACATTGTCGAGGTAGGACAGGGTCTTGAGCCGCGACGTCGGGGATCGATCATTGCGCCGGACCCGCGCCGTGGCCAGCGACACCGGTCCAGATACCGCGTCAATCGCTGTGGCGATAGCGCTGAGCCGTGGGGTCGGAGGCTGCGGGACATCCAGCCCACGCCCGCCGGAGCCGGCGCTCCAGCTCAGCCGCACTGCGGCGCGCGCAGGCGTCCCGGCATCGGCGAGGGCAGCCATGGCGGCGGTGTGGAACCCGGCACGATCCGGGGTGGGCAGGCCCAGCGTCCGGCAGCCGCGCTCCAGTCGCTGGACGTGGGCGTCCCAATGGGCCAGATCGCCGCCGGTCCAGAGCACCGTCTCGAACAGGCCGTGGCCCAGGGTGAAGCCACGGTCATCAATGGGGATGTCGGTCATGGTGCGCCCGTCAGAGCCCTGAGGATGGCGCCGATTTTCGTCGTCGTCTCCTGAACTTCCGCTGTGGGATCACTGTCAGCCACGATGCCGCCGCCGGCGCGGGCTTCGAACGCCCAGCCCGCCGCATTTTCAGTCAATGTCACCGTCCGGATCAGCACGCTGGCCTCCAGCGCCCCGTCGCCGCCAGCCCAGAACAGGCTGCCGCAATAGGCACCGCGCGGCGGCTCATACCGCGCGATCACCGACATGGCCGCAAGCTTTGGCGCACCCGTCACCGAGCCCGGCGGAAAGGCGGCAAGGAAGGCGTCCCAGCCGGTCGCGTGGGGCTTCAACCGACCCCGCACCCGGGAGACCAGATGGTGCACATTGGCGTAGCTTTTCAGCGCCGCGCGTTCCGGGACCGTAACCGATCCTGGATCGCAGACCCGGGCCAGATCATTGCGCATCAGGTCGACGATCATCAGGTTCTCGGCCTGGTCCTTGGCGCTGGCCACAAGATCATCGGCCAACGCAGCGTCGCGCGCCGGCGTATCCCCGCGGGGTCGGGTGCCCTTGATCGGTGCGGTCTCGGCCCAGAGCGCCCCGCTCTCGCGCCGTACCGAGAGGAACAGCTCCGGCGAATTGGACACCAGCGCCCGGCCCGGCAGGCGCAGGTAGGCGGCATATCCGGCCGGACTTTGCCGCGCGAGACGACGAAAGAGATCGTACGGCGAGGCCCCAGCCGCCAGATGCCCTCGCCAGGGTCGGGCCAGATTGGCCTGAAAGAGGTCGCCCGCTGCAATCGCGCAGACGGTGTCGGCGACCGCCCGGGCATGGTCCGCGTCCGGGGTCACCGACATCATCGGCTGGGCCAGCGCGCCGCGACTCTCGGGGGTCTCGGGGGTCTCCAGCCATCTCAGGGCCGCGCCTGCCTGCGCCGCCGCCGTCCGGGCATCCCGCCCGCGCCCGATGGCTAGGCCGCGCCGCTCGCCCGCATGAAAGGCGAGCAGGGCTGGATAGCGCAAAAGGACCAGGTCGTGCGCGTCACCCCGCGCCTGCGGTGCCGTCGGCTCCAGCCACGCCGACAGTTCGTAGGCGGCCAGCCCAAGAATACCGCCCTGGAACGGCGGACCTTGCGGGGCCAGCGAGCACCCGCCCATCAGTGAGCCCAGATCGTCCGGAACCTCATCGACCATCACCCGGTCAGGGCTCCGCAACACATAGGACCACCCGTCACCGGTTGAGAGCAGCACACAGGCATGCACCTCGTCGGCAAATGCCGAGGCCACAGCGACAGGATCGACCCAGGCAAACTCGCGCATCGCCACATCGCCGAGGGCACCCGGCGGCGGGGAGGTCTGAATCGGTGCCAAGCGCGTCACGCCCCGCCTATAGCGCATCGCTCCCGACTTGCCTGCCGCTTCGTAAGGCGCGCGTGATGGGCCAAAATCACGGGAGGACGTCATGGCCTATGAGACCTTGCTGTACGAACTGGACGGGCCGATCCTGACGGTCACGCTCAATCGCCCGGAAAAGCTGAACGCCTATACTGCCATCATGGGCGCCGAGCTGACGGATGCGTTTCAGCGGGCCGATGCGGACGATGCCGTGCGGGTGGTGATCGTTACCGGCGCGGGGCGGGGGTTCTGTGCGGGGGCTGACATTTCCGGCGGAGCGGGGGCGTTCGATACCAAGGCGGAGGGGTCTGTGGCCTTTCAGGCACCGGGGCAGGCGCGGGCCGAGGGCGGCGGGTTTGTGGGCGCGATCTTTGGCTGTCGCAAGCCGTCCATCGCCGCGATCAACGGGGCCGCGGTGGGGGTGGGCGCGACCCTGACCCTGCCGATGGATATCCGGATCGCGGCGGCCGGCGCGAAGGTGGGGTTCATCTTTGCGCGCCGGGGGCTGGTGCCGGAGGCCGGCAGTGCATGGTTTCTGCCCAAGCTGGTAGGCCTGCCGCAGGCGCTGCGCTGGTGTCTGACCGGCAATCTGATCTCGGCGGAAGAGGCCATGACCGGGGGGTTGGTCAGCGAAGTGGTCGAGCC
The DNA here is from genome assembly GCA_945883235.1 of Phenylobacterium deserti. Lineage (GTDB taxonomy): Bacteria > Pseudomonadota > Alphaproteobacteria > Caulobacterales > Caulobacteraceae > Phenylobacterium > Phenylobacterium deserti_A. The sequence continues at coordinate 28,492 of CAMCXF010000009.1, read as the reverse complement.
CGACCAGCTTTTGGCGCGGGCCCGCGAGATCGCGCTGGAAATCGCCGAGAACACGGCACCGGTTTCGATCGCGCTGGCGCGGCAGATGCTGTGGCGCTTTTCCGGTGATCCGGACCCGTCTGGCGCACTGGCGGTGGATGGCCGGTTGTCGATGATCCTTGGGTCTGGGCCGGATGTGAAGGAAGGCGTCGGCGCGTTTCTGGAGAAGCGCCCGCCAAACTTTCCCGGGCGGGTGTCTGAGGACATGCCGGACCTCTATCCCTGGTGGAAGGACTAGGGCGTTCGACGGCTGAGATGGATCAACCCCCACCCTGCTCGTCATTACCCGACTTGTTCGGGTAACCCATAAACACCGCGGCTGGCCGAACAGGGCAGAGGCGTCGTCACCGAGATCGCTTCGAAACCGCCTGCGTTTATGGGTCCCCGGCACAGCGTCGCTACGCTCCTTGACCGGGGATGACGATCTTTCTCAAAACTGACTCATCTCTGGCATCCAACGCTCTAGCCGCCCCAGAAGCCCGGCGCCGGCGGATAGATCACCCCGGCCTCGATGCGGCAGCCGCCGGGACGGTCTTTGGCCAGCCACCAGGGGCCATCCAGGTCACAGGCGTCGGCCAGTGCCGCCACCCAAAGATGCGGCGCGATGGAGAGCGAACTGGACACCATGCAGCCGGCCAGCACACCCAGCCCCAGCGCCCGGGCCCGGGCGGTCATGGCCAGGGCCTCAGTCAGGCCGCCGGCCTTGTCGAGCTTGACGTTGACCATCTGATAGCGTGCGGCCACGCGCTCCAGATCGGCGGTCGTGTGCACGGCTTCGTCGGCACAAAGGCTCGCGGGATAGTCGAGACCCTCCAAGTCCGCGTCGTCATCGGCCGGAAGCGGCTGTTCCACCAGCGCCCCGTCCAGCCGCGAGATCGGGTCGGCCATCTTCATCAGGATAGGTAGCGTCCAACCCTCGTTGGGGTCGATGATCAGGCGGGCGTCCGGCGCGGCGTCCACGACGGCGGCCAGGCAGGCGGCGGGTTGTTCGGCGTCCAGCTTGACCTTCAGTAGCGGTGCGCTTGCAACGGCCAGGGCGGCGGCACGCATGGCGTCGGGCGTGCTCAGGCTGATGGTCACGGCGGTGGGCATCGGGCCGGGTACCGGCCGGCCAAGGCGCGTGCCCACGGGCAGCCCGTCGCGGCGGGCCACCAGGTCCCAGTGGGCGCAATCCAGCGCGTTGCGGGCGGCACCGGGCGGTAACTGGGTCAGGACCGCCTCGACGGAACTGCCATTGCGCAGCCGCTCTCCGGCAGCGGCCAACTGCGCGGCGACCCCGTCCAGGGTCTCGCCGTACCGGACATAGGGCACACACTCGCCCCGCCCGAAGGCGTCACCGTCGTGGAATTCAGCGACGACCACCTCGGCGTGGGTCTTGACGCCGCGCGAGATGCGGAAGGGCGCGCGCAGGGGCAGGCGCTCAGCGCGGACGCGAAGGGTGAGGTTCATAGACGGGTTTTCGCCTGTTTGTTCAAGCACGTCGACAGGGGTCGCAACCCATGATTAGCATCGACCCAAAGGGAAACTTCGAGAGGCACCAGATGACCACGGACATCCTACAACCCAGCAAGCTCGAGATCGGCCGGGTGATCAGCCAGACCTTCGGCGTGATCGGTCGAAACTTCGTCGCGTTCTTTCTTCTGGCCCTGGTGTTGTCAGGGCTGCCGACCGCGGTCATCAGCTATTTCCAGGCTGGCATTATTGGCGATCAGGCGGCGAGTGGGACCTTTAACCCCAGCTTCATTTCTGCCTCGGTGTTGGGCCTCCTGGCAGCCGTGGTTACCGCCAGCATTCTGCAGGGCGCACTGGTCTATGGCACTGTTCAGGACCTGAACGGGGTTCGTCCCAAGGTTGGCGAGTGTCTGGCCACCGGCCTGCGCGCCTTTCTGCCGCTGCTGATCGTCAGCATCCTCTTCGGTTTGGCCATAGGCTTTGGCATGATCCTGCTGATCGTGCCAGGGATCATGATTGCGTGTGCCTGGTGCGTGGCCGTACCGGCATTGGTCGCTGACCGCACCACGATCACTGGAGCCTTCGGTCGTGCCGCCGAGCTGACCCGGGGCAATCGGTGGCGGATTTTCGGGCTGTTCCTGGTGATCCTCGCGATGCTGATCGGCCTCGGCCTGGTTGTCGGCCTGGTCAGCGCTGCGGTCATTGTTCCCATGGCTCTGGCGGGCGCGAGCCCCGAGGCGTTGGCCGCCAGCGCGATGATGATCCCGATCAACGCGATCTCCAATGCACTCACCTCCCTGCTGGGCTCGGCCGGCGTGGCGGTGCTGTACGTTGAGCTGCGGCGGGCGCGTGAGGGCGTGGGCGCGGATTGGCTGTCCAAGGTGTTCGAGTAGGCTTCGGCCTCGGCACTGATGGGGCCTTTCCCTACGCGACGTCACCGCGATAATTGACGGTCGCGCCCTAGGAGACCGCCATGATCCAGACCGACGCCCGCAATGTGTCCGACCCGGAACTGATCCTGTTCCGCGACCAGGTGCGCAAGTTCTTTGACAAGGCGCTCTATCCGCATCTGGATCGCTGGGAAGAGGACGGCCTCGTCGACCGAGACTTCTGGCTGGCCTGTGGAGAGGCGGGGCTGCTGTGCCCGACCCTGCCGACGGAGTACGGCGGCCTGGGCCTCGACTTCCGCTTCAACGCGGTGATCGACGAGGAGCTGGCCTATGCGGGCTCCAGCGCGGGCATCACGCTACAGTCGGATATCGTCGCCGACTACATCCTGAACTATGGCTCGGAAGAGCAGAAGCAGCACTGGCTGCCCAGGATGATCTCTGGCGAAGCGATCACCGCCATCGCCATGACCGAGCCCGGAACGGGTTCTGACCTGCAGGCCGTGCGCACCACCGCCATCCGCAGCGGCAACGAATACGTCATCAACGGCTCCAAGACCTACATCACCAACGGCCAGAACGCCGACCTGATCATCCTGGTGGCCAAGACGGACCCGAGCGCCGGCGGCAAGGGCATCTCGCTGGTCCTGGTTGAGGCCGCGCGGGCGGGGTTCTCCCGCGGGCGCAACCTGGACAAGATCGGCCAGAACTCGGCGGACACCTCGGAGCTGTTCTTCGAGGACGTGCGGGTGCCGATCACCAACTGTCTGGGCGAAGAAGGCCGCGGGTTTGGCTATCTGATGAGCCAGCTGCCGCAGGAGCGCCTGGGCATCGCCATTTCGGGACAGGCCGGTGCGCAACGCGCGTTCGATGAGGCGGTGAAGTTCACCAAGGAGCGCAAGGCGTTCGGCCAGTCGGTGTTTGATTTCCAGAACACCCGCTTCACCCTGGCTGGGCTGAAAGCCAAGCTGCAGGCCGGGTGGGCGCATGTGGACTGGTGCCTGGCGCGACATCTCGAGGGCAAGCTGACGGCGGCGGAAGGCTCGGCGGCCAAGCTGTTCCACACCGAGCTGCAATGGGAGGTCTGCGACGCGGCCCTGCAACTGCATGGCGGGGCTGGCTATATGAACGAGTACCCCATCGCCCGGCTTTGGCGCGACGCCCGGGTGCAGCGGATCTATGGCGGCACGTCGGAGATCATGAAGGAAGTCGTGGCGCGGTCGATCTAGAGGTTCAGGTTCGGAAGACGACCAAACCAAAAAATCCTGTCATCCCGGCCGCGGGCCTGCGCTTGCAGGCTGAAGAGCCGGGACCCAGAGCGGTGCGCTGGGCTCCTGGGTCCCGGATCTCCGCTACGCTACGTCCGGGATGACGGCAATTAGGGATTTGCCGCCCCGAATTTGCCGCTTCCCTTGATCCAGTCCATGGCGTGACAGTCGCCCCCCCGTCCGCTATCCCCACGCCGCACGACTGAGGACGGGTCATTGAGCGACGATACCGAAGAGCAAGGCTGGGCCACGGCGAAGACGCTGGCGGAAGCGCTGCCCTATATCCAGACCTATGACCGCGAGACCGTGGTCATCAAATACGGCGGCCACGCCATGGGCGACGAGGCGGTGGCGCGGCTGTTCGCCACCGACGTCGTTCTGCTGAAGATGCTGGGCCTGCACCCGGTCGTGGTGCATGGCGGCGGGCCGCAGATTTCGGCCATGCTGGAGCGGGCGGGCGTCAAGTCGACCTTCATCGATGGCCTGCGCGTGACCGACGCCGCCACCATGGAAGTGGCCGAGATGGTGCTGTCCGGGGCCATCAACAAGGAGATCGCCAGCTGGATCACGCAAGCCGGTGACAAGGCCAAGGTTCGCGGCGTGGGTCTGTCCGGCAAGGACGCCCGGCTGATCACCGTCGAGAAGGTAACGCGGACAAAGAAAGACCCCGACAGCGAGATCGAGAAGGTGGTCGATCTGGGCTTCGTCGGTGAACCCAAAACCATCGACACCACGCTCATCAAGGCGCTGCTGAGTGCTGACGATGACTACATCCCGGTGATCGCGCCCATCGGCGTTTCGGAGGAGGGCCAGACCTACAACATCAATGCCGACACGGTGGCGGGCGCGCTGGCCGGAGCGCTGGGTGCGAAGCGCATGTTGCTGCTGACGGATGTGGCCGGAGTGCTGGACAAGGACGGCAAGCGCGTCGCCCAAATGACCATCGCCGAGGCGCGGGCCGCGATCGCCGACGGGGTCGCCACCGGCGGCATGATCCCCAAGCTTGAGACCGCAATCGCCGCGGTCGAGGCGGGTGTCGAGGCTGTGGTCATCCTGGACGGTCGCCGTCCGCATGCCATGTTGGTGGAGCTGTTCACCGAGCACGGGTCCGGCACCCTGATCCGCCGATGAGTGTCGACCTGCGCCACATCGACACCTGGCTGTTCGACCTGGACAATACCCTGTACCCGGCGGAATCCGGGTTCATGGGCGAGATCGTCGTGAGGATGACCGACTTCGTGGAAAAGGTCACCGGCCTGCCGCGCGAGGAAGCTTTCAAGCTTCAGAAGACCTATCTGGCCGAACACGGTTTGACGCTGAAGGGCATGATGCTGAACCACGGCGTCGACCCTGCCGAGTTCCATGCCATTTTCCACGACATGTCGCTGGAGGCCCTGACCCATGACGCGCCGCTTCTGGCCGCTCTTGAACGCCTGCCCGGCCGCCGCCTGATCTTCACAAACGCCGATGAGGTACACGCCGAGAGGGTGCTGGCCCACTTGGGCCTGGCCCACCTGTTTGACGACGTCTTCCATATCGGCTCGGCCGGCTATGAGCCCAAACCCAGTCCGGAAGCCTTTGCCCGGATCGGCGCGGCCCACGGGATCGACCCGACCGTCACCGCCTTTTTCGAAGACGCCGAACGCAATCTGGCACCGGCCGCCCACCTGGGCATGACCACCGTGCTGGTGGGCGCACACGCGGCCGCCTCCACCGCCACCTTTGTCCACCACAGAACCGAGACGCTCGCGCCGTTCCTGGCCCGCGCCCAGCTGAAAGAAGCTGCCTGATGTCCGAAGACCTGAAGCACATCATCGAAGCGGCCTGGGAAGTGCGCGACACCCTCAACGTCGCCACAAAAGGCGAAGTCCGCGACGCGGTGCGCGAAACTATCGACCAGCTGGACGGCGGTATTCTCAGGGTCGCCTCGCGCGGCGATGACGGCGTCTGGACCACCCATCAGTGGGCGAAGCAGGCGATCCTGCTGTCGTTCCGACTGAATCCCAACGAACTGATGGTCGGCGATGCGCCCGGCCCCTACTGGGACAAGGTGCCGTCCAAGTTCACCGGCTGGGACGCCGCCCGGTTTGAGGCCGCAGGCTTCCGTGCTGTCCCCGGTTGCGTGGCCAGGCGCGGCTCTTTCATCGCGCGCAACGTCGTGCTGATGCCGTCATTCGTGAACATCGGTGCCTATGTGGATGAAGGCACCATGGTCGACGGCTGGGCCACGGTCGGCTCCTGCGCCCAGATCGGCAAAAATGTGCACATCTCCGGCGGCGCCGGCATCGGCGGGGTGCTGGAGCCGCTGCAGGCCAACCCGACCATCATCGAGGACAATTGCTTCATCGGGGCTCGCTCCGAAGTGGCCGAGGGCGTTATAGTGCGCGAGGGTAGCGTGCTGTCGATGGGCGTCTACCTGACCTCGACAACGCCCATTGTCGACCGCAAGACCGGGGCTGTGACCACGGGCGAGGTGCCGCCCTATTCGGTGCTGATGTCCGGCTCGCGGCCCAACGCCACCGACCCTTCGCTGCCGTCTACTTATTGCGCGGTGATCATGAAGACGGTGGATGAGCGTACGCGCTCCAAGACCTCGATCAACGAGCTGCTCAGGGATTGACCGGCGTCGGATAGGCGGTGGCACCGGCGACCGCTTCCAGAGCGGCGTCCCGCCAGCGAAAGTCCGTCACATCGCGCACCTTCCGGGCGACGACATTGCTGTGGCAGTAGAGCGCCCTGACCGGCTGGAACCGCAGGTAGGCGTCGGCATAGGCCGAGAACCGCCCGACGATAGGGTTTTGCATGGCCGCCTCTACACACTCGAACCCCAGGGCCGGTGAGAACAGGGCGCGCAGCCCCATGTCGCTGAACTGGAAGAAGTGCCAGGGCCGTTCATGCGACGAGTAGGAAAAATGGGTCTCGACGAACACCAGTCCTCCCGGCTTCAGCACCCTGGCGATCTCCTCGGCGACGACCCAGGGCATGGCCAGATGCTCGAAGACGGCTGTGGAATAGACGACATCGAACCGGCCTTCGACCAGATCAGCCAGGCGGTGCGCGTCGCCTGAAACGTCGACATTGGGGCCGGGGTAGTAGTCGAACCCTACGTAGTCGGCATGGGACAGTCGGCCCCGCATGGGTGGCCCGCCGGCCACCTCGCGGCTGCCGATCTCCAGGATGCGGTAGCCGGGCTTGTCGCCGGCCTCGACAACGCGGTCGGCAAAGGTAGCGTGGGCGGTCAGGCGGGTCGGTCCGGGCACATCAGTTGCCAGATAGGCCTTGTCCAGTTGGAGCCCGATCAACGACAATATCGAACGGTTCAACCTGTCGCCGAGCTGCCGGATTGCCGATGCCACGCCCAATGCCGAACCCTTACAAATCTGTCGGTGAAGATGACGCCAGCCGCGGGTTCCGTCCATGACCGCGCCACGCTTTTTCGCCACGCCGGAGCACTGGCGCGCCTGGCTCGCGGAGAACCACACTGACGCTTCGGAGGTATCCGTGGGTTTCTGGAAGAAGGACAGCGGCAAGGCCTCGATAACCTGGCCACAAAGCGTGGATGAGGCCTTGTGCTTCGGCTGGATCGACGGGGTTCGCCACCGGATCGATGCTGAAGCCTACCGCATCCGCTTCACCCCGCGAAAGCCCACCGGGATCTGGAGTCAGGTCAACGTCAAACGCTTTGCGGAACTGAAGGCGGAAGGCTTGATCACGCCGGCAGGCCAGGCGGCCTATGATATCGGCAAGGATCGGACCAAGGTCTACTCTTACGAGCGCGACCCAGCGGAGTTCACAGGGCCGGAGACCGCTCAATTCAAGGCGAACGCCGAAGCTTGGGCCAGCTTCCAGGCTTTCCCGCCGGGCTACCGCAAAGTCGCGGTCCACCGCGTCGTCTCGACCAGAGGTACAGAGACCCGCGCCAAGCGGCTGGGCATTCTCATAGAGGCGTCGGCGCAGGGCCTCCGACTGGCATCGCCGACCCAAATCGACCGGTAGCTCACCCTCAGCGCTTCAGCCGTCGGCTTGATCATCGATATGACCTATCAATATGATAAAAACAATCGATTGGTTCGATGATACCGGTTGGACTATAACCCGGGCGTGAAATTCCAGGTGCCCGAAGGAGCCCTCATGTCCACCGAATCCAAATGCCCCATGTCCGCAGGTACGCGCAGGCACACCGCGGCGGGCACCCCAGGCAATGCTGGTTGGTGGCCTAACCAGCTCAACCTCAAGGTCCTACACCAACATTCCAGCCTGTCGGATCCGATGGACCCCGACTTCGACTACGCGGCCGAATTCAGGAGCCTCGACCTCGACGCTGTGGTGGCCGACCTGCACGCCCTGATGACGGACTCGCAAGCCTGGTGGCCCGCAGACTACGGCCACTATGGCCCGTTCTTCATCCGGATGGCCTGGCATAGCTCTGGCACCTATCGCACCGGTGACGGCCGTGGCGGGGCGGGCTCGGGCACCCAGCGTTTTGCACCGCTCAACAGCTGGCCGGACAACGACAACCTGGACAAGGCACGCCGCCTGTTGTGGCCGATCAAGCAGAAGTATGGCCGCAAGCTCTCGTGGGCCGACCTGATGATCCTGGCCGGCAACGTCGCGCTGGAGTCCATGGGCTTCAAGACGTTCGGCTTTGGCGGCGGTCGCGCCGACGTCTGGGAGCCCGAGGAAGACATCTACTGGGGTCCCGAAGGCAAGTGGCTGGCCGATGAGCGCTACAGCGGCGACCGCGACCTGGAGGCACCCCTGGCCGCCGTCCAGATGGGCCTGATCTACGTCAATCCTCAGGGCCCGAACGGCAACCCCGACCCACTAGCCTCGGCCCGCGACATCCGTGAGACCTTTGCGCGCATGGCCATGGACGACGAGGAGACCGTCGCCCTGATCGCGGGAGGTCACACGTTCGGCAAGGCGCACGGCGCGGCCGATCCAGACCAATACGTCGGTCCCGAGCCGGAAGGCGCCAGCCTCGAGGAACAGGGCTTCGGCTGGACCAACAAGTTCGGCAGCGGCAAGGGTGTGCACACCATCACCAGCGGTCTGGAAGGTGCCTGGACCCCCACGCCGATCACCTGGGACAACAGCTATTTCGACACCCTGTTCGGCCACGAATGGGAGCTGACCCGAAGCCCCGCCGGCGCCCAGCAGTGGACACCGAAGGATGGCGCGGCAGCCGGCGCGGTTGCGGACGCCCATGATCCAACGCGACGGCATCCGCCGATGATGGCCACCACCGATATCGCTCTGCGGGTCGACCCGGCCTATGCCCGGATTTCCAAGCACTTCCATGAGAACCCGGACGCGCTGGCCGATGCCTTTGCGCGCGCCTGGTTCAAGCTGACCCACCGCGATATGGGACCCCGCGCGCGTTACCTCGGCTCTCAGGTTCCGGCCGAGGTGCTGATCTGGCAGGACCCGGTCCCGAATGTTGACCACGCGCTGATCGGTGATGCGGACATCAAGTCCCTGAAGGCCACGATCCTGGGGTCGGGATTGTCGATCTCCGAACTGGTCGCGACAGCCTGGGCCTCAGCCTCGACATTCCGGGGCTCTGACAAGCGCGGAGGGGCGAACGGGGCCCGGATCCGTCTGGCACCACAGAAGGACTGGGAGGTCAATCAGCCTGCGCAACTGGCCAAGGTGGTGGCCGCCCTGGAGGCGGTCCGGGCGGCGTTCAATGCCGCCCAGACCGGCGGCAGAAAAGTCTCGTTGGCGGACCTGATCGTGCTGGGTGGCTGCGCTGCTGTTGAGGCGGCGGCGAAAGAGGGCGGCCATGAGATCACCGTGCCCTTTACGCCTGGGCGCACGGACGCCTCCCAGCAGCAGACCGATGTCGAGTCATTCGCCGCGCTCGAACCGGTGGCCGACGGTTTCCGCAACTATCAGCGCGGCCGATACGCCATTTCGGCAGAGGAGATGCTGCTGGATCGCGCCCAGCTGCTGACGTTGACGGCACCGGAGATGACAGTGCTGGTGGGCGGCCTGCGTGCCCTCAACGCCAACGTGGACGGCTCACCCCACGGCGTGCTCACGGCGCGAGCCGGCACCCTGACCAATGACGTTTTCGTCAATCTGACGGACATGAGCGTGGCGTGGGCACCGGCGGCGACCGAAGGCGTCTTTGAAGGCCACGATCGTGCCACCGGCGAACTCCGGTGGACGGCAAGCCGGGTCGATCTGGTCTTTGGATCCAACTCGCAACTGCGCGCTATCGCCGAAGTCTACGCCAGTCGCGATGCCGGACCCACCTTTGTGAAGGCATTCGTGGCAACCTGGACCAAGGTGATGAACCTGGATCGCTTCGACCTCGCGTGATCTTGACGCGGCGGTCCGGAGGGGTTTCCAACAGGCCAAAGATCAGGAGACCTTGCCGTGACCGCCGATGAGATGAAAGCCATCGTGCTGGCCTTTCCCGGGGCCGAAGAGGGCACGAGCTATGGCAGCCCCTCGTTCAAGGTGAACGGCAAGTTCTTCACCCGATTGCGCCGCGATGACGCCAGCGTGGTGCTGATGGATGTCAGCCACGATGAGCGCGAGATGCTGATGGAGGCCGAACCCGGCACTTTCCACCTGACGCCGCACTACAAGGACTATCCCTGCGTGCTGGCTCGGATCGAGAGTTTGCACGCAGGGTCGTTCCAGAATTTCCTGGAACGCCGGTTCCGCAAGGTGGCGAAGAAGAGCGTGGTGAAGGCGTGGGAGGCGGAGAGGGGCTGAGCCCGATCCTATGCCTTTCCCTGACTATGGTTCGTCATGGCCCAGACAAGCAGGGCCATGACGAGCAGTATTTCTGGATCGAGGCGTCATGCCCAACCCCGCCCCGTCCTAGACCGCCCCCAGCGACACAGGTAAACCGCCGCATGGCCTATAAATCCCTTCGCGAATTCCTGGAAAAGCTTGAAGCCGCCGGCGAGCTGGTGCGAGTGAAGGAACCCGTCTCGACCGTACTTGAGATGACCGAAATCCAGCGCAGGTTGCTGCGCGACGGTGGGCCGGCGGTGCTGTTCGAGAACGTCATCCGCGCCGACGGCGAACCCTCGACCATGCCGTGCCTGGTCAATCTGTTCGGCACGGTCAAACGCGTCGCCATGGGGGTCACCCTGGGTGGCGAGGAACGGACCACGGCGGGTGAACTGCGCGAGGTGGGCGAACTGTTGGCCTTCCTGCGCCAGCCGGACCCGCCCCGGGGCTTGAAAGACGCCCTAGAGATGTTGCCCTTGGCAAAGACCGTGATGAGCATGCGGCCACAGGTGCGCAAGTCCGCGCCGGTGCAGGAAATCGTGCTCAAGGGCGACGACATCGACCTGACGAAATTGCCGATCCAGACCTGCTGGCCGGGCGAACCCGCGCCGTTGATCACCTGGCCGCTGGTGGTGACCAAAGGCCCGTCGGACAAGCGCGAGGACAACTACAACCTCGGCATCTATCGCATGCAGGTGTTGGACAAGAACCGCACAGTGATGCGCTGGCTGGCGCACCGCGGCGGGGCCCAGCACCACCGGCGCTGGAAGGCCGAGGGCAAGCGCGAGCCCCTGCCCGCCTGCGCGGTCATCGGCGCCGATCCCGGCACCATCCTAGCCGCCGTGACGCCCGTGCCGGACACGCTGTCGGAGTACCAGTTCGCGGGCCTGCTGCGAGGTTCCAAACTGGACCTCGTGCCCGCCAAAACCGTCCCCCTGATGGTGCCGGCCCAGGCCGAGATCGTGCTGGAGGGTCATGTCCTGCTCGACGAATATGCCGACGAAGGGCCCTACGGCGACCACACCGGCTATTACAACTCGGTCGAGAAGTTCCCGATCTTCCAGGTGACCGCGATCACCATGCGGAAGAACCCGATCTACCTGACCACCTTTACTGGCCGCCCGCCGGATGAGCCCAGTGTACTGGGCGAGGCGCTCAACGAGGTGTTCATTCCCCTGCTCCAGCAGCAGTTCCCTGAGATCGTGGACTTCTGGCTGCCGCCGGAAGGCTGCAGCTACCGGATCGCGGTCGTCTCGATGAAGAAGGGTTACCCCGGCCACGCCAAGCGCGTGATGATGGGCGTCTGGAGCTATCTGCGGCAGTTCATGTACACCAAGTGGGTGATCGTCGTTGACGACGATATCAACGCCCGCGACTGGAAAGACGTGATGTGGGCGCTGTCGACCCGAATGGATCCGGCCCGCGACATCACACTGATCGAGAACACCCCCATCGACTATCTGGACTTCGCCTCTCCGCAGAGCGGTCTCGGCTCCAAGATCGGGCTCGACGCCACCAACAAGTGGCCGCCCGAGACCCATCGCGAGTGGGGCGAGAAACTGGGCATGGACGATACAACCGTCGCGGCAGTCACGGAGAAGTGGTCCCGGCTGGGCCTGCCGGGGGATGGACGGCCGGTGGAATGAGGTAAGGAGGCGACATGGACCCCCAAGCTTCAGCACACGCCGCAGCCCTCTGGACCGGCCTGCACCTGATACTTTTGCTGGTGCTCTCGGTGCTGGTGACCCGCCAGCGGCGCAAGCACCACATCGAGATCGGCGACGGCGGCGTGCCGGCCCTCAACCAGGCCATCCGGGCGTTCGGCAATGCAGCAGAGTATGTGCCGGCGGCGCTGGTCGGTCTGGGCGTTCTGGCGCTGGTCGGTGCCATGCCGCTGTTGATTCATCCCATCGGGTTCCTGCTGTTTGTTGGCCGGGTGATGCATGCGGTGGGCCTGTCGCGCAGCACCGGCGTCTCCTGGCTGCGGACGGCGGGCGTGCTTGCCACCTGGGTCGCCTATATCGCCCTGGCTGCGGCGCTTTTGTTCTACGCGGTGCCTTAGGGCACGACAGCTTGAAGTGGATACCGGTTCAAGCGCCCGTCGTGCTCTAAACAAATGAGAACGAGCCTGTTTATCCGGTTCAGATGATCCCATCTGAACCGGACAGGCTCTTAGGCTTGTTCCGGGCGGCCGCGTCCGCCATATCCCCCCGATGGATGAGACCCTTCTGAATGACGTGGTAGCCGCTGCTCTCAAGGCCGGCGCCGATGCGGCTGAAGCCGTCGGCGCCCAGCGCCGAAGCCTGTCGATCGGCGTGCGCGAGGGGGCGCTGGAAGAAGTCGAGCGCGAGGAATCGCGGGATCTGGGCCTGAGGGTGTTTGTCGGCCAGCGACAGGCCACGGTGTCGGGGTCAGACATTTCCGCCGAAGCACGGGCCAAGCTGGTGGCACGCGCTGTCGCCATGGCGCGGCTGGCTCCGGAAGACCCCTATGCCGGGCTGGCAGATCCGGATCGGCTGGCGCGGGGACCCTTGCGCGATCTCGACCTCTTCGACCCGACAGAGCCCTCACCGCTCGACCTGGAGGACCACGCCCGCGCCGCCGAGGCCGCTGCGCGTGCTGTACCCAAGGTCACGAATTCCGACGGCGGCAGCGGCTCCTGGTCATCGTCGCAATGGACGATGGTCACCAGCGGCGGCTTTACCGGCATCCACCGGGCCTCGGGGTTTGCCATTGGCGCGTCGGCCATCGCTGGCGGCGCCGACGGCATGGAGACCGGATACGACGGCCGCTCTACGCGCTGGCAATCGGACCTGCCGTCACCGGAGAGCCTGGGCACCGAGGCCGGCCGTCGGGCGGCGTCGCGTCTGGGTGCGCGCAAGATCGCCTCGACCACCGCACCGGTTATTTTCGAGAATCGCTTGGCCGGCTCGCTGCTGAGCCCGCTGATCGGCGCCATTTCGGGTCCGTCGATTGCACGTGGAACCTCGTTCCTGAAGGACAAGCTGGGCCAGCAACTGTTCGCCAAGGGCATCATGATTTCAGACGACCCCCATCGCCTTCGCGGGCTGGGGTCCTCGCCGTTTGACGATGAGGGCGTGGAAAATGTCGCCCGCAATCTGATCGACGACGGAGCCCTGACCACCTGGCTGTTGAACACCTCATCGGCCCGTCAGCTTGGCCTCACGACCACCGGGCACGCCTCGCGCGGGCTGGCAGGACCGCCCGGCGTCTCCACCTCGAACCTGACGTTCCATGCGGGGGATCGCGATCAGGCGGGCCTGATGCGCGACGCAGGCGCGGGGCTGCTGGTCACCTCCATGTTCGGGCCGTCGCTGAACGGCAACACCGGCGACTGGTCGGTGGGCTGCTCGGGCTTCTGGTTCGAGGGCGGCGAGATCGCCTATCCCGTCAACGAGATCACGGTAGCGGGCAACCTGCTGGACATCTTCGCTCGCGTGGTGCCTGGCTCGGACCTGGAGATCCGGGGCTCCGCCAACGCGCCGTCCCTGCTGGTCGATGGGCTGGCCATCGCGGGTCTATGACCGACGATCTGGCGCTGATCATCGACGCCGCCCATGCCGCCGGCACCCTGGCGCGGGACCTGCGCCGGCAGGGTCTTGAGGTCCTGTACAAGGACGACAAGAGCCCGGTCACCAACGCCGATCTGGCGACCGACGCCCTCCTGACCGAACACCTGCGCGCGGCCCGGCCTGACTATGGCTGGCTGTCGGAGGAAACGGCGGACGCCACCCACCGTCTGGACTGTTGCCGCATCTTCGTGGTCGATTCCATCGACGGAACGCGCGCGTTCCTGAACGACAAGCCCTGGTGGTCGGTGGCCATTGCCATCGTCGAGGACGGCGTAGCCGTGGCCGGGGTTGTCTATGCGCCGGAGTTTGAGGAGACCTACGTGGCCACGGTCGGCGGCGGCGCAAACCTGAACGGTGTCGCCATCCGGCCCAGCGTCGCCACGGTTCTGGAGGACTGCCGCATGGCCGGCGACCCTGCGATGTTCAAACATCCGGCCTGGCCGCAGCCGTGGCCAGCCATGCGGGTCGAACCGCGCAACTCCACCGCCTATCGCATGTGCCTGGTGGCGTCCGGCGACTTTGACGCAGCCGTGGCCCCGATGCGCAAGAGCGACTGGGACGTGGCGGCGGGCGATCTGATTGCCCGGGAGGCCGGGTGCTTTGTCGGCGATCACAAGGGCGAGGCGTTCCGCTACAATCAGCCCCGGCCGTCGCAGGCCAGTATGATCTGCGCGACCCCGGCGCTGGCCCCATTGATCCTGCCGCGTGTCCAGCATATTGGCGCACCCAGATAATTGCATTTGAAACGACCTGACCATGCCTCACAGACAATTGCTGCACCTCGTCATCGGTGGGGAACTGAAATCCCTCGAGGGTACGCCCGAATTCGAGGACCTGACCAAGGTCGACCTGGTCGGTGCCTATCCGACCTATGACGACGCCGTCAAAGCCTGGCGCGGCAAGGCCCAGCAGACGGTGGATGACGCCCTTATGCGCTATTTCATCATCCACGCGCACAAGCTGCTCGCGCCGGGGACCGACGAGGGCTGAAGGCGCCTTACCTCGCCCACGAAGTGGCGGGAGGGGGACCGCCCGCCACTTCGCGGGGGAGGTAAGATCACTCTCGCCTGAGCACACCCTCCGTCAGCAGGTTGCCCCACATGTTGGTGCGGAACTCCGCCTTCATCGCCGCCGGGTCGTAGAGCGGGCTCTCGACCCACTCCAGAAAGCTCATTCCCGCCGGTTCCCCTTCGGTGAGGTACCGGGCGAAGGTATAGTCCAGCACGCCGGTCTTGCCGTGGCGGATGTGCAGGAAGCGAAACGAGAGCTGTTCCATCGCCTCGCGGATCGGCAGGCCCCTGCGAAAATGCATGTAGAGTACGCTCATGATCCCGGCCCGGTCCGCGCCGGACTTGCAGTGCATGAAGGCCGGATACTCCAGCGTCTCGAACAGCGTCTTGGCACTAAGCACCCGCTCGCGGGACGGGACCTCACGCGAGGTGATGGTGAAGTCGACCAGCTTCAGGCCCAGGCGTGCGCAGGCGTCCTTTTCCAGGGCGTGGAAGCTGGCGTCGAAACCGCCTCGCAGGTTGACCACCGTTCTGATTCCGCGCGCCTTCCAGTCGGCCAGCTGATGGGGCCAGGGCTGGTTGGCGCGGACCAGTTCGTCCGAGATCCAGTGCGCATTGGAAAACCCGAGCCTGAGGTATGCGTGATCGTTCCAGAGATAGTCGGCTACGGCCAGCGCCCGCCCCAGCGGGGAGGTCAGGTTGAAACCAGGCTTGGCGGGTGCGTCCGTCATCGGACCTAAGTAGGTTGATCGCGCCCTCCATGGAAGTACGCCCGAGCTTGACTTGCAGCCCGCAACATCCGACCCCAGCGCCATGAGCGAGCGCTCCCTGCCCGAGCTTTCCGCCCGCGCCCTGATATCGCGGGTGGCCGGCGTCTACCTACGGCCGCGCTGGTTGGGCTGGACCGGCGCGCTGGTGGCGGCCATTGCCGCGGCGGTATTCACCACCCTGCTGGTGCAGATCCTGGAACCGGCCACCAACGACCTGATGGCCAATCCCAAGCCCGGGACCCTGTTGATCCTGCCCCTCACCATCGTGGTCTATGCCATCGCCCGCGCCACCGCCCAGGTGATCCAGGCGACCCTGGTGAACCGGATCGGCAATGCCGTGGTCGGCGATATCCAGGTGCAGCTGTTCGGCAAACTGGTGCGCGCCGACCTGGCCCACCTCCGCAGCCGCCACTCCGGCAGCTATGTGGCCTCCGTGCTCTATGACGCCGGGCTGATCCGCGAGGCGGCCACGTCGGGGATCATCAGCTACACCCAGAATGTGCTGATCGTGATCGGCGCGATCAGCGTCATGATCTCCAACGACCGGCTGATGTCGATCCTGCTGATCGTGGCGGCACCGGTCGCCACCTGGATCATGCGGCGGTTCGCCCGGCGCAGCACCAAGGCGGCCAAGGGTGCCATGGTGGAGACCTCGGCGCTGTCGACTGC
This sequence comes from Phenylobacterium deserti, assembly GCA_945883235.1. Lineage (GTDB taxonomy): Bacteria > Pseudomonadota > Alphaproteobacteria > Caulobacterales > Caulobacteraceae > Phenylobacterium > Phenylobacterium deserti_A. The sequence continues at coordinate 12,051 of CAMCXF010000009.1, read as the reverse complement.
GATTATGGAAAGCCTCGACGGCGTCCGCGTCGTAAAGCTGGAAAACCGCGAGGCCTATGAGGAGGCCCGCGTCGAGGAGGTGGTGCGGCGACGCCAGAAGCACCTGACCAAGGGTGCCAATGCCCGCGCCCGCGCCGCGCCGGCTACCGAGCTCCTGATGACGATCATCGTGGCCATTGTCATCGGCTATGCAGGCTGGCGCGCGCATCAGGGCGGCATGACGGTCGGTGCCTTTGTGGCCTTTATGGCGGCGCTGGGGGTGGCGTCGCAGTCGCTGCGCCAGATCGCCAATCTGCAAACGGTGTTCGCCGAGGGGATGTCGGCAGCACGGCGACTGTTCACAGCTCTGGATGTTGAACCGGAGGTCCGCGAGACACCGGGCGCGCCGGCGCTGAAGCTCGATCAGGCGACGATCCGGTTCGAGGCGGTGGGCTTTGCCTACGACGCGGCCTCCGCCACTTTGAGTGACGTGACCTTCGAGGTCCATCGCGGAGAGACCGTGGCCCTCGTCGGCCCCTCCGGCGGCGGCAAGACCACGATCCTCAACCTGATTCCCCGGTTCTATGACGCCAGCGAAGGCCGCGTACTGATCGACGGACAGGATGTCCGCGGGGTGGCGCTGGCCTCGCTCCGGGACCAGATTGCATTGGTGACCCAGGAGCCGTTCCTGTTCGATGAAACGATCCGCGCCAACATCGCCTATGCGCGGCCCGACGCCAGCCTGGCCGAGGTCGAGGCGGCCGCCCGAGCGGCAGCGGCACATGAGTTCATCAGCGCGCTGCCGCAGGGCTACGAGACTACAGTCGGCGAGGCCGGGGCCCGCCTGTCCGGCGGCCAGCGACAGCGGATCGCCATCGCCCGGGCATTCCTGAAAAACGCCCCGATCCTGCTGCTGGACGAGGCCACCAGCGCGCTGGATACCGAAAGCGAGGCGCAGGTGCAGGCGGCCTTGAAGCGGCTAATGGCGGGGCGCACCACCATCCTGATCGCCCACCGGCTGTCCACCGTGCGCGGAGCCGACCGCATCTATGTCGTCGACAAGGGCAGGATCGTGGAGACGGGAGACCACGCCGGGCTGGTCAAGAAACGCGGTCTCTATGCGCGCCTGGCCCGAAGCCAGGACCTGGAGGCGGGGCCGGCGGCTTGAAGCAGATTCTGCGCAGCGACGGGGTTCAGGCGGCGCTGGGATGGCTGCTGGGAACCTATATGCGGCTGGTGTTGCACACCGTACGCTGGCGGCATGAGAACGTCGATTGCGTGGAGCAGGTGCTGGCGGGGCCGTCAGGGGCCATCGCGCTCTTTTGGCACGGTCGTATCCCGCTGGGCCTGGCCCCAACCCCGCAGTGGGGTCGCAAACGCACCAAATGCCTGATCTCGCCCTCGGCGGACGGCGAGTTCATTGCCCGCGCCCTGGCGATGTCGGGCTTCGGTGCCATCCGGGCATCCTCCGCCAAGCGGGGCGATGCGGCCAAGGCGCGGCAGGCCGTGGGCGCGATCCGCGAGGCGGTCGCCTGGGTCAAGGGCGGCGGCGCGCTGGTGATCAGCCCGGATGGCCCGCGCGGGCCAAACGAGGTGATCGCGGCAGGCTCACTACAGATCGCGCGCCGCTCCGGCCAGCCGGTATTCCTCATGGGCATCGCCGCTAACCCTGCCTGGCAGAGCCGCACCAGTTGGGACCGGGTGATGTTCGCCCTGCCATTTGGTCGCGGGGCCGTGGTCTGGGAGGGGCCGTTGCACGTGCCGGGCGACGCTGACGATGATGCCATAACCTCACTGATCGACGACTGGTCAGCGCGGCTTTCCACCGCCACGCGCCGCGCCGAGACGCTCGTGGGGCGGGTCGCATGAGCCGCACCTTGCCCTTGGCTGTCTACGGTGCAGCCATGACGTTGCTGGAACCGCTTGCGCCAAGTCTGCTGCGCGCTCGTGCGCGGCGAGGTAAGGAAGACCCCGGACGGACCGGGGAGCGGCTGGGTCACGCCAGCCACGCGCGTCCCGCCGGGCCGCTGGTTTGGCTGCATGGGGTGAGTGTCGGCGAGACGACGTCGCTGTTGCCGCTCATATCTGCACTGCTGGACCGTCGGCCAGATCTGACCCTGCTGGTGACCTCCGGCACGACGACAGCAGCGGACCTGCTGGCTGCACGCCTGCCGCCCGGCGTGATCCACCAGTACGTGCCGGCGGACGCGCCCGGGCCGGTCCTGCGGTTCCTGGATCACTGGCGTCCCGGATTGGCGATATTCGTGGAGAGTGAACTCTGGCCGAACCTCATCCTGGCCGCACATGATCGTGGCGTACGTCTGGCCCTGCTCTCGGCCCGGGTGACCGCGGCCAGCGCCAACCGCTGGGCCAGATGGCCGAAGTCAGCACGCGCACTGGTGACAGCGTTCCAGTTGATCCTGCCGCAAGACGAAGGCACGGCGCGGCGGCTGGGTGAGCTCGGTGCCACGACCGGCGGACGGCTCAATCTCAAACTGATCGGCGAACCTCTGCCGTTCGACTCCGCAGAACTGGACCGGCTGCGTCACGGTCTGGCCGGTCGCAAGGTGGTCCTGGCCGCCAGCACGCATCCCGGCGAGGAGCCGCTGATCGCCAACGCCGTCCGCAAGTCGGCGCCGGAGGCTGTGTTGATCCTGGTGCCCCGCCACCCTGAACGCGGGTCGGAGATCGCGGACATGCTGGGCGCGTCCCTGCGCAGCCGGGGCGAAGCGCTGACCGCCGTCCATGTGGCCGATACCCTGGGGGAGCTGGGCCTGTTCATGCGTCTGGCAGACGTGGTGGTGATGGGCGGCAGCTTTGTGCCCGGCATCGGCGGCCATAATCCCCTGGAGCCGGCCCGCCTGGGTCGGCCGATCCTCACCGGCCGATATGCGTTCAACGCGCAGGACGTCTATGCCGACATGTTTGGCGCGGTCTGCGCCATCGAGGCCCGGGATGGCCCGGCATTGTCGCGACACGTCCGGGGTCTGCTGGATAACCCAGCCATCGCGCGGCGCATGGGCGACGCTGCCCTGGCCTTTGCGGCCCGGCAGGGCGCGGCGCTGGATCAGGCGCTGGTCCAGCTCGACCCCCTGTTGCCGGCATGAAGCTCTCGACACCGCGCTGGTGGTACAGCCGAGGCCTGCGCGGGACAGGCGCGATGACTCGACTGCTTCTGACGCCGTTTTCGTGGATCTGGACCGCCGTGACGGCGCGACGGATCGCCGCCGGAAAGCCGGTCGATCCGGGTGTGCCGGTGATCTGCGTGGGAAACCTCACGGTGGGCGGCACCGGCAAGACGCCGGTGGTCCGGGAAATCGCCGGGAGGCTGGGCGGCACGGTATTGTCGCGCGGCTATGGCGGCTCCGAGGCCGGGCCGCTGCGCGTCGACCCTACGCAGCACACCACCGCCCAGGTCGGCGACGAGCCGTTGATGCTGGCTCACGACCTCAGCGTCTGGATATCCCGGGACCGAGCGGCGGGCGCCGTCGCGGCGGCTGAGGCCGGGGCCATCCTCATCGTCATGGATGACGGCCACCAGAACCCGTCGGTGAAGAAGACCCTCTCGCTGGTCGTGGTGGATGGCGAGACCCGCGACGAAGAATGGCCCTTTGGCGGGGGCGGGGTCTTCCCGTCCGGTCCGATGCGCGAACCGCTGAAAGTTGGATTGGCCCGGGCTGACGCTGTCGTCATTCTGCTGCCTGCCGACCTGGCAGAACCGGATCCGGAGCTGGTGAGGTTGATGAGCCCCCTGCCCGTCCTGATCGCCCATCTGGTCCCCGCCACGAAACCACCCCCAGGACCGCAGGTCGGGTTCGCCGGCGTCGGCAAAACCTGGAAGGTCGAACGCGCCTGGCAGGCGGCGGGCTGCGACCTGGCCGACTTCTGGCCGTTCCCGGACCATCATGCCTACGACGAGGCCACCTTGCGCCGCCTGGCCGAGCGCGCGGCGCAGTTCAGCGCCGGTCTGGTCACCACCGAAAAGGACTGGGCCCGCCTGCCTCCAGGCTGGCAAGGCCGGATCGCGGCCTGGCCCGTGCGCGCGGTGTTCGACGACGAGGCAGCCCTGGACGCGCTTTTGGCGAAGGCTTAACTCGCCCCCGCCTTCTGCGCATAGGCCCAGCTCATCTCGGCCAGGCCCTGAACGCGAGGGGCCATGTTGGCGGCGTCGGGGTGGCTGGCGGTGCCATCGCGGACCCGACCCAGGATGCCCTGCAAAATGCCCACCAGCCGGAAGGCATTGTAGGCAAAGAACCAGTTCAGATCGCGCATGTCGGAGCGACCGGTCAGGCTGCAATAATGCTCCACCGCCTCATCAATCGTGGGGATACCGTGGGCCTTCAGGTCCGGGATGGTGGCAATCGTGCCGTTCACCCAGCCCATCAGCACATAGGTGAAATCCGCCATCGGATCGCCGAGCGTGCCCAGCTCCCAGTCCAGCACCGCCGTCACTCGCGATTCCGTCGGATGGAAGATCATGTTGTCGAGACGGTAGTCCCCGTGGACGATCGACGTCCGCTCCTGCACCGGCAGGCTCTGGGGCAGCCATTCAATCAGGCGCTCGACCTCGGGGATGTGGACGGTCTCGGAGGCCTTGTACTGCTTGGTCCAGCGGTCGACCTGACGGCCCATATAGTTGCCGGGCTTGCCGTAGTCGCCCAGGCCGATGGCCTCGTAGTCGGTGTTGTGCAGGTCGGCCAGGGTCTTGATCTCGGCCTTGAAGATCGCGTTGCGCTCGGCCGGCTGGCACTGCGGCAGGCTCTGGTCCCAGAGGATCCGGCCCTCGACCATTTCCATGATGTAGAACCAGGTGCCGATCACCGCATCGTCAGTGCAAAGGCCATAGGACTTCGCCACCGGAAACCCCGTCGGACCCAGGGCCGAGATCACCTTGTATTCCCGATCCACAGCGTGCGCCGAGGGCAACAGCTTGCCCGGCGGCTTGCGGCGCAGCACGTATTTCTTGCCCGGCGTGATCAGCTGATAGGTCGGGTTCGACTGGCCGCCCTTGAACTGGCGAACCTCAAGCGGCCCCTGGAACCCGTCTACATGGGCCTGCATCCAGGCCACCAGCGCGGTCTCGTCAAAGCGGTGGGTGTCGGCCACCTCCTTGGTCCCGGTGTTGGCCTGTTCGCGCGCCTGTTCGGCGGCTTCGGCTTCAGCATCGGCCATGGCGTTTCCCTTGTCTCTCGTACGTTTGTTGTAAGTCTTCTACAGAAGCGTCCAGCCCCGGAGCAAGGCATGGTCGAAGACGTCCTGTCGATCATCGAAATCGCCGCCGCCCGCGAGCAGGTGTGGCGGGCCCTGACGCGGCCCGAACAGGTGGTGCAATGGATGGGCTGCCTGCAGTTCCAGCCCCTGGCCGGCCACGTCTTTTACCTGCAGCCCGACAAGGCCCGACGACTGGCGGGAGACATCACCGACGCCATTGCCTGTCGGATCGAGGTGCTGGACCAGCCGCGTCGCCTGTCATTCAGCTGGGGGTTTCCCGACATCCCCGACACCTCAGTCGACATCCGCCTGCGCCGCATCCCCGGCGGCACCCACGTACGCCTCACCCACTCCGGCTGGAACCAGTTCGAGGACCGGGAAAGCGAGATGATGCGCGGCGGCATGGGAAGGGCGTGGCACACGGTGGCCCTGCCGGCGCTGAAGGTGGTCGCGGAGGGCAGCGGCTAACCCAGCGCCCGCCAACCGATATCGCGGCGGCAGAACCCGTCCGGGAAATGGATGGCGTCCACGGCGGCATAGGCCCGGTCGCGCGCCTCGCGCAGGGTTGGCGCACGGGCGCACACGTTGAGCACCCGGCCTCCCGCGGCGCGCAGCACGCCGGCCGCGTCGCGTCGCGTGCCGGCGTGGAAGATTGCGACGCCCTCAGCCGGCGTTCCCGGCAACCTGATTTCTCCGCCCGAACGCGGCGTCCCCGGATAGCCCTCAGCGGCCAACACCACGCAGACCGCTGCCTCGTCGCGCCACACCGGCGGCGGCAGGTCGGCCAGACGCCCGGTCGCACAGGCTATCAGATAGGGCACGAGGTCGCTTTCCAGCCGCAGCATCAGCACCTGGCACTCCGGATCGCCGAAGCGGACGTTGAATTCCACCAGCTTCGGGCCCTCGCGGGTGGCCATCACCTCCACGAACAACACGCCGCGATAGGGCGCGCCATCCCACGCAATGCCGGCGAACGCCGGCTCGGCCAATCTCGTGCGGATCTGTTCCACGAGCTCCGGCGTTAACACTGGCGCGGGCGAATAGGTGCCCATCCCGCCGGTGTTGGGGCCCTTGTCGCCATCAAAGGCGCGCTTGTGATCCTGCGCCCAGCCGAACAGCATCGAGGTCTTGCCGTCGCAGAGCGCGAACAGCGAGCCGATCTCGCCGTCGAGGAATTCCTCGATGACCACCGTGGCACCCGCAGCCCCGAACCGCCCGCCAAACGCGTCGTCGATGGCCGCTTCGGCCTCGGCGCGATCCGGGGTGACAACCACGCCCTTGCCCGCCGCCAGTCCGTCAGCCTTTATCACCCAGGGCGGGATGAACTGCGCCAGCGCGGCCTTGGCCTCTTCCGCCGCCTCGCAGATCGCATAGGCCCCGGTGGGCAGTCCGTGGCGATCACAGAAGGCTTTCGTGAACGCCTTCGAGGTTTCCAGCTTTCCGGCCGCCTCTGTCGGGCCAAAGCAGGGGATACCCGCGATCTCAAGGGCGTCGGCAAGCCCGGCTGCGACGGTCGTCTCCGGCCCGATCACCACCAGATCAGCCGTAATTTCCTGTGCCAGATACAGGAGACCCGTCACGTCGGTCGCCTGCACATCGCGCAGTTCGCAGTGCTCCGCGATCCCCGGATTGCCCGGGGCCGCCACAAAGCGGGTCACCAGTGGCGACGCGGCAATCTTCCACGCCAGAGAATGTTCGCGGCCACCGGACCCGATGAGCAGTATGTTCATGGTGCGCCGCTTTGGCGTGACGGCTGGATCGGGTCAAGCTGCGTGAGGGAGGCGACGGGGTCGGAAATGGTCAGTCCGGATGGAGAGAGTGCCGAAGCGCCGCGCGCACGCGAAGCCGAACATCGCGCCAGAAACACCCTGCAGCTGATCTCCTCGCTGATCTTGCTGCAGGGGCGACACAGCCCCGATGTGGCGGCGGGCCCGGCGATGGCGTCTCTTCTGACCCGCGTCGCGGCCGTCAGTGCGGCGCACCGCCACACGGTCTGGATCGACGGCCGCGAGCAGGTCGAGCTTTCGGCTATCATCCGGGAGATTGTCGGCGACCTCGCGAAATCGGCGAGCCGCGACAGTTTGACGATCGAGCTTGATCTCGACCCGGTTTTGGTCCCGGGCCGCTTGGGGCCACCTCTGGCGCTCCTGGTCAATGAGACGGTGGGTAATGCGTTGTGCCATGCCTTTCCCGACGGACGGCCCGGTCGCGTTCGGGTGGCCTTGCGCCAGGAAGCCGCCGGTCTTGAATTTTGCGTTGAGGACGACGGGGCAGGACATTCGTCGCCGGCACCGGGCTTCGGCCTGACCGTCGTTCGACTGATGGTCCAGCAAATCCGGGGTCAACTGGACATTGCGGACTTGCATCCCGGGTTGCGGGTTTCAGTGACTGTGCCCCTGCCGGCAATGCAATCAAGCCGTTGAAGCCGGACGGCACTCGCCGTAAGTCCGGACAGGCTATTGGGGCGGAGCAATGAAAACATGAGCGATCGGGTGGCAGCAGCACAAGCGGCCTTGAACGGCGGGCGGCGCGACGAGGCGATCGAGCACCTTATCGCCGCGATCACCGAGAACGCCGCGCGCCCTGCGCAGGTCTATCGCGCGCTATCGGTGCAGCTCTATACGGCGGGCCGCTACGCCGAAGGCGAGGTATTTGGTGCCAAAGGCCTGGAACGCTATCCGCGCGACTTCGACCTGTTGAATGTACGCGGCGTCAACCTTCGAAAACTGCGCCGATATCGCGAAGCCCTGACAATGCTGGAACAGGCGACGAAGGCTGAACCCAAGAACCTCAGCGGCCTGCAGAACTACGGCAATGTACTTTTGGACCTTGGCGACGCGGTCAAGGGGGAAGCCGTGTTCGTTCGGTTGGCGCGCGCCCATCCCCGCAATGCCGAATACCCGCGCCAGCTCGGTCGCGCGCTGGCGCAGCAAGGCAAGTTGGAGCCCGCGCTGGTCCGCTTTCGCCAATCCGTGACCATAAAGCCGGACAGCGTGGACACCTGGCTGGATATCATCAGCCTGCTCAGTCAGGAGAACCGGAACCCGGAGGCTGAGACCCAACTCGACAGGGCGCTGGCGGCGAACCCGGATGCGCCGCGACTGCTCGAGGCGAAAGCTGTGCTGATGCGTCGCTCCGGGCGGGTCGCGGCGGCAGAAGCCTTCCTTGAGGCGCTACTACCCACTCACCCCAATGCCGCCTGGTTGCATCATCAGCTGGGCGTGATGGTCGCGGAACGCAATCGAGACGCCGGAAACGTCCTCCTGCGCCGGGCGATTGTGCTGGATGCGGCGCGGATCGAGTACGTGACCGCGCTGATTGAAAGCCTCGACCGTACGCGGACGGGCGACGAAGGCGGTCACATTGAAGAAGGCTATCAACTGGCCAAGAGCATTCTGCACCGGAAGACGGAGTTCACCGAAGCCACAACCAAGGTGCTTTGCGAGATTTTCATCCGGGTCTGCGACTTCGACCGCCTGGACGAGCTCGGTGACTTCCAAACGCTGGGGCGAGGATGGGCCGAGACGGGCCGCCACACCGCGCTTCTCAAGCAGCTGCCGCGGGTCCGAAGCGACGAAGATCGCCTTGAGCTGCTGGAACAGCATCGCATCTGGGGGCGCGCTGTCGAGCGCGCGGCCAAGCGCCTGCCCATCAAGCGTCCGCCCGCCAGGCCGGCCGGTGGCAAAGTCCGACTGGGCTTCATGTCATCGGATCTGCGCCAGCATCCGGTCGGTTACTTCGCCATGCCGCTCTTCGATCATATCGATCGAGACCGCTTTGAGGTGTTCGTCTACTCGTTCTACACCGGCAAGGAAGACGCGACTCAGCGGCAGATCACGGAACGTGTGAACGCCTATCGCTGGTGGCCAGAAATCTCGACCCCGGACGCCGCGGAGAAGATCGCCGAGGATCAGCTTGACATGCTCATCGAGCTGGGCGGCTCGACCCATATGAACAGGCTGGAGGTGATGGCGTTCAGGCCCGCGCCGATCCAGGCCAGCTGGCTGGGCTATCCGCACTCTGCCGGCCTAGAGGCGATCGACTATCTGGTTTGTGATCCCATCACGGTTCCGCCGAACCAAGCGTTACTGCTCGAAAAGCCGCTGTTACTGCCGAAGAGCTGGATCGCTCTGGGCCCAAGGTTCGCCTCCAACTCGGTCGAGATCAAGCCGGCGCCGGAGCTTCGAAACGGGTTCATCACCTATGGCACCGCCAATAATCCCTACAAATACTCCCGCGAGGTCCTGCGCACTTGGGCAAAGATCGTCGCGGCGACACCGGGTTCCAAATTTGCCTTCATCCGCCCCGAGGGTAGCGGCGAGAGCTTTCGCGCCAACCTGACCCGCCTATTCGAAGTCGAAGGCGTTTCGGCCGATCGGGTCATCTTCCACGTGATTCGCGGGGCCCACTTACCTGTCTACAACGAGGTGGATATCACCCTCGACCCCTTCCCCCAGACCGGGGGCACCACGACGGCTGAGACCCTTTGGATGGGCGTGCCGCTGATAAGTCTGGTCGGGCCAGCCTTCTACGAGCGCCTGAGCGCCTCGATCATGACCAGCAGCGGGATTGGCGATCTGGCCGTTGAAACCCTCGACGCCTACATCGCCGCCGCCGTGTCGCTCGCCGGCGATCGTGGCCGGCGTCTGGCCCTGCGCGGGTCGCTGCGCGAGACGATGCGGGACGGACCCCTGGGCCAGACCCAGCAATTTGCGACGGACTTCTACGATATGATCTACCGAACGGTCCGCCCAGCTGGGTAGGGCTGGAACCCCGCAACCGGATCAGGCTCGGAAATACTCGCTCAGGATATCCGCGGGACTGGGGCGAAACGCCAGCCGACCGTCGGGGCCATCCGCCACAACATGAGCGCATTGGGCGGTGACGCCGTCGATCAGAACCGGGTTTGGTCGACCAGCTTCACGCCTTCAGCCCTCTCAGATAGTCGCGAATGACCTCCTTCACCGGCCGCGCCTTCACACCGAGACCCGCAAGGCGGGCGGCCGAGACATTGGGCGGGGGCGAGGGATGGGCGTGGCCGGTAAAGCCAACGCTCCAGCCTTCTGCAGCGAAGGCCTCAGCGATCTCTGCGTTCGACGTCAGTTGTCCGGCCGCGACATTGTAGATCCCGGAGCCGCCGGCCATGGCGATCAGTGAGCTCACCACATCCTCCAGATGGATATAATCCCGACGAACATGGGGACTGGACTCCAGGATCAAGTCCCGGCTTCCGGCGGCCATGGCCAACCACTCCGACAAAAAACCGGGGGCGCCATCCTCGACGTCATAGACGTTGGACAGTCGGGCCACGACGCCGCGTCCTCCCGATCGGGCCAGGGTGAGGTTCTCGCCAAGGGCTTTGGACAGGTCATAGACCCGGCGAGGGTCGGCGGGATCGAACACCAGGGAAACCGCCTCGTCGACCTGGGGCTGTGGCAGTCCGTCATAGAGACGGCTGGACGAACAATAGATCAGCCGGTCGAACCTGCCCGCCCGCAGAATTTCGCTGATCAGGCTGGCGTGGGCCTCCACGGCATCAAAGGGCCGGCGGTCGTAGTCGGCGGTCAGGCCGGCGCAGTAGTAGACCACGCCAAGGTCGCGCTTCAGCAGGTCGGGGTCACCCTTGGCCGGTGTCCAGGGTGCCGCGCCTTCTGCGGCAAGACGCTGCGCCAAACGACGCCCGACAAACCCCCGCGCGCCCACGACCGTGACGCTCATGCCCCGCGCTCCCCGATGCGGCGGGCCGGCACGCCGCCGAAGATCGCATAGGCCGGCACCTCGCCGCGCACGACGGCACCCGCCGCGATCACTGCGCCCTTGCGAATAATAGCCCCATCCAGCACCACGACCCCCGAGCCCAGCCAGACGTCGTCCTCAATGACGATGCCGCCCTTGGAGGCTTGAAACCCCTGGTCCTTGATCATCCGGTCTCGGTCCGCGATGGCGTGGTTGGTGGGCGCCAACGTGCAGTTGGCGGCGATCGCGACGCCAATGCCGATCCTGACGCCGTTGCCGGTATAGATCACCGTGCCCGAGTTGATGGCGCTATCGGCTCCGATGACCACATCCCCAGACCCGCCGGTGGGTTTGATCTTCACGAAGCTATCGATCATCACCCGCGGACCGATCTCGATGAGGGTGCCACGCACCGACTCTTCGATGTCGGCCATCGGCGAAATGCGGGCCGTAGGATCAATCCTAAGCATCGTAGTCAGCGTAGGCCGCATCGGCCGGTGACATCAATGCCGGCGGGAACGGCCATTGAATCGCAAATGCCCGGTCGTCCCAGCGCACGCCAGTCGCATGGCCAGGCGTGAACGCCGGCGCGATCTGGTAGAGAACATCAGTGTCCGGCTCCAGGGTCAGGAAACCGTGGGCCACGCCCTGGGGAATGAACAGCCCCCGCAGGTTCGTCGCCGACAGCTCCGTGGCGGTCCAGCGTCGGTGGGTCGGGCTGTCAGGGCGCAGGTCGACGGCTACATCGAACACCCGCCCGCGCACCGCATGGATCAATTTGGTCTCAGCATGCGGTGCCGGCTGAAAGTGCAGGCCACGCAGCGTACCGGCGGTCGGATTGGTCGAGACACTGGTCTGGACGGGTTCAAACGCGATCCCGGCGGCGGCGAACTCGACAGGACAGTGCAGCCGCGCGAAGCGGCCGCGCAGGTCGCCGTGTGGCTCGGCCTCGACGATCACCACGCCGGCGATGTCGGTGGCCAGAAAGCGCATCAGTCCAGCACGCAGGTGGTCGGAGAGGCGATCACAAAGCGACCGCCCCAGTCCGAAATGAAGGCCAGCTGACGCGTGATTTCGCCCTTCAGATTCCAGGGCAGGATCAGCACATAGTCGGGCCTGGAAACC
>CAMCXF010000008.1 GCA_945883235.1 Phenylobacterium deserti | reverse complement strand
TCGGAGGGCCGGCGAACGCCGAGCACGATATTGGCCATGACCATGGACTGAGGCCGGGTCACCGAGGGCCATCCCCGCGCCTGGAGATAGTTCTGAAGGCCTTCATCGAACCAGTAGAAGCCCTGCAAAAGCGAGAGCAGCAGATGCCTTATATCCTCGTTCGCCGTCACCGCGCTATCAACCCCTTACAACTCTGCCATCTTGGTGGGGTGCTTCCGCTCGCTTGTCAAAGCGCCGGCGAGGAGCACTTGCATCGTCGTCGTCGGCGACCGCTTGCCTCAACTGTTGCTACGTTAGAATGACGGGGCTGCACCCATGTGGAACGTGGGCACATCAACCACGTCGCCCCGTCTCGATTGACGTCAGTGGATTTCAGTTGCCTCCAAATCGATAGGTCAGGGAAACATAGGCGGTGCGGGGACGACCAATTGCGCCGAACGTCGAATTGAGGGCCTGGATATTGGTGTTCTGCACAAAGTACTTGTCATTGGTAAGATTGCGAACCTGGAGCGCGGCCTCCCAGCGGCCACCGTCGGGCAAGAGCCGCAACGAGGCGTTCAGATGGCTGCGGGACCGAAGTTTGGTTTCGTAGTTGCCGTCAATCGTCGAGTATTGGCTATCAGTATAGCTCCAGTCCAGTCGACCGATGGCGCGGCCCAATTCCGCCACACGGGAGGTAACCGTCACGCCGAGGTTACCCGTCCAGCGTGGTGCATAGGGCAAGCGCGTCGCAGCAGTGACCCCGAACGCCCCTGACGCGACCCGCCCGCCCAAGACCTCTATGATCTCGGCGTCAAGAAAGCCTACCGAACCATCCAGACGAAGCCAATCGGTCAGACGGCCATCGAACTCGACCTCGACGCCCTGAATCTTTGCCTGGGCGAGATTCAGAATCGTTGACGCCTGCGCGATCTGCAGGGCTGGCGGGACAGTCGCGTCTACCTGCAGATCCTTGTAGTCGGTCCGGAAGGCCGCGATGTTCAGCCGCAGCCTATCCCCGAACAACACGTTCTTGGAGCCGATCTCGTAGGCGTTGACGAACTCGGGGTCGTAGGATGGCAGGTTGGCCGGCAGGGCCCCGATAAACCGTGCCGCGAAGCCGCCGTCGCGAAGCCCCTCGGAATAGGTGGCGTAGACATAGGATTTTGGCTGCGCCTTCCACCCGATCGTCACAGTCGGCGTCAGCTGATTGACGCTTTTGGTTCCGCGGAACGGGCCGTCTGTCACCCCTGTCGGAAGGATGTTTCTGATCGCAAAATTCTTCCGCCCCTCTGTATACCGCGCGCCGCCAGTTATGGTCACCGTGTCGGTCACGTGGAGGCTCAACTGGCCGTAGACGGCCTTCGACGAGTTATCGACGTTTCGGTAGATATCCTGCGCCAGCGCACCAGGGTTGGTCGTCGCGTTAAACGCCGTGATGATCTGATTGTGGATCTGCTCGAGACCCTTCTCCTTGAAGTAGTAGAGGCCTGTCACGTAGTCGATTTTGTTGTTCATCGACGAACCGACCAGCTGCAATTCCTGCGAGTACTGCCGTTGGGAGAATTCCGGGTGGTTGTTAGCGAACAGCGTGAATGGCGTGAAGTCGAGGTCGTTGAAGGTGACGGCGTCGAAGTCACGATAGGCTGAGATGGACTTGAACTGCCCGATCGGCGTCTCGGCCGCGAGGGTGGCGCTGATCCCGTTGGTATTGAGTTTGTTCTCGGGCTCCACTTTTTGACCCGCCCTGTTCGTAAAGACGGCGTTCGAGGCAAAAGGTGACGCAGGCAGCCACACCGGCCCAAAGCACTTGGCGTTGGATGCCTGTCCCGCTGTCGTGCGGCAGGCGGAGTCGCCCGACAGGGTCAAGCTGTTGTTGAAGAACGTGTTGAATGGGCCGGTGCCCACGGTCCCAACCGGAAGCAAGGTATTGAGAACCACGGGAACGACTGGTCCCGGCGTGTTCGAGGACCGGGCAAGGTCGCCGGCAATCTCCAGTGAGACCTTCTCGGAGAAATCGAAGACGACCTTGGCGCGTGCGCCCTTGATGTCGTCCTCGCCCAGCTTCACATCGTTGTATTGAAGGGCTTTCACGTAGCCGTCCTGGTGACGGTAGAATGCGGTGACGCTGGCCCTCACTGCGTCGGAGATCGGGATATTCAAGCTGCCGGCCACTTCGGCTCGGCTGTCGTCACCGCCGGCCGCCTTGACCCATCCGCCGAACGTCCGGCTCGGCGCCTTGGTGAGGACGCTGATCGCCCCACCGATGGTATTGCGGCCGAACAGAGTGTTCTGCGGCCCGCGCAACACCTCCACGCGCTCGATGTCTACGAGGTCCATCAGAGCGCCGATCGAGCGGCCCACATAGACCCCGTCGAAATAGACGCCGACGGCTGGATCAATGTTGATCGTAAAGTCGCGCTGACCAATGCCGCGAATGAACACCGTGGTGGCGCCTGATAGCCCGGACGTCGGTTGGCTGGCCGAGAAGTGGACGTTCGGAGCCAGTGATTCGATTGCGCTCAGATCAGAAGCACCCCTCGCCTCAAGCTCTGCTCCGTTGACCGCAGTGATGGCGATGGGCGTGTCCTGGAGGTTTTCCTCGCGCTTGCGAGCGGTCACGACGACCTCTTCGATGGCGAGCGAGTCCCGGTTCACCGCAGGGTCAGCGGCCTGCGCGATGGTGGGCACCGACACCCCCACCCCGCCCGTGAGGGCCATGGCGAGCGCCAGGGTCAGCCGATAGGGCGATCTTGCTTGATAGGCCATGTTCTCTCCTCCCAAATCGAAGCGCTCTTGCGGCGTAGTGCGTACGATCGACGCCCTGTTCTGCTGCGAGGTTGGGCGACAGGGATCGCCGCCCATCCGTCCGGGGGGCGGTCAGGACCCCCGATGCCCAACTCCGGGACAAAGCCTACGCCCGGCGCAATATTTGTCAATTAGGTTGACGTGTACTGCCCCTGACCCTCAATGTTGCCAACGACGAGCGCGACTTGACGATTGCCGGATGTGTCCAGACATGATGCGAGTGCCGTCCGGCATGCACGGGAATGGTGACATGGCTTCCTCTGGCAGAGAGCCCGGATGGGCGGATACGAAGCGCCAGGCAGGTCCCCCGATAATCTGGCGGCACGCCTGGCTTGCCGTCTTCGCAATCGCCTTGTCGCTCACAGGCTGCTCCGCCGATAACGCTTCGGGGCCCAGGCTAGCGGCTGGATCGCCTGCGCAGCCTTTGGCTACAACGGATTGCCCTGGCGCCAATGCCGACCTGAAGCGCGTCTATTGGGGAGACCTTCACGTCCACACTGCGTACTCGCTCGACGCCTACGGCTACGGCACGATCCAGACACCGGCTGATGCCTTCCGGTTCGCCAAGGGTCAACGCATTGATCTTGCATCGGGACCCGTGCAACTGGTCCGCCCGCTGGATTTCATGGCCGTGACCGATCACGCTGAATGGCTGGACCTGATGTTCACGTGTACCGAACCCGGATTCTCTGAGCATCCCGTTTGCAAAAAACTCAGAGCCAACAGCACCCAGGCGACAGGCGCATCGATTTTCCGGGATTTTGTCAACCCGACTATCACCCTGGATCGCCCCCAACAGACAGAGATCTGCCGCGAGAACCCCAAGGCCTGTCATGCCGCGCGCGACAGCCAGTGGATACGGGTTCAGCAGCAGGCGAATGAGGCCAACGAGCCCTGCCGGTTCACCGCATTCGTCGGCTTCGAGTGGTCTGCAACGCCCGGTGCCTCGCACACCCACCGCAATGTCGTCTTCGCCAACGAACACGTCACGGCTATTCCGGTCGACTATATCCGCCATCCCCGGACCAGCCAGCTTTGGGAGGCGCTCGTGCAGCAATGTCGCCCGGAGGATGGCTGCGACGCAATCGCCATTCCGCACAACATGAACATGGGTGACGGCCTCAGTTTTGATATCGAGACAGAAGACGAGCGACAACTTGAGCTCCGCACGCGCTACGAGCGTCTCGCGGAAATCACCCAGGAAAAGGGCTCCAGCGAGTGTTTGCCGGCCTATGGCGACAGGCTGAAAAGTTCTGACTGCGCTTTTGAGAGCTACATCACGTCACATTCCAAATCCACGGCACCTGCGGCGTTCAGCGAGGCGGATTGGGAGCGCATGCGCGGCAGCTACGCGCGGGGACTGTTGCGACGAGGCCTGCTCGCCCAGGCAAGTAGCCGGAAAAACCCGCTGCAACTGGGCTTCATTGGCTCGACGGACGCGCACACTGGTTTCGGGGGTTTTGTTGACGAGGCCCAGTGGCAGGGCAGCGTCTTTGGCATCGGCAATTTCGAGCGGAACATGTCCCGCGTCGACTTCAACCCCGGCGGCATTGTCGGCGTGTGGGCCGAGCAGAACACCCGGGCGAGCATTTTTGCGGCACTGAAGCGTCGCGAGGTCTACGCCACAAGCGGGCCGCGAATTCGCTTGCGGTTCCATGCAACGGACCGCGCCGGAGGCCTGTCGTGCCAGGCTCCTGACACCAAAACACAGCGCGAGCGGTCGACACCCATGGGCAGCATGTTGCGGCAGGGTGCCCGGACGCCGACCTTCAGGATCGAAGCTACGGCTGATCAGACGCCCATTGCCAGGATCGAAATCGTCAAAGGTGCGACGGCGCGAGGCGGCTTTGTGGAAACCGTCGAGACGATCTGGCAGCGGGCCGGCGGCGGAAGCCATGCTTGCGTGATGTGGCAGGACAAGGCGTTCAACAATGGCAATGGTGCCTACTGGTATCCGCGCGTCATCGAGGTCGCGACGCCGCGTTGGTCTTCGGTGCAATGCCGGCGCGAGGGGCGCTGCGAAGAGTTCCCCAAAGCCGACAGGATGATCGAAGAGCGCGCCTGGGGCTCGCCCATCTGGTACTCACCGGGCTGAGGGGCGGGGCGTTCTCTTCTTGACAGGCCACCTTGGCCGAGGGCTCAAGAACCCGGGTGATCCAACCTGTCAGAACCATGTGGTGAGATGAGACGACCGCGACCATCGCGACCGGGCGGCGTCAGGCGCGTCCAGAGCGACCTCTTGATGATCAACCTGTTGATGAGCGTCTACTGGTTCGACGAGGCTCTGCAGTCGGCGCTTAAAGCGGCGGGCTGGCCGCCCGTGACACGCGCTCAGTCGTTGCTGTTCGCCAACATCGCAGCCGGCGAGTGCAGGCCAATACGACTGGCGGCCAATCTGGGCGTCAGCCGTCAAGCCGTCAGCCAGATGATCGCAGAGCTTGAGGAACGTGGGCTGGTGCGGACCGAAAGCGACCCGCAGGATGGGCGCGCCCGGATCGTCAGCTTCGCGGAACCCTCGACGCCCTTGCGCTCCGCAGCCGGTGCAGTTCTCAAAGACCTCGAGGCGGAGCTTCGGCTGCGCATCGGGGACGATGCCATGCGTGGACTGGCGTCGGCGCTTTCAGCGGACTGGGGCAGCCCACCGGTCGTCGCGGCGTCTTGAGATCGCTGATCAGGTCAGGGCCGTATTAGGCGGCAATCCGATCATCGATCGTCCCCGAAGTTCCAGCGCGATGTCCAGGTCGAAGACGATGTGACTTGCCATCACGTTGACGTCTCGAAGGGCGCGTTGAAGAGGGCTATCGAGCGCATGGGCGCTGGATCCGCTGGCCTCACATACGCATCGGATCGCCTGGCGGCAGTGGTCCATCACCGAAGCGATCTGGACCCGAATGTAGATTCTCTCGTCTACCGTCGACGGGATCGTGCGGTCGGCAAGCGTCATGGTCTGGCGGGCGGCGTCGCGGAGATGGAGTTCGGCTGTTCGAGCATGCATCTCGGCCTGGGCCAGTCGCATCTGGGCGATTGGCTTCTCGGCTTGTGTCGTGATCGTGCCGTGCAGCACCCTCACCCCGAGCCGCGCCTGGAAGGCCTGAACCGTTGCGCGAGCCGTGCCTACCGCTGGAATGGCCGCCGTGATGCCCAGGAAAGGCAACATCGGCATGCGATAAATCGAATTGGCATGAAGTAGGGCCCCCGGCGCGCGGCCTTCTCGCATATGGCCCATGTCGATGACCCGGTGAGCCGGAACGAACAGATCCTCGGTGACGATGTCATGGCTGCCGGTACCGGCCATGCCGTCCATTTTCCAGGTATCGATCACCTTGGCATCCCCAGCGGGAAACACGAAGAACAGCATCCGGGGCGGCGACTCGCCGGGAACCATTCCGGTCGCCAGGATCCAGTCAGCATGCATCACGCCGGTGCCCCACTTCCAGCGACCGGACAGCTGGTAGCCGCCGTCAACCAAAACTGCTTTGCCGGGCGGCATAGTGACGCCTGGCGCAATCACGTATGGCCAACCGCCGCCGAAAATCTCGTCCTGAGCCGCCTTGGGAAATTGCGCCAGCATCCAGTTGTGCTCGACGCAAAACGAAGCCACCCATCCGGTCGAAGCACAGCCTTCGCCCAACGGCAGCATGGCGTCGATAAATGTGTCCAGGCTGTATTCCAGCCCCCCGTACATCTTTGGGACAAAGTGATAGAAAATCCCGCTGTCGCGCAATTCTTGCCAGACGCTGTCAATAGGCTGGCGGTGGTCTTCGGCTTCAGCGGCGTGCGCGGCCAACAGTGGCCGGAGTGCTTTGGTGCGCCTGACAAGTTCTGCGGCTGTAAGGAGGTCCAACGCTTTGGCACTAAGCCAATCGCCCCCGGACGGTATTTGTCGATCTGCGAGTTTTGGAGATTGCGTGTCGTTCAAAATGCATGCCCCTGCGGTGTCTGGAGCAATTATGTCAATTATATTGACAAAATCAACGGTGTTGCAGTTGGAGCCAGTCGATCGGCAATTCGTCTCAAGTTTGGCGCAATTTCCCCTACCCTGAGCGGCCTTCGAGCCTATAGTATTCAGGGCGGTGATCTTCACCGTATTAAAGCTCTGCCTGTCCGAGAATTTCCTCGGCGGTCTGGGCGGCAGAAGCGGGACCGGAGGCCACAAGCGCGCAAGCGCAAGCCGATACGCAAAGCGCCGCTATTCTGATTTTTATGCGCACGCCGCGTAACCCCACTGGTTTGTTGAGAGTCGGTCTAAACCTGCCCTACGTCAGAACCGGACGCCGCCATCACCGTCGCCGTCATATTCTGACTATGGTCACTGATCCCTGAGCCTAGGATTTCGATCACCAAACCTCACCTCAAAATTCGAGGCTGGCGGTGTAGTATCTACCATTGACCCCGCCCCTGGTTTGGAAAGTGCCTCCCTGGGGGGGCTGGTCCGCTCGCCAGAGTTCGATCTGTAAATTTCTACCGGAGAGCCGCGCGCCTACACGTGCCCGTGTTTGGCACGGGGTCTAGTTGGTCGGTCCCTAAGTTCCCGCCGCTGGGTATCTATGTGGTATCGGGCGTTATTTCCGCCCGTACATGACCCGCCGAGCTGGATATTCAAGCCTATAATTTGCTTGAACAAAAAGTGGTGCCGCCTAGGTGACTCGAACACCTGACCCCCGCATTACGAATGCGGTGCTCTACCGGCTGAGCTAAGGCGGCTCCTGTCCGGGGACGCGGGCTTGTACCCGCCTCGGCTCGATTTGCAAAGTGTCAGGGGACTGCACGCTCTGCTGGCGCGAAATCCGGTGCAGGGCCCCGATGGAGCCATCAACCTCCCGGCGCGCGACCTCGCCCGGCGGTTCCCGGATCATCGTAGTCCTCATCGACCGGATACAGAACCGGCTCGCTGAGGATCGGGCCAGAGCCGGCGTAGGCGATCGGCAGGTCCGGCAGTTCGCGCAAGGTCCGCTCGCGGCGCTCATGACGCGGATGGATGAGCTCTCCGCTCTCTGCAAACGTGATGACCAGCCGCGCCCAGTCCGACGCGTGATAGGCGAAGGCCCGGCCCTCCGGATCGAGGTCGGACCAGTCAGGTTCGGGTGGCGCACTCATGCCCCTGGCCAGCCAGACGCGCGCCTCGTCGACTGCGCCGGCGGCATAGGCGGCCCGGGCCATCAGTCCGGCGATCCTGGCCGTAACCGGTTCACCTTCCAGCGCGCGCGCTGCCGCGCGCGCCGCCGTTGCGTCGCCGATGATCAGGGCCTGTTCGACATAGAGAAACAGGCTCTCGCGATGAGCCGGATTGACCGCTGCCAGCAGGCCAACCCGGTTCGCCCGTTCGCGCGGGGTCTCGTCGGTGCGCAGGTCCCGATAGGCCAGCCAGAGTGCCGGATGCGGTCCGACGCGCCAGGCACTTTCGATCGCGGCAGCGGCCCGACCCATCTTGTTGTCCTGCGCCAGCAGGCGGGCGGCCATGACAACGCCCGGCGCGAACCCTGGCTGCAGCTTGGCAGCTTCCAGCGCATGATCCTTGGCGAGGTTGCGCGCGCGGGGTTCAGGCGCGTGTTCCAGTTGGGCCGCCGAGGCCGCCAGCAAGGCCGCCCGCGCCCGTTCAGCGACCACCGGAGGCACGATCTTGCGATCCAGCGCGCTCTTGACCAGCTCCAGGCCGCCATCCCAGTCACCGGCCTCAAGTTTCGATTCCAGGATGGCTCGCCAGGCCCAACGGGCAGTCCGCTTCTCGCCATAGGCTTCCTGGGCGTGGCGCAGCGCCGTCTCGCGCGCGCCCTGGCTGATCGCCAGCTGCATCAGTCCCTTATGACCGGCCAGGCGCATTTCCGGAAACCCCAGCATGGCCGTATAGGCCGCACGGGCCTGGGCGACATCGCCGGCAGCTTCCGCAGCCTGTGCGGCCAATACGCGGACCAGGGCAGGGACCTCCGACGCCGTCTCACCCGCCTTCTTGGATTGGCGCAAGGCTTCCGATCCATCGCCGGCCGCGACAGCCAGGAACCCTCGCGCCAGAATATCGTTGGCCTGTCGTCGGCGCGCGTCGGCCCGGGCCCGTTCAGCGCGGTGCGGTGCCTCCAGAATCCAGAGGATCGTCCGCCAGACCATGGCTACGAACAGGCCAAACGTCAGCGCGATCAGGATCGCGGCGGCTGCGGTCATGTCCGCCCGCCAGCCCAGCCAGGTTACGCTCGCTTCGCCGGGTTCGCCGGCCAGCGTCAACCCGCCGACGACGGCGGCGACCAGCAGGATCAGGACCACTGCGGCGCGGATCACGGAGCGACCTCCGTCATCGCCCCTGAGGCCGGGGACAGATCTCGCACAGCGCGCAGGCGGAGCGCTGCGACAACGCGATCAATCACGGCCCGACGCTCGGCACCCTCCCGCCAACTCGCCAACGCCGCCCTGCCCTTGGGGGGCAGCCGGTCGAGCAGCGCCAGGGCCGCGACAACTTCACCCTCCTTGAGCGCCAGGTCGGCGCGGGCCACCAAGGCGTCAGGGCTGTCACCCTCAACATCGTCGACCTGTCTGATCGTCACGACCTTACCCGCGGCATAAGCGATCCGCGCGCCCAGCCCGGCATCCTGCGGCGGCTTTCGAGACCGGCTGGCAGCCCTTGCGGCGAGGGCCTCGAAACTGATCGCCAGCGCCCCCCGGCTTGGCGCACCGGTTTCTGCCAGCCGCGACAATCCCGTCAGTTCCGGCAGGTTCGGGGCTTCTCCGCGCAGGGCCTCATACTCTGCCACGAAGGGCCTGGAACCCTGCGTTGCTTCGGTCAGGGCGGCGGCGGCCAGAGCTGCCGTGGCCGCTTCGGTGGAGCGGGCACCCTGACCTTCCAGGACCGCGATCCTTGCCTTGAGTTGACCCACCTCATCCAGCGTCACCCGCTCTGGTTCGGCGTTGGCCGGATAGAGAGGCGTCAGGGACGCCACAGACCGTTGGGCCGGCACAGGCGTCTCAGGTTTGGCCGCCTCGGGCCCAGCGGGCATCCACCGGGGACCCAAAAGCGTTACCGCCACACCGGCCAGCACGCAGACCAGCCCGAACGCAACCATCACCCAGAAGCCCACGCCCAGCAGCGGCTTCGGCCGATACCCGGCCGGATCGCGTGGCAGGTCGGGCTCGGTCGGGCTCATGTCACCTGTCGATCAAGTTGAGCAGGGCAGCTTCCAGCGGGAACGGCGGGAACGCCCGGCCGGCCATGTGCGTCCGGCTCAGCGGCTTGAGCACCGCTTTTGAGAGGCTCAAGGCGCGCATATGCGGCGCGGGGTGGGCCTTGAGAAAGGTCGCCAGCACCTGAGCGGCGCGCTCGGAATGCAGCAAGACCGCGTCGCAGCGACCCACCATCTCCGCAGCTTCCGGCGTCAGTTCCGCCGGCACGGTCTCGTAAAGCGTGAGCCGCCGGGCCTCGACGCGGTGTTTCTCCAGAGCGCCGGAAAGGTCGCCCGCCAGCTCCAGCGCACCGGGATGCAGGATCGCGCCGCGAAGCTCGTTGCGACGCGATGCAATGCCTTCCGCCAGCGTCAGGACATCCCCGTCAGCCGATAGCACAGATTTGAAGCCGGCTTTTCGCGCGGCCAGGGCGGTGGCGGCACCGACCGCAAACACCTTCAGACCCCGCTCCCCGCTTTTGTCGGCAAAGGCCCGGACACCGTTGGCGCTGGTGAAAGCCAGCGCCGCGACGCCCCTCAGGTCGACGTCCACGTCCGGCAGCACCTGGACCTCGAGTAACGGCACGACAACGGCATCATGGCCCATCGCACGTACGCGTTCGGCCGTGACGTCTGCGGCGGGTTGCACCCGGGTGATCCAGATTTTCAGTCTACGCTTGGTCATCGGACCTACTGTTATCCGACCGGGTGGCAGTTCGCCAACGGCCATGCTTGCCACAAGGGTCCAATCGCGCCAGTGGGCCGGTCAGAGCACGATGTCGTCGCCGGCTTCGTCCTTGATCGCCTGGCCCAGCGACAGGCCCAGATCGTGGGCCGAAGCAAGTCGGTCCGAGAGCTGGGTAATCTCGGACGCGCCAGCGTGGCGGAAACGCAGCGTTCCGCCCGGCGAAAGCGCCTCGACGATCAGATGAAGACTTCCACCCTCCAGCCAGGCATGCGCGCCGACAGGTGTGCGGCACGAACCTTCCAATGCGATCAGAGCGCCGCGCTCGGCGGTGACACAGATCGTGGTCGGCTCACAGCGCAGGGCCTGGACCCACGGCAGATCGCGATCCGCCTCTCGGGTCTCGAGGGCCAGAGCACCCTGCCCCGGGGCCGGCGGCGCGTCCTTTGGATCAATCAGGCTCTTCGGCAAGTCGCCCAGCCCCAGGCGGCGCAGGCCGGAATAAGCCAGCAGGATGGCGTCAGCATCGCCGGCTGCCAGCTTGGCCAGGCGCGTGTCGACGTTGCCGCGCAGCATCTGAACTTTCAGATCGGGTCGGCGGTAGAGGCACTGGGCCTGGCGCCGGAGGCTGGCGGTGCCCAGCGTCGCGCCATCCGGCAGGTCTTCGAGTGTCAACGGCCCCCGGCTCAGGAAGGCATCGCGCGGATCCTCACGCTCGGGGATAGCTGCAATGCAAAGGCCTTCGGGTAGCACCGAGGGCACGTCCTTCATCGAATGGATTGCGCAATCGATGCGGCCGTCGCTCAGGGCCTCCTCGATTTCCTTGGTGAACAGGCCTTTGCCGCCGATTTCCAGCAAGCGGCGGTCCTGAATGCGGTCGCCGGAGGTGGTGATGACGATCAGCGGCGCGACACGCTCCACTTCAGCAGTGTCTTGCGGGTCGACCCCCAGCAGCGCGGCAATGCGACGTTGCATGTGGCCGGCTTGGGCGAGGCTCAACTTCGAACCCCGGGCGCCGATGCGGACTGGCTGTTGCGTGGGCACGGTCGGCGGTCTACCTCGGACAGGGAAAGCGTCAGGCCTGCTACAGGAGCAGACCGCCCCCGGCAACAGATGACCCCCATTCAGACCGTCCTGGGCCTCGAGACCAGCTGTGACGAAACGGCCGCAGCGGTCGTGCGCCGCCATGATGACGGGCGCGTCGAGGTCTTGTCCTCAGTGATCGCCAGCCAGATCGCGGCCCATGCGCCCTATGGCGGCGTGGTGCCGGAGATCGCCGCTCGCGCTCATGTGGAGTGCATCGACGCCGTTACCGAGGAGGCCTTGAGCGAGGCGGGCCTCAGTTACAACGACTTGACCGGCGTTGCGGCGACCGCGGGGCCGGGTCTGGTGGGCGGGGTGATGGTCGGCCTGTCGTTCGGAAAAGCCGTGGCTCTGGCGCGAAACCTGCCACTGGTGGCCGTGAATCATCTGGAGGGCCACGCGGTCTCGGCGCGGCTGGGCGCCGACATCGCCTATCCGTTTCTGTTGCTGCTGGTCTCGGGCGGACACTGCCAGTTGCTGAGCGTCGAAGGTGTCGGGGCCTGCGATCGGCTGGGGTCGACGCTGGATGACGCTGCCGGCGAGGCTTTTGACAAGATCGCCAAGGCGATGGGCCTGCCCTATCCCGGTGGCCCGGCTCTGGAAGCCCTCGCCGAGGGCGGCGACCCCGGTCAGTTCACACTGCCGCGCATGTTGTTAGGTCGCAAGGACTGCGACTTCTCGTTCTCCGGCCTCAAGACCGCCGCTGCGCGCCTGGCTGAAGGCGTGACGGGTGAGGTAGCGCGACGGGACCTGGCCGCGTGCGTGCAGGCCGCCATCGCGACGCAACTGGCCGAAAAGAGTGACCGTGCCATTCAGGCCTATGCGGCGAGCCATCCCGGCGAGGGACTGCGGTTTGTGGTTGCCGGTGGTGTCGCCGCGAACCGCGCGGTCCGCGAGCGGTTGCACGCAACTGCCCTTGCCAACGGCTTCAGCTTCGACGCCCCGCCGCTGGCCTATTGCACCGACAACGCCGCCATGATCGCGCTGGCCGGTGCCGAAAGGCTATCGCTGGGCCTTAGCGACGGCCTGGATGCTGTTGCCCGGCCGCGATGGCCGCTGGACGCCCGGGCGGCGGCGTCGCATCCCAGCCACCCACCCGGCCGTAAGGGTGCCAAGGCATGAGGCGGGTCGGCGTTATCGGCGGCGGGGCGTGGGGCACCGCTCTGGCTCAGGTCTGCGCCCGGGCGGGCCGCGAGGTGACCCTCTGGGCGCGAGAGCTCGAGGTGGTGGAAAGCATCAACACCCGCCATGAGAACGCTGTCTTCCTGCCAGGCCTCCCGATCGAACCCCTGATCCGCGCCACCGGGCAGCTATCGGATCTGGCTGACAGCGACCTGGTGCTGGCCGTGCCGCCGGCCCAGCATATGCGCGCCACGCTGGAGGCCTTCGCCGCCCACGCCCGCCCGGGATTGCCGATCCTGCTGTGCTCGAAGGGCGTAGAGCAGGGCTCGCTGAAGCTGATGACCAAGGTGCTGGCCGAGACCCTGCCGGAGGCGGCACCTGCCGTGCTGTCAGGTCCCAGTTTTGCTGGTGAAGTTGTGCGCGGGCTGCCGACCGCGGTTACCCTGGCCTGCCGTGAAGAGGGGCAAGCCGAAGAACTGGCCGAGGCCATCGCCACACCCTCATTCCGGCCCTACTTTGCTACCGATATGATTGGTGCCGAGGCTGGCGGGGCCGTCAAGAACGTGCTGGCCATAGCTTGCGGGATCGTCGAGAGCCGCGGGCTGGGCCGGTCGGCCCACGCCGCCCTGATCACCCGGGGATTTTCCGAGCTCACCCGTCTGGCAGTCGCCCTGGGTGGGGAGGCCGAAACCGTGGCCGGTCTATGCGGATTGGGCGATCTGGTGCTCACCTGCTCCAGCCCCCAGTCGCGCAACATGAGCGTGGGTCTGGCGCTGGGGCGTGGCCAGACACTTGAAGAAGCCCTGGCCGGAAAACTGTCGGTTGCCGAGGGGATCGCTTCGGCCCCTGCGGTCCGTGACCTGGCGTTGAAGCTTGGTGTCGAGACCCCGATCTGCGAGGCGGTGGCCGCCATCCTGGCGGGTCAGGTGGACGTCGACGACGCTATTCGCGACCTGCTGTCACGCCCTTTGAGAGAGGAAAACTAGATGCCCACCTTTGTGCTGTTTTGCGTCGACAAGCCGGGTTCGCTGGACCTGCGCATGGCTACCCGCGAGGCGCATCTGGCCTATGTGCGTGACAAGGCCGCGATGGTGAAACTGGGCGGGCCCATGCTCAACGACGAGGGTGAGATGGCAGGGTCTCTGCTGATCGTCGAGGCGCCGGACCGCGCCGCTGCGATCGAGCTCAACGCCCACGACCCTTATACCCTGGCCGGACTGTGGGAGCGGGTGGATGTGAAGGCGTTCAAGGCCACCCTTGGCCAGCTTTGAACCCGATAACCCCGCCCGCCCAGTCGGCGGCGTCCGGCTCTGCAGCCTGAGCGAGATTGCCGACCCGGGCGGCAAAAGCTTCCGGTTTCGCGACGGCTCGCGGATGTTCGCGGGCTTCGTGATCCGCCAGGGAGAGGCCGCCCGCGGGTTCGTGGACAGCTGTCCGCATGCCGGCTGGCCCTTGGCACCGATGGACGACCGCTACCTGACCCGCGACGCGCGCCACATCTTCTGCGCTGGCCACGGCGCGCTATTCAGCCTGGACGGCCACTGCGTCGCCGGTCCTTGCGCCGGCGATGACCTCGCCGTCTGGCCGGTCGAGGTGCTGGGTGGCGACGTTTATACCGTCTGACGCTACGGCTTTCGCAGGGTCGGACTGTCGAGATCCAGCTGGTCAGCGGCGACGATCTCAAGGGCCGGGAACCTGATCCTGAGGCCCTCGGTGAACGTCTTGGCATCGCCAACGACAATCACGCTAGCCCGCGCCGGGTCGAGCATGCGGCGCGCAAACCCCTGTACCTGTGCCGGCGACACGGCCTCCACCCGGGCGGGGTAGAGACTCAGTTCATCCAATGGAACGCCGTAGAGGGCATAGTTCCCAAGGATGTCCGCCAGCCCTGATGAGGTCGCCAGCGCGCGCCCGTAGTTGCCCACGAGGATAGACTTTCGCGCCGTAAGTTCATCGCCGCTGGCGGGTTCGCGACCCAGTCGCGCCAGTTCGGCGTTGATCAGATCCAGCACCTCTCCGGCAGACTCGTTCTTTGTCTGGGACGAAGCCCGAAACGAGCCCGTGGTCTGTAGGGGCGAGAGCCAGGCGCTGGCATCATAGGACAGACCCCGCTTGAGGCGGATCTCCTGGTTGAGGCGCGCCGAATAGCCACCCCCCAGCACGGTGGCCGACAAGATACCTGGATAGTAGTCTGCGTCGCTCCGGGCGATGGCGGGGCCGAGCACATTGACCGAAGCCTGACCCGTCCCCGGTATGTCGATGGCGACGGCGCGGGCGCGGCTCTGCAGTCGAATGATCGGGGCTTCAATCCGGGGCGATCCGGGTCGGGCCCATCCGCCGAACGCCTGTGCGGCGACGGCGAAGCCGGCTTCCGCCGAGATGTCGCCGGTCAGCACCAGAACGGCGTTGTCAGGTCGGAATCCCTGGGCATGCAGGGCCGCGAGATCCGCCGATTTCAGTTTCTGGATGGATGTCGGCGTGCCCTGCGCCACATGGCCAAACGCAGTGCCGCCATAGATCACCGGGGCCGCGGCAAATCCGGCCAGTTGCCCGGGCTGCTGGTAGGCCACGCGCAATCCATCCAGCGTCTGTTCGCGCTGGCGTTCCAGTTCTTCCGCGGCAAACGTCGGGTTGCGGACCACATCGGCCATGATCGCCATGGCGGCCTTCAGCTTGTCCGGCATGACGGTCAGCGTCACGGTTGAAGACTCCTGGCCACCGCCCGAGCTGAGCGAGGCACCCAGGGCCTCGGTCTGACTGGCGATCACCTGGGCTGAGCGGGTTTTTGTGCCTTCGGTCAGCATGCCGGCCATCATGGACGCCGCCCCGCCCAGCCCTGGCGGGTCGGCCCACGCCCCGGTTCTGACTGTCAGCTCGGCAGTCACCAGCGGCAGGTCGGAAGACCGCGCGACGATCACCCGCAGACCATTCGGCAGCGTCTTCTCCGCAGGCCGGGGCAATACCGGCTGGACTGCCGCGCCGACCGGAGGCGGTGCCTGGCGATCTGCCTCGGCGGCGAGGGTAAAGACCGGGCCGTCGTAGATCGCGGTCGACTTCGGCAGGATGGGCGCCGCTGCGACGGTCTTTCCCGCCGGACGCTCGCTCTCGGCCCGGTAACGGATCGTCATCCGCCGGTCTTCGGCCAGATACTTTCGCGCGACCCGCTGCACATCAGCAACGGTGACAGCCTGCAGTGCTGCCAGCTGGGTGTTGACGGCACGTGCGTCGCCATCGACCTGCAACGCATAGCCAATGGCCGAGGCGCGACCATCGATGGTTTCACGCTCGCTGAGCGCCGAGGCCAGCAGCTCGTTCTTCGCCTCCGACAGTTCGGCCGCTGTCGGCGGGCCATCACGAAGGCGTTTCACCTCGGCCAACAACGCCGTCTCGCCCTCAACAATCGTATGACTGCTGGCCATGATGGCACCCACCATGAACAGCCCCGGATCGCGCGGCAGGTCAGCTGTGGAGAACGCCTCGACGGCGACCTGCTTGTCGTAGACCAGGCTGTTGTAGAGCCGTGACGACTTCCCCGCCGACAGGATCGCGTCGAGAACCTTCAGTGCTGGTGCATCAGGGTCGGAGGCCGCCGCGCCCTGCCAGCTCAGGATCACCGCGGGCAGCGGCACATTGGGGCCATAGCCGTCAAAAACTCCGGCTCTCGTACGCGGCGGTTCTTTGACGCTGACCACCGGTCGCGACCCCGCCGGATTCTTCAGCCCGCCGAACCAGCTATCCACCCAGCCGTTCAGCCTCGCCTCATCAAAGTTGCCCGCCACGATCAGCGCGGCATTGTCGGGCCGGTAGTGGGTGCGATGGAAGGCGCGGACGTCATCCAGCGTGGCGGCGTCCAGCTCCTCGATGGACCCGAAACCGGGGCGCTTGTAGGGGTGAACGCCGTAGCTGGCCTGCGGCAGGTAGAGCGCCATCAGTCGGCCATAGGGCGAGGCGAGCACCTTCTGCCGCAGCTCCTCCTTGACCACGTCGCGCTCGGATTTGAAGGACGCCTCGTCCACGACCAATGAGCTCATCCGGTCGGCTTCCGCCCACAACAGGCGTTCGAGATGGTTGGCAGGAACCACCTCATAGTAGTTGGTGTAGTCATCGCTGGTGCCAGCGTTGTTGAAGCCGCCGACGTCCTCGGTCATCCGGTCGAAGGCCTCTGACGCCAGGTTCCGCGTGGCCTTGAACATCAGGTGCTCGAACAGGTGCGCAAAACCGGAGCGACCCTCCGGATCGTCCTTTGAGCCAACGCCGTACCAGACCTGGACCGTCACATTTGGCGTCGCCGGATCACGCGAATAAAAGACCCTCAGGCCATTGGCCAAGGTTCGCGATTTGAATGCGATCAGCGGCACGTCGGCTGCGGCGACCGGCATCGCCGGCATCAGGGCCGCCAGTGCGATGGCGGCCAGAACGACGGTGAGGGCAAGGGCTTTGGCGGCTGAACGCATAGTGCATACCGGTTGGGGCTATGGGGGGGGAATCCATAACACCCAACCGGCGCATTGGCAGATTACGAGCGCGTCATGTGACCTGGGGAGAGCCACCACCGCGTCGAAATCTCAGCGTCCACTACGGCTGGGGAACTCGTCGTGGACACCCCCAAGATACGGGGACCCTGCAACGCCGGATGATCGGCACCCTTGCAGAACTGGTCTGCATAACTGCAGAATGCACGCGTGTTCGACTGGAACGACCTCAAAGCCTTTCTGGCGGTGGCGCGCGGCGGCTCGACCCTTGCGGCGTCCAGGGCGCTGGGGGTCAACCAGACCACCGTGGCCCGGCGCATCGAGAGCCTGGAGCAGGACCTCGGTCTGAAGCTGTTTGAGCGCGGACAGACCGGTAGTCGTTTGACCGATATCGGGCACAGTCTGATTTCCGGCGCAGAAACGGTAGAGGCGGCCGCCATCCTGTTCGCCAATCAGGCCGCGACCCAGGAGCGCGGCGTGTCAGGCGCGCTGCGGCTGACCACCAATGAACTGGTGGCCAACACCATGGTGATCCCGGCTCTGGGGGCATTCCGGTTGGTGCATCCGGACGTCCAGGTTGACCTGTTGATTACCGACAAGGCACTCGATCTCGAGGGCGGCGAAGTCGATATGGCGATCCGGACCAGCAGAGCCCTTGCGACCTCCGATCTGGTCGCCCGCAAGATCTGCGACCATGATGTCGCCCTCTATTGCAGCCGCGACTATGCGATCCGCAGAGGTGCCCCTGCGTCGACGTCGGATCTTGCGAACCATGACCTGATCGATGTCACGATGGAGATGGGCGAAGTCCCGGCCGTGACCTGGATGATGCGCCATTCTGGCGGCAAGATGCCGATCACGCGGTCGAACAGCATGGCCAGTCTCGTCTATGCCGTGAAGGCCGGCCTGGGGATCGGTGCCATCCCCTGCACGATTGGCGACATTGACCACGAGATGGTGCGCTGTTCAGAGGCCATCGAGGAGGCGCGGGTAAGTTCGTGGATTGTGACGCGTCGCGAAGTCAAGGACACGCCGCGGGTTCGCGCTTTCATCGACTTCATGGCCCCCTACCTGCAGCAGGAAATCCGGAAGGTCGAGGAAGTGGGTCGGGCGCGCATCGCCGCAGATGCCGATATCGTGGTCCCGTTCGCAACGCGTACGGGGTCATAGATCTGATTGCGGCACCGAGGGTTTGCAGAGGCGCAGGATTGCCACGCCCAGGAGTGCGGACGCCAATGACCCGACCAGGACCCCGATCTTGGTGGCATCGATCAGCCCGGGATCGCTGAACGCCAGATTGCCAATGAACAGGCTCATGGTGAAGCCGATGCCACAGAGCACCGCAACTCCACATAGCTGGCCCATCGAGGCCCCGCGCGGCATGTCCGCCCACCCCAGCCGAATGATCACCCAGGCAGAAAGAAACACTCCCAATGGCTTGCCGATGAAGAGGCCCAGCGCCACGCCGAGCGGGACGGGTTCAAGTGCGGCCGCCGGGCTGACACCCGCAAAGGACAGACCCGCATTGGCGAAGCCGAACAGGGGCACGATCATGAAGGCAACCGGTTTGTGGAGGCCATGCTCCAGCCGGTGCAGTGGCGACGCCGCATGGTCTGGCGCGCCGGGACTTCGCCGCAGCGGGATCAACATTGCGAGCGCGACGCCCGCAAGCGTGGCGTGAACGCCAGACTCCAGTACGAAGTACCAGAGCGCCAGGCCGCCGACGATGTAAGGCCACAGCACGACGACTTTCAGGCGATTGAGCACGAAGAGCATAACCAGGATCGCGCCCGCCGCCGCCAGAGCGGCAAGGTGCAACTCGGCGGTATAGAAAAGCGCGATGATCACGATGGCGGCCAGGTCATCCATGATCGCGATGGCAGTCAGGAAGATCTTCAGCGAACCGGGCACGCGCGGCCCCAGCAGCGCGAGCACACCCAGCGCGAAGGCTATGTCGGTCGCCGCCGGGATCGCCCAGCCCGCCCGGGTTTCGGGGATCCCGCCATTGAACGCGAGATAGATCAGCGCCGGCAGGACAACACCCCCCAGCGCCGCCACACCGGGCAGGATGATCCGCGACGGCCGAGAGAGCTGACCATCAAGGACCTCGCGTTTGATCTCGAGGCCGACCAGCAGGAAGAACAGGGCCATGAGCCCGTCGTTGATCCAGTGCAGCACGCTTTCACTGAGGTGCAAGCCGCCGATGGCGAAGCCGAACTCAACCTTCAGCGCCGCGAAATAGCCGGGTGCCAGCGGCGAGTTCGCGACGACAAGCGCCATCGCGGCCGCGCCCATGAGGACGTAGCCTCCGGACGCCTCATGCCGGAGAAAGCTGCGCAATACCGACTGAGGTCGCTTTGGCATTGAGCGGCTCAATCGCTACCTCAACTTCCGCTACTCCGCCAACTTCACCAGCATCTTGCCGGAGTTAGCTCCCTGCAACAGGCCGATCAGGGCCTGCGGGGCGGCGGCGATGCCGTCCAGGATGGTCTCCTGATACTTGACCCGGCCGTCCTTCAGCCAGCCGGTCATGTCGCGCTGGAAGTCGCCGTACAGGTGCATGAAGTCGGTGCCGACGAAGCCGCGCAGCATCACCCGCGAATAGATGATGTTGGACAGGTTCGAGACCGGCGAGTGGCCGGAATTGTAGCCGGAGATAAACCCGCACACCGCAATCCGACCCAGCGTGTTCATCCGGCGCAGCGCCGCTTCCAGATGGTCGCCGCCGACGTTGTCGAAGTAGACGTCGATGCCCTTGGGCGTGGCCTCCTGCAGCGCCTTGCGAATGGGCGTGACCTTGTAGTCGATCACGGCGTCCAGGCCGACCTCGTCGCGCAGCCAGCGCGCCTTGTCCTCGGAGCCGGTCGAGCCCACCACGTAACAGCCCTTGATCTTCGCGATCTGGGCAGCGACCGAACCTACCGCACCGGCAGCGGTCGAGACGAACACCTGCTCGCCTTCCTTGAGCTGGCCGATGTGCAGCAGGCCGCCGTAGGCCGTGAACCCCGTCATGCCCAGGGCATGCATGTGGACGGTCAGCGACAGATCAGGATCGGGATTGAGCTTGGTCAGGCCTTTGCCATCGCTGGTGAAGTATTCGCGGAAGCCCATGCGGTTGGAGACCAGATCGCCCACGCCAAACGCGTCAGACTTCGACTGCACCACCCGGCCCAGCGCGCCGCCCATCATGGCCTCGTTCAGTTCCTGACCGGCGGTCAGTCGCGGGCGCATGGCGGGATCGACCGACATGTAGAGGTTCTGGACCAGCACCTCGCCGTCCGCAGCATCGGCGCTGTCACGCTCGACGAGCGCAAAATCACCCTCGGTCGGCATGCCTGACGGGCGTTTCGTCAGGTGGATTTCGCGGCTCTTGGGCATGGAACGTCTCCGGCTTTTCTAGTTTGGCCACACGTCGCCCCAATCGAGGCGGCGCGCAATGGCATGATTGGGTTTGTCACGCTTGGCGGCAAAGCGATGTTCGAGGCCGTCGGGCCCGCACAGCTTGATGTCGATACCCGGCTTGCCGACGCGGGGCCGGGCCAGGACCCTCGATTGCCAGGGGGCCACAGCCAGCCCGGGGCGCGACGCCAGCAGATAGGCGAACTTCTCGTCCTCGTAGGGAACCTCGGCGCCCTTCGCCAGACGGTGGTCGCGGCTGCGCGCCAGGCGAACGCTGAAGTGGCACCAGTCCGGTTCGATCAGGGGGCAGGCGTTTTGGTGCGGGCAGGGTGCCACGAGGATCGCGCCGGCCGCGATCAGGGTGTTCCGCGCCGCCAGGATGCGCGCGTAGCCGGCGGGCGTGCCCGGCTCGACCAGCGCCAGCAAGCCGCCACAGGCATCCCAGAGGTGGGTCACGACCTGGCCTTGTGACGCCGGCGCGATCTCTGCCAGGGCATAGCTGGCCAGCACCAGGTCGGCGACGGGATAGCCGCCAGCCATCAGATCGCCCCGCTGAACATTGGCGGTCTGAAGCGAGCAGTCCGCCGCCAGCCGCTGCGCCAGCTCAAGAAACGGTGGATTGGCGTCCAGCCATGTGACGGCGGTTAACCCGGACCAGGCCTCGACAGCCGCCCAACTGCCGCCGCCGGGCCCGCACCCCGCATCGAGCAGACTGGTCGGCGCAAAGCCCGGCACCATTCGCATGGCTTCGGAGAATACTTCCGCGCATGCGGCATAGGTCGCCGGAAGCCGGGCCAGCGCATAGGCCAACGCATCATCGCGGCCACGGATCGCCGACGCGGATGTCCCGCCGGCCCGGTAGGCCGTCGTCGTGGCAGCCGTCCGCGCCGCCATGCTCTGGCGAGAGACCCCGGCCATTTCCCGGTCAATGGCGCCGCGAAGCGCAGGCGGCAGGTCTGGCGACATCAGCCCAGGGCGTCAGCCCGGGTATTGACCAGGTAGTCGGCGACGGCCGTATCGGCGAGACCTGAGACATCGCCGGCTTCACCGGTGGCAGCGATCCGCTCCAGCAGCGGTCGCACCACTTCGCCTGACCGCGTCTTCGGCAACGGACCGAACTGCACCACCTCGGGCACCGCGTGAGCGCCGAGCTCACGGCGAATCCAGCCCTTCAGATCAGCGGCCAGCACATCGCTCACCATCGCGCCTTCCTCTGGCGTTACGAAGGCCCAGACAGCTTCACCACGCTTTGCAGAGGGGAATCCGACCGCGGCAGCCTCGGCGACCGCGTCGTGGTTGGCCAGCACAGCTTCGACCTCGCGGGTCGAGACCCGTTGGCCGTCGCTGATGATCTCGTCGTCTCCGCGGCGCGCGGCGCGGTTCTTCACCAGATCATCGACCACCGCCGGCTCGGCCAGGGTGGAAATGTCGCCCAGGTTGGACAGATCGTCCTCGGCGATCTTGCGCAGAATGCGACGCATGATCTTGCCCGAACGGGTCTTGGGGAGGCCGGGCGCAAACTGGATCACGTCAGGTGCGGCAAACGGCCCGATCTCGCGCCGGACGTGGCCGCGCAAGTCGGCCTGCAGGGCGTCGGTGGCATCGATGCCGACCTTGAGCGTCACATAGCAATAGATGCCCTGGCCCTTGATATCGTGCGGATAGCCCACGACGGCGGCCTCAGCCACGGCCAGATGTCCCACCAGCGCGCTCTCGATTTCGGCAGTGCCCAGCCTGTGCCCGGAGACGTTGATCACATCGTCGACCCGGCCCGTGATCCAGTAATAGCCATCCGCGTCACGACGCGCCCCGTCGCCGGTGAAGTACTTGCCGGGATAGGTCGAGAAGTAGGTGTCGATGAAGCGCTGGTGGTCGCCATAGACCGTGCGCATCTGGCCGGGCCAGCTGTCGGTGAGGCAAAGGTTGCCGCTGATCGCGCCGTCCAGAACCAGGCCCTCCGCGTCCACCAGCTGCGGCATCACGCCCGGCAGCGGTCTGGCGCAGGACCCTGGCTTCAGGGCATGCGCACCCGGCAGAGGCGTCATCAGGCAGGCCCCGGTCTCGGTCTGCCACCAGGTGTCAACGATCGGACAGCGCCCCTCGCCCACCACCCGGTGATACCACAGCCAGGCCTCGGGATTGATCGGCTCACCCACTGTGCCCAGCAGTCGGATCGAGCTGCGCGAGGTGCGCGTCACCGGTTCGTCGCCCTCCCGCATCAGGGCCCGGAGTGCGGTGGGCGCGGTGTAGAAGATCTCCACCTGATGCTTGTCACACACCTCCCAGAACCGAGACGAGGTCGGATAGTTGGGCACGCCCTCAAACATCAGGCTGGTCGCACCGTTGGCCAATGGCCCGTAGACCACATACGAATGTCCGGTCACCCAGCCCACGTCAGCGGTGCACCAGAACACCTCGCCGGCCCGGTAATCGAAGACCGTCTCAAAGGTCCAGGCAGCCCAGGCCAGATATCCGCCGGTGGTGTGCAGCACGCCCTTGGGCTTGCCCGTGGACCCCGACGTATAGAGGATGAACAGCGGATCCTCCGCGTTCATCGGTTCTGGATCGCAGACGTCTGAAACCGTCTTCTTGAGGTCCGAGAACCAGGCGTCGCGACCTTCGACCATGTTCACGTCGGCCGCCGTACGCCGAACGACGATCACGTCGGTGACGCCCGGGCAGGAGTTCAGCGCCGCGTCGACATTGGCCTTCAATGGCACGATCTTGCCGCCGCGCAGGCCCTCGTTGGCGGTGATGACGATCTTCGAATCACAGTCCTGGATCCGCCCGGCGATGCTGTCGGGCGAGAACCCGCCGAACACCACCGAGTGCACCGCCCCGATCCGCGAACACGCCAGCATCGCCGCCGCCGCCGCCGGGATCATCGGCAGATAGATGGTGACCCGGTCGCCCTTCTTGACGCCCCTGGCCTTCAGCACATTGGCCCAGCGGCAGACCTCGGCGTGCAACTGGCGATAGGTCAGCTTGTCGTGAGCGCTGCCGTCGTCGTTTTCCCAGATCAGGGCGACGGTATCGCCGTTGCTCTTCAGGTGGCGATCCAGGCAGTTGACCGAGACGTTCAGCACCCCGTCGCCATACCAGCGTACCCGGAAGTCTTCCTTGTTGAACGAGACGTCCTTGACCTCGGTGAAGGGCGTCATCCAGTCCAGCCGGCGGCCGATATCGGACCAGTAGCCATCGGGATCGGCGTCAACGCGCAGCACGGCGGCATCATAGGCCGCCGCATTCATATGGGCCTTTTTCGCCCAGGCTTCGGGGACCGGGAAAACCTCACCGTCGGACATGGACTACCTCCCGAAAGAATTATGCTTAGGCAGTAAGCGGAGACGGGCCACCAGTGCAACACGCGCCGCCAAGGTCTCTTGCGAAGATGCGCGCAGACGCGGACCTTCCGACGATGATTCGGATGCTCGTTGTCGCCTCACTGATCGCCATCAGCCTCGCCGGGTGCACCGGGCCTGCGCCGCAGGGGGCGGCCGAAAGCGCCAGCAGGCTGCTGGCCGCGGCGACCAAGGGGGACCGCGTCGCCTTCGAGGCCGAGATTGATCGTCCGGCGGTGCGCGACGATGTGCGCCGGCAGATGTCAGAGGTCGCTCGGGCCAAACAGCTCGACGTGGAGGGTGGCCCCTCCGAGTTCGCGCTGGACCGGATGATTGGTCCGGACGCCCTGCGGCTGGTGCGGGCCGGGACCGGCGAGGTCGTGACAACCGCCCCCTCTGCGGGACAGATCGCCGGACAGATGAAATCCATCGACGGCAAGCGGGCCTGCCTGCGCAACGACGGCGCACCGGATCGGTGTCTGCTGACGTTTGGCAAGGTCAAGGGCGGCTGGCGGCTGGTGGGCATGCAGGCGTCGGATCTGCGGATCGAAGTCGCGAGCGACTGAACTCTACGTTTGACCTTACCGCGCGATGCGGAAGGTAATATGCCGGAGAGGCGCTGACGCCGCGCGCACCGTGAAGGACCGCCCCAATGTTGCTCCACCTCTCCACCTGGGCCGAAATCGAAGGCTTCCTGGCGCGTTCGAAGACGGTGGTGATCCCCATCGGGTCCAACGAACAGCATGGGCCGACGGGCCTGCTGGGCACCGACTGGCTTTGCCCGGAGATCATCGCCCATGAGGCGCAGAAGACCGGCGACATCCTTATCGCGCCGACCTTCAACATCGGCATGGCCCAGCACCATCTGGATTTCCCCGGCACCATCGCGCTCCGGCCCTCCACCTTCATGCTGGCCATCGGCGACTGGGTCCGCAGCCTGGCGCACCACGGGTTCGAGAAGATCTATTTCCTGAACGGCCACGGCGGCAACACGGCCACCATCGACGCCGCCTTCTCCGAGATCTACGCCGAGGTCAGCTATTCCGGCGGCAAGCGCGGTTTTGCCTGCAAGCAGAAGAACTGGTGGGAGCTCAAGGGTGTGCTGGCCCTGGCTGGCCGCCAGTTTCCCTCCGGCCACGGCAGCCACGCGACGCCGTCCGAGATTGCCGTCACCCAATGGGCCTATCCTCACGCCATCAAGTCGGCGAACTACGCGCCCCAGATCGCGCCCACCGGCCCCATCCGCGAAGCCGCCGACTTCCGCGCCCGCTATGCCGACGGCCGCATGGGCTCAGACCCCGGCCAGGCCACCCCGGAAAAGGGCGGCGAACTGGTGAAGCTGGCGGCGGCGTCCCTGATCGAGGACGTACTGGCCTTCGGCGCCGAGGTCGCGCCGTAGGGGTGCTCCTCTCCCTCTGCTACCCCTCATGATCGTCATGGCCGGGCTCTTGTCCCGGCCACCCATAAACGCAGGCGTGAAAAGGGTGCGCTGTGCCGACCCGCTGC
The DNA here is from genome assembly GCA_945883235.1 of Phenylobacterium deserti. Classification (GTDB taxonomy): domain Bacteria; phylum Pseudomonadota; class Alphaproteobacteria; order Caulobacterales; family Caulobacteraceae; genus Phenylobacterium; species Phenylobacterium deserti_A. The sequence goes on along the minus strand of CAMCXF010000008.1, from coordinate 91,842 downwards.
GAGCCTGGCACGACCGGCGTCTCTGGGTAGCCGGGACAAGAGCCCGGCTATAACGATCAATTTTTGTGGTTGGATTTCGAGGATTCCACCCCACCCCACCTACGCCCCAGCCCGCGTCGTCCACTGGCTGAGGTCCCGCTCCCTCGCCATCAACGCCAGGCCCGACGCGATGGATTCCAGCTCGGCACCGGTCTCGATGCGGCCCGGTTCAAACCGGCGGTGAAAGATCGCGCGCACCGCCGGCACCAGCGATGACCCGCCCGTAAGAAACACCCGATCAATGCCACTGGCTAGCAGGTTTGCGTCCGCCAGGGCCTGATCCACCGCGTGCTCGATTTTCGCCAGTTCCGGCGCAATCCAGCCTTCGAACCGGGCACGGGGGACGTCGTGGACAATCCGGATCGATCCCGCCTCAAACCGGAACTCCGCCGTATCCTGCGCCGACAGTGCCTCCTTGAGCTTCGACACCGCGCGGTAGAGGCGGTAGCCGTAGTTCTCGTCCAGGGTCTCCACCAGCCGCGTGATCTTCTCCGGCTCGACCGCCTCGCGCACCAGCTTGCGGATTTCGCGCATGTCGCGGCTGGCGCGCATCATGGCCAGCTGATCCCAGCGGGCGAAGGCCGAATAGTATCGATTGGGAATCGGCAGCGTCTTGCCGAAGGTCTGGTAACTCGACCCCTTGCCCAGTTCCGGCGACACCAGATTGTCGATGATCCGGTAGTCGAAGGCGTCGCCCGCCACGCCCACGCCCGCCCGGCCCAGCGGAATGGCCCGCATCTCTCCGGCGTGACGCTCGAACCGGATGATCGAGAAGTCCGAGGTGCCGCCGCCGAAGTCGCCGACCAGCACGGTGGCGTCCTCCTTGAGCCCGCGCGCGAAAAAGAACGCCGCGCCCACCGGCTCATAGGCATAGAGCACCTCCTTCACGCCCATCCGCTTGAAGGCGATCTCGTAGCGCTCCAGCGCCAGGCTCTCCTTCGGCGCACCCCCCGCGAAAGTCACCGGCCGACCCACGATCACCCGATCCGGCAGCCCCGATAACGCGCCGCCCGCATAGTCGCGCACCTTCAGCAGGAAAGTTGAGAGCAGGTCCTCGAACCGGTAACGCCGCCCCAGGATCTGGGTCTCGGTGAAGCTCTCCTGGGCGGCAAAGCTCTTGAACGACTGGATAAACCGGGTGTCCGCCGGATCTTCCACATAGGCGTCGATGGCCCAGGGCCCGGCGGCGATCTGCCGGTCCTGCGGCGCCTCGGCGGGCGCGTAGAACGAGAGGCAACTGCGAAACGCAAACAGCTCCCCCTCCGGTGCCGGAAACTGCACCAGACGCGCGGGCCCGTCCGCTTCGGCCAGGGCCAGCACGGTGTTGGTGGTGCCGAAATCGATACCCAGACTATAGCCGGACATGGCGCGGGGCCTTTGGGAGGGCGCGCTCCATAGCAAAGTCGGGTCGGTGACAACAGTGTGATGTGGAGACTACCCACGCGGCTGCGTCCAACACTGGTTTGTCATCCGCCCACGAGGTGTCATCCCGGTTTTCGCTGCAAGCGAAAGACCGGGACCCATAAGCTCCGTGGTCAGGGGGGAAAAACCGAAAACCGGGACGCACACACATTTTGAAGCGCCGCGCCTGTGGCTCGCCCCCTCACCACACGATCCGCACCGGATAGCGCGCCAGCGTGGCGTCGGCGGTCGCCAGGGGCAGGTCGAGCGTGATGGCGTGGGCGAGGAGCATGCGGTCGACGGGGTCGCGGTGAATGTCCGGCAGCGTCTGGGCCGCCGCCCGGCATTCCGCCGGAAAGTCGAGCAGATGAAAGCCCATGACGTCGCGGAGCTGATCGAGATCGACCCCTTCGCCGAAGCGCCCGCGCATCAGCAGATCGACGTATTCGTGTGCGGTTACGGCGCTCACGAACAGGCGTGTCCGGGGGTTCGGCAGCAGGTTGAGGAAGTCCGACCCCAGACGTCTGTCCCCGGCCGCGAACCAGACCAGGACGTGCGTATCAAGCAGCAGGTCCAAACTTCCTCCGGAACCGCACCAGCGGATCGTCGCGATCGGCCTTCAAGGTCTCGAGGCTGAGATCCTGACCCGAAAACGCCGCCTGGAACGCGCCGACGCCGGCGGTGCGCCGGGCGGCGATCCGTTCGGCGTCCAGCCTCTCCGCCTCGGCCAACGGCATCAGCTTCAGCACCGGTCGCCCGGCCTTCTGAAGGATGACCTCCTCACCCTCAAGCGCCCGGGTGACCAGTTCCGAGAGCCGCGTCTTGGCCTCGCCAATGTTGACGTTGATGGTCATGTCGCCGAAGTTAGGGTTGGCCAAGGGCCTTGGTCAAGCGAGTTGGTCATGCGGCGTCGCACGCCAGCCCGGCTAACTGTACGGCCAAATATATACCCACTTGTGACAAACACGCCCAGGGCGTGCCTGGCAAACCGGAGCTGATCGTCAGCCCCCAGCGGCCAACGACCCCTACCTCAGAGGTCGAGCTCCACCAGCGGCCGGTCATAGGCACAGAAGGTCGCCATCTGCAGGATGCGCGACACCGACGAGCCCAGCGGGCAGATCTGCACCGGCTTCTCAAGGCCCAGCAGGATCGGGCCGATCACCTCGGCCCCGCCCAGCGACTTGATCAGTTGGGTGGAGATGGCGGCGGAGTGGATGGCCGGCATGATCAGCACATTGGCCGGGCCGGTCAGGCGCATGAAGGGATAGGACCCGCGCGATTCCGGCTCCAGGGCCAGTTCCGGCGGCATCTCGCCTTCGTACTCGAAGTCGATGCCCTCCATCTCGTCCAGCATGGCGACGGCGTCGCGCACCCTCGCAGAACGCTCGCCCATCGGGTTGCCGAAGGTGGAATAGCTCATGAACGCCACGCGGGGTTCATAGCCCAGGGTGCGGACCGCGCGGGCGGCCTCGATGGCGATCTCGACCAGTTCCTCGGCCACCGGCATTTCGGTGACGTTGGTGTCGGCGATGAACAGGGTGCGGCCCTTGGCCATCACCACGCTCATGCCGATGATCCGGCCGTCAGGCGCGGGGTCGATGACGTTGAGCACCTCTTCCAGCACCTGGTCGAAGTTCCGCGTCACCCCGGTGACCATCCCGTCGGCGTGGCCCAGCGCCACCATGGCGGCGGCGAAGGCGTTGCGGTCCTGGTTGATCAGGCGTTGGATGTCGCGGCGCAGGTAGCCCTCGCGCTGCAGGCGGCCGTAGAGCAGGTCGACTGACGCGTCGTTCCACGGCGAGACCCGGGCGTTGACGATTTCCAGCCCGGCTTCTGCGGGCTCCAGGCCGGCGGCGCGCATATTCTCGTGCACCAGATCCTCGCGGCCCACCAGCACGGCCTTGCCCAGGCCCTGCTGCTGGAAGGCATAGGCTGCGCGAATGACGCTCTGCTCCTCGCCTTCGGCGAAGACGATGGTCTTTTGCGGGCCGGACAGCACGGCACCCTGCAGCTTCTGAGAGAAGGCCGCTGTGGGATCGAGTCGACGCGCCAGCGAGGCGCGATAGGCGTCCATGTCCTCGATGGGCTTGCGCGCCACGCCGGTGTCCATGGCCGCCTGTGCGATGAACGGCGGGATATAGGCCAGCAGGCGCGGGTCGAACGGGGTCGGGATGATGTACTCCGGACCAAACTTCATCTTCACGCCGTGGTAGGCGGCGGCCACCTCGTCAGGCACATCCTCGCGCGCCAGCATGGCGAGCGCATTGGCGCAGGCGATCTTCATTTCCATGTTCACGCGGCGGGCGCGGACGTCGAGCGCACCCCGGAACAGATAGGGGAAGGCCAGCACGTTGTTGACCTGGTTCGGATAGTCGCTGCGGCCGGTGGCCACGATGGCGTCGGGGCGGACACTATAGACTTCTTCCGGGGTGATCTCGGGGTCGGGGTTGGCCATGGCGAAGATGATGGGGCGCGGCGCCATGGTCTTGACGAGATCCGGCGTCAGCGCACCCTTGGCGGAAACCCCGATGAACACGTCGGCACCCTTCAGGGCGTCGGCGAGGGTGCGGTGCGGGGTGTCGATGGCGTGGGCCGATTTCCACTGGTTCATGTCCTCGGGCCGTCCGCGCCAGAGCACGCCCTTGCGGTCAACGGCGATGACGTTCTCGTGTTTCACGCCCATGGCCTTCATCAGCCCCAGCGTGGCGATGCCAGCGGCACCCGGGCCGTTCAGAACCACCTTCACTTCGCTGATCTTGCGGCCCGTGATCTCGCAGGCGTTGATCAGGCCGGCCGAGCAGATGATCGCCGTACCGTGCTGGTCGTCATGAAACACCGGGATGTCCAGCAGGTCCTGCAGTTCCGTCTCGATGCGGAAACAGTCCGGGCTCTTGATGTCCTCCAGATTGATGCCGCCGTAGGTGACGCCGATGTTCTTGACCACCGTGATGATCTCGTCGACGTCGGTGCAGCTCATCTCCACGTCGATGGCGTCGACGTCGGCGAAGCGCTTGAACAGCACCCCCTTGCCTTCCATCACCGGCTTGGACGCCAACGCCCCCAGATTGCCAAGGCCCAGGATCGCGGTGCCGTTCGAGATTACCGCCACCAGATTGCCCTTGGAGGTGTATTCGTACGCCAGCTCTGGATCGGCGGCGATCGCCAGCACCGGCACAGCGACGCCCGGCGAATAGGCCAGGCTGAGGTCGCGCTGGGTCGACATCGGTTTGGTGGCCTGGATGCCGATCTTGCCAGGCGTCGGGTAGCGGTGGAAGTTCAGCGCCTCTTCATCGGTGAAGGTGCGTTTTTCAACTTGATCCATGGTTCCCCCCGCCCGTCCCCCGGGCTGCAAATCTGTCCCAAGGCGACAACCTATAGGCCCAAGCTAACAGGGACAACGCTTGCTGACGCAGAACCTTATCCCACCCTGGTGGCGCAGGAGAGTTGACCCCGTGGCCGGGCGCGCGATGCTAGGGGCAAGTTCCGACCCGGAGAGACCGCCCTGTCTGCCCCTACAAGAATTGCCATCGCAGGTGCCCTAGGGCGCATGGGCCGTGCCGTAACCGCCATCGTCGAGGCTGATCCGGCTCTGGTGATTGCGGCGCGGTTCGACCGACCCGACATGTCCGGCGAGGGCCTGGTTTCGGCTGCGGAGGCCTTGGCCGCCGCTGACGTCGTCATCGATTTCACGACCCCTGACGCCTCGGTGGCGCTGGCGGCCCAGGCGGCCGGGCGCGGGGTGGCCCTGGTCATCGGCTCTACCGGCCTGTCGCCGGACCATATCCGCCGGATCAATGAGGTAGCGGGGCGGGTCGCCGTGGTGCGCACCGGCAACTTCTCGCTGGGCGTCAATATGCTGATCGGGCTGGTGGGTCAGGCAGCGCGCGCACTGCCTGCCGACGCTTATGACATCGAGATTTTCGAGGCGCATCATCGACGCAAGGTCGATGCGCCTTCCGGCACGGCACTGATGCTGGGCGCAGCGGCGGCTGAGGCTCGCGGTGTCGATCTGGCCAGCGTGTCGCGGCGCGCCCGCGACGGCCTGACCGGGCCCCGCGTGGACGGCGAGATCGGATTCTCGGTGCTGCGCGGCGGTGACATCATCGGCGACCACAGCGTCACCTTTGCGGCCGACGAAGAAATTCTGACCCTGAGCCACTCGGCGCGGGATCGCAGTCTATTCGCAAGGGGCGCTGTCGCTGCCGCCCGCTGGGCTGTTAGCCAGACGCCCGGCGAGTACGACATGCAGGACGTACTCGGCTTCAGGACCCGATAGTCATGCATGAACTGCTTGAGCAGGACGCGACCGCGCAACTGGCCGCGCTGGCCGCCCGACGTGTTTCTTCGGTCGAGTTGCTGAAGGCCTCGCTGGCGCGACATGCGCAGACCCACGCCGCCCTCAACGCCGTAGTCGCAGCTGATCCCGAACGCGCCCTAGAAAGGGCCCGCGCGCTGGACGATGCCCGCAGCAGGGGTGAGGCCAACGGCCCGCTCGCCGGGTTGCCCATGACTATCAAGGACACCTTCGATGTGGCTGGAATGGCCGCTTCATCGGGCCTCGCGGACTACCGGCGGCGGATGACGGGAGACGCTGACGCTGTAGGCCATGCCCGTCGCGCCGGTGCGGTCATATGGGGCAAGACCAATGTGCCGGTGATGGCGGCGGACTGGCAGAGCGCCAACGGTCTCTACGGCGTTACCAACAACCCCTGGGATGTCACGCGGACGCCCGGCGGGTCCTCAGGCGGCGCAGCAGCGGCGCTGGCGGCCCGGGTCACGGCGCTGGAAATCGGATCGGATATCGGCGGGTCGCTGCGGGTCCCCGCCAGCTTCTGCGGCGTCTATTCCCACAAACCGACCTGGGGCCTGGTCTCGCCGCGCGGCCACGTCCCGCCGCACCCGGGCTCCTACGCCGAGCGTGACCTGAATGTGGTCGGCCCAATGGCGCGTTCGGCTCGTGACCTTCGCCTGCTGCTATCGACCATAGAGGCTGGAACCCTGGCCCCCAAGGCTCCGCCCATGGACCTGAAGGATGTCCGGGTCGGGCTATGGCTCGATGACCCATGCTGTCCGCTGGATCGGGAGATGCGGACCACACTGGAGGCGTTCGCCGCCGACCTTCGCGTGGCCGGTGCGGTGGTCGAGCCCATCAGGAGTCCTGTCGACATGCAGGCCCTGCTGTTCGCCTACCAGACACTGTTGGGTGCCATTCTGGGCGAGGATCTGCCACCAGCGACACTTCGTGGGCTGGAGATGGGTCGCCCCTTCGCCAAGCGCGCACTGGCCCAAGGCGCTGGGCCGCTGTCAACCGCGGCATCAACTCTGGCCTACACAGCCCGACATCGTGAATGGCTGGCTGCGGACGCGGTCCGCGCCCGCCTGCGCCACGAGATCGCGGCAACCTTTGAGGACTATCACGTGATCCTGGCGCCGATCGCGCCGGTCCCGGCCTTTCCCCACGATCCGAGACCTTTTGGCCGTCGAAGTCTTGCGACTTCGGATGGCGGGACAATCCCTTACAACACGATGCTGACCTGGATCAGTCTGGCAACAGCGCTGCACCTTCCGGCGACCGCAGTCCCGGCGGGGGCCACGTCTTCCGGCCTCCCGGTTGGCGCCCAGTTGGTCGGGCCTCGGGGTGGTGACGCTCGCACGCTGGCGGTCGCTCAAGCCATCGATGAGAACGTGCGGGGGTTTCAGGCCCCGCCTATCTGAAAAACGCCTCAGGTAGCCGACATCTGCCGGACAACTTCGTCCTCGACCTGGCCCAGGCGCTCCTTGCCGAAGAACATTTCGTCGCCCACAAAGAAGGTCGGAATGCCGAATACGCCACGTTCCACGGCGGCTTCGGTGTTGGCGACCAGCCCGGCCTTGACCTCCGGGTCCTGGGTGGCGGCGATCAGCGCCACACCGTCCAGACCGCCCGCGTTCAGCACGCGCAGCACCACCTCAGGGTCGTCCATCTTCTCGCCCTGCTCCCACATGGCGGCCAGAACAGCGCCCAGATAGGCGTCCTCCACATCCGCCCGCCGCGCCGCGACCAGGCCGCGCATGATCAGCAACGTGTTGACGGGGAAGTGCGGGTTCGACCGAAAGGCCGTCAGCTTGTGCTTCTTGATGAATCGTTGAGTTTCCAGCCCTTCATAGGCGAGCTTGCCCTTCACGCCGCCAAAATTGACCATCGGCGAGGCGTTATTTGTGGCCTTGAAGATGCCGCCCAGGAGGCACGGGATGAGGCAGACGGCCGCCCCGGTGCGTTCCGAAATCCCGGCCAGCGCCTTGCGGGCCAGATAGCCATTCGGGCTGCCGAAATCGAAGATGAAGTCGATGGTTACAGGCTTGGTCATGGAAGGGCTCACCAGCTTTCGCGCCAGGGGCGCAGGTCAATTTCGTGGGTCCAGGCGGACCGGGGCTGTTTGTGCAGGTTGACGTAGGCGGCGGCGATGTCCTCCGGCTTCAGGATCTCGTCACCGGCCAGCAGACCTTCGACATCCGTGCGGTTCTCCCGCGTGAAGACGCCATCGACAGCCCCGTCGATCACCACGTGGGCTACGTGGATACCCTGTGGTCCCAGTTCGCGCGCCATGCTCTGGGCCACGGCGCGCAGGCCGTGCTTGGCAGCCGCGAAGGCAGCGAAGCCGTCGCGGCCCCGGACGCTGGCGGTGGCACCGGTGAAGAGGATTGTGCCGCGCCCTCGGGGAACCATGACGTTGGCCGCCTCGCGTCCGGCCAGGAAGCCTCCAAAGCAGGCCATTTCCCAGACCTTGGTGAACACCCGCGATGTGGTCTCGCGAATGCCGAACCGCACGTTTGCCCCGATGTTGAAGACCACAACCTCCAGTGGTCCGATGGCGCGCTCTATGGAAGCGAACAATGCGGTCATCTCATCCTCCGACCGCGCGTCGACACCGTAGGCGTGCGCCATTCCACCCGCCTCACCGATGGACGTCGCCAGGGCCTGAAGGGAGTCCAGATTGCGGGGCCGCCGCGTCATGCACACCGGATGACCCTCGGCGGCGAACGCCCGCGCAAGGGCCGAGCCCAGCCCGTCGCCGACGCCCACGATCAGACAGACACCCTTGGTCTCGCTCATGTCCGGATCCGTTCGAAATCCGAACTAACATCGTCTTGAAAACGGACCCGGTCAATGGGATCATGCGACCGAACCGGAGCTTTTCGATGAAATGGAGCGATCTGTCGGAAGAGCGGTGCTCGGTGGCGCGATCCGTGGCGGTGATTGGCGACCGCTGGACCCTGATGCTGCTGCGCGACTGTTTCCTGGGCGTCCGCCGCTTCGAGGACTTCGAGCGTCGCCTGGGGATCTCCCGCAGCATCATCGCCGACCGGTTGAAGACGCTCACCGACGAAGGCGTCCTGCGACGCGAAGCCTATCAGGACCGCCCCGTCCGCCACGAGTACCGCCTCACCGAAAAGGGCGTGGCCCTGCACCCGGTGATGATGGCCATCGTCCACTGGGGTGACGTCCACTACGCCGGCGAAGAGGGGCCACCCTTGATCCACCGCCACAAGGCCTGCGCCTGCGACTTCACGCCGGTGCAGACGTGCTCGGAGTGCGGCGAGCCGGTGGGGGCACGCGACGTGGAGGTCAGGGCTTCGGGTGGAGGCGGTTAGCGCCCGCCGGTCGATCCAAAGCCGCCGGTGCCGCGCGCCGTGTCTTCCAGGCTCTCCACCTCAAGCCAATCACCCTGCGCCACCGGGGCAATCACCAGTTGGGCGATGCGGTCGCCGCGGCGGATCACGAAATCCTCGGGGCCATGGTTGATCAGGATCACCTTCACCTCGCCGCGATAGTCGGCGTCGATGGTGCCGGGGGAATTGAGGCAGGTGATTCCAGACTTAACCGCCAGTCCGGAGCGGGGTCGCACCTGACCCTCGAAGCCCTCCGGCAAGGCCAACGCCAGGCCGGTGGGCACGGCATGGCGGTCACCGGGGCGCAGGACGTGGGGCGCGTCTTCTGGTACAGCCGCACGCAGATCCATGCCGGCCGCCTGGGCGGTCTCATAGGCCGGGAGCGGAAGTCCCTCGGCGTGCGGCAGGCGGGTAATCGGGATGATCGGGCGGGTCAATTCAAGGCCTCGGCCATTCGCAGTGCCAGTCGCCGGGCGACGTCGGCCTTGGGTATCCGGTCCCATCGCTCGATGCCCGAGCCCGTAACGATGGCCACGGCGTTGTCGTCGCCGCCCATCGTGCCTTCGATGCTGACGTCGTTGGCGACGATCCAGTCGCAGCCCTTGCGGGCCAGCTTGGCGTGGGCATGGGCCTCGACGTTGTCAGTCTCCGCCGCAAAGCCAACCATCAGCTGAGGACGCCGGGGTCCGCGCGACAACGTGGCAAGTATGTCCGGGTTCTCGACGAGTGATATCGCGGGAGGCACTCCGCCGTCCTTCTTGATCTTGCCGGATCCGACGGTCTCGGGGCGCCAATCGGCCACCGCCGCCACGCAGACGGCGATATCCGCCGGAAGAGCGGCTTCGCAGGCCGCCAGCATCTCCCGCGCAGTCTCCACCTCAATGCGGCGGACGCCGCTCGGTGCGGACAAGGCGGTCGGACCGCTGACCAAGGTGACCTCAGCCCCCAAGGCCGCCAGGGCCGAGGCGATCGCATATCCCTGCTTGCCGGAGGAACGATTGGTCAGCAGGCGCACAGGGTCGATGGGCTCAGCGGTCGGCCCAGCCGTGACAAGGGCGCGCTTGCCGGTCAGCGGCCCGGGAGCGGCACCGCCCAACGCCGCCTGGATCACCGCGAAAATCTCTGCGGGCTCGGCCATGCGTCCTGGGCCGAACTCGCCGCAAGCCATCGCGCCGTCGTCGGGACCAACGAACTGCACCCCGTCGGCCTTCAGGGTCGCAAGATTTCGCTGGGTGGCGGCGTGGGTCCACATGCGCACATTCATGGCCGGGGCCATAAGCACCGGCTTGTCGGTCGCCAACAGGGTGGTGGAGGCGAGGTCTCCGGCCAGACCCTGCGCAGCCTTGGCCATCAGGTCTGCGGTCGCAGGAGCCACCACCACCAGGTCGGCGGACCGCGACAGCTCGATGTGGCCCATTTCGGCCTCGTCGGTGAGCGAGAACAGTTCCGAATAGACCTTTTCCTCGGCCAGCGCTGAAAGGCTGAGCGGGGTCACGAACTCGGCACCGGCACGCGTGAGGATTGGGCGCACCGCAATGCCGGCCCGACGCAGCATTCGCGTCAATTCCAGCGCCTTGTAGGCCGCAATGCCGCCGCCGACGATCAGGAGAACTCGCTTAGCACTCAAGGCCGAAAGCCCTTTCAAACGAGAAATCGCTTTAAGCCATCAGAGGGGACTCGACAAACCCGTCCGGCTGTGTTCATTTTTTGTTCTTGCTCAGCCTCAACGGAGAACGAACATGGCGGGTACGAGATTGGTTTTGTTGGCAGCGGTGACCGCCCTTGCCTTGTCCGGTTGCGACAACGGTCCGTCTGCGGTTTCGCAAAAACAGGCCGCTGGGACGCAGATGGCGACCAGCACCCAGTCGTTTACATCCGGAACCTCCGAGGAGGCCGATGGCCCGCGCGTCGATGATCGTCGGGACCCGGTGAAGCTGGTGGACGGGAAACCCATGTGGTCGGCCAGTCGCAGATTCTCGGCCCAGGAGAACGCCGAGCGCGCGTTTGCCCGTAACGGTGCAGATTTTGGTGCCGACAACATAGGTGAGTTCGTCGACACGGCGCACAACTTCGTGGCCAACCCGCCCAAGGGCACGCTCACCTACGCCCGGCGCAACGGCGACAAGCTATTCTATGACCCGAAGGGCAACGTCTTCGCCGTGGCCAGCAAGGCCGGCGCGCCGCGCACCATGTTTAAGCCGGACGAGGGCATGGCCTATTGGGAAGAACAGAAGACCCGCGAAGCCAGGCGCCAGACCGCCAACGCTGGCGGTCGCAGCCGAACCGGCGACGATGGCTGATGCGGGATAGGTTCATCCCGGACGCCAGGAGTCTAAAGAACCAGCGCCGCCAGCAGAAATACGGCTCCCGCCATCGCGGCACCCATGGCAAACCACGCGAGCGGTCTTTGCGAAGTGGGCGGGGTCTGCTCAACCGCGACCGGTGCTGCCATCCTGGCGATGTTTCGGATAGCGGCATCGGCCTCGCCGGCAAACTGTTTGATGCGGGTGATCGGCGACAGCTCACGGGCAATCCAGCGCTTCACCACCGGCTCGGCGGCCGCCCAGATGTCGTGCTCGGGATCGATCCGCCGGGCCACGCCCTCGACGGTCATCATGGTTTTCTGCAGCAACACCAGCTCGGGCCGGAGACGCATCTCATACAGGGCCGTAATCTCGAACAGCTGGGTCAGCACCCGGCTCATGGCGACTGCGTTGGCCACTCGACCGAACACCGGCTCGCCCACGGCCCGCAGCGCCTGGGCAAATGCCGCGACACTATGGTGGGCAGGCACGTATCCGGCGTCGAAGTGCACCTGGGCGACCCGAATGTAGTCGCGCCGCAGGAACCCCCAAAGGATCTCGGCCAGATAGCGCCGCTCGGTCGCGCCGAGCCGCCCAATGATGCCGAAGTCCACGGCATAGAGGTGCGCCGGGGCGGCAGCGAACAGATTGCCCTCGTGCAAGTCAGCGTGAAACACCCCGTGATCCAGCGCCTGAGCCAGAAAGGCGCGGGTCAGGTTATCGGCCAGCACCTTGCGGTCGAGCCCCGGCTGTTCCAGCGCGGCTGGGTCAGACAGGGCCATCCCCTGAGCCCACTCCATGGTGAGGCAGCGTTTTCCGACACCGTCCCAGATCACCCTGGGTGTAGACATATAGCCGTCCAGGACCATGACCTCGGAAAGCTCGTCGGCCCCGGCGGCTTCGAGCCGCAGGTCCAGCTCCAGCTCGGTGGCGCGAATCACGGTCGCCGCCAGGGCCTCGGGCTCCAGCCGCCGCGCCAGTGGCCACCAGCGGGCAACCAGCCGCCCGGCCAGCGCCAAAGCCTCGGAGTCTTCCTGGACGCGCCGCTCGATCCCGGGGCGCAGCACCTTCACCGCCACGCGTCGGCCATCGCGCAGGATCGCGTCATGCGCCTGCGCCAGCGATGCGGCGGCCACTGGCTCGCCAAACGTTTCAAACACCGCCTCGATAGGCCGCCCGAGCTCTCGCTCGACTTCCGCCCGCGCCTGCGCGAGCGGGAAAGGCGCGAGCCGGTCCTTCAGGCGGCCAAGGTCTTCGGCAAACACCGGGCCAAAGACATCCCCACGTGTCGACAACAGTTGTCCGACCTTGATCGCGACCGGGCCCAGGGTTTCGAGCGACCGGGCCATGCGTTCACCCGGACGACCCGACCTCCTGGAGGCTACCAGCCGCAAGGCTCGGGCCAGCACACGCACACCGGCGGGATAATAGGGGTCAGCTTCGAACGGAAGCAGGGCGTCATTACGGGTCAACGTCCAGACCGCGCCTAACAGCCGGAGATAGGCACCCATCGCGGCCATGCGCCTCTAGATCGCCCGTGCGGTGTGGAGCGCCGAGACACCGGCCGTGAAATTGGTCCAGCCCACCTGAGCAAACCCGGCCTCGCCGATCATTGTCGCGAACTGCTGCTGGTCGGGGAAGCGTCTGATGCTTTCCACCAGATACTGATATGCGTCGCGATCATTCGCGACCCGAGCCCCGATCTCCGGAATCACCCCGAAAGACCACGCGTCATAGGCCTTTCGGAGCGCCTCGGTGACCGGCCGGGAAAACTCCAGACAGAGGAACCGCCCGCCCGGCTTCAGCACCCGGCGGGCCTCGCGCAGTGCACCCGGGATGTCTGTGACATTCCGGATCCCAAAGCTGATCACATAGGCGTCTGCGATGGCGTCGGGCAGCGGCAGGCGCTGCGCGTCGCCGACCGTCCAGGTGATCTCCGGCATGCCGCCGCGCTCGCGGCCAGCGGCAATCATCTCGGCATTGTAGTCGACGACAAAGATCTTCGCGGCTGTCCCGCCCCGCCGGACCTGCGCCCGCCTGACCAGCTTTGCAAACCGGCGCGCCATGTCGCCAGTACCGCCCGCACAGTCGATGATGGTCTCGCCAGGCTGCGGATTGAGGCGTGCGGCGACGGCGTCCTTCCAGAGCCGGTGCACGCCCACGCTCATCAGGTCGTTCATCAGGTCGTAGCGGCCAGCCACGCGGTCAAACACGCCCCTGACGAGGCCGACTTTCTGCGAGGCATCAACATCGCGGAAGCCAAAGGATGCGGAAGGTCCCGTCATGTCGCTGCTCATAACCCGCTAGAGCACGCCCGGAAAGGCGCGCTCCAGATTCTTGCTTCGGGAAGCTGTTCCTGACGAAGCGGGAACAGGGGGTCTTGGCGCGCCAGCAGTGCCGTGCCAAGCCAGCGTCCCATGCCCGAATTGCCTGAAGTCGAGACTGTACGTAGTGGCCTCGCGCCCGTTCTGGAAGGCGTGAGGCTCGCCCGCGTCGAGGCGCGTCGTCCCGATCTACGCTTTGCCCTGCCGACCGATTTCGTCCAGACGCTGACCGGTGCCACGGTCGTTACGCTGGAACGCCGCGCCAAATATCTGCTGGGTCGGCTTGATCGCCAGACGACCCTGGTCATGCATTTGGGCATGAGCGGCCGGTTCGAAATCACCCGGCCTGAAGGCCAGACGCGGCCCGGCACCTTCCACTATGCTCCTGACCTCAACCCCAAGCACGCCCACATCGTGTTCGAGACCGAAGTCGGCGACCGGGTGACCTATTATGACCCCCGCCGGTTTGGTTACATGTCGCTGATCGACACGGCGACACTGGATCAGCACCCATGGTTCGCCGGCCTGGGGCCGGAGCCGCTATCCGATGCCTTCAACCCTGCGCATCTGAGGGCGGCCTTCGCCGGGCGAAAACAGGGACCCAAAACCCTCTTGCTGGACCAGCGCACGGTGGCAGGGCTGGGCAACATCTATGTCTGTGAGGCGTTGAACCGCGCCCGGATTTCGCCGTTCAAGCCCGCAGGAGGCGTCAGGGCGGACCGACTGGCCGTTCTGGTTCCCGCGATCAAGGCCATTCTGACAGAGGCCATCGCCGCCGGGGGCTCAACCCTGCGCGACTTTGCGCAAACGAACGGCGCGCTCGGCTACTTCCAGCATAGCTTCCGGACCTATGATCGTGAGGGCGAGGCCTGCCGCAACGACGGCTGCAAAGGCGTGATTCATCGCCAGATGCAGGCCGGGCGTTCCACCTTCTTCTGTTGCGCGTGTCAGGCATGAGGGCGTTCTTGGCCGGCCTGACTGCCACCCTGACGTTGGCATTCCCCGCATTTGCCGAGCCCAGGGTCTGGATTGTGCGAGATGCCGATTCTGAAATGTTGCTGTTCGGCTCCGTTCATGTCCTGCCACCAGGCTTGGCGTGGCGTCCTGCCGCGCTCGATGTGGCGCTGCTCGTGGCGGAAGATCTGTGGTTCGAGTTGCCGGTTGACGCTGCCTCGGAGCGCGAGGTCGCGCACCTAGCGCTGGCCACGGGAACCCTGCCGCCGGGCCAATCATTGTTTGCCATGCTACCGCCGGATGATGCGACCCGCCTTTTGCGGATTGCCGGGACCTATGGCGTCGACCGAGCGAGCCTTGACCGGCTGAAGCCCTGGCTAGCCGAGGTCGCCTTAGCGGCAGCTCTCTACCGGCAGATCGGTGCCGCCGCCGAGCATGGAGTGGAAGCCACGATCAGCGCCACCGCACCCCGCTCGGCCCGTCGCAAGTCTCTGGAAACCCCGGCGGACCAGATCGCGCTTTTCAATTCAGCATCCGTTCCGGATCAGATCGCGTCACTGAGCGGCTCCATGGACGACATCGACGCCAACCCAGACGCTTTTGCGACCTTGATTGCGGCGTGGATGGCGGGCGACGTCACAGCGCTTGAGCGCGAGACCCAATCGCTGCGCGGCCTGTCGCCGGCGCTGTTTCAGCGCCTGATCGTGCAGCGCAACGCGGCCTGGACCGCGACTCTCAATGCCCGGCTCAAGGGCAGGGGCCGCACGGTCGTGGTGGTCGGCGCCGGTCATCTGGTGGGGGAAGATGGTGTCCCCGCGCGCCTCAGAGCCCTTGGCTATTCGGTCACAGGACCGTAAGCGGACGGCAAGCCAACGAGGGAGCCCCCAATGAGCTACGAAACCCTGATCGTCGAGATCCCCAGCGCGGGCGTGACCGTGATCCGCCTGAACCGACCAGAAGCGCTGAACGCGCTCAATGCCCAGTTGCTGGGTGAACTCGCCACCGCTCTGGACGTCGCTGAGGTCGACGACAGCGTTCGTTGCCTCGTGCTGACCGGGTCCGATCGCGCCTTTGCTGCCGGCGCGGACATCAAGGAAATGTCGGACAAGAGCTACGCACAGATGTTTGCGACCGACATGTTCGGACCGGTGGGTCGCCGGATGGAACATTTTCGCAAGCCGATCATCGCTGCCGTTTCGGGTTTCGCCCTGGGCGGCGGCTGTGAGTTGGCCATGCTGTGCGATTTCATCATCGCCTCGGAGACAGCCCGGTTCGGCCAGCCCGAGATCAATCTCGGTGTCATGCCGGGGATCGGCGGCACCCAGCGTCTGCCCCGCGCGGTCGGCAAGTCCAAGGCCATGGACATGATTCTGACCGCCCGGATGATGGACGCCGCCGAGGCAGAGCGCGCGGGCTTGGTGTCCCGCGTCGTGCCGGCTGACAAACTCATCGAAGAAGCCGTGGCAGCCGCCGTCAAAATCGCCGGCCAATCCCCGCTCGCGGTGATGATGAACAAGGAGCTTGTGAACGCCGCCTTCGAGACCACCCTGGCCACGGGAGTCCGTATGGAGCGTCGCCTGTTTCACTCCCTGTTCGCGTTCGAGGATCAGAAAGAAGGCATGGCCGCCTTCATCGACAAGCGGAAGCCGGCCTTCACCGGGAAATGATCCGCCGGGCACCATTGACCGCAGGGGTCCCTTTCAGTATATCCGCGCCTCCATTTTCGCCTGCCGGCTTACCGGCGGGTGCTACCCGTTTTGAGAGCAGTCCCGAATGGCCAATACGCCCGGCTCCAAAAAGGCGGTCCGCAAGATCGCCCGCCGCACCGAAGTCAACACGGCCCGCCGCTCGCGCGTGCGCACCTTCCTTCGCAAGTTTGATGAGGCCGTGACGGCCGGTGACGCCACCGTCGCGAAGGATGCCTTCGTAAAAGCGCAGTCGGAGTTGATGCGCGCTGTAACCAAGGGTGTGGTCCACAAGAATACCGGCTCACGCAAGGTATCGCGCCTGGCCGCCCAGCTGAAGAAGATGTCGGCGGCCTGAGCCACGTCGGGCGGGTTATTCCCGCTCATTCGCTAGGATTTCATTCAGCAGCGCCCTTCGGGGCGCTGCTTTATTTTGGGTTGTCGGTAGTCGGGGGTGCGACATTTTTGGCCGCGCCAGGACGAGTTCTCAGGTTGAGAATTGAGCTTTCCCTTGGCGCGAAAAGGGTCGCTGTCATGTCAACGAAAATATCGCTCGACCACGCGAAGAATCACCGTTGACCCCTTTGAGGCCGCGACTAGTGTCGGTCCCTCAACAGGCGTCTTTGACCTGATCCCGGCCAAAACTGGGACATCGGCGGAGCTTATGCATCCGCTGACGGAGAACCTGTGTTTGTAGAAGATGCTGTTGGTTGAGGGGTTCGGGACCTCGGCCTGTCGACCATTGGCGCGATAGGATTGCGACGAATGACGAGCGGGGGGGCTGCGAGCGCCATGGCAAACGCACCGGCATTGGCCGTGTGGGGAAAGACGTGCCTGGTTCTCAAGCGTGAACTGGGTGACGCGACATTCGGGTCGTGGCTGGGTCAGGCGGCGCTGCGCGAGTCCGGAGACGAGGTGTGTGTCGTGGCCGCAACGGGCGTCGCGCGCGACTGGATTCGCAACAATGCGTGGCGCCGTATTGGCGAGCTCTGGGCGCAGAACGACCCTCTGGGTCGCCGCCTTGATCTGAAGTCTCGCCTGGACGTCGACAGCCGCCCGACTTTCGCGGGGAACGCCACGCCACGAGTTCCGGAGGTTTTCGAGGTTGAAGTCGAGGCCGCTGCTCCGGTTGCCGCCCGTCAGGGTAGGCTCCAGGGGCTTCAGGAGCGCTACTCCTTTGACAGTTTCGTCTCCGGGCCCGCCAATGAGTTCGCCTTTGCCGTAGCACGCCGCGTCGCGTCGTGGGCAGACGGGCACTTCAATCCCGTCGTGCTGCATGGGCCCTATGGATTCGGCAAAACCCACCTGCTGAACGCTATGGCGTGGGAAGCCATGCGCACCCAACCGGACAAGCGGGTGGTCTATCTTTCGGCAGAGCGCTTCACCTCAACATTCGTGAAGGCCCTTCAGGACAAGCAGACCCAGGCGTTCAAGGAGGATCTTCGCAACGCCGACCTACTGCTGATCGACGACGTCCACTTTGTGGCCGGCAAGACCCAGACCCAGGAAGAGCTGTTCCACACCCTGATCGCTTTGGTCGAGGATGGCCGGCGCGTGGTGTTGACCGCTGATCGGTCCCCCACCGAGCTGTCCGAGATGGAGCCGCGACTTCGGTCCCACCTGCAGGCCGGACTGGTCTGCGGCATCGAGCCGGCTGACCGGACCCTTCGCCTCGGTATTCTTGAACGCAAGCTCCTGACCCTGGCCCAGCAGGGTGGTTTCCATCCCGCCGCACGGACCGAGGTGCTGCAATTCCTGGCAGACCGTTTCACCGACAGCGTCCGCGAGCTTGAAGGCGCGCTGAACACCCTGGTGGCCCGCGTGGGTGGCGATATCGCCCGGCTGACTCTGGACGAGTCCCAGGCCATTCTGCGACCACACCTGTCGGTCAGCGAGCGCAAGGTCACTGTCGACACGATTCAGAAGACCGTCGCCGAGCACTATGCACTCAAACAGTCCGACCTGATCTCGGAACGCCGCGCGCGCGCGATCGCCCGACCCCGGCAGGTCGCTATGTGGTTGGCCAAGCAGATCACCACCCGGTCGTTGCCCGACATCGGGCGTCGTTTCGGGGGCCGTGATCACACGACAGTCCTGCACGCCGTGCGTCGTATCGAGGCGCTGAAGGCCGATGATCCGGTTCTGGCCCGCGACGTAGACCTGCTGCTGCGCAAGCTGCGCGGCTGAGGGGACTGGGCCGTCAGTATCTGATAGGATGTCGTCACCCGCGCAACGGCGGCCAATACTGAAAAGCCTCACATGCGTGATCTGAAGGGCTCTGCCCTTACCGACCGGCTCGCCGCCGCGGCGGAGTCCAAGGCAGCCTTGCTGGCCAAGCTCAAGCCGAAGCCGACGGTCGTTGACCCACTGTTCGCGGAGCGTGCTGCCATGAAGGCGGCCGACCTCAAGGCTGTGCGTGACGCCCGCGAAATCGAAAAGGCCTTGGCCAAGCAGGCGGCGGCTGACCGTGTCGCCGCCGCAGAAGCCGAAGTCGCGGCGGCCGAAGCCGCCGAGCTTGCCGAAAAGCGCGGCGCACGCAAGGAACGCAAACAGCTCAGCAAGGAAGAAGCCAAGGCCAAACGCGACGCCAAATACGCCGCCCGCAAGGCACGATAGGCCAGCCAACGAAAGAGGGCGGCTGCATTGCTGCAGCCGCCCCAATCAGATCAACTCCGAGACAACGCTCTTAAGCGTCAGCGCCCTCGGCCTGCTTGGCTGACAGGTCTTCACCAGTCTCCTGGTCGACGACCTTCATGGAGAGGCGGGTCTTGCCGCGGTCGTCGAAGCCCAACAGCTTCACCTTAACCGACTGGCCTTCGGTGAGGACGTCGGAGACCTTGTCCACGCGCTGGTTGGCGATCTGGCTGACGTGAACCAGGCCGTCCTTGGCGCCGAAGAAGTTCACGAAGGCGCCGAAATCGACAACCTTCACGACCTTGCCGGTGTAGATCGCACCCACTTCAGCTTCCTGGGTGATCGACTTGATCCAGGTCTTGGCGGCATCGATCTTGGCTTGGTCGGCGGCCGCGATCTTGATGGTGCCGTCTTCGCCGATGTCGATCTTGGCACCGGTTTCGGCGGTGATCTCGCGGATCACCTTGCCGCCCGTTCCGATCACTTCGCGGATCTTTTCCACCGGGATCTTGATGGTCTCGATCTTGGGTGCGTATTCGCCCAGCTCCTGGCGGGGGGCTTCCATGGCCTTGTTCATTTCGCCGAGAATATGATCACGTCCACCTTTGGCCTGAGCCAAGGCTTGCTTCATGATCTCTTCGGTGATTCCGGCGATCTTGATATCCATCTGCAGCGACGTGATGCCATCGGCAGTGCCAGCGACCTTGAAGTCCATGTCGCCGAGGTGGTCTTCGTCACCGAGGATGTCACTGAGCACGGCGAAGCCATCGCTCTCCAGGATCAGGCCCATGGCGATGCCGGACACCGGCTTCTTCAGGGGCACGCCCGCATCCATAAGGGCCAGTGAGGAACCGCAGACCGAGGCCATCGAGGACGAGCCGTTGGACTCGAAAATCTCCGAGACGAGACGGATGGTGTAGGGGAAGTCCTCATAGGCCGGCAGCATCGGACGGATCGCCCGCCATGCCAGCTTGCCGTGGCCAACTTCGCGGCGACCCGGCGCGCCCATGCGGCCCGTTTCCCCGACCGAGAAGGGGGGGAAATTGTAGTGCAGCATGAACTTCTCGTAGTACTTGCCTTCCAGCGCGTCGATCATCTGCTCGTCGTCACCGGTGCCAAGGGTGGCAATCACCAGGGCCTGGGTCTCACCGCGGGTGAACAGCGCCGAGCCGTGAGCCCGGGGCAGCACGCCCACTTCGCCGACAATCTGGCGCACCTGATCGACCTTGCGGCCGTCGATGCGGATGCCGGTATCCAGGATGTTGCGACGCACGACGTCGGCTTCCAGTTCCTTGAACACGCCGCCCAGCTTGTCGGGGCTGATGCCGGTGGGGTTGGCGTCGGACTTGGCGAACTTTTCGCTGGCCTTGGCCTTGGCCTTGCCGACCGCGTCCTGGCGTTGGCCCTTGGCGACGATCTTGTAGGCGGTGGCCAGATCCTTGCCGATCAGCTTCTTGACGTCGGCCTTGATGGCGTCGGTGTTGTCGGGCTGGAAGTCAAAGGGCTCCTTGGCGGCGTGTTCGGCCAGTTCGATGATCGCCTGAATGACGGGCTGCATGCCGGCGTGGGCGAACATGACGCCCTTCAGCACTTCGTCCTCAGTCATTTCCTGAATCTCGGATTCGACCATCATCACGGCGTCGTCGGTGCCGGCGACCACCAGGTCCATCCGGCTTTCCTTCATTTCGTCAAGCGTCGGGTTCAGGATGTACTCACCGTCGACGAAGCCCACACGGGCGCCGCCGATCGGGCCCATGAACGGGGCGCCGGAGATCACCAGAGCGGCCGAGGCGGCCACCAGGGCGACGATGTCGGGATCGTTCTCGAGGTCGTGCGCCAGCACCGTGGTGACGACCTGGACTTCGTTCTTGAAGCCCTTGACGAACAGCGGACGGATCGGACGGTCGATCAGGCGGCTGGTCAGGGTTTCTTTCTGGCTGGGCGCACCTTCGCGGCGCGGGAAGCTGCCGGGGATCTTGCCGGCGGCGTAGAATTTTTCCTGATAGTTGACGGTGAGCGGGAAGAAGTCCTGGCCGGGCTTCGCGCTCTTGGCGAAGACGGCGGTGGCGAGCACCATGGTCTCGCCGTAGGTGGCCAGAACAGCGCCGTCAGCCTGACGGGCCATACGGCCGGTTTCGAGGGTGAGGGTCTTGCCGCCCCACTCGATGGTCTTGCGTCTGATTTCGAACATTTTGCTTCTTTCTCAGCCCCCGGGCGTATTCCTGGCGGGCGCGGACAGCGATCGGACTTTCCGAATCCTCTCCAGTGAACAGGCGGAGTGAGGGACTTCCCTCGGCATGTGTATGGGTCTTTACAGGACCCTGCGCCGCATCGTTTCCCCGGCCTGTCGCGGGGAGCGGCGAGAACAAAAAGAACCCGCCCGCCTGACCGCAAGGCCAGGGAGCGGTTCGCAGATCAGACCTTAACGGCGCAGGCCGAGGGTCTCGATCAGCTTCTGATAGCGGTCCACATCGGACTTCTTCAGGTGGTCCAGGAGCGATCGGCGAGCCGAGACCATCTTGAGGAGGCCGCGGCGCGAGTGGTTGTCCTTCTTGTGCATCTTGAAGTGCTCGGTGAGGTTCGCGATCCTTTCGGACATGATCGCCACCTGAACTTCAGCGCTGCCCGTGTCCGCTTCGCCGCGGGCGTGGGTCTTGATGACTTCGGCTTTACGCTCTGTCGTTATCGACATCGGGTTTCTCCGCTCTTCAAAGGTTGAAGACACGCGAGGGTTCGAGCCGTCCCGCACGCATCTCGCAAAGCGCCACCAACGAACCGCCCGATGTCGCCGAAACGGTTCGTGAGCCGGGCTTGAGCCTGGCCTTGACCGATTCCACCTGTCGGGGAACGAGAACGATGGACCGTCCCTGCTTCAGCCGGAAGGCGTCTTCATCGGTCACGGCCAGCGCCGGGATGTCGTCCAGCGCGGTCTCGACCGGAAGCAGTGCCTCCGACTGGCGGGCCTCATACTCCAAATTCTCAAGGAATTCCAGTGTCACCGCGTTTTCCTCGGTGAACCGCCCGACGCGGGTGCGGCGAAGGTCGCTGACATGGCCGCAAGCACCCAGGGTTTCAGCCAGATCCCGGACGATGGCGCGGACATAGGTGCCCTTGCCACACTCGATCTCCAGAGTGATGTAGTCGGGGTCGCCCGGTGCGCTTTGAAGCTCCGAGATGCGCGCGGAATGCACCGTCACCTTGCGGGATTCCATCTCGACCACCTCGCCGGCGCGGGCCAGGTCATAGGCGCGCTCACCGTCGATCTTGATGGCCGAATAGATCGGCGGCACCTGGTCGATCTCGCCGACAAACTGCGGCAGCACGGCCTCAACCTCGGCCTGGGTGGGTCGCACATCCGACTGCGCCACGACCTCGCCCTCGCGGTCCAGCGTGGTGGTCGCGCGACCCCAGGCGATGGTGAAGCGGTAGGCCTTGTCGGCGTCGACCAGAAACGGGACCGTCTTGGTCGCCTCGCCCAGTGCGATCGGCAAAATACCGGTGGCAAGCGGGTCCAGTGTGCCGGCGTGGCCGGCCTTCTGCGCATCGAACAGCCAGCGAACCCGGCTCACCGCATTGGTCGAGCCCAGATCATAGGCCTTGTCGAGATTCACCCAGCCCGAGATCGCCTGGCCCTTGCGCCTGCGACCCATCAGTCAGCGTCTTTCCAGCTGTCCGAAGGCTCGTCCGGCGTCAGGTCCTGGCGGACCCGCGGATCGTCGAACAGTTTTTCGATACGTTGGGCCTCGAGGAAGCTATCGTCGTGGCGGAAATGCAGTTCCGGCGTGAAGCGCATCTCTATGGCGCGCCCCAGATGCCCGCGGATAAATCCCTTGTGGCGATTGAGCGCCTTGGTCACCGCCTCATAGTTCTCCCCACCCAGCGGTTCGACAAAAACCGTGGCATGCCTGAGGTCCGGCCCCATCCGCACCTCGGCCACGGTCACGGAGACGCCGGCCAGCACCGTGTCGTTGATTGTCACCTCGCGAAAGATGTCGACCAGAGCATGGCGCACCAGTTCGCCCGCGCGCAGCTGCCGCTGCGACGGACCGGCCGGTTCGCGGGGTTTGTCAGGGTTACGGGGGGCCATGGTCGTCCTCAGGCGCCTGGCGGGCGGATCGGACGCCACGCTCAGGAAAGCGCGGGCTTCTAGGCGCGCGCCGTGATCGTGTCCAGACATCGCTTCCCGGTGTGAAGACTCAAGCGCGATACCTTGCGCAAATCACGCTAGACTCTAGCCCCGTGACCCAACCCTTCACCTTCTATGAATTTTTTGCCGGCGGCGGGATGGCCCGGATCGGGTTGGGGGATGGCTGGCGGTGTGCGTTCGCCAACGACTTTGATCCTGTGAAGGCGGCCGCCTATCGGGCCAATTTTGCAGACGCGGCGGATCACTTCCATGAGGGCGATGTCTGGAAGCTGTCGCCGACCGACTTGCCAGGCCGCGCCGATCTGGCCTGGGCGTCCAGTCCCTGTCAGGATTTCAGCCTCGCCGGATCACGCGCCGGACTGACGGGTGAGCGGTCCTCGGCCTTCTTCGGGTTCTGGCGGCTGATGGAGGCGCTGGATGATGATCGCCGCGCGCCGCGACTGATCGTCATCGAGAATGTCACCGGGTTGCTCACTTCGAACGGTGGCGCGGATTTCGCGGCGTTGGGGGCGGCGCTGGGGACCAGGGGCTATCGGTTCGGGGCGCTGGAGATCGACGCAGCGACGGTGTTGCCGCAGTCCCGCCCACGGGTGTTTGTGGTGGCGTCGCGCGAGGTGCCGTCGAACCTGACCGGCGAGAGTACGTTTCATACGCGGGCGGTTCGTGTGGCGCATGCCGGACTGCCCGACGCCATCGCCGCGCACTGGGTCTGGTGGCGGCTGGCCGCGCCGCCTGCGCGCAACACCGATCTCGCCGCCCTGCTGGAACCGGATGAAGCGGTGACCTGGCACGGCGCGGAGAAGACGCGCCATCTGGTCGAGCTGATGACCCCCCTGCATCGCGCCCGGCTGGGGACCTCGTCCGGTCGGACCGTCGGCGCGGTTTTCCGGCGTACCCGTGTCGAGAACGGGCACTCGACCCAGCGCGCCGAGGTGCGCTTCGATGGGCTGGCCGGCTGCCTGCGGACGCCGCGTGGCGGGTCTTCGCGGCAGGCCATTATCGTGGTTGAGGACGGCGAGATACGCAGCCGTTTGCTTACCCCGAGAGAGGCCGCGCGCCTGATGGGCCTGCCAGACAGCTACCGGTTGCCGACCACATCGACGGCGGCGTTGCATGTGGCGGGAGATGGTGTCGCTGTGCCCGTCGTGCGCTGGCTGGCCCGCGAACTTCTGGAGCCGTTGCTGAACCCCGCCGCTGCCATGGCCGCCGAGTAAATCTGATAGCGGTGCCAACGCTGCACGCTTCCAATCCGCTCCGGAAGGCTTAGGTTTGCGGGCTGTACCGACACTGCTGCACGAGGCCCGCCCATGACCATCACCGACACCCCCTACGACGCCGCACGCTATCGCCGCACGGGGCGGGGCAAGATCTATGACTCGATTCTGGATCTGATCGGCGACACGCCGCTGGTGCGTCTGCCCCACCTGATGGCGGCGCTGAAGCCCAAGGGCGAAGTGGTGGCCAAGCTGGAATTCTTCAACCCGCTGGCTTCGGTGAAAGACCGGATCGGGGTTTCGATGGTCGAGAGTCTTGAGGCCCTGGGCCTGCTGAAGCCGGGTGGTCGGGTGGTGGAGCCGACGTCGGGCAATACCGGCATTGCGCTGGCCTTCGTCTGTGCCGCCAAGGGCTACAAATGCACCCTGGTGATGCCCGAGAGCATGTCGATGGAACGGCGCAAGATGCTGCTGATCCTGGGCGCGCAGCTGGAGCTGACCCCTGCGGAAAAGGGCATGGCCGGCGCGGTCGCCAGGGCCCGGGAGATTGTCGAGGCGACCCCCAATTCCGTGATGCCGCAGCAGTTCGAGAACGGGGCCAATCCGCTGATCCACAGGGTTTCGACGGCCGAAGAAATCTGGAATGACACTGACGGCAAGGTCGACGCGGTCATCTCAGGCGTCGGCACCGGGGGCACCATCACCGGCATCGGCCAGGTGCTGAAGGCCCGCAAGCCGTCAATCCGCATGGTGGCGGTGGAACCGGAAGCGTCCCCGGTGCTGTCGGGTGGATCGCCGGCACCGCACAAGATCCAGGGCATCGGTGCCGGGTTTGTGCCCGGCATTCTGGATCGCGGCGTCATCGACGACATCGTCCAGGTCTCCAACGACGACAGCTTTGCCATGGCCAGGCGGATGGCGCGCGAGGAAGGTATCCCCGGCGGGATTTCCTCGGGCGCGGCGATCACCGCCGCCTTCGAGATCGCCAATCGCCCGGAAATGGCCGGCAAGCTGATCGTGGCCATCATCCCCAGCTTCGCCGAACGCTACGTCTCGACCGCGCTCTTCGACGGGCTGTGAAATGACGGACGAGGCCGAGCTACCAACCCGGCTTCGCCGCCAAGCTCAGGCAATCCCCTCCGGCACGCCGTCCTTGGCGGGCGGCGGGCTGCAGGTCCCGGCGCGGGCCTGGACCACATAGAAAAGGGCCCGGGTGCGGCTGAAGGTGTTGTGCTCGGCCAGCGCTGTGGTGGGTTCGCCGGTGATCAGGCTGGCTGACCTCTCGTCGGCTCCGGGTTGAGTCAACGCCTGCTGGTTCCAGCGGGAGAGCTGGGTATTGCAGGCCGCCGAGGCGGCTTCTGCCACTGTTCCAGCGTCGTCGGGCGAGGGTGCCAGGCTGTAGGCCCAGCTGCGCACGCAATCGTCGCCGGCAGCGGCATCCGCGGATACGCCCGGCAGGGCGGCTGCCTTGGGCTGCTTGAAGTCGACGCAGATGTTGCTGTTGGAGGCCATGGCGCCCGGTTGGCCGCTACAGGCACCGAGCTCCAGGGCGGTCAGGCACAAGCCGGTGAGCTGGGCGCGCATCAACGCCGGTACTCCACCGGAGGCGAGCCCACCTGGTTGCCGTACTGGTCGTAGTAAACCTTGCGGACCGCGCGCGCCGGGGCGGCGGGTGTCGAAGCGTACCGGGTGCGGGTTCGTTGGGAATAGGTGCGGTTCTGCTTGCCGCAGCCGCCGCGTCCAATCTCGTGGCCGATCACCGCACCGCCGAGACCGCCGACGATGGGGCCTGTCGAACCGTGGGTGACCGCGCCGCCCAGCAGGGCACCGCCAACGCCACCAAGGAGCGTGCCGTTGACTTTGCGACTGCGGCAGGAGGCTTCCGCATCTGTGGGGCCAGCGATCATCGGCAGTGCGATGAGCGCGGCGAGGGCCGTATAGGCGAGGGTCTTGCGCATCTTTCTGGGTCCTGACTTGAAGTCCGTCCAGTGATCCAACGCGCAAGGAGCTATTCGGATGCCGTCGTCCCGCAAATAAGCTCCAGCGTCGACGTCGTCAGCGGTGCCTCAGGCCGCTACCTCTTCGACCACAACCTCGGTCTTCACCGAGTTGGCGATGAAGCATTCCTCGTGGGCCTCATGGTGCAGGGCGTCGCGTTCGGCGGCGGACGGGCGCGGGCCCTCGTAGGTGATCTTGGGGGTGAAGGGTGACGCGGGTCACCGCCATGCGACCTTCGCCATCCTTCTCCATCACGCCGACGGCCTCGTCGCGGTAACGGGTGAGCAAGAACCCTTTCAGACGGGCCACATGTAGGAAGGTCAGCATGTGGCAGTTGCTGAGCGCGGCTACGAGCATCTGCTCGGGGTCGACGGCACCGGGTGCCGCCCACCGATTGCCCACGACGTGGGCCGAGGCGGTGGCATGGACAACGTGGTCCTGGAAGGTGACGGTATGGCCCCGGCTGTAGCGGCCCTTGGCGAAGTCCTCGCCAGCGCTCAGCGCCCATTCGATCGTGGCGCGGTAGTCAGCCATCAGAAGGCTTCGGCGGGCAGTTTCATCAGGAGTTCCGAGCCGGTCTTCAGCTTGGCAAGGCGGCCGCTGGTCTCGGGCAGGATGCGCTGGATATAGTAGCGGCCGATGGTCAGCTTGGTCTCGTAGAAGGGGTCGGTGTCGCCGCCGGCGATCCGGGCGAGTGCCGCCTTGGCCTCTAGCGACCACATATAGGCCAGTGCCGTCAGGCCGAAGAGGTGCAGGTAGTCGGTTGATGCAGCCCCGGCGTTGTCGGGATTGGCGAGGCCGTTCTGCATCAGCCACATGGTGGCGTCCTGCAGTTCGGCCTTGGCACCAGCCAGGCCAGTGATGAAGGCCGCCATGTCGGCGTGGCCCTGGTTTTCGGAGATGAACGCGTCCAGCTCGGCGAAGAAGCTCATCACGCCGCGTCCACCGTCGGCGGCTAGTTTTCTTCCAACAAGATCAAGAGCTTGTACCCCATTAGTGCCCTCGTAGATCAGGGCAATCCGCACATCGCGCAAGTACTGGCTGGCCGGGAAGTGCTCGGTGAAGCCAGAGCCGCCGTGGACCTGCATAGCGTCAGAACAGACGTTGAAACCCCGGTCGGTGAGGAACGCCTTCACCACCGGCGTCATCAGGCCCATGTAGTCGCGGCCCTTCTGGCGGACGGCCTCGTCGGGGCTGGCATGGCTCAGGTCGCCGTGGAGCGAGGTCCAGGCCATGAACGCGCGACCGCCTTCGATGAAGGCGCGGGCCTCCATCAGCATCCGGCGGACATCGGGGTGGACGATGATAGGATCGGCCGGGCCGTCGGGGTTCTTCGGCCCGGTCAGGGATCGGCCCTGAAGCCGGTCCTTGGCGAAGGCGGCGGCGGCCTGATAGGCGGCCTCGGCCTGGGCGATGCCCTGCAAGCCGACGCCCAGCCGCGCCTCGTTCATCATCACGAACATCACGGCCAGGCCCCGGTTCTCCTCGCCGATCAGCCAGCCGGTGGCCTCCTCGTGGGCGATGACGCAGGTGGCATTGCCGTGGATGCCCATCTTTTCTTCCAAGCCCAGGCAGTTCACCGAATTGCGCTGGCCGGGGTTGCCCTCGGCGTCGGGGATGAACTTCGGCACGATGAACAGGCTGATGCCGCGCGTGCCAGCGGGCGCGCCCTCGATCCGGGCCAGCACCAGATGGATGATGTTTTCGGTCAGGTCCTGCTCGCCGCCCGAGATCCAGATTTTCTGGCCGGTAATCTTGTAGGTCCCGTCAGCCTGCGGGACCGCCTTGGTGCGCAACAGGCCCAGGTCCGTACCGCAGTGGGGCTCGGTCAGGTTCATGGTCCCGGCCCACTGGAACGAGGCCAGCTTGGGCAGGTAGAGCGCCTTCTGCGCGTCCGACCCGCCCACATGGATCGCCGAATAGCAGCCGTGAGTCAGGCCGGGGTACATGGAGAACGCCATGTTGGCCGACGACGACATCTCGGAGAACGCCAGGTTCACGACATGCGGCAGACCCTGGCCGCCATAGGCCGGGTCCGACCCCAGCGCCGGCCAGCCACCCTCGACCAGCTTGGTGTAGGCATCCTTGAAGCCGGTCGGCGTTGTGACCGAATAGTCCGGGCTCCAGGTGCAGCCTTCCTTGTCGCCCACGCTGTTAAGCGGCGCCAGCACCTCGGCGGTGAACTTGCCGGCTTCCTCCAGGATCGCCTCGACGGTGTCCATCGAGGCGTCGGCAAATGCGGGCAGGTTGGCGTATCGCTCCAGCTGCAGCACGTCGCGCAGCAGGAAGACGTAATCCCGCACGGGGGCTTGATAGGTCATGGGTAGCTCCGTGCTCGAACGGTCGACGTATCAGGCTTCGCTATGCTCTGCGCCGTCCAGTTGACGACGCAGCACCTGATCGTAGTCGGCCGCGCGGGGCAACAGGTCGGGCCGGGTCTCGGTCAGGCGCCTTTCCATATCGGTGACGCCGTTCTGCAGCTGGGCGATGGCGTCGTCGATGTCGGTCTTCTGCTGCTCAAGGGCGACGATGCGTTCGCGGAACTTGCGCAGGGATTTGACCGCCTGTTGCGTGCCCGTATCGTCGGCCTCGTAGAGGTCAAGGATCTCGCCGATTTCCAGCAACGAAAGGCCGACCCGCTTGCCGCGCAGGATCAACGCCAGCCGGCCCCGGTCACGATAGTTGTAGACCCGGTTCATCCCGTCGCGGGCCGGATTGAGCAGACCCTTGTCCTCGTAGAAGCGGAGCGCGCGCGGCGTGCACTTGAATTCCAGGCAAAGCTGGCGGATCGAATAGGTCCGTGGCGGGCGGCGCAGGTCGCTTGGCATGTCGGATCCTCCCTTTGTTTGGCTTGTTGGCTCAGACTAGGCGCGGGTTTCCGTTTACGTCAAGGGACAGACGTTGGGTCAATACGCGCGTGAGCCGGTGAGCGGGAATTGCGGTGACGGTCGCCATGACCCGGCGTCGAACCTCCGGGCGCGATGCGGTGAAGGGGCTATTGCAACTATCATGTGTGGACGGCGCCCGGTTGGCAGGGGCCATTGCGCCCGGTGCAGTTCCACGCACAGAAACGCCGCCGATCCTGCGACCGGCGGCGCGTGTCTGACAGACGCAGAGGTCTAGGCGACCACGGCCCTGCGGCGGCGGATCATCGAACCGACCGCGCCGAAGCCGATGATCATCATCGCCCAGGTCGCGGGCTCGGGCACCGCCATGGGGGCCCCAATAGAAGCATTGATGAAGTCCGTGTGGATGAAGATCGGCACATAGCCACTGAACTCACCCCAGCCAGCATTCAAGCCACCCCCGAAATCCCCGAAACTGGCGCCAAACGTCAAACCGTAGGAGTTGATCGAGGCCAGCTTGCCATCGATGAAGCCCGGACCACCCGAGTCGCCGCCTGCAATACCGACTTCACGTGCGCCGAGGCCCGTATCGTCGAAAAACGTATTGCCGAGGGCACCCAGCCCGATCGCGTTGGCAATCCGCCGCGACGCGTCCTGCGCGCGCAGGCCATTGTCGAAGTCGGAAATGAAGCTGAACTCTACGTCGGCCGTGCCGAAAAAATTCTCGCCGTTGCTGTCGCGATCCGTGAAGAAACCCTGGAATCGCGAGTCGCCCCAAGCGTAGTCGTAGGTGTTGTCGCCTTCGCGCAGGTAACCCGTACGTGCACCAAACGGGGTCGTCGTGCCCTCCGCGCCGCCGACTGTGGAACGGGTTCCATAGCCTGCCACATTGAAATCGTGGCCAGTCAGGTCGTTGGTCGTGTGCAGGTCGTAGCTGGTTGCCCACGACGGCGCCAGGTCGGCCAGGCGCAATATGGCAATATCGTTCTGGTCGATGACCTCGCCGGTATAGTCGGGATGTACGAAGTAGTCAGAAACGCCGATCTCGACGCCGCCGCTCTGGAATGTGCGAACATTGGGGTCACCGCCGAAGAAGTACGCCGTAGTATTCACCAGCCCCTGGGCTGCGGCGCCGCCGCCTCCGCTGACACAGTGCGCGGCCGTCGCAATCGAGCCTCCGCCGCCGACGACACTGCCCGAACAGATGAAACGGCTGCTGTCAGCGTAGGTCATGATCAGTGCGACCGTCCCGGCCTTGTTGGCGGTCGGAAAGTAGATGGAATTTCCGCCCCCGGTCGTGTTGCTGGGCGCCAGAACGTCTGACGTCGGTGTCTGGCCGATGATCCGGCTTTCGGCTTGCCAGGTCAGTCCCCCGCTGGAGCCAGAGACAATTCTTGCCGCTGCGGCCGGCGTGGCCAAGCCAAGCAGCAATGCGCTGAGCGCACCGAATGTTGCAATGTGTAGCGAAACTCTTTGCATGATGACGTCCTTCAGCAGGTTTGCTGGGGCTATGGTCTTCGATCCTGGGCGGTCTTCGAGGTTGCGCACGACGCCCTGCTTCGAGGCGGCCCCGGCCCGGCTAGAGCCTGTCCCGTTCGCCTTGCACCCGTCGTGCGCTCTCTCGGCGTCGATCGCCTTCAATTCATTGTCCGTGGAGGCCGGAGCCTAGAGCACGACAGCTTGAAGTGGATACCGGTTCAAGCGCCTGTCGTGCTCTAAACATTTGATAACTAGCCTGTTTATCTGGTTCAGATGATTCCATCTGAACCGGACAGGCTCTAGGCGATCACAGCCCTGCGGCGGCGGATTATCGAGCCAGCCGCGCCGAAGCCGATGATCATCATCGCCCAGGTGGCGGGCTCCGGCACGGCGCCAGAGGTCAACGGGGCGTTGTCGGTAATCGACAGATTGTCCACACCCCAGGCTTCATCGTCCCTGGTCTGATCGAGGTTCGAGGAGAATGTGAGGGTGAAGCTGGTGGCCGCGGTGTTGAACGAGAACGACAGCGGATAGACGCGGTCCGACCAACGCGGATCAAAGATGTTGGTAGGGCCGCCGTCATCGAACCTGCCCGTTTGGCCAACGGAAACGGAGTTAACGCCGTCGGTCGCCGTCGCGGTGAACCTTTCGTCATCCCAGGAATCGATCCGGTAGAAATCGAACGCAATGTTCACTGCGGTCTGCGTGCCCGATAGCGCAAACGTCTTGGACGAAGTTTCGCCGCGGCCGTTTCTACCCAGGAATTTGGTGAAACCGCCACCGTTCGGACCTGGATCGGCCACGGAGAGGTTAGTCCATCCGGTGACAGACCCTTCAAAATCTTCAAACGCGACGACACCGGCGTGCGCGGGGGCTGCGGTCCCAATGATAATCCATGCAGCGATCAGACCAAGTTTCTTCATCGTCAGACCCTGTTGCAGACCCAGCGGAATGGCGGGTTTGCTAATGTTTAAGAAAGTGTCAGGTGAACGGTGGCCTCTCAATTGGCCGGATGGCCTAGCCAGATGGCCTAATCCCTTGCGCTTGGGTTCGATCAGACCGAGTCTTTGAAGGGGGCAGGTGATCGTGCAGCCATGAACGTGATGTTGAGCCTGCAGGTCCTGTCGAACGCTGTCGTCGTCGGCGTGGTCGTCTTCGTGCACATCTGGGTGGGCGAGGCCGTTCCACCGCTGCGACTGCTGTTGTTCGACATCGTCTATGGCGGGTTCGCCCTCTGGTGGGCACTCTCCGTGGCCTGGCTCCGCCTCGAGGGGAAGATTGTCGAGGACACAGCAGAGGGGTGGTATGCCCATTCGAACCAGGTTTTTTGGTTTGGCAACATCTCGACTGTGGCGGCGTTTGCCCTGGTGATGCCTTACGTCACCGAGCCGGTTCGGCTGCTCGTGGCTATGGTTAGCCTCGCCCCGGTCGCCGTTGGGTCGATTGGCACCGTCGTCACGCCGCGTGTCGGACCTCGCAACATCTGGGCCTTTCTGGCGCCGACACCCATTCCCCTGAGCATCAACGTCTTTTTTGCCCTCGCAGGCGACGCGTTGGCCGTCCCTGTCATCGTATTCGTCACGGCATTCACCGCCGGGCTGATGCTCTTGAGGGAGGTCATTCAGGGTTGGGTCGACGAGGCCTGGGCCGCCAAGCGCGCGGCGGAGTCAGCGCGCGACGCCCGCACCCGATTCCTGGCCTCCGCCTCGCATGACCTCGGCCAGCCCCTGCAGGCGGCGGGCCTGTTCTTCGATCAGGTGGTGCAAAGTCCCGAGGGGCCCGCCCGGGACAAGGCCATACGCAACGTCCGCTGGTCACTGGAGTCGACCGCCAACCTGCTGAACCAGATCCTGAATCACCTACGACTTGAGTCCGGCGGCGTCGAAGCCCGCAGCGAGACCGTGGCCCTGGGCGCCCTGATCGCGGGGATCGCCGAAATGCAGGAACCCGCGTCGCGGCTGGCAAACCTTCAGATCAGCGCGGTGCAAACCGGGCTGATCGCCCGGTGCGACCGGATCCTCACGGAACGTGCGCTGAATAACCTGGTGAGCAACGTCATCCGGCACGCCAAAGCCCACCGCCTGCTCATCGGCGCACGGCGCCGTCAGGGACAGGCGAGGATCTGGGTGATCGATGACGGGGTCGGCGTACCGGCCTCCGACCTGCCGCGCCTCTTCGAGGATCACGTCCAGGGCTCCAACCACGGCGAGGAGATCCGCGGCGGCTTTGGTCTGGGGCTGGCGTCCACGCGCCGCCTCGCTGAAC
Source organism: Phenylobacterium deserti (assembly GCA_945883235.1). Taxonomy (GTDB): domain Bacteria; phylum Pseudomonadota; class Alphaproteobacteria; order Caulobacterales; family Caulobacteraceae; genus Phenylobacterium; species Phenylobacterium deserti_A. The sequence goes on along the minus strand of CAMCXF010000008.1, from coordinate 58,903 downwards.
TCATGGGCGGCCAGGCGGGCCACGACCCCCGCTGGCGGCAAGGGAGCGCGTTCTGGATTGAGTTGCCGTTAGCCTGATATCAGGGTTTCCAGGATTTATTGCTGGGCCTCCAGCGGAGCCCTTCAGCGTGCAGAACTGCCTGATATGTGACGACCATGCCATGCTGCGCGAGGCGCTGGCCGGCGCCGTTGCGGTCAGCTGGCCGGACGCGGCGATTGTTCAGTGCGCGGACTTTCCATCGGCCTGGTCGGCGGCTGAGGCGCAGCCGGATCTGATCCTCAGCGACCTGATCATGCCGGGCGCCACGCCCCTGGAGGGGGTCGGACGCCTTCGGACTATCGCGCCGGCCTCTCCGATCCTGGTGGTGACGGGCAATCAGGATGATTCAACCCTGCTGGCGCTGTTCAATCTGGGGGTATCGGGATTTGCGCCCAAGACGTCCAACAGCGGGGTGATCGAGGCGGCCATCCGACTGATTCTGGCGGGCGGACGCTACCTGCCGCCCAGTTTGCTCGACATCGCCAGTCAGCGGGGCGGCGAGAGTTCCGGGATGCCAAATCGTCTGACGCCCCGGCAGATCGACGTCTTGAAACTGATCTCGACCGGGCATTCCAACAAGGAAATCGCCCGCGATCTCGACCTGTCGCCGGCCACGATCAAGGCCCACACGTCTGCGGCGATCGCCGTGCTGGGCGCCGTCAACCGCGCCGAAGCTGTGTTCAAGGCGCGAGAACTGGGATTGATCTGACGTCCAGCCGTAACAGGCAGGATGGATCCACCGAAAATTGGGCGCACAAGCGGCGTTACGGTGGAGCGAAGTGGGGACACGCGCGACTTACGGTGCTCAGTTTTCCAGTCTCACTTCAGGGGTTCACTGCAGATAGTGTCACCGTGTCTGTGCCTGCGGAAACACAGTGCCTGCGGCCTGCCCCCTCCACCCCCGGCTCTACGGCCTCCGACCTCGGCCAGCGGTCCCCCTCCCGCCGCTTTGCGGCGGAGGTAGGGTGTCGCGTTGAGGGGGCGGCGCCGCTCAGCCAGCGACCAGGTCGCCTGCCAGCGCGCGTTCGATAAGGGCGATGGTGCGGTCCACGCCGAAGATCGCGGCGAAACTGCCGAAGCGGGGGCCCTGGCTTTGGCCGAGCAGGACTTCATAGAGGGCGGTGAACCAGAGGCGCAGGGGTTCGAAGCCGGCGTCCTTGCCGACGGCGAAGACCTCGTTCTGGATGGCCTCGGCGTCGGCGCCGGCGGGCAGGGCTTTCAGCTGCGCAACCAGGGCCAGCATGGCGGTGCGTTCGACATCGGTGGGCGCGCGGAAGCGCTTCGCGGGCTTCACGAAGTCCTCGTAGTAGTTGATCGCATAGCCGGCCAGCTGGTCCAGCAGCGGCTCCGACGCCGGCGTTGCGCCGGGCAGGTAGCGGGCGATGAAGGCCCACAGCAGGTCCTTGGTCGACGCATCGGCCGCCGAGACCAGGTTCAGCAACAGCGAGAAGCTGACCGGTGATCCTTGGCTGGGCGGCGCGCCGCGATGGACGTGCCAGGCGGGGTTGTCGAGCTGGGGATCGTTTACCCCCTCGGCCTTCTTGCGGTTGAGCGCATCCAGTTGCTGCAGATACTCGTCCGTCGCCTTTGGGATGACGTCGAAGTAGAGCCGCTTGGCCGACTTGGGCGACTGGAACATGTAGTAGGTGAGGCTCTCCGGCGTGCCGTAACGCAGCCACTCCTCCATGGTCAGGCCGTTGCCCTTGGACTTGGAGATCTTCTGGTTCTGCTCGTCCATGAACAGTTCGAAGTGGAAGGCTTCCGGCGGCTCGCCGCCCAGCGCCTTCACGATCTTGTTCGAGACGCGGACGCTGTCGACCAGGTCCTTGCCTGAGGCCTCGAAATCAACCTCCAGCGCCGTCCAGCGGGCGGCCCAGTCGGGGCGCCACTGCAGCTTCACATGGCCGCCGGTAACGGGGACTTCGGTCAGGGTTCCGTCCTCGTCGGCGAAGACGATGGTGCCGGCTTCGACATTGCGCTCCAGTGTGGGCGCCTGCAGGACGCGGCCCGTCTTGGGGCTGATCGGCAGGAAGGGCGAATAGGTGGCCCGGCGCTCTTCGCCCAGGGTCGGCAGCATGATCGCCTGCACGGCGTCGAACCGCCGCAGAATCCTCAGCAGCACCTCGTCCAGACGCCCGGACCTGTAGGTCTCGGTGGACGACATGAAGGTGTAGTCAAAGCCGAAGCCGTCGAGGAAGGCGCGCAGGCGGGCGTTGTTGTGCGCGCCGAAGCTCTCGTACTCGCCGAACGGATCGCGCACCGAGGTGACCGGCTTGTCGCGATCCTCCTCCAGCATCTCGCGGTTGGGGACGTTGTCCGGGATCTTCCGCAGGCCGTCCATGTCGTCGGAGAACACGATCAGCCGGGTCGGTATCGCGTCCTCGGTCAGGGCCCGAAACGCGTTGCGCACGAGGGTGGGCCGGGTGGCCTCCCCGAATGTCCCCAGATGCGGAAGTCCCGAGGCACCGTAGCCGCACTGAAAAATCACCGGTCTGGCCAGCGCCGGCAGGGTCGCCACGGCCTCGTGGAATTTGCCCTGCATGAACAGGGCTGCGGCCAGATCACGCTCTGCGTCCGACAGGCGCAGGCGGGCGATGCGGTCCAGCAGCAGGCGCGCCTGTTCGAACGGCCAGCTCCGGGCGTCGCGCGCGGTATGGGAAAGTCCTTGCAACATGTGGCGCGGCGTAGAGCCAGACGGCGCAAAGGGAAAGCCGTTTCGGCGGTGGGCGCGTTCAATTCCGGCAAGCGGGGCCTTTGCGGCAGGGCACCGGGGCTATAGGGAACAGGCTCGTCCCTTCCCGGAGCCGATCATGAGCGAGGCCACGACCCCGCGCGGCCTGACCCCAAACCTGCAGGGCGCGCTCTGGATGCTGGGCTCGGCGGTGGGCTTTGCCGGCATGACCGTGCTGATCAAGTATCTGGGCGATAGCTACCCGCCGGCGCTGCAGACCTTCTATCGTCAGGCCGCCGGGTTCGTCGTTCTGCTGCCGATCATCCTGCGCCATCGCGGCGCGGCCTATGCGACCACCAGGCCCGGTCTGCTGCTGTTCCGTTCCGGCGCGGGGACCATCGGGATGATGCTGTCCTTCTATGCGTTTCAGGAGATGCCGCTGGCTGACGCCAACGCGCTGTCCTTCACCCGAAACCTCTGGCTGGTGCCCCTGGCCGCGTTCGTGGTGCGTGAACAGGTGGGGGCGTTGAGGATCGGCGCGGCGGTGGTGGGCTTCATCGGCGTGCTGGTGATGATCCGGCCGGGCGCGGGCGGGGAGTTTGCGCTGGGCTTGCCGGCCCTGGCCATGCTGGCCGCCTCGTTCCTGTTTGCCCTGACCATCACCGGCATGAAGGTGATGACCCGGGACCACTCGCCGACCGTTCTTCTGGTCTGGGCCGCGACGCTGGGGCTGGTGCTGGCGATCCCGGGCGCGTTCCTGACCTGGCGTTGGCCCGAGCCGCTGGACCTGGGCTTGCTGTGCCTGATGGGCGTGATGGGGACGATCACCCAGGCCTGCTACATCAAGGGCATGCAGCTGGGCGACGCCGCCGCCATGGCCCCTATCGACTACACCCGCCTGATCTTCAGCGCGGCGGCGGGGTTTTTCCTGTTCAGCGAAATCCCCACGATCTGGACCCTGACCGGTGCCGCCATCGTGGTGGCGTCGACGTTGTTCATCACCATCCGCGAACAACAGCTGGCGAAGTCGGCGAGGTTGTCGGCGGTGGCGGAGGTGGATGGTTAGTCAGCCTTCAGCTTCTCAAGATCCCGCTTCGCCGCTGCCCTGTGCTTCGGCTTGAGGTTCCGTCCCAGGATGGCAATCAGGGCTGCGAACACGGCCGCGTCGTCGGTGAAGCCGAGCCCTGCAATGAAGTCAGGGACGACGTCGACCGGCATAACGAAATAGGCCAGCGCGGCCAGCATCATGCCTTTGGCGGCCAGCGGCGTCTGCTCGTCCCGGGCGCAGTGCCAGACAGCAAGGACGTCCGTGGCGAACGGGATCCTGGCGGCAACCTTGCGGATTTTGGGCCAGAAGCCGGTGGCGACGCGTTGTTCGTTTACGGCAATGACCGAGGGAACCAGCGCCTTGTCCGGCGAGATCACCGACTGCGGATCAAAGGTGACGTTGGGTGAAGCTTTTTTGCGGTCGCTCATCGGGGTAAGCCTTCGCCAAATTTCAAGCCACCAGACGAGGTCGGAACTTCCATGGAACTCAATTCATCTGTTGCAGCGGTTGTCACCGGCGGCGCCTCGGGCCTCGGCGAAGCCACCGTCCGCGCTCTGGCGGCCCAGGGCGTCCGGGTCGCCATCTTCGACATGAACGAGGCCAAGGGCGAAGCCGTTGCCAAAGATGTGGGCGGCGTCTTCTGTAAATGCAACGTCACCTCCGAGGAAGACGTGGACGCGGCCTTCGCCAAGGCCCGCGCCGCGAACGGCCAGGAGCGGATCCTGGTCAATTGCGCCGGCACCGGCAACGCCTTCAAGACCGCCGGCCGCGACAAGCAGACCGGCGAGACCAAGCACTTCCCGCTGGATGCATTCAACTGGATCATCCAGATCAACCTGGTCGGCACGTTCCGCTGCATCGCCAAGTCGGCCAAGGGCATGCTGGACCTGGAGCCGATCGACGGCGAGCGCGGTGCCATCGTCAACACTGCCTCGGTTGCGGCAGAGGACGGCCAGATCGGCCAGGCGGCCTATTCGGCGTCCAAAGGCGGCGTGGTCGGCATGACCCTGCCGATCGCCCGCGATCTGGCCGGCGACGGCATCCGGGTGAACTGCATCCTGCCCGGCATCTTCGAGACCCCGCTGATGGCCGGCGCCCCGCCGCAGGTGAAGGACGCGCTGTCGGCCTCGGTGCCATTCCCCAAGCGCCTTGGCCAGGCCCCGGAATACGCCCAGCTGGCGCTGACCATGATCACCAATGGCTACTTCAACGGCGAAGACGTCCGCCTCGACGGTGCGATCCGGATGGCACCGCGGTAGGGTTCAGCGGCGGCGGCGGGTGGGCCGGCTGGCACCCAGCAGGCCGCCCAGCACGCCGCGAATGAGCTCGCGGCCCACCTGGCTGCCGATGGTGCGCAGCATGGACTTGGCGAAGGTTTCGCCCATGCCCTGTCGGCTTGAGGCGCGCGGGGCCGCCGGGGCGCGCGCCTTCGGTTCGTCCTCGACCTCGGCCTCCTCAACCCTGGCCTCTGCGGCGGCCGTGGCGGCGCGGGCCTTTTGAAGAACCTCGAACGCTGACTCGCGGTCCAGCGCGGTATCGTAGAGGCCGCGAACCGGGCTCTGGCCCATGATTGCAAGGCGTTCTGCCGGCAGGGCCGGGCCCATCCGCGAGTTGGGTGGGCGGATCATGGTCTTCTGGACCACGGTGGGGGCGCCTTTTTCGTCCAGCACCGACACCAAGGCCTCGCCGACGCCCAGCGCCTGGATCGCCTCGGCGGTGTCGAAGGCCGGGTTGGGACGGAAACTCTCGGATGCTGCGCGCAGGCCGCGTTGATCCGCCGGGGTGTAGGCGCGCAGGGCATGCTGGATGCGATTGCCCAGCTGGCCCAGCACGGTGTCGGGGATATCTGCCGGGTTCTGGGTGATGAAATAGACGCCAACGCCCTTGGAGCGGATCAGACGCACCACCTGTTCGACCTTTTCCAGCAGCGGCTTGGGCGCATCGCGGAACAGCAGGTGGGCTTCGTCGAAGAAAAACACCAGACGCGGTTTGTCGGGGTCGCCGATCTCGGGCAGTTCCTCGAACAGCTCGCTCATCAGCCAGAGCAGGAAGGTCGCGTAGAGCCTGGGGTTGGCAATCAGCTTGTTGGCCGCCAGCAGGTTTATGTAGCCCTTGCCCGAGGGATCGGTGCGCATGATGTCGGACAGTTGCAGCGCCGGTTCGCCGAACAGGTTGGTGCCGCCCTGGTCCTCCAGCACCAGCAGACCGCGCTGGATGGTGGCGATGGTGGCCGGCGAGATGTTGCCGTAACGGGCCGACAGGTCCTTGGCGTTCGCGGCGGCGTGGGCCAGCGCCGCCTGCAGGTCCTTCAGGTCCAGCAGCAGCAGGCCTTCCTCGTCGGCGGCGCGGAACACCACCGAGAGCACACCCTCCTGAACGTCGTTGAGCTCGAGCATCCGCGAGATCAGCAACGGACCCATTTCCGAGACCGTGGCACGGATCGGGTGGCCCGCCTCGCCGAACAGATCCCAGAACACCGTGGGGGCCGCAGCGGGTTTGATTTCCAGGTTCATGGCCGCCGCACGGGCCAGCATCTTTTCGTTGGGCGTGCCGATGGCGCTGATCCCGGATAGGTCGCCTTTGACGTCGGCGGCGAAGACCGGAACACCGGCGTCGGAGAAGCCTTGAGCGAGAATCTGGAGGGTCACCGTCTTGCCAGTGCCAGTGGCACCGGCCACCAGGCCATGGCGGTTCGAACGGTTGAGCAGAAGCTGCTCGGGATGGTCGGAGAAACCGATCAGAACGCCGGCGTCGGCCATGAGCGTGTCCTTAGGGGATTGTCTTGAGCCGGCAAGCTAGCCGGGGCCGCGTTGGGCCGCCACCCCCTACAGCGGGCGAAGGGGCACCTCCCGCTTGACGCGGAGAAGGGGCAAATCCGCTCCCCATGGGCGCAGAACAGGGGTAGACCACACCTGACTTGATGGCAAAGACCGTCCGTCAGCGCGCCTTGAAAGCTGTGATGCCCGCCACCGCCCCTGAAAACACATCGCGCAGCGCCCTTGTGATCCTCGCGACGATCGCGGGCGGGTCGGTCCTTTATGTGCTGGCCGACATCCTGACGCCATTGGCGCTGGCAATCTTTGTGGCGCTGATGATCGACGGCTTCGCGCGGATTTTGCAGCAACGCCTGCCCGGCGTATCGGGGCGCGCGGCGACACCGTTGGCCATACTGCTCTCGGTGGCGATCTTCGTAGGCGCGGCCTTTTTCATCGTCGACAACGCGACGAGTTTCGGCACCCAACTGATCACCTATTCGCCGAAGCTGAACGGTCTGATCGCGCGCGTCGCCGGCCTCATGGGCGTCGACGTCCCACCGACCATCACCCAGCTTGTCCAGCGGCTTGATCCGGCGAGCCACCTCGGCGAGGTGGCCCGAGGCCTGCAGAGTTTTGCCTCAACGGCCGCGTTCGTCCTTGTCTACCTGGGCTTCATCCTGGCGTCCCGGAAGGGCTGGGAGCGAAAGACCGTCGCCCTGTTCCGTTCGCGCGACGCGCGACATGAGGCGACCGCCTCCTTTCTGAGAATTCGCGACGGCGTCGAACAGTACCTGTGGGTGCAGACCGTCACCGGCCTGATGATCGCCGGGGCATCCTGGATCGCCATGACGGCCGTCGGGCTCGACAACGCCTTGTTCTGGGCGATCCTGATCTTCATCGCATCGTATATTCCTGTGGTCGGCGGCATCGTGGCGGTGGCTCTGCCGCCGATCTTCGCCCTGGTGCAGTTCGAGACGCTTTGGCAGGCCGTCGTGCTGTTCGGGGTCCTGCAGGTGATCGGCATGTTTGTCGGCAATGTGATCCAGCCACGCATGCAGGGGCGCAGCCTCAACATGGATCCCCTGGTTCTGCTGCTGGCCCTGGCCTTCTGGAGCACGGTCTGGGGCCTGCCGGGCGCTTTTCTCTCCACACCCCTGACGACGGTCATGATGGTGGTTCTGGCGCAGTTTCCCGGCGCACGCTGGGTCGCGGTGCTGTTATCGGCCGACGGCGATCCCGGAACGACCCGCACCCTGGTCAGGACGCCTGACGTGGCCAAACCCAGACCGTCGTCAAAGCGGCAAACAAAGAACTTAAAGCCGGGGGCTTAAAACATGACCTCTCGATCCCTAGCTAAAGAAGATCGGAAAGCTCTGAAATCCGACGCAAGCGTCCGGCGCTCCCCCCGCCAGACGCCACGAGCATCCTGCGCTTCGTCGATCCCCCACGGCGAGGCGACGCGCCGCCGGACTCTCTCCTCCGGCGGCGTTTTCGTGTCGGACGTCCCGCCGACCCGGGCGGCCCGCGCATGAGCCGGCTGTCCCGCACCAGCGCCGCGCTCGCCAAGGCGATCACCACAGAACTTGCCGACGACACCTCTCCCGAGGCCGTCGCCACGTTTGCACGGCAGGCCGCCGGTGACGCCCAGGCCGATGATGTTCCCGAGCTGGGCTCGGCCGGTCTTGCGCGAAACCTGGCGGACGTCTGGCGGTTTTCGGATCGACGCCGCGGCCGCGCGCCGCGAATCCGGATCGCACCCGCCCTCGGCGCCGCGCTCGATCGACTGGACATCGTGCAGGACGACGCGCCGTTCCTGGTCGACAGTGTCATGGGCGAGATCGGCGATCAGGGTCTCTCCGTCCGCGCCATGTTCCACCCCGTCGTCGCCGTGCGACGGGATCGGACGGGCCTGCGCGGCGCAATGGGAGGCGAGCGTCGGGAGTCGATTATCTCGGTGACCCTGGAGCCGATCGGTCCAGATCGCGAGCAGGCGCTGATCCAGGGTGTCAAGGCGACGCTGGCCGACGTGCGCGCGGCGGTCGACGATTTTCCGGCGATGCTGGAGCTGATGAACCAGACCGTGGCGGAGCTGGAGGCTTCCGGTCGGGCGCGGTCGCCGGAACTTGATTTCCTAAGGTGGCTGCACGCCGACCACTTCGTTTTTCTGGGTGCGCGGATCTACGAATACCCGCGCCTGCAGTCTGGCGAGTACGCGCCTGAAGAGCCGCTCTATCAGCCCCGCGATGGCCTGGGCGTGCTGCGCGACCCGGAGCGGACCATCCTGCGCCGCGCCAATGAGCCCGCCGTCCTGATGCGACAGGTCAAGGACCGAATCGTCGGCGACCCGGCGCTGACCATCGCCAAATCCAATGTGAAGAGCCGCGTCCACCGGCGCGGTTACATGGATTACGTGGGCATCAAACGCTACGGCCCCGACGGACGGCCCAGCGGTGAGGTACGGTTTGTCGGGCTGTTCACCGCCGATGCCTACGATCAGCCCGCCGTCCAGGTGCCCTTTATCCGGGAAAAAATCGCCCGGGTCATGGCCCGGGCCGGCGCCGCGCCCGGCAGCTACAACGAAAAGCGACTGCGCAACATCGTCGAGAACCATCCGCGAGATGAGCTCTTCCAGATCGCGGAGGACGAACTTCTGGACCAGGCCATGGGCATCCTGCACCTGCAGGATCGACCCCGCGTAAAGCTGTTCGAACGAACCGATCCGTTCGACAGGTTTGCTTCGGTCCTCTTGTACGTGCCGCGCGACCGCTACGATTCCGACCTTCGCCGGCGTGCGGGCGAGTTGCTGATGGCGGCCTATGGTGGACGGCTGTCCGCCTATTACCCGAGCTTCAACGACAGCCCTCTGGCAAGGGTTCACTACATCATCGGCTTCACGCCGGGCCAGCATCTGGCGCCTGACCTGCGCAAGGTCGAGGCGGAGATCGCCGAAGCCGCCCGTACGTGGGAAGATCGCTTCGATGCCGCCGTCCGGGCGAGCGGGCGGGCACCGCAGGAGGTGGCCGCCACCGTCGCGCGCTGTCGCGAGGCCTTCCCGGCCGGTTACCGCGACCGTGCCCAGGCCGCTGAGGCGCTGGAAGACATTGCGGTCATCGAGGCCGCGCGCACCGATCAGACCCTCTGCGCCCGGGCCTATCGCACGGCTGCCGACGGCCTGCTGATGTTCCGGATGAAGCTCTATCGGCGGGGCGAGCCTGCTCATCTGGCCGACGTTTTGCCGATTCTGGACAACATGGGCCTGAAGGCGATCTCCGAGGCCGGGTTCCGGATCTCGCCTGCCGGCGCACCCGCCGTCTGGATTCACGACTTCGAGATTGGGGACCCGCGTGGCGGCGACCTGATCTTTAGCGAGATCAAGGATGCGTTCGAGGACGCTGTGGTCGCCGTCTGGACCGGACGGACGGAAAACGACGGCTTCAATCGCCTGGTGATGGAGCTTGCCCTTCCCTGGCGCGATGCGGCGCTGATCCGGGCGCTGGCGCGGTATCGCCAGCAGACAGGTCTGGACCCCTCCCAGCGCGTACAGGAGCAGGCGCTGTCGAACCATCCCGGTGTCGCGCGACTGATCCTGGACCTGTTCCGCATCAAGTTCGATCCGGCCATTGCCGCCGACCTCGCCGCGCGCCGCACACTGGCCGATGGCGTGATGGCCGACATTGTAGAGGCGCTGCAGCTGGTCGAAAGTCTGGATGACGACCGGGTCCTGCGGCGCATGGCCCTGCTGGTGGCTGCCATCCAGCGGACCAATTTCTATCAGCTGGCGCCGGATGGCGCGGTTAAGTCCTACATCTCGTTCAAGGTGGCGAGTGGTGCCCTGGCCGATCTTCCGGCCCCACGCCCGTACCGTGAGATTTTCGTCTGGTCGACTGTCGTGGAAGGCGTCCATCTGCGGTTTGGTCCCGTCGCTCGTGGCGGCCTGCGCTGGTCAGACCGGCGTGACGATTTCCGCACCGAGGTGTTGGGACTGGTGAAGGCCCAACAGGTCAAAAACGCGGTGATCGTGCCTGTCGGGTCCAAGGGCGGGTTCTATCCCAAACAGCTGCCCAAAGGTTCGCCCGAGGCGATCCGCGCCGAAGCCGTCAATGCCTACAAGACCTTCTTGTGCGGCCTGCTGGACCTGACGGACAACCTCACCGCTACCGGCAAGGTCACCCATCCAGAGGGGGTCATCGTTCACGATGAAGACGACCCCTACCTGGTGGTCGCCGCTGACAAGGGCACCGCCACCTTCTCCGACATCGCCAATGGCGTGGCCGAGTCCTACGGCTTCTGGCTTGGCGACGCCTTCGCCTCCGGCGGATCGGTGGGCTACGACCACAAGGTGATGGGCATCACCGCCCGGGGTGCCTGGGAAGCGGTCAAGCGCCACTTCCGCGAGATGGGCAAGGACATCCAGTCCGAGCCCTTCACCGTGGTCGGTTGCGGCGACATGTCGGGCGATGTGTTCGGCAACGGCATGCTGCTGTCGCGGCAGACCCGGCTGTTGGCCGCCTTTGATCACCGCCACATCTTTCTGGACCCCGACCCCGACCCGGCGAAGAGCTATGTCGAGCGCGACCGGATGTTTGCTCTGCCCCGCTCGTCCTGGGACGACTACGACCGCAAGGTGATCTCAAAAGGGGGCGGGATTTTCGCCCGGTCGCTGAAGTCCATCCCGTTGACGCCCGAGGTCCGGACGATGTTGGGCACGACGTCTGAGACGCTCTCGCCTGCCGAAGTCATCAACCTGATCCTCAAGACTCCAGCCGAATTGCTCTATCTCGGCGGCATCGGCACCTATGTGAAGGCCCGCCACGAGGGTCACGTCGATGCTGGTGACAAGGCCAATGACACCGTCCGGGTCAACGGGGCCGACCTGCGCGTCAAGGTGGTCGGCGAAGGGGCCAATCTGGGCCTGACCCAGGCCGGCCGGATCGAATTCGCCGCCGCCGGTGGCCGGATCGAGACTGACGCCATCGACAATTCAGCGGGCGTGGATTCTTCCGACCACGAGGTGAACATCAAGATCACCACCGGCATCCTCGAGCGGCAGGGCAAACTGAGCCGCGCCCAGCGCAACAAGCTTTTGCCGACCATGACCGAAGCCGTGGCAATCCACGTCCTAGTCCACAACTACGACCAGACCCTGGCGCTCTCGCTGCTGGAGATGGACACCGTGCGCGAGCTCGAGCCGCACGCACGTTTCATGGCCGACCTGGAGCAAGCCGGACGCCTGGACCGGGCCGTCGAGGGCCTCCCCGACGCGGCGACCATAGCCGAGCGTCTGAAACAGGGGCGCGGCCTGTTGCGGCCGGAACTGGCGGTGCTGCTGGCCTATGGCAAGCTGGAGCTGAAGCGCGAGATCGCCACGACCCGCGCCATCGAGGATCCGTTCTTCGAGGGTCGACTGGAGGCCTACTTCCCCAAGCCGCTGCGCAAGTACAAGGAAGCCATCCTTAGCCATCGGCTACGGCCGGACATCATCGCCACCGTGATCGCCAACGATATGGTAAACCGCTGCGGTCCCAGCTTCCCGTCGCGGACCATGACCTCGGCCAACTGCAACGTGACGGCCCTGATAACTGGCTATGAGGTCGCCAAGCAGGCGCTGGACTTCGAACGCCTGTGGGCCGCCGTCCAGGCCCTGGATCTCAAGGTTCCTGCAGCCGGTCAGATGGCGCTGTTCCGCCGACTTGGCGCCGCGCTGCGTGGCGCCACATTCTGGCTGGCGCGTCGCGCCGGGCGTGAGGGTCTGGACATCGCCGAGCTCTCGGCCCGCTATGTGCCGGGCTTCCGGAGCCTGCAGACCTTGATGCCGGATATCCTGTCCCCGGCCGAGCGCGCCTCCGTTGACCAGCGGACCCGGGAGATCACAGACCGGGGCGCGCCCGTTGACCTCGCGCGTGCCGTAGCGGTGCTTGGCCCGCTGACCAACGCCGCCGATCTCGTGGACATGGCCGAGGCGTCCAACTGGCCACTGCCCAATGTCGCGCGCCTCTACTACGCGACAGACGCCGCGTTCGCCTTTGACCGGTTGCGGACTGCAGCGGGCGAGTTCCGGGCCGGGGACATCTTCGAACGCACGGCGCTTCGCCGCCTGATTGAGGACCTGCTGGCCGAGCAGACCCAGTTAACCCGCGCCATCATGACCCACGCCGGCAATCCTGAGGCCGGCACCGACGACGCGTCTGCCCGACGCGCCGCCGACGCCTGGTCCAACCTGCGCCCCGACCACACCCGCGCCGCCGTCAGGACCGTCGCCGAGATCGAAGCCGGCGGCACCTGGACCTTCGCCAAATTCACCATCGCCAATGCGGCACTGCGCGAGCTGGCGGCCGAGGCAAGTGCGGGGCGGAAACGGCGCTGATGCCCGCCCCTCCCCTTCATGGGGAAGGAAAAGCCGGGTCAGTGCCGGAACACACGCACGCCGGTGAACACCATGGCCAGGCCGCGTTCGTCGGCGGCATCGATCACCGCCTGATCGCCGATGGACCCGCCGGGCTGGATGACCGCTGTACACCCCGCTTCCGCCGCCTGGATCAGGCCGTCGGGGAACGGGAAGAAGGCCTCTGACGCGCAGGCCGAGCCTTTAAGATCGAGCCCGAAATCGGCGGCCCGCAGCGCGGCGATGCGAGCTGAGTCCTTGCGGTTCATCTGGCCGGCACCGATGCCGAGGGTCTGGCCATTGCGCGCATAGACGATGGCGTTGGACTTCACGTGCTTGGCGATGGTGAAGGCGAACAGCATGTCGCGCACCTCGGTGTCCGTCGGCGCGCGCTTCGTGACCACCTTGAGATCCGCCGTAGTCAGGCGCGCGGTGTCGCGGGTCTGGGTCAGGAAACCACCCGATACTGACTTGAAGGTCCGTCCCGGAGCAGTGGGATCGGGCAGGCCGCCGGTGACCAGCAGGCGCACGTTCTTCTTCTTGCGGAACAGCGCGACGGCATCATCGTCCGCCTCGGGGGCGATCACCACCTCGGTGAAGACTTCCAGGAGCTGTGCGGCGGTTGCCGCGTCCAGCCGTCCATTCAGAGCGACGATGCCGCCGAAAGCGCTGGTGGGGTCACAGGCCAAGGCCCGCTGATAGGCTTCCAGCATGGTCGCGCCGGCGGCGAGGCCGCAAGGGTTGGCGTGTTTGATAATGGCGCAGACGGGGCCTGCCGCCGGATCGAACTCGGCGATCAGCTCAAAGGCGGCGTCGGTGTCGTTGATGTTGTTGTAGCTGAGTTCCTTGCCCTGCAGCTGGATCGCCGTCGCCACGCCCACCGGCGGGTTCGGGAACCGGTAGAAGGCCGCCGCCTGATGCGGGTTTTCGCCGTAGCGCATAGTCTGGGCCAGCTGGCCGCCGATGGAGAAGCGTGCGGGGGCGAAATCGCCCAGCTCTGCGGCGAACCACGAGGCGATGGAGGAATCATAGGTGGCCGTGCGCGCATAGGCCCGTGCCGCCAGCTGTTTTCGCAAAGCCAGGCTGGTGGCCCCGCCCTCGGCGAGCTCGGCCAACACCTGGGCCAAGTCCTGCGGAGCAGTGCAGACCGCCACATAGCCGTGGTTCTTGGCCGCCGATCGGATCATCGCCGGGCCGCCGATGTCGATGTTCTCGACGCAGGTCTCGTAGTCCGCGCCCGCCGCCACAGTTTGCTCGAAGGGATAGAGGTTTACATAGACCAGATCGATCGCCCCGATCCCGTGGGCCTCCATGGCCGCCTTGTGCTCCGGGGCGTCGCGCACACCCAGCAAGCCGCCGTGCACCACGGGATGCAGCGTTTTGACCCGACCATCCATCATCTCGGGGAACCCGGTCAGGTCGGCGATATCCTTCACCGGCAGGCCCGCGTCGGCGATGGTCTTGCGGGTGCCCCCCGTGGAGACCAGCTCGACCCCCAATCCCACCAGCGTCCGCGCGGCCTCCACGAGGCCTGTCTTGTCGGACACCGACAAAAGGGCGCGGCGGACAACGACCATGTCGGGCGCGGGCGGGAAATCGGGGGCGGCGGGCATGGCGGACTCCGGGCTTCAGCATTGAAGGGAGCCCAGGCGAGCGGCGGTTTTGACCCCCCACGCTCCCCGGTGGTCGCCCACCTTCAAATCGCCAGTCACGCAGGATGGGCCGGGATTAGGCTTACCGCAGCGGGCCGTCAACGCGCGACGAAACGTCGTCGATCAAATCTGCCCGTCGCATCGAGGGCAGCGGCTGCACGGCCTGAGGTGTCCGCGCCGGAGACAGCCGCCACCTGACGCGGGCGCCGGAGTCGGCGCGTCGCAGGCCGCTCAACACCAGTTGCAGCGCCGGTCGCCCGGTGCGGGGCACCGGCTCGATAGCGATGTCCAGCACATCGTTTCGCAGGACCCAGCCCTCCTGAACGCCGTCCGCTCGCAGCAGGACGCTGCGACGGTCCTGGGCAACGAGCGCGCGCACGCCGGGATGCAGCTGGAATCGCAGGGTATAGGCGACAAAGTGCCGGCTATCGGGGCCTTGTGCCCGGGCTGTTGGCGTCAGCCGGTCCTCGCCGCGAAGGTCGCCGGCCTCAAGGTCAAGATACAGCCTGCGTTGGTGCATCAACCCGTAGCGCCGGTTCCAGCCGTGGTGCGCCAGGTCCAGCCAGACGGCACCGGGTGCCTCGTGGCGCTGGACCTCGACCACGGTGTCCATTTCCGCAAGGCGGGGACCCAGGATGCGCGCCGGCAGGCCGGTGATCGGTCGACTGAGGTCGCGCCCTTCCACCTGCACCGTCGAGGCCGCGTCGAGGCCGCGCCCCGCGTCAAGATCGATCAGGCGACGTCCGCCTGCCAGCACCTGCATCGCCAGCGGCGAGGCTGCGCCAGAAAGGCTCCAGGGTCCCGTCGGCGGCGGCGCGGTGTCGGCGATCACCTGGAGACGGCGCGACTCCATGCGTTGATAGCCCCCCAGCTCACTGGGCATCGGCCGATGCGCGGCCTCATCCAGAGCCCGGGCGGCAGCCACATAGGTTGCATCCCGTTGGACGCCGCCATGTCCAGCCGCCAGACTGCCATCGGCCAGGGTGAAGAACCGCACCGCGACCGCCAACCGGTCGATGGCGCGCTGCACGGTGTCCGGGGCGGCCATACCCCGCTGGATCATCGCCTCATCCAGGGTTTCAAGGCCGAACAGCAATTCCAGCGCCGCCGAGGCCTGCCGCGAAGCGTGGCCCCCATCAGGGGCGACCGTACGGGGCAGTGCCCTTGAGAGCCTGACCAGCGCGCGCTCCAGCAGCCGCTCGCCAGCAGACCCGCTCAACGCGACCCCCGCCACGGCGGCGGCGACGGCCCGGTCCGCTGCGCCGGCAAGATCGGCAGGACCCAACAGGTCGCGGGCCTGTCGCGCCAGGTCCGCCGCGATCTGCAGGGTTTCCGTATCCGAGGCGCGCGCCGTCAGGCTGGGCCCGGCGCAGGCCAGGTGAAACACCCGCCGCGCCATGATTTCGGGGTCCCAGGCAAAGGAGTTCCAGCGTCCGAACAGACGGCGCCACTCCAGCACCAGACGCAGGGCTTCCGCCGCCCCATCCGGCCCCACAGACACCAGATCCGGCAGCCAGGCGAAGTTGTGCAGGGCTTCGGCAAAGGCGCGCGTGGGGCAGGCGCGATCCCACGGATTCCCGCCGACACCAACGGTCATGGTCGCGTCAGCCAGGGCAATGGTGCCGGCCAGGACGAGGCGCCCGGTGTCTGGATCCGTCGGACGTCGATCTACCGGCTGCAGGGCAAACCCCTCGGGTCGCGGGCGCTCGGTCAGCCAGCGATGAGGATCTGAGGCTCGCCACTCCTCGGAGAGCGTTCGGCCCATGGCCACGGCCGCCGCCGTCGCGAGATAGCGACCGGGCAGACGGCGCAGCATCGGGAGCCCGGCCATCCCCCGCCCTTCAGCCGCGCAGGGCGGCGATGTTTGCGGCGTAGTGCTCTGCCCCGCCACGAAACACCGCCGTGCCCGCCACCAGAGCCGTCGCCCCGGCGGCAATGCAGAGCTTCGCGCTCTCCGGGGTCACGCCGCCGTCCACCTCGAGCGGAATATCGCGTCCGGTCGCCTCGATCATGGCGCGCAGGGCCGTGATTTTCGCCAACTGTGAATGCATGAACGTCTGGCCGCCAAACCCCGGATTGATCGACATGACCAGGATCAGGTCCACCTCATCCATCATCCACTGGATCACGGAGGGGTCCGTCGACGGATTGAACACCACACCGGCCCTGGCCCCCAGCTCGCGAATGCGCTTCAGCGTCCGGTTCAGGTGCGGGCCCGCCTCGGGGTGGACGCTGATCAGGTCGGCCCCGGCGGCCCGGAAGGCCTCCAGATAGGGGTCGGCCGGCGAGATCATCAAATGGACGTCAAACGGGATTGTCGCGTGGGGACGCAGGGCCCTCACGATGTCAGGGCCCAGAGTGATGTTCGGGACAAAGTGTCCGTCCATGACATCCACATGCACCCAATCGGCGCCGGCGGCCTCGATGGCGCGGACCTCCTCGCCAAGACGCGCGAAATCCGCCGCCAGGATCGAGGGAGCGATGATGGTTTTGTGCCCGGGGGCAGAAGACGCGGCCATGGCTCGGCTTAACCTGATCCGCCCGGCCGTGCCAATCTCGCGTCGGCGCAGATGCCTAAAGCATCTGCGGCAACACCCGGTCCGGCGGCCGTTCGCCGTCCATCCAGACCTTGATGTTGATAATTACCTTTTCACCCATCTCAACGCGGGCCTCGACGGTGGCCGAACCCATGTGCGGTAGCAGCACGGCGTTGGGGTTTTTCAGAAGCTTGGGATTGATCCGCGGCTCCTGCTCGAAAACATCGAGACCGACAGCGGCAATACCGCCCGAATCCAGCAGATCGGCCAGCGCAGTCTCGTCGATGATTTCGCCGCGCGCCGTATTGATGAGGATCGCATGCTTCTGAAGCAGCTTCAGGCGACGGCCCGACAGCAGGTGGTAGGTGGCCGGGGTGTGCGGCGAGTGCACCGAGATGATGTCCATCTGCGCCAGCATCTGGTCCAGGCCGTCCCAGTAGGTCGCCTCCAGCTCCTCGGCAACGCGCGAGCTGACCGGTTTGCGGTTGTGATAGTGGATCTGCAGCCCAAACGCCTTGGCCCGACGTGCCACGGCGGTGCCGATCCGGCCCATGCCAATGATACCCAGCCGCTTGCCGGTGATCCGGCGCCCCAGCATCCAGGTCGGCGCCCAGCCGTTGAATTCACCCGACTGAACGGCGTTGGAGCCTTCGATTACCCGGCGCAGAGTGACCATCATCAGGGTCATGGTCAGATCGGCGGTATCTTCGGTCAGGACCCCCGGGGTGTTGGTGACGATGATGCCCTTTGCGGTAGCGGCGGCCACATCGATGTGATCCACCCCCGCCCCGAAGTTGGCGATCAACTTCAGCCGCTCGCCGGCCTTTTCAATCAGGCCCGCGTCGATCCGGTCGGTGATGGTCGAGGCCAGCACGTCGCAGCGTCCAACCGCCTCGATTAACGCCTTGCGGCTCATCGGCTCGTCCGAGACGTTGAGCTCGGCGTCGAACAATTCGCGCATGCGGGTCTCGACCGAGTCCGGCAGTTTGCGGGTGACGATGACTTTCGGCTTGCGGGGGGCCATGGACCTACGGAAAAAGGGGTGCTTCCTGCGCTATATCATGGCGCTGAACTTCCTGACCCTAGCAAAGGGCAGCGGCACGGCCAAGGCGAGGTATGCGACTTGAGCAAACGAAGGTCAGTTGCGCGAGGTCCTGCCGGTGTTGTTCTGGCACTCGTGGCGGCCTCATGGGTGACCATGGCCCATGCGGCCCCCCGTCAGACGCCGTCAGGCTATGAGGTGCCGCGCTACATCACCCTCAAATTTGCCAAGGTGAATGCGCGGGCCGGTCCCGGCGATGATCACAAGCTGTTGTTCGTCTATCGCAAGCGCGGCCTGCCGCTGCAGGTGATCGCCGAGACCAGCGAATGGCGCCGCGTCTGTGACCAGGATGGTCAGGTTGCCTGGATTCACAAGCGCGTGACCGATGGCCGCCGCGCCGTGATCAACACCTCCAGAAGCCCCGCGCCGCTGCTGGCCAGCCCCAAAGCCGGGTCGGAAACCGCGGCCCTGCTCAACGTTCGCGCCATGGCCGAACTTGACCAGTGCAAAAAGGGCTGGTGCCGGATCAACACCGACGGTGCCAAGGGCTGGGTGCGCGAAGGCAGCCTCTGGGGCACAGCGACGCGGCCGCAATGTCGTTGAGGCGGCAGGCAGGCCTGTGCTACCCCGTCGCCTCCTGAGCTCTGAAAGCGACACTGATGACTGAAACACCGACCCGGCAGCCCAGCTACAGCTTCGAGGAGCTGATGGCCTGCGCACGCGGCGAGATGTTCGGTCCAGGCAACGCCCAGCTACCAGCACCGCCCATGCTGCTGTTCGACCGCATTACCACCATCACCGACACCGGCGGCGAATTCGATAAGGGCTATATCGAGGCCGAGTTCGATATCAATCCGAAGCTCTGGTTCTTCGACTGCCACTTCATCAATGACCCTGTGATGCCAGGCAGCCTGGGTCTCGACGCACTCTGGCAGCTGGTCGGATTCTATCTCGGCTGGATCGGCGGCAAGGGTCGTGGTCGCGCCCTGGGTTGCGGCGAGGTCAAATTTGGCGGTGAAGTGACGCCGGATATCAAGAAAGTGACATACAAGATCCAGATGAAGCGGGTGATTAACCGTCGTCTGGTCATGGGTATCGGCGACGGGGTTTTGGAAGCCGACGGAAAACCCATCTATACGGCGCAGGACCTCCGCGTCGGACTGTATCAACGGCCGTAAGAAGCCCTGAGGATCGTGGAAGGCAACATGCGCCGCGTCGTCGTCACCGGACTGGGTATCGTCTCGTCCATCGGCAACAACACCAACGAGGTGTTGGCGTCTCTCCGTGAGGCCAGATCCGGCATTGTCGCCGCGCCGGAATACGCCGAGCTTGGCTTCCGGTCCCAGGTTCACGCGCCGCCGCAGATCGACTGGGAGGCCCTGGTCGACCGCCGCGCCGCCCGCTTTCTCGCCCAGGGCACCGGCTATGGCCACATCGCCATGGAACAGGCCATCGCAGACTCCGGCCTGGAAGAGGCCGAGGTCTCCAACGAGCGCACCGGCCTGATCGTCGGTGCCGGCGGGCCCTCGACCCGAGTAATCGTCGAAGCCGCCGCCACGGCGCGGGAACGCGGACCCAAACGCGTGGGCCCCTTCGCGGTGCCAAAGGCCATGAGTTCGGGCGCGTCGGCGACGCTGTCGACCTGGTTCAAGATAAAGGGTCTGAACTTCTCGATCTCCTCGGCCTGCGCCACCTCGGCCCACTGCATCGGCGTCGGCTATGAGCAGATCCTGATGGGCAAGCAGGACGTCGTCTTTGCCGGCGGTGTCGAGGAACTGGACTGGACGCTCAGTGTCATGTTCGACGCTATGGGTGCCATGAGCAGCAACTTCAACGCGACGCCCGCAGTGGCCAGTCGCGCCTATGACGCGGGCCGCGACGGCTTCGTCATCGCCGGCGGCGCGGGCATCCTGGTGCTCGAGGAGCTGGAGCACGCCAAGGCCAGAGGCGCAAAAATCTACGGCGAGATCGTGGGCTACGGCGCCAATTCCGACGGCTTCGACATGGTCGCCCCGTCCGGCGAGGGTGCCGCACGCTGCATGAGGATCGCCATGTCGACCATTGGCGGCCGCACCATCGACTATCTGAACCCGCACGGCACCTCGACCCCGGTGGGCGACATCAAGGAAATGGAAGCCGTCCGCGCGGTGTTCGGCGACAAGCCACCGCTGATTTCCTCCACCAAGTCGCTGACCGGACACAGCCTGGGTGCCGCTGGGGCGCAGGAAGCGATCTACAGCCTGTTGATGCTGAACAACGACTTCGCCTGCGAGAGTGCGCACATCGAGACTCTCGACCCGGCCTTCGCCGACCTGCCAATCGTGCGCGAACGCGAGGACCGGTCACTGCACACGGTGATGAGCAACTCGTTCGGGTTCGGCGGCACCAACGGCTGCCTGGTGATGACCAAACTCTGAGGATAGGCCTTGGCGGCGGACCCGCAACTCCCCAAGCCGCCCGAACTGCCGGACCCCCAGTCGTGCTGCCAGCGCGGCTGCACCCCGTGCATCTTTGACTACTACGACACGGCCCTCGAACGCTGGGAGGGTCGCATCCGCGCGCTGGGCCATGATCCCATCGAGGTGCTGGCCCGGTTCGCGAAACCCTGATGACACCGTGGGTGGGATCGGTCAAAACCCGCGGCAACAAGGGAGAACACCAACGTGGCCGACGACTATCAGATGCCGACCGGTGACCTGATGAAGGGCAAGCGCGGGGTCGTGACCGGTGTCGCCAACCACCAGTCCATCGCCTGGGGCATCGCCAGCCAGCTGGCCGCCCAGGGTGCCGAGATCGCCTTCCTGCATCTGCCCGGCATGGAGCGTCGGGTCCAGCCTCTGGCCGACAGCATCGGCGTCAAGGTCCTGGCACCCGTCGATGTCACCGACGACGCGGCCATGGATGCGGCCTTTGATGTGGTGAAGCAGGCGTTCGGCCAGATTGACTTCTTCGTTCACGCCATCGCCTTCGCCAACAAGGACGAACTGAAGGGTTCGTTCGTTGACAACACCACCCGCGACGGCTTCCTGCGCGCCATGAACATCTCCGCCTTCAGCTTTGTGGATTGCGCCCGGCGCGCCGCCGAGTTGATGCCCGAGACCGGCGGCTCGATCCTGACGCTCACCTACATGGGCTCGGAGCGGGCGATCCCGAACTACAACACCATGGGCGTGGCCAAGGCGGCGCTGGAGGCCTCGGTGCGCTACGCAGCCCGCGATCTGGGGCCGAAAGGCATCCGGGTCAACGCGCTGTCGCCCGGTGCCATGAAGACCCTGTCACTGGCGGGCATCTCCGGCGGACGCGGCATGCTGGCCAAGGGTCGGTCGCTCTCGGCCATGAAGGAGGACACCTCGATGGAAGGCGTCGCCGGTGCGGCGCTCTGGCTATTGTCGGACCTCGGCAAGTCGACCACGGGCGAGGTGATCCACGTCGACGCCGGTTTCCACATCATGGGCTTCTCCGACGACGAGACGGAATAGGCGAGGCACCGCGATGACACTGGCCCAGGACCCGGACGTCATCATCGCCGGCGCAGGCATCGCCGGGGCGACGCTGGCTTTGTCGTTGGCGCAAGCCGGGCTGCGACCGGTGCTGATCGATCCGGTGGTGTTCGACGATCAGCTGGCACCGACCTTTGACGGCCGGGCCTCGGCCATTGCCTATTCAGCCTACCGCCAGTGGCGCGCCCTGGGTCTTGCCGACGCGCTCGACCGCAACGCCCAACGAATCGAGCAGATCCTGGTGACCGACGGCCGGGCGCCCGGCGCTTCGGCAGGGGGACCCTCGCCGTTTTTCCTGCGCTTTGATTCCGCAGAGATCGCTGACCGCTCGGACGGTGAGCCGCTGGGCTACCTGATCGAGAACCGACATATCCGCGCCGCGCTTGCGGAGGCGGTGAAACGCGCCGGGATCGAGGTTCTGGCCCCGGCGCGCGTGGCAAGGGCGGAGTTCGAACCCCGCGCCGCGGCTGTGGCCCTGGCGGATGGTCGGGTTTTGACTGCGCCGCTGGTGGTGGGGGCCGAGGGGCGCGGCTCGGTGATCCGCACCCAGGCGCGCATCGGTGTCGTCGGCTGGGACTATCCCCAGACCGGGTTCGTGGCGACCGTGCGGATGGAGCGGCCCCACGGTGGTGTGGCCCACGAATACTTCCTGCCGGGTGGCCCCTTCGCCATCCTGCCCCTCACCGACAACCGCGCCAGCCTGGTCTGGACCGAAAGCACGGCGCGGGGCGAGGCCCTGAAGACCGCGCGACCCGAAGTGTTTCAGGCGCATCTCGCGCGGCGATTCGGCGAGTTTCTGGGCGCGGTCGCTGTCGAAGGCCCGATCTTCACCTACCCGCTCAGGCTGCAACTGGCCGAACGGTTCGTGGCTCCGCGGGCCGCCCTACTGGGCGACGCTGCTCACGGGATTCATCCCATCGCCGGTCAGGGTCTGAACCTGGGTCTGAAGGGTGCCGCCGCTCTGGCCGAGGTCGTGGTCGACGCCATGCGGCTGGGTGAGGATATAGGGTCCGAGGTGGTGCTGGCGCGCTACGCCGCATGGCGCAACTTCGACACCGTCACTCTGGCGGCAGGGACCGATGTATTCGTGCGCCTGTTTTCCAACGACAACCCGTTGCTACGGCTGGCGCGCGGCGTCGGCATGGCCACCGTCAACCGCATCGCCCCGGCGCGGAAATTCTTCATGCGGGAGGCCGGTGGCGCGGTGGGGGATTTGCCGAGGTTGCTGCGCGGCGAGGCGCTTTAGCTACTCCCCCTCGCCCAGATCCCGCGCCTCTTCCGGCAGCATGATCGGCACGCCATCGCGGATTGGATAGGCCAGACGCGCCTTGCGACTGATCAGTTCCGATTTGGTGCGATCATAGTCCAGCGGCCCGCGGCTGACGGGACAGACCAGAATTTCCAGCAGCCGGGGGTCAACCTCGGCGCTCAGCGTGGGGGTGCTCATCGCCGACCTCTACTGCAACCGGGGACTGGCGTCATCCGGGTCGCTGGCGCTGATCTCGAGCAGGGTGGTCAGCACGTCGAACCTGCCTGCCAGATCCGGGGCCTCCAGAAACGCCTGCTTCTCGGCGGGCTCGAATGGCAGGCCCATACAGAGGCTGTTGACCAGGGTTTCCAGCGGCGCTTCCTCCGCGGTCTCCCAGTCGATGTCCAGCTGGCGATAGTTGAGATAGCGCTTCAACGCCTTGGCGAACCGGGCGCGGGCCGCAGCCGTCGCCTCTTCCTTTTCGTCACGCCCCAGGTCGCCACCAAACCGGGTGTAGCGGGCCCGTAGCTGGCGGTACGGCAGACGCAGATTCAGTTCCTCACCGGCCTCGAAACGGCAGACGCCGGTCAGGGTGATCAGGTATCGACCGTCCGAGGTCTCATTGTAGCTGGTGATCTTGCCCACACAGCCTACCTCGGCCAGGTGGGGGCGTTCGCGATCCCCGCCGTTGCGAGTCTGGATCATGCCGATCACCCGCTCGCCGGCCATGGCATCATCGATCATGTTCAGGTAGCGCGGCTCGAAAATCTGTAGCGGCAACTCTCCGCCCGGTAACAGCAGGGCACCGTCCAGCGGAAACACCGGGATCAGCTGCGGCAGGTCGGCAAGTTGACTGTATGGGGCCATGGCGGGTCTCAACTGAACAGGATGGCGGAAAGCTTGCGCCGCCCTTGTTTGGCGGTGTCGGACATCTGCCCGGCAGCCTCGAACACCACCAGCAACTGCTTGCGCGCGGCCTCGTCGTTCCAGGCGCGATCACGACGAATGATCTCGATCAGCTCGTCGACGGCCTCATCCATTCGACCCGCGCCAGCCAGGGCCTTGGCCAGTTCCAGCCGCGCCTCATGATCGTCGGGGTCCGCAGCCAGACGGACCTCGAACCCTGCGGTCTCGGACGGTGCGTCGGCTGCAAGCGCTATTGCGGCCCGGACACTGGCAATGTCGGGGTCCTTCGCGTCGGGCGGTGCCATTTCCAGCACCTCCGCAGCCCGCTCAAGGTCACCGGTCTGCTGATAGAGCCTGGCCATGCCGCCGATGGCCTTCACATTGGCCGGATCCATCTGCAGCGCCTGCGCATAGGCCTGGGCGGCACCGCCGAGGTCGCCAAGTTCCAGAGACTCCCGCGCCATATCCAGCAGCTGGTCCACCGGAGACACCCCGCCGCCGCCCAGCTTGGCCACGCGGTCGACGAACGCCTTCACCTGACTGTCCGGCAGCGCGCCGGAAAACGTGTCCACCGGCCGCCCGTCCACAAAGGCAAACACCGCCGGGATCGACTGCACCCGCAGCTGACCGGCATAGGCGGGGTTCTTGTCGATATCGACCTTGACCAGCTTCACCTTTCCCCTGGCCGCGGTGACGGCCTTCTCCAGCGCCGGCCCCAGCTGGCGGCACGGACCGCACCAGGTGGCCCAGAAATCCACGATCACCGGCGTGGTTTTCGACGCCTCGACCACATCGGCCATAAAGGTGGCGTCGGTGGTGTCCTTGATAAGGTCGGCGACCGGGGCGCCGCTGGTTTCACCGATCAGGGTCATAGGTCCTCTTCCCGTTTTCGCCGGGCGCGTTAGAGCCTAACATGGCCACAACGGCGGCGTTCTTCAATCCAGAGGTCAGTCGACCACAGCCATCATGACAAAGTCTACGATCAGCGGTGTGACACCCACCGCCTTCAGGAACTGTCTAAAGCCTTCCCCGCTGACT
This sequence comes from Phenylobacterium deserti, assembly GCA_945883235.1. Classification (GTDB taxonomy): domain Bacteria; phylum Pseudomonadota; class Alphaproteobacteria; order Caulobacterales; family Caulobacteraceae; genus Phenylobacterium; species Phenylobacterium deserti_A. The sequence continues at coordinate 34,083 of CAMCXF010000008.1, read as the reverse complement.
GTCGTGGTCGCGGTGTTGGTCAGGGGATGGAAATTTACAAACTCCGCCTCGGCAAGGTTCCGGTCCAGCACGAACCTGACGCGATGCTCTCGGTCATTGATCAGACCAAAGGCGGTGACCGACCCGGGACTGACCCCCAGGGTCTGCATCATCAGCTCCGGCTTGCCGAACGACAGGCGGCCCGATCCGATCACAAGATGCAGGCGCTTCAGATCGATGGTCGCTTGGCCCTCCGCCGAGATCAACCACAGCTGATCGCGCGCATCCTTCAGGAACAGGTTCTTGGTGTGAGCGCCCGGCAGCGAAGCCTTGATGTCCTCGCCCTCGCCCACGGTGAAGACCGCTGGATGGTCCAGTGTTTTGGCGGCCACGCCGATTGTCGCCAGATACTCGAGCAGGCCTTCGCGGGTCACCATCGCCCTGCCATAGCGAACCGCGGCGGCAGTGGCGAGCCTGCGGACTTGTCCATGGGTTGTAGCCGAAAATCTAGATTCCCCCGTTAGGCGAACAGAGTCGCGCGTTCGAAATGGTTAATGTAAATCTTCGCCACATAGGGTGCTGTCGTGGGACGGCCGAGATCGGGAACAGGGATATGATCAGGATTCAATACGTTGCGGCCGCGGTAGCCGCGCTGGCGCTTTCCGCCACCACCGCATCGGCTCTGACAATTACCAACCAAGTGGGGAATGCCCTGCCGACCGGCTTCACGCTGATCACTGACTTCAACAGCATCGGTCCCTTCACCAGAATCAGTGACAGTAAGGGTGGCACGATCAATGATCTGGCCCCGGGCTTCACGTTCACCCAGGATGTGCAACAAGCCTACACCCGCGACGGCGGTGCCGGCCTGGATTCGGGAAAGAGCGCGCCCCCGCCGCTGAACAACGGCGTGGCAGGCGACTTCTATGAAACCGTCGAGAGCGGCGGCAAAGCTACTCTGACCTCGCTGCAGGGTCTAAGGAAGTTCAGCTTCTACATGGGCTCCCCGGACTCAAGAAGCCCTGGCGGCATCGGCTTCAACAACACGCTGAACTTCAAGTTTTACACCGCCAGCGGCGATATCTCGCTGGCCGGGGTCAACATCTGGGGTGGCCCGGGCATCCAGGTTGGCAACGGCGCTCAGACGTTTGGAACGACGGTGATCTATGATTTCGGCAGTGATGTCGTGAGTAAGATAGAGTTCTCGTCCGGCGGCAACTCCTTCGAGTTCGACAAGCTCGCTGGCGTCGCGGTGCCCGAGCCCGCCACCTGGGCCATGATGATCATGGGCTTCGGCGCGGCCGGCGTGATGCTTCGCCGTCGGCGCTCTGCGGTCGCCTAAACGGTTACGCCTGAAGATTGACCCCGGCTGCCTCGAGGCAGCCGGGGTTTTTCTTTGCCTGCGCTGGACGGGGCGATGACGTGCCGCCTATGGATATAGGGCAAGAAGGAGCCCGTCCGCACCGATGACCCAACCTCGCATGGAACTCGAGTGCTTCCCCACCACCGAACGCCCGCCCGAGATCGTGCCGGGCCGCCCGCAGCGGGCCTGGATGGACAGCTTCACCTCGCGCCACCCCTATCGCTGCCTGCCGCTGAACATGGCCAATTCATCGGGGTGGGAGATCCTCACCCCCATGGCCTTCAGTGCCGAGTGGAACGGCGGCCCGATGCAGGCCGACATCACGCTGAAGCCGGACTATCCCAACCCCGACTTTCACCGTCTGGCCACCAGCCACTTCAGCCACGGGGTTCTGACGATGCACCCCGGCTACCTGTTCCGCACGCCGCCCGGCTGGTCGATGATGGCCATGGGCCCGCCCAACGCCCCCAAGGACGGCATCCAGGCGCTGGCAGGGGTGGTGGAAACCGACTGGCTGCCGTTCCCCTTCACCATGAACTGGCTGTTCACCCGGCCGGGCAAGGTCCGCTTCGAAAAGGGCGAGCCGTTCTGTTTCATCACCCTGGTGCAGGACAAGATGCTGCACGACATCCAGCCGGTGATCCGCCGCATGGATTCCGACCCCGAGCTGCGCCACCAGTACGACGTCTGGGAAAAGCACCGGTCCGAGTTCAACCAGAAGATCTTCCGCGGTGACCCCGAGGCTACCAAGGCCGCCTGGCAACGTTATTACTTCAAGGGCGAGTTCCCGGAAGAGGTCGACGCCCCTAACCCCGAAGGCCACGTCAACAAGCGAAAACTGAAGACCCCCAAGCGTGGCTGAGGGATTGGCGCACCGCCCGGCTTGCAAAGCCTGAGGGCCTCTGCCATATAGCCGCCTCTCGCATTTGGGGTCGTTTTTCCCCTACGGAGCGCGGGCGTAGCTCAGTGGTAGAGCACAACCTTGCCAAGGTTGGGGTCGAGAGTTCGAATCTCTTCGCCCGCTCCAATATTTCAATGACTTAGCGGAATCTTGGCGCGATTCCTGTTTGCTGAGGTACCGTATAGGTACCAAGCGAAGCAAAGTCGTATGGTTGCGGGCTTGGAGTTAAGAGGCGTCGCCTCGACCAAAAAAATCAACCGCCTTTACCGTCGCTGAAATAGTACCGGACCGGCGGTTTCATAAACCAGACCCCCCCAGGGAGGCACTTTCCAAACCAGGGGCGGGGTCAATAATAGATACTACACCGCCAGCCTCGAGTTTTGAGGTTAGGTTTGGTGATCGAAATCAGAGGGCGGTGGTGCCTTCAAACCCGACGCCCGTAAGCCTCTAGAAATTTTGATAGCGGCCCTTGGTGGCACCGCTGGAGTCGGTGTACTCGCCGGTCTTGACCGACAGATCGTATTTCTTAGTCATCGAAATAAATTCCTCCTTTAATAAAAATTTCAAACCGTTCAGCCGAATGAACAATCAAGCTTTCTTGGTAGTTTGATTGGTCACGGAGCCCAGCCATAGCTTTGACCGCTTGCTCGAGCGCAATCACTCGGATCTCCTGTTCCTCCGTCATTCGAGAACTCCCATCAGTTTGCTGGTGTTGACCTAATTCCCAACCTTAGTGTCTGACCCATAATGATGTTGAGTCATATCAGTAGCTTGCCAGCGGCAAGGCACCGCAAAATCCCGCCTCGGCGTGGGACACTGAACGATGCGATCGGCGACAACCCCATAACGCACCACGGAAATTCTCGTACCCCAGTTCTGGCCGCCTACCGACACGCTGATCACTGCGCCAACTCACAACCCCATGATTTCATGGACGAACATTATGAGTCAGACTCTTAGACCGGGCGAACAGGAATTTCCCTCATTCAGGCGTCGAGCGGGGCGTTAGGTGCCAGCTCAAATTTCGTTCGCGCCGGGAGGACAGATGACCGCACTCATACAGATCCAATCATCAACCCAAGGTCACGCTTGCAACACCGGGGCGATCAACAGACGATAGTGCCTGGACAGGAGTTCGCGCCATTGACCCGAAGCCTCCAGCTCATGGCCGCATTCCTTTTCGTGATCACCGCGGCCGGATGCAATTTCCCGCTCTCAGGTAAGTCCCACCAAGGCGCACCCGAGAAAACGGCTCGCCCCCCATATCGCGGACCAAACACCACCCCTAGCCCGATTGGGCTGGTGCCGCTGCCGTGCGGCGCAACAGGGCCACTACGTCCGGTTTCCGTGCGCTACTATTGCGGGCGAAACCGCCATTTCGTAACGCCAAAGGCATATCGAGTGCTTTTGGCCGCTGCTAACGATTTCTCACGCGCCTACCCGGGCAGCATAATTTTGTACATGGATGCATCATGGCCCAGCGGCGTGGTCCCTATGCGCCCACATAGAAGTCACGGCGACGGACGCGAAATTGACCTCGCATTGTTTTACGAAACCAGCAGCGACCGCCCGCTTTCTGCCCCGCCTCCGTCGCCGCTTCCAGAGGAGCCAGGCTTCGGCGCTTATGAGCCACCGAGGGACCCAAAGGACCGCGTGTGTGCCGGCCACCGAGGACCAAGAAATAGTTTTGAACGTCTGGACCCACCCCAATCGCGTTCCTGGTGATTAGATGATGCGCGCACTGCAAAGCTCATCCGAAGCCTAATCGTTTAGAAGGATGTGAGGCGGGTTTTCATCGAACCACATTTGAAATCTCGGCTTGGATTGAAAACAGCGAATAAGGTTCGCTTCGCTGGCTGCGCTGCTGCCCGTCACGATGACCACATTCACGTCGATTTCCGCTAGCCAATGAAATCGAACGTGGCCGAATGTTCTTCCCCCAAAAAAGTGAACGGGGTTAAAACACTCCAAGTTCTGTCGCTTCTGGGCCTAGATAGCCGAAGGTGTCAGGACGGCGGCGCATAACTCACAGAACACTGCCAACGCTCCTCGTAGAGCGCCGAAAGGCCGCGGCCGATTAGGAGGGTATGCGACCTGGCAGCGCCGCCGGCATGAACGATCTCAAGCGTTACTTGCCGATCGTGGAAGTCGTCGGTGCCATGACGTCGAGGCCTGCGCACAACTGAAAAAGTAGCTCCCTTTCGGGCTGCCGCGGATGTGGCGAACAGTGCCCCGATATCTCTACGCGCGTGGGAGTCGTCCAGGTCGTCGCCGGCTTCTGGTGCGTACTCCACCACTATAGACTTGAGATTCGATACCCCGGCGAGATCAGAAGCAAACTTGATCTGCGCTAACCGCGCTGATGACGAAGCCAAGGCATATGGATCGCTGATCGTCGCTCGATTTATCACCTTGTTGCTGAATATCGCCAGAATTTCATCGGTCGGTCGAGGCTCACCCGGGCCTCTAACCCACACGCGTGCGCCAGTCCGCTCGATGAACGCGGGAAGAGTCAATAATCGGCGGGGCTGAGGTCCTGAGGGGGTAGTTGTCGCTGGCGTGGCCTCGACCGGTCCCTCTGCTCGCTCGCGAGAAGATAATTCGCTCCCATCAGACATATCGTCCGCTGGCGCAATTGGCCGCGCCAGAGAAACATCTTCGAACAGTCCAGTAAGGTCTGCGTCGTTCGCCTCCGACGGAAGGAACAGGTCTCGCGTTAGGGCGCGCTTTCGATCCATAAGATCATTGAGCCGCAAATCAAAACTGGATTGGCGCAGCGAAGGGTCCGGATGCACCGCTAGCGGGATATGGACGAAGACCTCCTTGGTCTGGCCGATCCTGTAAACACGATCAGTTGCCTGATCTTCTACCGCCGGGTTCCACCAGCGCGATAGATGTACGACGTGGTTGGCCGCCGTGATGGTCAAGCCAACCCCGCCTGCTTTCGGCGACAAGACCATCACGTCGAAGCGGTTGGGCTCGGATTGAAATTCATCCACCATTTTTTGCCGCGAAAGGCCTGGAACGCCGCCATTGATCCGCATCGGACGCCTCGGAAGACCATACCGAGCTTGAACCACCTCTGCGAAACGGTCCTGCATTGCGAGATCCTCGACGAAAACAAGGACCTTCTCGTTCTTCAGGCTTGCGGCATCGAGTACCTTCAGCGTGCTTTCAATTCGCGCTGAATCCGAGGCGAAGCCCGCGAGATCACCGATCGGCTCGCCTGGACCCCGAGGGTGAAGGGAGACACCGCGCATGGCTGCCAGGAAGGTCAACATGCCTCCCTTGCCGAGCGTCCCCGACGCCGCGGCAGCTGCCGCTCGAACCACGACGTCCTTGGAGGCCTGGGCCTGGGCCGGGGGCATTTCGACTTGGTAGGGCACCACCGTTTTCTTTGGCAGTCCCTCCAGGGCATCCGACTTGAGGCGTCGCACCATGAAGGATGGCTTTTTGAGATCACCGTCCATCAAGAGCGACTTTAGGTTTGCCAATCCCGCACGGTCTTCAGCGGGGTAGCGCTTCTCAAAATCCCGGCTGGAACCAAGCAGACCTGGCGCGATGACATCCATAAGGGACCAAAGGTCCTGCAGCCTGTTTTCCACCGGCGTCCCTGTCATCCCCAGGACGAAAGACGCATTCAGCGTCTTTGCCGCGCGAGTCATTTGGCTAGCCGGGTTCTTTAGCTTCTGGATCTCATCATAGACGATGAGACCGAAGCGGGTTCTAGCGAAACTGAAGTGGTAGTCGCGGAGCGTCTCGTATGTGGTGAGGACAACGCCCGCCTGCCGCCACGCCCCGCTATCGAGGGCGGCTCGACCTGTGTCGATGTCTCGCCCACTCAGGCCTGAGTCTTCGCGAAGCCGCTTCAAATCACCGCCGAACGCCTGCACTAGCGGACCGAGCCAAGGCTCTTTCAGGTGTTTGCGGATCTCGGCCTGCCAATTTCCGAGCAAGCCTGTCGGCGCGACAATCAGAAGTGGTGCGGCGGGTCGGCGGCGGGATGCAGCTTCTTCCTGCAGCCAAGCCATAAAGGCGATCGCCTGGAGAGTCTTTCCAAGCCCCATGTCGTCCGCCAGTAAAGCGCCCGGGCGCCCCACAGATGCACATCGAGCCAGCCAATTCAGCCCCACATACTGGTGGGGTTTCAGGTGTGTCCGAAGTCCACCTGGCGGCAGGATTGGCGTTGGTTCATCCAAGTCGATGGCGTCGGGATCGTTCGTGGAGTATTCGACCTCCTCGAAATTGTCCCGCACGACCAGGAACAGTTTCCCCTGTGTCTTCGCGTCCCATGCAGGATGCGACTCTGCCACGCCCTCGTCACTGTTCGGGACAGGGATAGAGGCGAAGGGGCGAAGGCTCTGGACCGCAGTGAGCGTCTGATTGTTTACGGTAAGAGACTGCGGAGGGGGCGGCGCATCGCTATCAAGCGCTTTGAGCAATCCGCTTACGTCAACGGTAGAAGCCTGGGCAGCATGTGCGGCCTCGACCCGCTCAATCAACTCCAAGGTGGAACCGACCGGCACAGCGAAATAGTCGTCACCGACCCGCACGCCAAAGCGCTCCGGGATCCAACGGTTGTTCCCCAGCGGAGTGAGCCATGGCAGCACGGGCTTACGCCAGACATCAACGCCAGCAACACGCTCGGAGAACTGTTCTGTCTGAACGAATAGTGTCTCAAGACCGATCTTGTCGGCGATTTCGGTCCCAAGACGCTCCCGAAGGGTTGCTGCGGGGTTCAAGACGAATTTTCTTCGCTCAGCCTCTGGAGAACCCTGAAGTCTTCGGATTTCTCCAAGAATAGGGCGGACGGCGGGATCAACGTAGACGTATTCGCCCTTGCGAAGGACATAGGCCGACTTGCGGCCGTCGCCGGCGTAGAAGCGTGTCTTCGCAAAGATGCGCTGCGCGGCCTCGGGCAGGAGGCTGTCCAGGTCTTCATCGAGCGCCTGGTCGGTGTCGTCGGAGTGCGCAACAGCCTTTGGCCCAAACAGTATCGGATCAAAGGTCGTCGATGTCGGCGTCAGTTCCGTAAGCTTGAGCGAAACGCCTGAGGCATAGTGGATCCGTAGGTCCTGCAGGTAGGCATCGCTGCTAACCGGCAGGTCCGGGTCTTCTGGCCAATGGGCCTTGAGGCCGGCGATTGCCTTGTATCGTTCCGCGTCATCTGAGATCGGGACGGCGATCGGCAGGGTAGCGCGGTAGAGAGAGAACAGAGGTTCAGGGATACGCTGCAGACCCGTCGCAGTCTTCAGGATCGCTCCGCGCACCTCAACCCGCTCTGGCGATCCGCCAGGGCGAACCCAGCGCGCCGCAACCAAGAACCCTGGATCCTGGATCCCGCCCTTTGGGCTGAGATCTAACGCGAGGCGGGTCGGCGGGGGCAGGTTTAGGGTGGCAGAAACCGACGCGTCCATGCGGGCCAGGGCGGCTGGCCGGATCCTGACGGCGGTAGGTTCGAATACGACCGTTGGCTCTCCGTCGGCCTCCGAGGCTTCTCGCAGATCGGCAAAGGAGGATGTGGCGTGCGCCGCCATTGTTGCCCATTGGTCGACCGCTATAAGCACATCGTTTGCGACCAACTGAAGTACGATGTCGTCTCCGTCGAGGTGACATCGAAAGGCGGAGCCCGCCGCTTGCTGGCTTCCCCAGGGCCTACGCACGCTTTGGCCTCCAGCTACGACGTTCAACGAAGAAGCGTTTCTCTTCAATGATCTCTGCGAAATTCTTCTGCCATGTGAAGGTTGACGGCGAATAGTGGCTTGCGCTGTGTGGCGCGCTATACAAGGTGCCTGCTGGGTAGCGCGTTTGGTAGAGCTGGGGTGCTCCCTTGGTTCCCTTGCGCCAGAAATTGCACTTGGCGCTATGGCTCCAGTCCACGACCGTCCAATCGCCTACACGCATGATCAATGCTGCATGCGTTTCGCTCTTGTCTTGCTGGTTGCCAAATGCCGCGAGGCCGGCCTCCGCGTTTTCCCTGGCGGCTTGTCTCGCCAGTCTTGCACCTTCGTTTCCGAAGGCAACCCAGGCTTCCTCGATCATTGGCGCGCCTTCCTCGCCGAGCAGATATGCGGTCCAGAACCGACGCCGATAGGCCCACATAGTTCTGCCGGCGGGATCACGTGCGAGGCTTCGATCAACTATGTCAAAGAACTGAAAGACCGATGCGCGCGTCAGCCAGCGCATCAGCACGGCATAGGCTTGTGGAGCCTGCTCGCGAACGGGCCGCCATGCTCCAGGTTTCGTCCTTGGGTCGCCACCGCCCAGAGATTGGAGCACTTCGATCAGGCGCGCGCGGTGATCCGGGGGCGGGTCGGCGTCTGCCCAAGGCAGAAGGAGAGCAGAAGCGGCCTCGGGAAGTGCCCGCGCGAACACGAGCCGGCCGTCAGCGTCCTTCACCCAATCTATGATCCGCGCTTGCAGCGGGATGGCCGAAAGACCGCGTTTTGAGGCGACGATCCTGGTCGCCTCAATAAATGCGGTCTCGGCGAGCCTGCCACGCTGGCGGATCACAGTGTCGAGGCCAAGCCCACCAAGGATTTCCGCTGGTGTCCGGCCACCGTCGAGCACAGCAGCGGCAAGGCTTTTTGGCGATTTCGCCGGGTCAAACAGCCCGGTAGACTTTTCGAGCTCTGGCCAAGGGGAAATAGGCCGGCCCTCCCAGCGGCCAAGCAGCTGACGGATCCGCTTTGCGAATGCCGCGAATTGCTCATCTTCGCGGAAGCCATCGATGTAGGCGGCGACCAGTGCAAACACGGCTGATCGTTGTCCTTTAACTTCCACCTGCTGAAAGATCGCATCGGTTGTATCGGCGTTCTCGATCAAGGGCTCCGGCGCATGAAGGAACACCTTACAAGCGTCCCGTAGGTCCCGGCTTTTCAGGCCATCCACGCTCTTGGTCGCCGCCGCTTCGTGCAGGCGACGCTGGAGTGCGCCAGTCTGCTCGGGGTCGAGCGGCGAACCCCCGTCTCCCTGCATGTTAGCGACAAACCTCTGGAGAACAGCCGGCTCTATCGACCCAACCTTGAGCCGCGCTGATAGAGCGTCTGGCCGACTGAGAAGTGATTTCAATTCGCTCATTTCGCATTGAGCTCTCGCGACATGGCTCGTATCGCAGTCTGGGAGTCGGGGGCCACCATCGTCAAGCGTAGGTCGATCCGACGGTTCCGTTGTTTGGCCTCGGGGCTATCCGTCTTGTCGAAAGGCCGCTCAGAGCCATAGCCGCTAACGCTCAAGACAGCGGCGCAGTGTTGGCCCGTACGAGTGCAGCGTTCGCCGACCTCCGGGCGGCGGCCAACGATCGAGTTGAAGGTATTGGTCGCTCGGATTGCGGAGAGGACGAGGTTGCTGTTCACGACACCACCCCCGTAAAGCTGGTCTTTGTCGGTGTGTCCCTCGATGTAGACGGACTCAATTTTATACGGCGTTGTCGGACATGAAGCGGGGCGTTGTTCATTGCCTTTCTGCCCATCTGTGTAGCAAGGCAGAACCTCAATGAGAGCGTCGGCTAGGTGGCCGATTGCGACCTCGCCCGAAGGCTTAAGCCTGTACTCTCCGCGGTCGAACAGGATTGCGTCAGGAAGGCGCAAAATGCCGTTCTGTTTATCGATGGTGACCTCGACGCCTTTTTCTTTGAGCGTCTGCTCCAGCTGCTTCAGGATCTCCGCGCGTTCGCGATCCGCGCCTGTCAATTGGTCAGTGATGTCCTGGAATTGCAGGGCGAAATACATCAGCATGATGATGAAGATAAAAACGAGGCCGACCATCATGTCTGTCATCGACACGAAGTAATTTTCTTCATCGACCTCAACTTCATGCGCATCGTCGAGGATCATTCAGCAGTTTCCTTGGCCTTGGATTGCTGTTCCACGTAGTCGCTCAACGCCTCCGCATAGTCCTCGATCGGGGATATCGCGCTGGAGAGCTTGCTGACCGCGTCCGCCAGAGCGTTGTCGGTCTTGGTGGCGAAGGCCGAGAATTGCGACAGACTGTCCCCGAGTGTTGACGACATTTTCTCAGCTGCGATAGCTAGCGACTTATCGACTTCGGCGAAACGTTTCCGATAGTCGTCCCAGGCTTCTTCCGCGGCTGCGGAGGTGCCCTTCATTTGCTCGGCCAAGGCCCTCATCTGCTCAAGCGCCTGAATGTCGGCGCTTCGACCAGCCTGGATCGCTGTTTGGATTTTCGAGATGGCGTCATCGATCGCCTGCGCGGCGCGCACGATGGGCGCGGCAACGGTCCCGAATCCTTTTCCGGCCTCCGCGATACTCGTCGCCAGGGTATTCGCCTGGCCGGTGACGCCAGACAGGGCTTCGGCTGATCGAACCGCATTCTCTCCGCTGCGGATGAAGCCGCTTGATGCCTTATCGACTGTGTCCGCCGCATCACCCACGGCCTTGGATAGGCCAAGCACGGTCGCTCGAAGCTCGTCCGCTGACTCTCCCACGGCGCTGGTGAAGGCGCGTTGTCCTTCAGCCACACCTGACGCCAAGACAGCTTGTACCTCCGTTTGCATTGTGGTGGCAGCTTCGAGGCCCGCGCGCTTCAAGGCCTCAACCGCGTCACCTATCGCCTCTGCGGATCTCGCTTGCGCAGTTGAGAGGTCGCCAAGTACACGCTGCAGGGTTTCGTCCTGGGCTTGCGCTGCAGCGGCGCTCTGCGTCTGGAGCTTCTCCCCCATGCCATCAACTTGGGACGCAAGACGGTCGAACGCCTCGCGAATGTCCGCGGCAGCCTTGGCGAAGTCGGAGCCTGCGTCGCGGATCTGACGCGCCGCTTCGTCACCGGAGCTGCCGACGGCAGTGCTGATCGCCTCGATCTTGAGACCGAGGGTCGCAAGGACTTCGCTTAGTCCGCGGAGTTGGTCGCCACTAACCTCTTCAATGGCCTGTCGCGCGCCGTCGCCAATGCCGGACGTGACTTCCTTAATGCTGTCGACCATCTTGTTAATGGCCCATGTCATAGGTTGCATGGTCTGCTGGAACTGGGCTCCGATGCGGTCGCCCAATTGCATGGCAAAATCGGTGTTGAAGGTCTTCAGCTGGTCGCGCTGCTCCTTCATGATTTCCAGCTGCTCGGCTGCGAGTCGCTGGGGGGGCACGTAGAGCATTCCTCGCTCCAACAGGCCGCAAATCTGTTCGCCAAGTTTCCGCGATTTGCCAGCGAGGTCGTGCTCGACCGACCTAAGCCATATCGAGCAAACGAGGCCCCCCACCGATGTGAAAAACTTGGCACCTGCGACGGTCAGCAGGCCCGCCAGAGCCGCCTGGGCACCGGCAACGTTGCCGGTCATCCCCTTAGCAGCTTGGCCCAGGGCCACGATCAGACCGAGGAAGGTGAGGACTAATCCGACACCCACAAAAATGTTTGATGCAAAGGTGAGGAAAGTGAGCCGTGGTGCCACGCGGCCAAAGAACGTACTCGGTCGGCTCGTGTTTCGGATTGGGTCGGCGTTCTCGTCGATAAGGGATTCCTGAAACTCCCACCAAGACTGAACAAGAGCGTCTGAGCCGGGCTCGTCCCGACCCATGGCAGCGGATAAATCCAGAAAGCCGGCGGCAAAGGACACTCGCTCTTTAATGGGGTCGCCGGAGCCCCCAAGCGCCCTCTCCAGGGCGTCTACCCGTGCCGTTGCTGCGGACAGGTAGGGCCTGATTTCCCTGCTCGCACGACGGTGCAAAAACCCTGCCGCGGCCAGCATCATTGGCAATAATACGAATGGCACAAACCATTCATGTGTATAGGCGAGGCTCAAGAGATTCAGGATCTCATGTAAGATCCCATTCAGGAGTTTTTCCACCAAATACCCCAAGCAAAGCGTGACGCGACGATATTATCGATCCCAATAAATTGCACGCACATTAGCTACTGAGATCTTGATCCGTAAGCTTGCACTGGCCGCAAAAATGCCTGGCCAAACTGACAACCATGCTGCCACTGTGGCGACCGCCGCCAAGGGCGCGACGGGACACAAAGTGGTCATAGCCCGTTGCTGGGCGACATACGATCCGCGCTTGCATTACATCACCGCTTCGCATGAACTTCTCTGCGACACGAAAATTGGAACACCGCTGTCAATTCGCACGAGGTTGGCTGTCGATGTTTCGCGCTCGCCTTTCATGGGGGGGATGATGGGTAGCTTTAGTATCTGGCACCTACTGATAATTGTGATGATCGTCCCGGCGTTTCTCCCGCTGGTGATTAAAAAACGAGAGGGCGCAAACCGCTATGGGACGATGCCACCTCGAATTGACCCGCGCGGTCCAGGAGCCATTTCACTTGCCTTAAATTCTGCCTTCACTCGGGTCGTCAATTTCAAAGGACGTACAGGCCGCGTAGAGTTTTGGTACTTCGTGCTCCTTGTTTGGCTCTCCAGTATTCCGCTGAATCTATTGGCGGGCGATGGCTCAGCGCTTGGGGTCTTTGGCGGCCTGGTTTTATTAATAGCCTTCGCCGCGCTATCAATCGCGTCCATTGCAATCACGGTGCGCCGCCTTCACGACATCAACAGAAGCGGCTGGTGGATCCTGATGGGTGTAACGCTTGGCTGGTTCGTACTGCTGTATTGGTACACGCGGCCATCACAGACCGATTGAAGCATGGATCCAGAACGACGGAGTCGAAGTCGTCTCATTGGTATCCAAGAATTCCAGGTAGCTCTTCGACCGGCGCCTGATCCAACTCGTCATCTTCTTCCAGTCAATCCCCCACTGGCACGCTGTGGGCACAAGCCCCGCCACCCAACCCACTCACTGCACCGTCACCATATTGAGTTTGCCTCTCGGCAGTTCGAAGTAGTGGTAGATGCGGATGAACTCGGAGGCGTCGGAGTAGCCGGAGATGATAAACTGGATCATCGCGTCTTCAGGCTTCGAAGACAGGTACGCGTATAGCTTGTCGACGTCGGTGAACGACCTACCGTCGACCGAATTGATATAACTCCAGGGGCTGGCCTTGGTAGCTTCCGCCAAGCTCCCGGGCTCGATGAAATCTACAATCAGGGAACTGGCAGGATTGATCTCGAATTCGTCGAGCCTCCAGGGCTTACCTATGATCAGGCCAGATACATTGATGTCCCTGGCCGCTAGAGGATCAGGCTGAACGAGAAGCGGCGTGGACAGGGTCATCGTCTTGCCGGTCCGCTCAATAGTCACGCTGGCGCTTGACGCCGGCCCCCTAAGGCGTGTGGCGAGATCGGAAGCATTGCGAACGCCACTTGAGCCATTGATCCCGACGATCAAATCACCCGGTAGAAAGGGGCTGGATGCGTCGAGGGTGCGAGCGATCCTCGGCCTTGGATTGTCCCCAGCTGTGGCCAAGGCCATGGGAAGCAGCTTCAGGCGCGTGTCCTGCCCTGCCTTCAGAAGCTCGACAATCCGGCAGATAGCCGGGATGGGCTCGGACAGGGAGATCGCGGAGCTGAACTTCTTGTTGTCGGTCTCAGGATTGTAGAGGCGCGCATTGAGCCCGACGACCTTGCCGGTGTTGAGGTTGATCAGCGGGCCACCAGAATTGCCGTGGTTCAGAATAGCGTCAGTCTGGACGTACTCGCCGGGAAAGAGCCAGGGCACCCCCGACACGATCCCGCGCGTAGCGGTGAAGCTAAGCCCCCAGGGATGACCATAGGCGGCGATCGGCGTGCCAACGGCTGGCAGCCCCGAGCATTCCAGCTCCGCAGCGACTGCGGTCGTCGGAAGGCTCTTGGGATCAACCTGGATGATCGCGACGTCCAGCAAGGGGTCGACGTGAAGGCGCTTGCCGGGGAGTTCCTTCTCATCCTTGAAGGCGACCTTCAGCACCACGGGCGAGCGGGTTGCTACGTGCGCATTGGTCAGGATCCAGCCGCGCGCCTTGTCGATCAGAAAGCCTGCACCGCCGGCGGTACCGCCGCTGTCCTGGTTCAGGCCTATAGAATTTAGGGCGGTGATCTTCACCGTATAAAGCTCTGCCTGCCCGAGAATTTCCTCGGCGGTCTGGGCGGCAGAAACGGGACCGGAGGCCACAAGCACGAAAGCGCAAGCCGATACGCAAAGCGCCGCCATTCTGATTTCTATGCGCACGCCGCGTAACCCCACTGGTCTGTTGAGAGCCGGTCTAAACTTGCCCTACGTCAGAACCGGGCGCCGCCCTAAAATCTTTTAGGGGCTGGCCTTCTGCGTTGCCCCGTTCCGCCGAAAGATGCAGCCGCTGGTGGCAGTTGGGGCCGATAACCGAGCCGATAAGTACACTAAATCCGCCGGATGCCGGTGAAGAACCAGCGCGTGACTGGATCGTTTCCGACCTCGGCATAGCCCACGTAGCGTTCCTTGATCCCGTCCTTGTGGACTTTGGAGAAGGGCGAGAGCTGGCTACCGGGCGCTAGGCCCGCCTTGAACTGCACCCACGCCGGGTTGAGGTGTCCGAAGGGTAGAGCTGGCACCGCACCAAGTGGATCTTCGACACGTTCGCGCGCCTCAACAGCTTCGATTGAGAGGGCTTGGCCCAGATCTCTAGGCACGATTTTAAAGGCGGGCTTGGGCCTATCCCTAAGCCGCTGCACAACGCTGTCATAGATCGCAGGGACCACGAACAGCGGCCACAGAACAAAGATCGCGACCACCGCAAACGCAGCAAACGCGAGCTTCCCGAAAGCAAACTTTTGACGGAGGTCGTCGTAGTTCCGCACCAACGCGAAAAGGCCGCTCAGCGCGCCAGCGGTTAGGTAGCCAAAGACCCAGATCATTTCTACGTGCGGGCCTTCCGGCCCCCGAATGTTGTGAGGGCGTCTATCCTGTAGCCCTCTGGCCCAGACCCCTTGGGTGCTTTGCAATTGTGGCGCACCCTCTCGCGAACGACCACGCCACGTTCGATGTTCAGAATGAGGTCCCCCTCGTAAACGCTCGCATAGCCCGCGTGGACATAGTTCAGCAGTTTGCCTCGCGGGATGCGCATGTCGCCTGAGTACCAGTGGGCGAACACCCGGTCGGGAAACCCCGGGAACAGCAAATCAAGGGTCAAGGCGGAGCCGTCCTTAAGCCTCCCGTCGATACCGACGAGATAGAGCCGCTCGTTGGTGATCTCCCAGCTGCCGATATAGCCGCGCCAAAGCGCTGACGAGGTTGCGGCCATAGCCGGTTGTGACCCGGCCAGCTTGAAGAAGTCCCACAGGGGCTGCTCCGCCAACGCAAGCTGCTCGCCCTTGTAGGTCAGGCGCTCAGGCATCTGGGCTGTCATGGGCGGCTCCTGACCTACCTTTGTTCTTTCATCCAGCGCAGATCGGTATCTACGCCCACTGGCTGGTAGAGAGGCACCCTTCTGGAGTGGAAGCTGGAGGCTGAAGGCGTCTGCTGGGTCCTACTATTTCAACAGCTGCCCTAGCTTCGGGTCATACCGATAGTCCAGGATCGATCGGTCTCGTATGCGCTGCACGGCTTCGTCGATGACGTTGATCGGCACCAGAAACCACTCACGCGGTTTCACCTGGTGGCCAAAACGATCTGGGATTGTGAGGTTGATCTGCGCAGCGGCGAAGACCTTATGGATCAGGCTCTCCAGCTTCTGACAGTTCACCCCGTAGACCTTATAGGTCGCCACCACCTCCACACCGGCCAGCAGATATGTCGCACTCTTTTCGGCGCCAGAAATCCGGCTATCGACGGATCCACTGGTGACTCCGATCTTGTGCATGACCTCGCGATGTTCGGTGACTGCCGGGTGATCGGACTTGCTGCGCAGCACATAGATCGTGCCCGTTTCAGCGTCGCTACCATCGGTCTTGTCCGCGAAGAGCGGCCCTGCATTCGGGTCGGTAATCCGTCGCCCAGCTTCATCGTCATTGAGTTGCCGCTGAAGGGATCGCATGAGCATTCCGCTCTCGGTCCCGTTGTCGAAAATCACACGTAGACGGGCATCCGTTCGGCCTTGCGCGTTGGTGAATATCTCATCCATCCCCGCCACGTAGCTGATCAGCCCTCCGACGATGAAGAAGGCGCCAGGGCGGATTTCGGCCTTCAACTCGAATGGGCGGGTGACGCGGGTACCATTGGCTAGGTCGTCCTTCACCTGCTTGAACAGCGGCTGGAATTTTTCGAAATCAACGCACCTCTCGCGACGCGCAATCTCCTCTGCCGCGCGCTTTTCCTCTGCCGACTTGACGTGGCGCAGTTGGGTTATGTCGTCCTCATCGCCCAGGCCTGAAAGCTCTGCGAAGAGCGCATCGGTATCGAGTTCATCGTCTTCAACTTGATCAGACGCCTCAACCTTTCCAAGCAGCCCGTGCTTATCGAGCGGAGCCAAGAGCGTTCTGCAGTCTTCCTGCTCGCGTAGACGGTCCAGGCGTACGGCATAGAGCCGTTCGAATATGTCTCGCTCCTCGCCATGCAGCGGCAGGCGACCATGTTCTTCAAAGTAGCGCTCGATGTCCTCGAACCCGGCTATGATGCGCTCTTCACGGGCAGTGAAGGCGCTTTGCTTCTTCTCCGGCTGAGCAAAATCCGCCAGTTCCTCAGCCAGTTCGTCGAGGTTGAGTTCAGACATATCGGCCTTCGGCTTTGAAGCGCACGAACGCGGCCGCGCCTTCGGCCAGGCGTTGCTCCCAGGCGTCGGTGGATGTGATCGACGGCAGCCTGCCACGTTCTTTTTTGAAGCGCACCGCGCGCACAGCGAGTTCTTTCGCCTCCTCCGGAGTGATCTTGGTCCGCTTGGCCGAGATTGCCGTCTGCACCTGCTTGAGCGTCGCCTCGCTCATCGACTTAGCCAGCACCGCATAGGCGGCCTGGAAGGGGTTGATGCTGTCGATCAGATCAATGTCCAGCTCGCGCACGTCCATGGCGATCTGCCGCACCCCGTCGATCAGGGCGGTATTGGCGCGAAGCTGTCCATCGCCGGCATGGCTAATATCCATAGCCAGGCTCTTGGCCTTTTGGGTCAGGTTCAACGCGGCGATGGCGTGTTGGCGGACAGCCTCACAGTCCTCATCGCTGAATGAGGGGTAGCTCTCACGGACAATGCTGCCCATTTTGACTTGGGTAAGCTCCTGCGGGACAACCTCCTCATCAAACATCCCTCGCTCTCGGGTGGTTTTGTCCTGAACGAATTTTGAGATCAACTCGTTGAGGTCCTCCTTACAGACGCGGGCGGCCTCTGGGCTCTTGGGTTCGACCAGTCCGTTGATTTCGAAGTGCAGTTGGCCATCTTGGGCATTGAACCCGACATTCGTCTTTCCGGGTTCATATCCGCCCGGGCCATAATCGAAATCGGGAAGTGGCCCCTTATTTTTCGGGGTGAAGTTGAACCTCGGGGCCAGCACCTGCTCCATCAGCAAGCTGGCGGCGATCGCCTTTAGGGTGTCATTGATCGCGCTTGCCACGGCAGCCTCTGATGCATCCGGTTCGGCGATCAGGTTGGTGAAGGTGGCGACTTCCTTGCCCGGCGCATCCCTTGTAGCGCGACCGATGATCTGGATGATCTCCGTCAGGCTGGAGCGGTAACCAACCGTCAGCGCGTGTTCGCACCAAATCCAGTCGAAGCCTTCCTTGGCCATGCCCAGCGCGATGATCATGTCGACATGGTCGCGGTCATTCTTGTGTGCAGGGTCTTTCAACGCCGACAGCACCGTGGCGCGCCTGGCCGGGTCAGTGTCGTCTACGAGGTCGGCAATTTTCAGGACCCGGCCATCGGTCAGCTTAACGCGGTGGAACCCGGTCTGAGGGTCGGCGCCCTGCCATTCCCCCAGATACTCCATGATCTCTTCCACCTCCTTGATCTTGTCCTTCGTGCTCTCCTTGGAGTTCACGTTGGGGATGTGGACGATTGTCTTTTTCGTCGGATCAAGGCAGTGCTCGATCGCCTCGAGATAGGGGCCTGTATAGAAAAAATATCCTATATCCAGTGACTTGAGATACTCGTAGCCGTTGAGTTGTTCATAGTAGGTGTAGGTGACGGTTTCGAACTTCGCCTCGTCATCGGGGCCCAGTACCGGTGCCGCATCGCCCCGGAAGTAGCTCCCAGTCATGGCGACGATGTGGGCTTTGTCGCGTTTGATGAACTCGGCCAGGTGTGCGCCCAGGCGGTTGTTCGGGTCCGCGGAAACGTGGTGGAATTCGTCGACCGCAATCAGGCGATTGTCGAAGGCCTCGACGCCTAGAGCCTCTACGGCGAAACGGAACGTCGCATGGGTGCAGACCAACACCCGGTCCTCGCTGGCCAGGAATTGGCCCAGGGCTTTCACCTTGGAGGGATCGACTTTTTCCTCGTCCGGCCCCGGCGCGTTGCACAGGTTCCATTGCGGCTTCACCACCCAGTCGGCCCAGAAGCCGTAAGAGGCCAGCGGTTCATCGGCAAAGCTGCCGCCGATCGACTTTTCCGGGACGACGATGATCGCCTGTTTCAGGCCCTGGTTTTGCAGCTTGTCGAGGGCGATGAACATCAGCGCGCGAGACTTGCCCGAGGCTGGTGGCGACTTGATCAGCAGGTACTGCTCGCCGCGCTTGTTGTAGGCCCGCTCCTGCATAGGCCGCATGCCGAGCGCGTTCGCGTTGGTCGAGGCACCAGTGCGGGCGGTGGTGAACGAGACGGCAGGGATGGGCTTAGCCGTGGTCATGCCGCTTTTCCCTTGGTCGTCATCTTTGTGTAGAGCTCGAACAGCTTTTCTAGCCGTTCGGTGTCGTTGCGGAAGCGGCGGCCGATGTAGATGCGCTCCAGTGTCTCGTCATTTCGCTCATGGGCCTCACGCAGATCGGCGGGCATGGCGTCTGGGTCATAGAGATCGGCGATCGTCGCCGGAAAATGGGCCTCTCGGGTGAGGAGAATATCCTCAGCGCAACGGGTGAGGTCAGCCTTGTTCTGCTCGGTCAGCGTTGGGACTGGGAATGTGTTCCAGCCGAGAGTGTTGGAGTAGCGAAGATCTGTTTTGAGCTTGCCGCAGACCATCAGCGCCCACGCCAGATGAAGCTTGGAAGATATAATTGCGAAGCACCACGAGGGCGCATCAAATAACGCCAACGCTTGGTTTGTGGTAAGAAACGACGAATCTTTAAAATCCGCCGGGATATATTTTCGTGCTGCAGACGAAACGGTTGGCACAAGTATTGAATGATGTGATGATTTTCGTCGATCGCGATATTGATGCGACCTATCAGCAAGCCGATTTAGACTTGGATCTCGACTTGCCCGCCTTAATTCTTTTACCGCATTTATCCTATCCGAGATAAATCCATCTGACATCGCGACCGTGAGATATTCGTCGTCGATCCAAATGCAATAACGAGTGAGACCTTTGATGAACTCTTGAGCACCAACAACTGGCCTAACAAGGTGAATTAGGTCTGGTCGTCTCTGAAAAAGCTCATCCCGTTCTTCACGGCTCAACGTGAGAAGATTTCCATCTCCCGGGTAATTTCCTGCACCCATTTCAGGTAGGCCGGAAGCTGACCGGCTCATCTTGCCGACAATGATATTTTCGCCGGGCGTTAGATATGGGCTAATGTTGAGAGCTGCGTACGCTCGAACGGATCCGGAATCCTCCTCCTCGTAGATCGTCTTTCTGGCGGTACGAGCAGCCGACAGGCCAACGACAACAACCGTGACTCCCGCGTTATGCGACGCCAGATTCGCCCACTTGAAGCTGGTGTGTGCAAAGGCGATTTCCTGACCAGTAGACAATATTCGCGGCCACAGGATTGGAACATGCTGCCCCTGACAAATCGAGTTCGTTGCGACAAAGGCCGCAGCCATGGGACATTTCGTTCCGTATTCTGACGCCTTCATCAGCCACGCGCATACGTAGTCTAGGGATTTCCAGCCGTCGTCTCCTGACCCGAATACAGATTTCAGGTCACTCTTTTGATCATCACTTTGTTCACGGGCCCCCTTATATGGTGGATTTCCGCAAATATACGTCTCGCCTCCGACATTCTGGAAGTCGATCTCCGCCTGATCCAGCGGCGTCCCGAACAGGTCATCCGCCTGCATCTTCACCACTGTTCCCGTCGGCGGGCAGATGCTCAGCCAATCCAGCTGCAGGGCGTTGCCGCACGTGATCCAGTTCTGGCTGTTGAGGGGGAGAAACTCGGCCAAAGCGTCCTGCTGCCCACGATAGGTCACGTCGCACTGGTATTCCGCGATGATTAGCGCCAGCCGGGCTATCTCAGCAGGGAAGTCGCGCAGCTCAATGCCGCGGAAGTTGGTAAGCGGAATGTCGCTGCGCTGGTCTGCCTCACCCCGCCGCCGGTTGATCTCTGCCTCGATCGCCCGCATCTCCTTGTAGGCAATCACCAGGAAGTTGCCCGAGCCACAGGCTGGATCGAACACCCGGATTTTCGACATGCGTTTGCGCAGGTTCAGCAGCGCCCGCCCGTTGTCACCCGCCTGTTCAAGCTGCTCACGCAGGTCGTCGAGGAATAGCGGGTTCAGCACCTTCAGGATGTTCGGCACCGAGGTGTAGTGCATACCAAGCGCGCCGCGCTCTTCGTCATCCGCGACGGCCTGGATCATGGAGCCGAAGATGTCGGGATTGATCTTGCGCCAGTTCAGGCTGCCGATATGCAGCAGGTAGGATCGGGCGATCTTGCTGAACCTTGGGCAGTCCACGCTGCCCGAAAACAGCTGCCCGTTCACATAGGGGAACGGCAGGGCATAGCGCGCCACCTTCGCCGCCTCACGATCGGCGTACTTGGTATCCATCGCCCGGAAGATCTCGGCCATGATCAGGTGCGTATCGGACGAGTCCCGAGCGCTCATCTGCTCGATCGTCTTGCTGAACAGGCTATCACCACGGAAGATGTCGGTGTCCTCGGCGAAGAAGCAGAAGATCAGCCGCGCCATGAAGTGGTTCGTGTCGTGAGGGCGGTTCGCCCAGTCCGGGTTGTCCCTCAGCAGTTCGACGTAGAGCTTGTTGAGCCGGGCGGTTGCCCGGATGTCGAATGAACTTTCCCGGATTTGCGCAACCGTACTGATCCCAGCCAGCGGCAGGAAGAAGCCGAAGTGATCGGGAAACTCGCCATAGGCACAGGCGACCGTGTCGGTCCCGCTGAGATCCTCTGCATGAAACACCTCGCCATCTGTGGCGAGGATGAACTTGGACTTGGCAGAGGCTGTCTTGGGGCTGTCCCGCAGGGCTCTCAGGGTCTCGTCCACCCGCCCGGGCGCGCAGGTAGCTATGTGGATGTTGTTGCGCTGGAGTACCCCGCCGGGGATGTCCGACTGGTTGGTACCGCCCGCTGCTCGCAGACGCTGTAGGGTGGTGCCCTTGTTCCCGAAGGCCTCGAGGAACTGATACGCGAACTCGGCGGAGTTAAACGGCGCAAGCGCCAGCTGGGATACGGCTTCTTCGATCTCGACGGGGTTCATGCGGCGAAGCTATTCCGGATAGCGCCATTGACCTAGCGCCGCGGTTTCCTACCGGGCCAGCGTTTTGAGCCGGGAGTGGTCTTCTCCCGAAACGATGGAGGATCAATAGGATATATTAGGAGTCGTTGAGAGCTAGGGTCCGGACTCATAACCACCAGATGACGCTGGCGGCCAGAGCGATGGCGCCCATGAAGGATTTTAGGTTGCGGTCGAAGCGGGTGGCGATGCGTCGCCAGTCCTTGAGACGGCAGAACATGCGCTCGATGACGTTGCGCTGCCGGTAGATGGCGGTGTCGTAGTCGTACTGGATCTTGCGGTTCTTGCGCGGCGGGATGACGGGCTGGGTTCGGCGTTGCGCCAGCCATTCGCGCAGGGCCTGGCTGTCGTAGCCCTTATCGGCGACCAGCTCGGCGGACGGGGGCATGGCCTCGATGCAGAGCTGAGCGACCTTGCAATCGTGGACGTTTCCCGGCGTCAGGAGCAGGACGACAGGGCGGCCCTTCTCGTCGCAGACCGCGTGGAGCTTGGTGTTCCGGCCCCCCTTGGTGAGGCCGAGACCATGAGCCAAGGCCCCCCTTTTCCACCGCCGGCGCAGCGATGGACCTTGATGCAGGTGCTGTCTATGAACAGCCGGTCGGGCGCTTCCTCAGCGCCGGCCAGGGCGCTGAAGATGTCCTCCCATATTCCGCGTTCCGACCACCGCACGAAGCGGTTGTAGAGGGTCTTCTTCGGGCCATAGACGTCCGCACAGTCGGCCCAGCGGCCGCCGCAGCGCAGAGCATGGACGATCCCGCTGAGCACGCGTCGATCATCCACCCGTGGCTTGCCGCGCACGTCGGTCGGCAGCAGCGGTTCAATCCGCGCCCACTGCGCATCCGAAAACCAAAAGAAATCAGACATCCCACGCCTCCAGCTCGGAGGCAGTGAATCACGCGTCGGTCACCAACGAAATCCGGCTATTGGGTCCGGACCCTAGCTCCTCAGAAGCCCACCAATCGGGTGATGTCTACCGATAGCCCGTAGGCGCAGACGCATAGCAAGACGCAGGCGCAAACCGACAGGGCCCTTTCGAGCTTTCGCGCATCCGCACTCCTAAAGAGCCTGAAACATCGCCTGTAGTTACCCACAATGACCCATATGAACCAAGCTACGAAAACAAGGACGTAAGCCGCTAGGATAAGCTGGCCGATTGAGCGGCCTTCTTCAAAGACGACCAACGGCGTAGCAACCAAGATCGCGTAACCGGTAAGCCCATTGACGAGAAACTGTTGCGCGAACCCCTTTCGGCCAGCCCAGCTTTCGACGATGTAAACGGAAATGGCGTTCATTCCGCTCCTCGCAAGCGTTGGCTGCCGGATCCGCATTATCGCCACCGGTTGAGGGCTGGGTCGGAGGGGAGACCTAACTTAAATTCCGCGGTTTGGAAATGAACCTTGCCCACACAATTGTTAGCAACTTACAGAGGTCTCACTGGACAACGCGTTACCGATTTTCAATCCTTTTTACAGATCCGAAAAATGGTCCGAGCCGCCCATCTTCGACGGCAACGTACCCCTCTCGGCGCATCTCAGAGCCCCAACCATACTTCCGACCCTCCCAGCTTGCGGAGTAACTCCACAATTCTGATCTGGCCGGAAGCTCTGCCTTGAAACGTCGCCAAACGGCGTTGAGATGGCCGAAGGGCGCTTCTGGCGCAGCCCCGAGAGGGTCGTACACCGTTTCCTCAATTTCAACCTCTTCCAAATCCCGTCGGCTAATCAAGACGAACGGCTTTGCGTCGTCAGCCTCCAACTCAGCCGCCTTCCGGCGCGGGTCGGTTAGATTAGCATCCGTGTTCAAGCGGTATCCGCCTGGCGCGCGCTCGTCGGCCTCGCCGTTCACCCGCACAGTGGTCTCGACGGCAACGCCTCTCACGAAGTGAATGAAAATATCGCGCTCGTAGACGCTCTCATATTCGCCATATTTCAGCAGCTTGCCTGCGCTGAAGCTCGCGGTACCTGTACACCAGTGCGCAAAGACACGGTCTGGATAACCGGGGAAAAAAGCCTGGAGGTCCAACCCACTCAGCTCGTCCAGCTTAACCAAATAGAGGCGGCTATTGATTACCTTCCAGGTCCCTTCGTAGCCGCGCCAGCATGCGCTAATCATATCTTGAAATGCTTTGGGATGTTCCGGCCACGCCCCACCCAGCTCCAAGTAAGTTGCGAGCGGCTCGGCACGCATGGAGTGCTTCCGACCTTTATAAATGATCTTCTCTGGGATTTGCGTCGTCATTTTCCGGCCAAAAATTCTGCGTCGTATGGCTTGTGTGCCGCCCGATAGACTTTGGATCTATTCTTGGCGGAGAAATATTCAATTCATCCACCAGCCACCGCATCGATACGAGCACCTAGTGGTTAAGTCTAATGGCCAGCCCCAACAGGCCCCAATGCAATCCGAATACGCTTTAGGAATGAAGATACGTCGTCAGCGGTCTCGCCTAGCTCGGCTGCAAGGCGAAGCCCTTCTAAGTAAGGACCTTCTTCCATTGGGGCGGCCGTGCCGCAACCGCCTGTAAGCAGATCAATGTGGCAGCGGATATCGCCTAGAATTCTTTCAATGCCGCGTTGGCCGTGATGGCCTAAACGCTCAATGGGAAGCGCAAAAAGTTCAACAGTTCGAAGGGCCGATCCTGGCGCTCCTACTAGACCCAACATCACCGCTGTTTTTTCGTCGTCGATCACGGCTGAGCTCCTTCTGATGATCCCATCAAATGCGATGCTAACGATTTAGAACCTCAGCCCTACCCTACTCCAAAAGCCCAGGCGATCTCTCGACGATCAGATCGATGATATCCCGGGTACTCAGGTCTCTCGCGTTCATCGGCCTGTCAATCTGGGCCGACATGGCCAACAGCACACGTTGATCAACGGGCCGGCCGTGACCCCGGCTCAAAATTTCGGCGGCCGCTGAAATGCGTGCAGCTGCAGGCGCCTCCTGATCCTGCATAATTTCGGCGAGGGTATCGATAGCAGCTTCGGTGTGAGCCCTCGCCAGGTCGCGGACAGCGAGCACGATTCTTGGGCGTCCCAAAGGATTCCCACTCTGACCGGGGCGGAAGCGGCCCTTATCGCTTCGAGCATCAGGCATTTAGCTTCTCCTGCTTACTGGGCGGATCAGTCGGACACACCGTGCCGCCCTTCAGTGATGGGATATAAGAGACCCCCGGTAACATCGGTAACTAAGTAACGAACTGGTCTTCAGTCCTCATCGCTCGTTACCTTGTTACCGATGTTACCGGCGTCTTGAGCGACGTATTTGCCGCGCTTTATCTTGGTGACCTCGCCGTCCTTGGCCATCGAGAGAAGTAGGCGGCGGATGTTTCCCGAAGGCTGGCCAGTAAGGGCAGCGATCTCCAGTGGCGACAGAGGCTCATCTTCGCCACGTAGAGCCCCCAGGATGGCCCGGCGCTCGTCCGACATACGAACTTCACTGGCATCCCCGAGAAGCGACCATCGG
Source organism: Phenylobacterium deserti (assembly GCA_945883235.1). Taxonomy (GTDB): domain Bacteria; phylum Pseudomonadota; class Alphaproteobacteria; order Caulobacterales; family Caulobacteraceae; genus Phenylobacterium; species Phenylobacterium deserti_A. Next base: position 9,016 of record CAMCXF010000008.1, on the reverse strand, counting down.
CAGCTCGTTTTGTCGAATCGAACCGCCAAGTCCTGCTCTTCGAGGTCACGGCCGCGGGCGTAGAGGGTCGTGCCCCCCGATCCGCGATCTAGGATCAGAATGCTGTCCATTGCGCCTGTCAGGCCGGTGGAGCCGCTCACTGCATCAAACGGATCGTTATCGGCCGCCATCTTGCGCAAATGGTGGACGACAACGATCGCGACGCCAGTTTCATCCGCGAGCTGCTTGAGCGGGGCCACGGCCTGATAGTCGGCATCATAAATTCCTTCACGGTCGCCCCGTTGCCGCCGCACCTTGGTGAAGACATCGATGATGATGAGCCGGGGTTTCTCAGCGGTGCTGATCCATTGTTGAAGCTGGTCGAGGCCGCCCTCTTCAAGCTTCTCCATTTCGGTCCAGAACGTCAGGCCGCAGGGCCAATCGGCGATCGGGCACACCCGCCGCATACGCGCCTGAAGCCGACGGCCGTTGTCCTCGAGCGCGGCATAGAGCACGCCGCCATCGATGCACTTCTTGTCCAGCACAAAGCTGCCACGTGCCACTGCCACCGCGACGTCGAGAGCCAACCAAGACTTCCCTATTTTGGGCTTGCCAGCGACCATCGATAGCCCGTCCGGGATTAGGTCAGGGACGACCCAGGCGATTGGCGGAAAGACACGGGTCTGAAGCTCGCGGGCGGTGATCTCAGTGGGCATCGGAGCCCCTTTGGAGCCGCGCAAGGGGCTAGGGTCCATGCTATTCGGTGTCGGGAAAGCTTCGGTGATGAACGACTCTGCCGGCTCTGCCCACCCAACGCGCTCAGCCTGCGGCAGAGCGGCTCCCTTTTGCAGCAGGTCGTTGGCATCGAGCTTGTCGCCGCAATCGATGATGCTGACCTTCCAGCCAAGCCCCAGCGCGCGCGTCGCGAGCGCCTGAGCGGCACCGCGTCCCGCTGAATCGCCGTCGGCAATGACCAGCAAATCAGCGGGGATCTCCGGCAGGCGTAGCGACGTCAGCCCCGAAGAAGATAACGCCGCCCAGATTGTCGGGTCACCAGGCAGCAAGGAAGGAATCGACAGAGCGGTTTCCAGCCCCTCGCAAACAACAAGCGGACCCGCGCCTTGGCGGAGCCTGACCGCGCCGCCATTGGCAGGCCCCAGCATCTTTTTGGGCGCGTCGACTTTTGCTTTTCCCGCTGTCGTTGGGTCGAGAAAGGTGCGGTGGATGGCGAATCCGGGCGAGCCCTCGACGCGGGCGATAATCGCCGGGAGATTGATACCGGAGGCGTACCAATGTTGCTGCGTGAAGCGCAGGGTTTCTGGCAAGGCGGCCGTTATTGCGCGGGCACGGAGGTAGCGCTCGCCGAGCGTCCCGGTGATCGGCTCTGCGGCTTCCCAGAATCGTCTTGCCGCTTCGGCGGTGGCCTGCGGATCATAAATGGACGGCTCAAAATCCTTGATGGGGGTTAGGTCGACTATGCGCACGGCTTCGCCCCATTTTCTTGGTCGACGTTGTCGCCAAGATCTGCGGACAGAATCTTCCATGCCAGCCGAACGCCGGCGATGGCGACACCGAGCCGGCCAGCTGATTTCGCGAGGGCAATGATCTCGACGAGGTCGGCGAGGAGCGTATCACGCGCGGGTACCGGCATTTTGCGGCCCGCGGCGTGGGCGCGATAGACGCGGATAGCGGCGGCGATCTCCGGGCGCGCGAGCAGGCGATCACGCATTGTCGCTGGCGGATAGCGCGGATCGACCAAGCCTGACATCTGTAGCGCGCGGCTAGGGCCGCGCTCGACAAACTCGATGACGAAAATTTCCTCGGCTATATTAAGGCCACCGAAAATTCTGCGTTTGGCTTCGGCGTCGGCGATGGCTTCCTCTGCAAGGTTCACGGCCGGTCCTCCGATGTTGACCGGTAAGGTCCGCTTGTGCGGGCCGTGGCCCAGGCGAGGGCATCTGCCCACCTGTATAAAATAACCCGCCCAAACCGCGTGAATGGTGGGCCGCCGCCTCTTGTGGCTTTTGTCGCGAGCGTCGCAGGAGCTGTTGGGAAGCCCGCAGCCGTGAGGGCGGCGGCCGCCTCAGTGCGGCGGAGAAGCTGCTCGGGAAGGAATGTGGTCATGGTGTTCCTCGCTGGCGCGATTGCGCGCGATTGCGAGAAAAGGCCGACACCGCGCCGGATAAAACCTTACTTAATCGGAAAATTGGCTGGCTTCGGTGAGACGCGCGAATCTTGGAGGGATTCTAAGAGGCCTATCACCAAGCCTTCAGCCGCCAGTTTCCGTTCCGCCTCAGGTGTCGCGACGATCTTGTCCTTAAGTTGGGAGAAAATCTGCCCATGCAGACGGGTGGCTCCACGCGATAGATCATCGCCGACACGACTGCGCCATTTCGCGACTTGTTTGAGTTGAATCTCCTGACCCTTCTGGTCGAAAATACCCCGTTCTTTGGATTTACTTGCGACGAACCTCGCCGCGTCATCTTTCCGCATCCCGGCGAAGATTAGGCAATCCATCGCCGCCGCCATGGCTCCCTGGGCCAGATGCTTCGCTTGGTTCTCAGGGGGACCCTTCTTCTGATTCGTGGGGCGAAGAAGTTCTGGCCGACCGCCGTTCAAGGTATCGCTGAGCGCGACGATTAGGTCATTCAAGGGGCTTAGCGCCGGGAGGGCGTCGCCGCCGAAACGGCACTTGATTTCCAGCTCCAAGAATTCTTGCAGATACAGAAGCCCTTGATATGAGCGCTCAAGATCGGGCGGCGCATCCTTGCCCCCTAGGGTGTTCAGAGCGTCAACCAAGAGCTGTAGGCGCGATTGCTCGGCCGGGGCGTTCATGCGGCGTCATCCGCAGCGATCCGAGGAGGCGCGGGCTCGGTGTAGCGGGTGGCGACCCTGCCGAGAGCCAAGTTCGACACATCATCACGCAGATGGGCGTACCGTGCGGTTGTCTCCGGCTTGGCGTGCCCAAGCATCTTGCCGACCGCGTAAAGACTAACGCCGTCGGCGACGGCAAAGCTGGCGAGGGTGTGCCTTAGAATGTGGAAACTGGCATCGCTGACCTCCGCGCGGGCTAACACCTTCGCCCATGGCTTCTTCGGAGGAGCCATTGGTGTGTTCAAGCCGGCGGCCGGAAACACGTATTGGCTCAAGCGTGGAATGCCAGATATGATTTCCACCGCATCATCGGATAAGCCGATGGCTTTGGGGCGCGAGATTGCTCCGGCCTTGTGTCTGAGAGGCGGCAACAGCAGTAGCTTGCGGTTAAGATCCACTTCGGTCCACCGCAGGCCAACGATTTCCCCACGGCGCGCGCCCGTCAGCATAAGGAGCTTGAAGCAAGCAGCCTGTGACGCTGTAAGCCGGCCCTCTCGTTCCAATTCCCCAACGGATCGCCAAATGGCGCCCGCCTCGTCCTGCGACAGATAGCGTTCCCGGCGCCCATCCTTGAAGCGCTCCACCTTCAGGGCTGGGTTCTCACGGATCAATTCTTTTGCAACCGCCCACGCAAACATGGCGGCGAGGCATCGCATGGCCTTTGCGGCAGCCCCCGCGCCCCCCGTAACGCGAGCACGTCCCCGCCAACCGGTCCGCTCGTCGATGGCGGTCTTGCCCAAGGCGACGGCGGCCTGCCACCGCTCCAAGTCCCCCGCCTTCAAGGCGGCAACCGCCTTCTTTCCGAGAAGCGGGCGAACATGGCGAGCCAGATTATAGGTGTCTACGGCCCAAGAGGATGCGCGCTTGTTGGGCTTGGAGAGCGGGCCTTGGGTTAGGTAAGTATCGATCAAGTCGGCGACTGTCAGCGCGTTGCGGTTCGCTTGCTTCTCTTCATTGGGATCGATCCCGCCAGAAACCTCGCGCAATATGCTGTCGGCTTTTTTTCGGGCGTCATCCGGCGTCCAGGGAGACCCATGCTCGCCAATCGTGAAGACGCGTTTTCGCCCGCCTGAGAGGTAGCGGACCCGGTAGAATTTCCGCCCGCTCCCAACGGCGCGCAGATGAAACCCCTTGATATCGGTGTCCCAAAGGTCAGTGGCCCCGCTCGCTGGGGTGGGCGCTCCGTCCACGACTCTCTTGGTGATCCGCGCTCTATTTGTCGTCATTGGGGTTTCCGGTTAGGGAGCTGCAGCGTCCAGGTACCTCATAGGTACCCACACGAAACAAATCCGGACAAGACCTAACAAACCCAGACTCGACGCAAAAGGCAGTAGTATGATGAAATAATTCGGATATTTTCGGATTTTGTCCGACGTGGCAAACCGCCACAAACCTACACAAACCCGGGTGCCTCACCTTGCCAAGGTTGGGGTCGAGAGTTCGAATCTCTTCGCCCGCTCCAATTCCCTTTATTGTTTCAAGGAGTTGGTGCGAGACCCGGGATATGGTGGACAACAATCCCGCCGTCGGCTACCGCGGGGCTACCGCACAGAACCGCCTCGTAACAAAACGGCACTCGATCGGTGCGTTATGGCCGAGTGCGAAGGCGACTGGACGATCCTCGACATGCGACACCAGTCTAGCGACTCACCGGGGTCCGATGACTGGACGGAGTTGCTATGCTGCAGGGCGCTGAAAGAGGGCGTTGAGTTCGCAATTTGCGGCTATGAATTTGACCATGAAGGCGATGAAACTGACGAGATAGGGTGCAACTCGGACACCTTCACAGTCAGCCAGATCACTAGCGACACCGTCGCCTCCGCATTGGATTGGTTGGAATGGAAAGCGGATGAGGTGCTGATCCTCGATGCCATCCCTCGGCAATAAGCCGATGACAGCGCGCCACCACGCCGGGAATCCACAATTGAACAAAACGCTTCAGACCACCCAAAGATATATCGAGGGTGACACTCAAAAAAAGGTGAATATCGTCGATCTGATTTGAGGAAATAAAAATGGACAGACTATGTAGATGTATATTTTCAGTCTCGTTTATATTTTTTCTCGGTAACTCTCTTATTTTGTGGATATTTTATCCATTAAAATGGATATTTGGCGTAAAATTTATAGACGAATATAATGCAACATTTAAATCTATTGCACATTCACCCAGTTTGATCGTGATCATATGTGTGGGCTTGATAAGCATTGCCCTAGCCATTTACGACGGTCAGTTCATTAATAACGGTGAATACGTAAAGAAGGAACATTGGGTTAATCGCAATAAATCTACGATTAATGAATAGTGTTGGCATTTTTTATTATTCACCCAAACGGATAAGTCTTTTCCCTATCCCTAGCAACACTCTGGTTCCCCTTGGTGACCTGAGCAGCCCAGGCTGACGTCACGGTCTGACCGCGGAACTTCTTCTGCCGCTCAGCCAGCTTCCCGATAAGCTGCCGCTACTACCTCGTCGTAGCAGACGAACGTGATCTGAAGCCCGTCGCTTTCATGCTCCCGCGCCGCCCGCAGTGCGATATTGGCTGCCTTCACGAGGGGCCAGCGATAGATGCCTATGCCTATTGCCGGTACCGCCAAGCTACGGATGGAATGCCCGGCGACCAGTTCAAATACCCGCCGGTAGCAACGCTCAAGCACCTCAGTCTCACCATGGTCGCCACCAAGCCATCGAGGGGCTACGGCGTGGATGACATTGCGGCATGGCAAGTTGAAGCTAGGCGTGAAAACGGCATCGCCGGAATTAAGTCGCCCAAACTGCCTGCACGCAGCTTCTAGCTCGCCACCAGCGGCAGCGTGGATCGCGCCGGACAGGCCGCTACCCGCCAGCAGGGAGGGGTGGGCCGAGTTGACGATGGCGTGGTCTGTCCGAAGGGTGATGTCGCCGATGGTGATGTGGATAGGCATGGCGGCCTAATGAACACGCGGCTGGCGTGGCGGCTACTGCTGGTACCGGCGGCGTATGCGAGGTGGCGGTCAAGCCTGCGATTCACAGAATGCTGCCCAGTTTGATCAGGGCTTAGCTGCTGCGAAACGAGGCGTTTTTAGCTGCCGATTGACATTTAAAGCGCAATCCGAGCTTGGGCTTCGCTTTCTGGCGTATCAGCCAAGGACCAGCCCGAAGTCAGCAGCCTGACGGTATGCTGTCGGTTGTAGATAAACGGGGCAATCAACTGCCAAAGTCCAAACGTGACGACGGAGAGCCGCAGCGTAGTCCTGCGTCACACCCAGACCATCGAGCATTGGCGCTTGCCAACAGGGAAAATCGCCGCCTAAATATCAACCCCAGATGAGGCCATCTCTCCGCTAAATCCGAACCCCAACTGTCTCAAAACATCTGACGACGTACAGGCGCTTGCCAACAGGGAAAATCGCCGCGTAAATATCAATACCAGATCAGGCCAAATCTCCGCGAAATCCGAACTCAATCTGGCTCAAACGTTCTGACGACGTACAGTCTCGACAGGAAACCACTCTTGCCAAGAATAGGAGCATTGGATGTCTGAAGTCAGCGAAGAACGCCCGGCGCAAAACCTGAATCGGGCCGATGTAGAAGCCAGCGCTCCCGGATTACTTGAACCGGTCTACACCCACGTCGAACGCTTCCCGAGCGGGTCGCCAGAGAGCGTCGCCTATCTCCACGAGCACGGATTCGTGGTTGTCGCGGGCGCGCTTCAAACGGACGAGCGTGCCAAAGCGCTTGCGCTGACCTGGGACTACCTTGAGAGCCTGGGAACTGGAATTGACCGCAACGATTGGACCACCTGGGACGATGATCGCTGGCCGACCTCCGTTCATGGCGGCATCCTGCCGGGAATTGGAATCGGCCACAGCGCCGCCCAGTGGTTCATCCGAAGCGTTCCTGCGGTGAAGAAGGCTTTTGCGGCTGTCTGGGGCGATGATGACCTGTTGGTGAGCTTCGACGGTATGGCGCTCTGGCGGCCTTGGGCGCTCAAGGAGTCATGGAAGACGAACCGCGGCGGGTCGTGGTTGCACATTGATCAGCACCCGATCACCCGGCCTGGTCAGCAATGCGTGCAAGGTCTGGTGAGCCTGCTGCCCACCTCCCCCAAGACCGGAGGAAATGTACTGATCCCTGGATCGCACAAGACGTTTGCCAAGATACCCGAACTTTATCCGGCGCGTTTGGGACGGGTCCCGCTGGGCGTCGATCATTTCCGATTCCCGTCGGACGATCCTCTGCTTTGCGAGACGCCGCCGATCATGAGCCACCTGGAGGCGGGCGACTTGCTGTTGTGGGACTCGCGCACAATTCACTGCAGCGGCGGCAGCATGGAAGCACCGCTAGAGGCGCCGGAACTGATGCGCGCCGTCAGCCTCGTGTGCATGATGCCCCGTCGCCTGACGCCGCCCAAGGTTCTCGAACAACGCAAACGCGCGGTGGAGAATGTGATTTCAACGACGAACTGGACGGACCGGTTCATCAACGCGGACAAGTTCCCGCAGATTCTCATGGAGCCGCACCCGGAGCGGTTCCGGCGACCGAGCCCGCCGATCCTCGACGCGGCGCAGCGTCGTATGGTCGGCTATTGAATTGGACGGGCGGCAGTGAGTTACGTCACCGCGGCGGCTACATACTGCGGTGACAAGGCCCTGACGTAAGCCGGGAAGCCCACGCACTGCTGTTGCCGGCTCGCGTATGACGTTGACAGCGGCCTGGGTCCCCGCCCTCGCGGAATGAGCAGTAAAGTCGGGACATCGGGTATGTGAGGGCTACCGCTGGGGCCGGCGCTGCCTGCAAGGCGGCGAATAGGGGGCGGCGAACTGAACGCCTACCCGCAGAACACCGCCCAGTCCGCCATCAGCGGCCTGCGCTTCTCCAGCGCGTCACCACGCCGGTAGGCCTGCTCGGCGGCGTCGCCGATGGTGTGGGCAAGGGCTGCCTGTAATGGTGGGTAAGGTGGCGGTAGCGCGGCTGGCGGCGGACTAGGTACGTCCGTTTAGCGCTGCGGCCAAAGCGCCGGTTATCCGGTCGGCGGCAAGCTTAGCGGGATCACGGCTGACATGCGCATAGATGGCAGTTGAACGGGGATTGGCGTGACCAAGGACGGCACCGAGCAAAAGTAGTGACTCGCCTCCCGCGGTGGCGTGTCGGCCAAGCGTATGCCTAAGCACGTGTGGCGTTGCGCCCGGGAGTGAAGCGCGCTTGATCGCAGACGGCCACACGCCCTTTGTGCCCTGGTAGAAGCCTCGTCCCCGTTCTGCGGGGAACACAAATTTATCGCCGGGGTCGGCCACCGCAGAAAGGGCTTTCAGAAGGGCCGCTGCCGCAGCAGCTAGCGGACGGACGCTCTTGCCCGTTTTTGTATCTTCAAAGCACAAAACCCCCCGTTCAAAGTCTACCTCCCCCCACTTTAAGCCCGCGACCTCGTTCCGTCGGCAACCCGTGAGAACCCAAAGGCGAGCGATGTTGAGCGCCTTTGGGTTGGTCCCCTCCGCTTCCAACTCGTCGAGCGCGCGACCCAGCCTCTGTACCTCATCGAGGGACAAGCCCTCCGTGCGCTTCTCGTCCGTTTTGCGAACGGCGGCATTGGTCACCGGGTTAGACAAAACCAGCTTGTGGCGCTTGGCGAACGAGAACACGGCTGAGAGGTCCCGGATCACCTTGCGCGCAGCGCCCTCACCCCCCCTGACCACTATACGCCGCCTCGGCCCTAGAATTTGGTCGCTGGCTGTTTTGCCGGACGTAACGGCTTTATCTAATGACTCGATATCGCGTTCGGTGACCGCTGCGACCTTGAGGTTACCCAGGATAGGAAGCACATGGTGGCGTAGGCGCGCCATGGTGTACTGCGCGGTCAGGGGCTTCATGGGGCGTCCGATGTGCTTACCTCGGGAAACCACCAGCCCTTCGGCTGCGTAAAGCTCGATGACCTCCGCGACCGTTTTCTCAAGACGCTTCGCGGCGAGTACGCTGGCTGGGTCTAGGCCGAGGCGAGCCTCGGCTAGCACCTTCTTCGCCGCCGCCCGGGCTTGGACGGGGTCTAGGGCCTGATAGCCCCCAAGCGTCAGCCACTTACCCGGAGAGTTTCGGCTGCTGCCATTGACCCGGTACTTGACGACCCAGGTCTTCGCGCCGGTTGGTCCAATGCGCAGGCCAAAGCCGGGGAGGCCGCTATCCCA
>CAMCXF010000007.1 GCA_945883235.1 Phenylobacterium deserti | reverse complement strand
TGCTGCTGATGACGGACCGGTTTGTGCGGTTTAGTGCGCTGGGCCTTGTGGCCTACATCCTGGGGATCAATGTGTTGCTGCATGACTTCTGGAACTTCACCGGCGTCCAGGGGGGCCATGAACTCCAGAACTTCATCAAGAACCTCGGCATCCTGGCGGGCCTGCTGGTGCTGGCCGGCATCAGCCCCTGGCGGACGCCTAGCGCCTGGGGTCTGATGATGAGCGACGCCAAAGCCTTTGCAGCCTGAGCGGTCGGTTGATCGGCGGCGTTGCCGTCAGGGCTCGGGCGAGACCTGGATCAGCAGCTTGCCGTCGTGGTCGCCGGTGAACAGACGCTGGAGCGAGTCCATGGCGCCTTCCAGGCCCTGGTCGACGTGGACCTTCCACTTCAGTTTGCCTTCCATCACCCACGGGATCAGCTCGGCCATGGCCTCGGCGGCGCGGGGCAGGTAGTCGATGATGATGAAGCCCTTGATCGTCAGGCGGCGCATCAGCACCTGGGCGAAGTCCTTGGGGCCGGCCGGGCGGTCGTCGTTGTTGTAGGTCGAGATCATGCCGCACAGCGCCATGCGGCCGAAGTTGTTCATGCGCGCCATCACCGCATCCATGATCTCGCCGCCGACGTTCTCGAAATTGACGTCGATGCCACCCGGGCACAGCCGGTCGAGGGCGGCTCCGACATCCTCGTTCTTGTAGTCGATGGCCCCGTCGAACCCGAGCTCGTTCACCAGCCAGTCGCACTTGGCCTTGCCGCCGGCGATGCCGATGACGCGGGCGCCCTTGAGCTTGGCGATCTGGCCGGCGATCGAGCCCACAGCGCCGGCGGCGGCCGACACCACCACCGTCTCGCCTGGCTGCGGCTTGCCGATATCGCACATCCCGAACCAGGCGGTCAGGCCCGTGGCGCCCAGCACGCTCATATAGGCGGTCAGCGGTACGCCCGGCAGCTGCGGCGCCGGCGATAGCATCATGCCATTGGCGATCACGTGGGAGGACCAGCCGCCCAGGCCGGTGTTGACCACATCGCCCTGCTTGAACCGGTCGGACCGGGAGCGCTCCACGATGCCGAGCGAGCCGCCGCGCATGGTGTCGCCGATCTGCACCGGCGGCATGTACTGGTCCTGATCGCTCATCCAGATGCGGTTGGTGGGGTCGAGCGAAAGGTAGAGGGTGCGCACCTGCACCTCACCGTCCGCCAGCTCACGGATCGGCTCCTCGACCAGCTTCAGGTCTCCGGCCTTGATGTCACCGACCGGGCGGTGCTGCAGCACCCAGCGTTTCAGGTTGGTCATGTGGCGAGGTCTCCCGGATTTGTCATTCGTGTACGTTGGCTTCACCGTGCCCGTCCGGGCAGTTTGGGGCAAGGCGGCGGTGGCTGACGTCCCAACCGCCTCGTCATGCCTCAGGTCGCAAACAGATGGCAGGCGACCTGTCGATCCGTTGCATCGGCCAGCGGCAGCAGCTGCGGGGTGACGCTTCGGCAGACGTCCATCACGCGGGGGCAGCGCCCTGAGAACCGGCAGCCGGCCGGCACATCAACGGGGGACGGGATCTCTCCGGCAATGGTCTCCGACCTGCGATGGCGTTCGCGCAAGGGGTCCGGCTCCGGGTTCGAAGCGACCAGGATCTCGGTGTAGGGGTGCTTCGGGCTGAAGAACACGTCCGATGCCGGGCCGATCTCGACAATCACGCCCAGGTACATCACCGCCATCCGGTCACTGACATAGCGCACCATCGACAGGTCATGGGCGATGAACAGCAGCGTCAGCCCCATGGACGTCTTCAGCTCGTCGAGCAGGTTGACGACCTGGGCCTGAACCGAGACGTCCAGTGCCGAGATCGGTTCGTCGCAGACCACAAATTCGGGCTCCAGGATCAGTGCCCGGGCGATACCGATTCGCTGGCGTTGTCCGCCGGAGAACTCATGGGGGTAACGGGACATGTGGTCGGGCTCGAGCCCGACGCGCTTCAGCCAGTCCCCGGCGCGGTCCCGGATCTCCGTGGCGGAACAGGTGCTGTGGAGTTTCAGCCCCTCCCCCACGATCTCGCCCACCGTCATGCGCGGATTGAGCGATGAGTACGGATCCTGGAAGATCATCTGGGTCTTCTTCGCCCAGCGGCGGAAGTCTTCAGGCTGATAGCGTTGCGGCAGAGCTTCGCCTCGATAGCTTGCGGTGCCCGACGTCCTGGGATGCAGGCCGATCAGGGTCTTGCCAAGCGTCGACTTGCCCGAGCCGGACTCGCCCACCAGACCGACGACTTCCTTCTCGTGGACGGTGAGGGTGACCTGATCGACGGCATGGATCTGACGCCCTCCCGATAGCTGGAAGTACTTGGTCAGCTTGTCAGCCACAACGAGCGGCGGAGCAGCGGTCATGCTTTCAATCCTGGAGCGGCGCCAGCATAGGCAAGCTGTGGCACGCGCGGGGCCTTGTCGCCGTGAAGCCAGCATCGGGCCGTGTGCCCGCCGCCCAGCGAAAAGGCACCGGGATCGGTTGTGCTGCAAATCCGCATGGCGTGAGGACAGCGCGCGGCGTAGGCGCAGCCTGTAGGCGGTGAAAACAGGTCGGGAGGGCTGCCTTCAATGGGCAGGAGGCGATGGCGGCGGTCCGAACTGTTGCTGGGCATGGCAGCGCGCAGACCCAGCATGTAGGGGTGTGCAGAGCGGTAGAACACGTCCTCGACGCTGCCCTGTTCGGCCACCTGCCCGGCGTACATCACCACCACGTCATCGGCCATGCGCGCCACCACGCCCAGGTCGTGGGTGATCAGAATGATGGCCGTGCCGATGTCGCGCTGCAGGTCGGACAACAGATCGAGCACCTGGGCCTGGATGGTCACATCAAGGGCCGTGGTCGGCTCATCGGCGATCAGGATCGCCGGTTCGCAGGCGATGGCCACCGCAATCATCGCTCGCTGCAGCATGCCGCCGGAGAACTCGAACGGGTACTGATTGGCGCGCTGGGCGGCCTCGGGGATGCGGGCCATGTCCAGCAATTCGACGGCTCGGTCCAGCGCGCGCTTGCGGCTCCAGCCACGGTGCACCTCAAGGGTCTCTGCGATCTGGCGGCCGATGGTCATGGTCGGGTTGAGCGACGTCATCGGATCCTGGAAGATCATTCCGATCTCGCGGCCACGGATTTCCCTGCCGCCTATTTCCGTGCGACCCAGGATGTCGACGCCGCGCAGCCGCGCCCGGCCGGAGGTGATCCGGCCCGGCGGCATCGGCGTCAAGCCCATCAGGGTCTGAACGGTCACCGACTTGCCGCATCCGGACTCGCCCACGATGGCCAGGGTCTTGCCGGCCGCCACCGAGAAGCTGACGCCCCGCACGGCCTTGACTGAACCGCCATAGGTGTCGAACTCGACGCGCAGGTCATCGACTTCCAGCAGGGGCGGACCCGCCGCAATATCCTGAGGCTGAACGGTGGTCATTCGCGCGACCTCATCTTGGCGTCGAGGGCGTCGCGGAGACCGTCCCCCAGCAGATTGAACGCCAGCACCGTGATGCTGATCAGCACCGCCGGGAACAGCAGCTCGTGCGGATGGATCAGCATCGACTTGATGCCCTCATTGCTCATCCCACCCCAGGACGGCGTGGGTGGTGCCACGCCCATGCCGATGAACGACAGGAATGCCTCGGTAAAGATCGCGCTGGGCACCGCGAAGGTGAGAGTGACCAGGATTACGCCCATGGTGTTGGGGATCATGTGGCGCATCACGAGATAGTTGGTGCGGGCCCCCAGCAGGCGCGCTGCGTTGACGTAGCCTTCCTCGCGGACCTGCAGGATTTGTCCGCGGACCAGTCGGGCTGTTCCGGGCCAGGACAGCATCACCAGGGCCACGATCATCGGCAGGATGCCGCTCTGGCCCGGCCCGATGCCGAAGGCGATCTTGAACAGGATCATGAACAGCAGGAACGGCAGGGCGATCACGAAGTCGGCGAACCGCATCATGATCTGGTCGACACGGCCACCCAGGAAACCGGCCATGCTGCCATAGGCGACGCCGAAACCCACAAACAGCAATGGCGCGACGATGCCGATGAAGAGGGAAACCCTGGCACCGTGCATCAGCCGCGCCAGCATGTCGCGGCCCAGATAGTCGGTGCCCAGCGGGTGCAGCTTGAAGCGGACCTTGTCGCCGATCTTGAGCGGGCCAGACGCCGACTGCAGACCTCGGGACCGGGCCTCTGCGACCGTGATGACGGCGACCGGATCGACAGAGAGCGCTTGCCGCGCAGTCAATTCGGCACCGGTCTCGTCAAGCGCCACGACCGTGTAGAAATAGGTCTCCGCCCGAAGGTCCAGCCGATCTTCGTAGCGGGTCTCCGTACCCGTCAGGGTCTGGGCAATCGGCAGTCCGAGGGACTCGCCGGGCAGGGTCGGCACGATGTTGCGATAGACGCGATAGGCGGCGGCACCGGGCGCGGGGTCCCAGATCAGCCGCACCGACTGGGTACTGGCCGGGTAGGCAAGACGCAGGCCCGTCGCGGTTGGGAGAACCGCCTCGCCGTTCCAGGAGCGGTAGGGTGCCGCAAGGGTGATCATCCGCTCTGCGCCAGGCGGGCGGCTTACCTGATCCAGATCCTGCGCCGACGGATCAACTCGCCACAGCAAAGGGCCCAGCAGTGTGAACAGCAACAGGGCGATAACAATGTAGAGCGACAGGATGGCGCGGCGGTTGGCCCGAAGCCGGATCCAGGCGTCCTGCCAGTAGGACAGCGAAGGCCGGGACAGCTGCTGCCGACGCTGTTCAGCCGCCAGGGGGGCGAAGTCGTCGATGGTGGTTTCGAGGTTCGGGTTTGAGGGGGTCATGAGCTACGCCAACCTGACCCTAGGATCGATGAACCCGTAAAGCAGGTCCACGATGATCACCATCAACACCAGGAACGATCCGAAGAACACGGTTGTACCCATGATCACGGTGTAGTCCAGTTGCTGGACCGCCTGGACAAAGTATCGTCCCAGACCGGGGATCGCGAACACCGACTCCACCACGAAGCTCCCCGTCGTGATCCCCGCGATCGAGGGACCCAGGACGGTGACAACGGGCAAGATGGCGTTTCGGAGCTGGTGCCGCGTGAAGATCCGGGTGGCCGGCAGGCCCTTAGCCCTGGCCGTGCGCAGATAGTCCGAGTTGATAATCTCCAGCATCGAGCTGCGCATCAGCCGCGTCAGGTAGGCCATGGTCCCAAGGCCCAGCACCAGGGAAGGGACCAGCATGTGCGACACCGTCCCCCAGCCCGCCACGGGCAGCAGAGAGAACCCCAGCAGGTCGTTGAGCTTGACCAACGCCAGTTGTCCGACGGCGGCAAAGACAAAACTCGGCACCGAGATGCCAAGAATGACGAAGAACATGATCACGATGTCGGGCAGCTTGTTGCGGTAGAGCGCCGTCAGTGCACCCCAGAGAATGCCGCCGAGGGACGCAAACACAATGGCCAGAATTCCGAGCGTTGCCGAAACGGGGAAGTGCTCCCTGATGATATCGTTCACCTCCCGGTTCTGCTGGGTGAACGAGATTCCGAAGTCACCTCTGGCCAGGTTTCCCAGGTAGATGACGTACTGCTGCGAGAGCGGCTTATCGAGGCCGTATTTGGCTTCCAGGTTTTTGCGGATCTCAGCCGAAACCGCCCGGTCGCCGCTCATCGGGTCGCCAGGAACGGCATGCATGGCCAGGAATGTCGCCGTGGCAATAAACCAGACGGTTATGATCCCCTGGATCAGTCGCTTGAGCGTATAGCGCCACATGGCTCCGGCCTATTTCTCGACGATGCTGACGTTGGTGTAGTCCGGATCTGAACCCGCTACCCGCCTGACCACGCCCTTGAGCCTGGGATCGACGACAAAGACCACGCCGGGTTCATAGGTGGGCACCATCGGAGGGTCTTCGATCAGAATGCGCTGGATTTCACCGAAAGCATCCATCCGGGTTTGGACGTCTGTCGAATTCTGCGCCACCGCGACCAGCTGATCCAGTTTCGGGTTGTTGTACCGACCCCGGTTGTTGGAATTCCACGAGGCAAAGAGGTCAGCGAACGTCAGCGGATCAGGATAATCCGGATTCCAGCCCGCCAGCACGACGTCAAAGTCACCGGCCGTCATCTTGGCCAGCCGCTGTTTGAAAATCTGCTTGTCGATACGAATCTCGAGGCCGAGCTCGCGCCGGAGCGTCTCCTGAAAATACTCGGTCAACTTGTCACCCAGCGCTCCGTCGTCCGACAACATGGTCAGAGGCGGAATTTTGTTCAGTCCAAGTTCCTTCTTGGCGAGGGCCAGCTGGCGGCGCGCTTCGATGGGATCAGGCACGATCTTTTTGGCCGGGTACTCTTCCCGGAACTTGCCCTCTACCCCATCCAGCCAGACCGGGAACAACGACCGCCCCGGCAGATTGCCCGGCAGTTTGATAACCCGGTAGACCACCTCATCAGGGTCGACCACCAGCTGGATGGCCTTGCGCAGGTGGAGGTTGGCAGTGGGGCGGCCCTTGCGATGGTTGAATTCCATGTAGGCGACCGAGCCCCGCTGGAAGCGGTTGATCTGCCACCGCTTCACCAAGGCCTCATTGAGGTTCTCCTGGTTCAGGCCCGCGACGGCAATTTTCCCGTCCTTGTAGAGGTTGATCAACGCGTTGGGGTCGCTGCTGAAATAGGGGAAGTCGAGGACATTGACCTTCACGCGCGCCTTGTCCCAGTAGGTCTCGTTCTTCTCCATTCGAAGATGCGCGCCATGCACCCAGCGCGTGATCTTGAACGGGCCGTTGTACAGCAGCGTGTCGGCGTCCGCGCCATAGCGACCGTTGGTGGCGTTGAAGAAGTCTTCCCGAATGGGATTGAAGGATTTGAAGACCATCAGCTTGTCGAAATAGGGAATGGGTCGGATCAGCTCGACCCGCAGAACGTGGTCCCCCAGAGCCTGAACACCAAGGCTGGTCAGCGGCATCTGGCCCTTGTTTATGGCCTCGGCGTTCCTGATGGCGAAGAAGATGGTGGCGTACTCGCTGGCCGTTTTGGGATCGACGGTCTTGCGCCAGGCGAACACGAAGTCATGCGCTGTGACAGGCTTGCCGTCGCTCCAGCGCGCGTCGGGGCGAAGCCAGAAGGTCGCGCCGGTCTCTGTAATCTCCCAACGTTCCGCGACGCCCGGTAGCAGCTTGCCGCCATCGCCGTTCCGGATCAGGCCCTCGGTAACGTGTCCCAGCACCATTCCGCTGATGGTGTCGGTGCTGCGGGTGCTGTCGAGTTGCGGCGGCTCGTCAGCCAGCGCCAGCGTGACGGTCCCGGTCGCCGCATCAATGCCTTTGCTGATCCGGGCCCCGCCGGATAGCCAGGATAGTCCGAACATCAGCAAAGCTATGCCGACAACCGAGACAACCGCGATCAACAGCAGTTGCCGCCCGGCGGACCGCGCAAAACCGTCCTGAACACCCGGAGGGCCGTTCAAGCTCGGGGTCCGTTGCTTGGGGCAGTTCTCTGGCGCGGACGCCAAACTCCAGGACTCAGGACGCCAGTTAGCCGCGCGCGCATCGAAATGACGAACTCATTGGAAGAAAACGTGTAGCAGCACCAAGCCGCAGGGGTTCGTCAAGTGTCTCGCGTCCGTAGTTCAGGATCAGCTCATCCTCGCGCGGAGATCGCTTCCACGGTCTGGGCGCGGCTGTCGAGGTCTTCGGCCAGGCGTCGCGCGATGTCGCGGATGCCGGGGGAATAGGCCTCGCCGCCGTCGGCGATTTCGGCGGCAAGATGCTCCAGGTCGGTCATGGCCTCGGTGAACGCCTTGACGTGATCCTTGGCCAGTTGGCGGGCCTCGGCCTGTAAGCGGCGGACCTTCTGGGCCACGGTTTCGGCCATCGGGAAAGCGGTCTTCAGGTTGTTGTCCGTAACCACGCTGAGCGTCGGTGACATCCTAATGATCCTCAAGTCTCTAACCAGTTCGCTTGCGGGCCTGTGGTCCGGAATGGTCCACTTCGAGCCCTGCCGCGCTGTCTCAAGATACGCCCCGAAACAACACAGGTTGCCTGTCCGCCGCATGAACGGCGCCAGTTAAGGCTGTTCATGTGGACGGCGCGGCGCGGCGGACACGGTGTTTGGTTAAGGGGGCGGGGCGAGGTCTGGCGCGCGCCCGCGACCCGTCGTAGGGAAACGCGATGAGCGACCCATCCTCGTCAAACGCCCCATGGCACCCTCCTGCAGAGATAGGACAAGGGCCGCTGGCCATGGCCGCGGTCAAGCTGCTGCGGGCGGCACCGCGGACGATCTGGCCGATCCTGGCGGTGTTGGCGGTCATCAGTCTGGGTATGGATCTGGTCGCGCGACAGATGGGCGTGCCGCTGGACGGGCCTCAGTTTACGGCGTCGACCTGGGGCTATCTGGCGGTGCTGTCGTTGATGACGTCGTCGGTGGTGGGGGTTGTTCTGCATATCCTGCTGACGGGGCGGGGGCCACGTGGGCTGGGTGCCGGGTTTGTCGGCTTCGTGGTCTGGACCGCCGCGGTCACCCTGATGGCGAACGTGATGATGAGTGTGATCCAGGGCGCGCCCACAGCAGCGCCAGCCCAGCTGTTGCCGAGGTTCGCGCTGGTGGCGATCGGTGGCGTGGGCGGGGCGATTGTGCTGACCCGGCTGATGTTGCTGCCAATGGCCTGGCTGGTGGGTGATCCCGGGGCGACGCCTGCGGGGTCTTGGGGACGGATGCGGGGGCAACTCGTGCCCTACATCCTGGCGTCACTGCTGCTCAGCCTGCCCGTTGTGATGGTCGGAATAATCGCCGTAAGCGCGTTCGGCGGGGCCGAGGGCGAGCTGACCGCCGGGGCCCGGATTGCAGCCCAGCTGATGGCCATGGCGATGGCGGCCCTGAGTGCGGCGTTGAACGCAGTGATGTATCTGCGGCTGGTGGGGGCTCCGCAGCGGCTGGGCGAGGTGTTCGACTAAAGCCGCCCCTTTCGGAACCGCTCCGCAGCCTCGGCCCGCGCTTCGGCCTTCACGCGTTTTACCGCGCCCCGGTCGGCGGTTTCGCCGGCGGGGGTCAGCATCTCGTTGGCGAATTCCAGGTCCAGCATCTTCAGGCGCTTGATCTCGTCGCGCAGACGGCCGGCTGTCTCGAATTCCAGGTTCGCTGCAGCCTCGCGCATGCGGGCTTCGAGGTCCTTCAGCGTGGTCTTGAAGTTGTCGCCCATGAAGGGTTTGCCGTCCTCGGCGACGCCGACCGGCACGGTGACCCGGTCCTTCTCGTACGGCGAGGCCAGGATGTCCTTGATCGACGACTTGATGCTGGCCGGGGTGATGCCGTGCTCGAGGTTGTAGGCTTCCTGCTTCTCGCGGCGACGCGAGGTTTCGGCCATGGCGCGCTCCATCGAGCCGGTGATGCGGTCAGCGTAGAGGATCACCCGGCCGTCGATGTTTCTGGCTGCCCGGCCGATGGTTTGAATGAGTGAGGTCTCCGAGCGCAGGAACCCCTCCTTGTCGGCGTCCAGGATGGCCACGAGCCCACACTCGGGGATATCGAGGCCCTCGCGCAGCAGGTTGATCCCCACCAGGGCGTCAAAGGCACCCAGCCGCAGGTCTCGGATGATTTCGATCCGCTCCAGGGTGTCCACGTCGGAGTGCATGTAACGCACCCGCAGGCCCTGTTCATGCATGTACTCCGTCAGGTCTTCGGCCATCTTCTTGGTCAGCACCGTGATCAGGGACCGATAGCCCTGGGCGGCCACCTGACGGACCTGATCGATCACGTCGTCCACCTGGCTGAAGCCGTCCTTGTGGACCGGCTTGATCTCCACCGGCGGGTCGATCAGGCCGGTGGGGCGGATCACCTGTTCGGCAAACACGCCGCCGGTGCGTTCCATTTCCCAAGGGCCGGGGGTGGCGGAGACGAACACGCTGTCCGGCCGCATGGCGTCAAATTCCTCGAACTTGAGCGGGCGGTTGTCGATGCACGACGGCAGGCGGAAGCCGTACTCCGCCAGGGTGAATTTGCGGCGATAGTCACCCCGGTACATGCCGCCGATCTGGGGCACGGTCTGGTGGCTCTCGTCCACGAACAGCAGGGCGTTGTCGGGGATGTATTCGAAGAAGGTCGGCGGCGGCTCGCCCGTGCGGCGGCCGGTAAGGTAGCGGCTGTAGTTCTCGATTCCGGCGCAGGAGCCGGTGGCCTCGATCATCTCGATGTCGAAGGTGGTGCGTTGTTCGAGCCGTTGCGCTTCCAGCAGCTTGCCGTTGGCCACCATCCAGTCGAGCCGTTCCTTGAGCTCCGACTTGATCAGGTTGACCGCCTGCCGCAGCGTCGGACGCGGCGTCACATAGTGGCTGTTGGCGTATATCTTTATGCCCTGGAGATCTGCGGACTTCCGGCCAGTCAGCGGGTCAAACTCGGTGATGGCCTCGACCTCGTCGCCGAACAGGCTGATGCGCCAGGCGCGATCCTCGTAGTGGGCGGGATAGATCTCCAGCGTGTCGCCGCGCCGTCGGAACGTTCCACGCTCGAAGGCCGCATCATTGCGTTTGTATTGAAGGGCCACCAGGTCCCCCATCAGCTTCTTCTCATCGACCCGGTCGCCCGGTTTCAGCGAGAAGGTCATGGCCGAATAGGTTTCTACGGAACCGATGCCGTAGATGCAGGACACCGAGGCCACGACGATGACGTCATCGCGCTCCAGAATCGCCCGGGTCGCGGAGTGGCGCATCCGGTCGATCTGCTCGTTTATGGATGAGTCCTTCTCGATGTAGGTGTCGGTCCGGGGGACGTAGGCCTCGGGCTGGTAGTAGTCGTAGTAGGAGACGAAGAACTCGACGGCGTTCTCGGGAAAGAAGCTCTTGAATTCGCTGTAGAGCTGGGCGGCCAGAGTCTTGTTGGGCGCCAGGATCAGAGCCGGTCGTTGGGTCTCCTCGATGATCTTGGCCATGGTGAAGGTCTTGCCGGAGCCAGTGACCCCCAGCAGCACCTGATCGCGTTCACCGCCGCCAATGCCACCGACCAATTCCCGGATCGCGGTGGGTTGGTCGCCGGCCGGGTCATAGGCCGATACCAGCTTGAACGGCCGCCCACCCTCGCTCTTGTCCGGGCGCACCGGGCGGTGCGGCTTCCAGAGCATGGGCATGGTGTTTTCGTCATAGTCGAACGTCGCGGACATATCCGAAACGCCCGCAGGTTCGGCGGTGCGAGGCATGATGTCCAACTTAGGCGCTCCCGGCTGAGACCGCTACATCTGCGCATGGGGCTGCTGACAGGAGACTGTCAGCATGGGTCAGCATGCGTGCGACGCCCCCAAATGGGGGAGGCGCGTGCCGCGTCAGCGCTGCATTGAAGGTTGTTGACCACTTCGCGCCGCTTTTCTCGGTGCGTTGCCGCCGACGGCCAACGTGATGTCTCATGGCGCCAAAGGGAAACAGACAGTGGCCGTAGTTTCATTCAATCCTGGCTCAGCCACCATTACATACGGCGATATCGCCTCGCTGACGATCGGCGCGAGAACCATCGTCACGTCGAACGCGACGACGCTGGCCATCCGCGCGACGATATCAGGATCGATCAACGGTACCCTGGACGTGATCTTCGGTGGGACCTTCACCCTGTTGGGCGGCTTCCCAACGGGCGGGACGTTCACCAGCCTTCGCGTCGACCTCAACAATCAGACGCTGGTGTCTCTGACTGACTTCTCCCTCCCGTACGGCGCCGGGGCACCGGACTTCACTGACCTGGAGGTGTTCCTGGCAGGGGCTGACGTGCTGACGAGTGCAGGCCTTGACGACCTGCTGGAAGGTTTCGCCGGGGCCGACAGCTTGAGCGGCGGCGGCGGTCTCGACGTCATGAACGGCAACATGGGCGACGAAACCCTGTCGGGCGGCGACGGCGTCGACGTGGTGCGTGGCGGCAAGGACAATGACGTTGTCCTGGGCGGGGCCGGCAACGATTTCGTGTCCGGAGATCGCGGTTCGGACACCCTGACCGGCGGCCCCGGCGCGGACATATTCCACACCTTCTCCGGCGCTGGCCTCGACCGGGTGACCGACTTCAGCCGCGCCGAGGGAGACCGGGTTTTCGTGCTGGGAACCTACACCGTCAGCCAGGTCGGCTCCGACGTGGTCATCGACCTGACCGGCGGCACGCAGATGGTGTTGGTGGGCGTGCAGCAGTCCAGCCTGACCGGGGACTGGATCTTCGGCAGCTAGGCCTGTCTGTCAGCCCGGACAAACCGCCGCCAGTGCCTCCCTCGGTGTCGCCCCCTCCAGGTGGATCAACGACCAGACTGCGAAGAACAACAGCGGCCAGCGTCCTGCGCCCGGCGTCTGCATCCGGGCGGCAGCTTCGTCGCCCAGCAGGCGGCTGACGGCCGCTACCTTGCCGAGGTTCCCAGCAATGTCGGCGGCTCGTGGCGCGATCCAGGTATCCACGGGTACGGTGAAACCCTGCTTCTTCGCCCAGGGCTCTGCCGCGGGGCAGGTGCGCTCCAGCCACTTGCGCAGGATCCATTTGCCGTAGCCGCCGCTTACCTTGAGCCGGTCGGGCAAAGCCCAGGCAAAGGCGGCGACCTCAGGATCAAGGAAGGGCGTGCGACCCTCCAGGCCGTGGGCCATCAGGCATCGGTCGAGCTTCAGCAACAGGTCATTGGGCAACCACGTGGCGATGTCGGCCCACTGGGCGGCCTGCAGCGGTGTGGCGCCCCGGGGTGCGCGGGCGGCGTCGCGCCAGGCGGCCAGCATTTGCGGGCTCGTGCCGCGGGGTTCGGCGGGCCGGCCCCCGAGCCAGGCGGGTCGCAAGGCGCGGCGGTAGCGGCCATAGCCGCCGAACAGTTCGTCGCCGCCTTCGCCGGTCAGGACAACGGTGAGCGTGCCCTTGGCGGCTTCGGCGAGCTTGTAGGTGGGCAGGATTGCGTAGTCCGCGGTCGGGTCATCCAGCGACCAGGCGACTTCCGGCAGGATGCGCCAGAAGTCGGCCTCGCCGAAGCTGGTCTCGCGCCAGTCGAGGTTGAGCGCCCGGGCGACTTTTTCGGCCTGGGCGCGCTCGTCCTTGGCGCCGGGGGCGTCGAAACCGCAGGTGAAGGCGGTGACCGGCCGGGTGTTCAGCCTGGCCATGATCGTGGCGATGGCCGCACTGTCGATCCCGCCGGACAGGAACAGGCCATAGGGGACGTCGGCGCGCTGGTGGACGCGCACGCTGTCTTCGAGGACCGCGTCGAGGCGGGTGAGCAAGTCTTTTCCCTCCCCTTCATGGGGAGGGACAGCCCGCGAAGCGGGCAAGGTGGGGAGGTCGCGACCAGGCGCGGGAATTGATCGCGAACCCTCCACCCTGCTCGCTTTCGGCGAGCTGTCCCTCCCCATTAAGGGAGGGAAGGGCGATCTTCGATGGCTCGATACAATCCGCCCATCGCGGACTTCCAACACCTCGCCTGGCGCGACGCGGCGGAGACCCTGATAGGGAGTCCGCTCGCCGAGCACATAGTTCAACTCGAGCAGTTCGCGGGCCGCGCAGTCGTCGAGGACCCGCTGCATCAGACCGGCGGCAAAGAAAGCGTGTGGTTCTGACGCAAACGCCAGCCCGGCGTCATGCTCCATGATGTAGAGCGGCTTGATCCCGAAGGGGTCTCGGGCCAGCCATGCCTTTCCATCAGGGCCGATCAGGCACAGGGCATACATGCCCCGCAGGCGCTGGAATGCGCGCTCACCTTCGCGGGCATAGAGATGGAGCAAGGGCTCAAAGTCGGAGCCAGTGGCCAACTGGTCGGTCAGATCGTGGTCGTGGGCCAGTTCGACGTAGTTGTAGATCTCGCCATTACCGACGACGGAGCCGCCTGCGGCATGCAGAGGCTGCCAGCCGCCTTCCAGGTCGATGATCGAGAGACGGGCGTGGGCCAGGGTGGCGCCCGGGAGTTGTTCCGTCCGGAGACCGTCCGGACCCCGGTGGCGCAGCGCACGGATCATGGGGTCGACGGCGACGCCCGAGCCGCCCAGCTGGCCTGCGATGGCGCACATCAGGCGGCGCCGAAGTCTGCGAACAAGCTCTTCCACTGGTCCACAACGGCGGCCTCGGAGAATTCGGCGGCCACCCGTGCCGTGCCCGCAGCGGCCATTCGCTTGCGCAACGCGGGGTCGGACAGCAGTCGTTGTACCCCACCGGCCAGCGCTTCGGCGTCGTCTATGGGCACCAGCAAGCCATCATCGCCTTCCCGGATCAGCGCGCCCGGCCCCTGACTGGCAGCGGCAACCACGGGCAGGCCATGCGCCCAGGCCTGGATCACCACATTGCCCAGCGGCTCGTAGCGGGACGGGAACACGCAGACGTCTGCCGTGCGATAGAGCGCCGAGGTGTCCGTCCGCCAGCCCAGGAACCGGACCCGATCGGCGACGCCCAGGGCCTCGGCCAGCCCCCGCAGCTTTCCCTCCATAGGTCCCACGCCGGCGATCCAGAGGTAGGCATCAGGGATCTGGACCAGAGCCTGCAGGCTGATGTCGTGGGCCTTGTTTTCGTGCAGTCGCCCCATGGCCAAGAGCAGTGGAGCACCGGCGGGCGTGGCCAGGCTGTCGCGGTCCACGGCGATCCCATTCTGCGGCGTGGCGGCAAAATTAGGGATGCAGGAGACCTTGCCCGCCGGCCAGCCTTGGCCAACGATCCAGTCGGCGATATCTTCTGTATTGGCAACGAGATGGTCGAAGCCCTTGTAATATTTTAGATTATAGTAGCCGCCCAGTCGACCGACCCGCGCCCAGGGACCTGACGGAGTGTGTCGCGCGGCCCGGTTCATCCAGGCGACGGCGACCCGGGTATCCATAATTCGGGCGAAATGGCGAACAGCAGGTCGCGTCAAAATATCGATGGGGCCGCCGAAGCGCAGGACCTTCACCGCCACGCCCGCCTGCTTCAAAAGCGCCTCACGGGCCGTATTGCCGCGCAGGGCGCAGGCCCCGGTCAGGCCCGTCCGGTTCAACGCCTGAACGAGGTCGACGAAGTAGGTCTCCGCCCCGCCCTCGCCGGCCGTTCCCAAAAGGTGCAGAACGCTCATTGCAATGTGAAACCTAGCCGTTGCCGCTCAGTTTCCCAAGCGCTTGAAGCGCGACGGCTTCGCCCCTATAAACCCGCCTCGCGCGAGCGGACCTATGGCTGGGTAGCTCAGCTGGTTAGAGCGGTGGATTCATAACCCACAGGTCGGCGGTTCAAGTCCGCCTCCAGCTACCATAGGTCGCTCGCGCGAATTTCCCGTGTCAGGCCACGCGGCCCATGTCGTCTTCGACCGGGACCTCATCGGGCGTATTGATGATCACCGAGGCGTCGTAACCCTGCGCCTCGGCCTTGTGGGCCGCGCCTGACGCTGCGGCCATGGCGGCGTCGAGACTGGAATAGGGACCGAAGCGCTTGTCGTTCAGGCTGACGCCCCAGACGCCATCCACAGCGTCGACCACGTAGCAAACCTCCGGCACGGCGGACTCCTCAAATATCTCCGTTAGGAATTCAGGGTGATTCGGTCTTTGGCACGAGCTTTGGTGGGTTGGAGGTCAGGTGGTCCAGAACGGAACACTGTTCGATGGAGAGAGCCGATGGCGTCTTCCGTTGTTGTGGTCCGCACCAATGCGGACCGACTTGAATACCTTACCGATTGCGACGCGCGCGTCTCATGGACCGAGGCTTCCGATCTGGCACAGCACTTTGTCACGGTGCGGGACGCAACTCGCGCTGCCATGCGTCTGCCCAGCCGGTTCCGGGCCTTCGCTCTGCCGGTGATGCACGCCTAGGGCGTCGCTTCTCCCCACTCGCTCCAGCCCGCGAAGCGGGGAGCCTTGGGAATGTACATGCTGTCCTGACGGGTGATGCTGAACCCGGCGGCAGCGATCGCGGTTGTGATCGGGCGGGTCAAGTGACATCCGCCCGCGATCCGCTTCCATACCGGCTCAATGCGCCGCTGCCATTTGGCGACCTCGGCGTCCGGTGCCAATCCATGCTCGCAGTACAAAAACCGCCCGCCTGGCTTCAGCGCACGCCTGGCTTCTGACAGAGCCGCTGCCGGCGTATGCACCGAGCAGAGGGTAAAAGTGCAGACGACACAGTCGAAACTGCCGTTCTCGAAGGGGAGCGCTTCGGCGGTCCCGTCCTCTACAAATACCGTCAGTCGCGGATCCCGGGGCGCAGCCACGGCGATGTCGCGCAGCGCAGCTGCGGGATCGACGCCGGTGACACTCTGAACCTTGTCGGCGTCATAGAGCGCCAGGTTCAGCCCCATGCCGATCCCCAGCTCCAGCACCCGCCCTGACGCCAGCGGCACGATCTTGGCGCGCTGCTTCATGATCCCCGGCGACGAACAGGCGCACTTGAGCATCACGGGCAGGACGAAGCGGTCGTAAAGCGTAGCCATGACCCATCATGGCGCCGTTATCCGGGTCCGTACACCCGGGGTGCGGGGGCGATGGCGACCGGGCCCAGCGTTGTCTGACCGGCCTCGAAGTTCAGTGTCGCGCGGGCCAGGTCGCCGGTGGTGCGGGCCTCGGCGACCGCGGCGGCGGCGGCGGCCTGGTCCTGCGGGATGGTTCCGTTCGCACCCATGACACCCAGCGCGCGGGGTGCCTGGCGGAGCGAGACATCGAGCACGCCAGAGAGGCGGCCGTCAGAGCCCACGCCGAGGTTCCCGGAATTGACGCCAATCACTGCCTCCCCGGCGGTCAGACCTGCGCGCTTGACGCTCATGCGTCCGCCGGCCGTCACCCAGTTGCGAACTGCATCGGGCCAGTCGCGGCCCTTGAAGGCGTCGATTTCGGAGAGGCGCCCGTCCCATTCGATGGAAATTGGCTTGTCGCTGGCGATCCGGCCCAAGAGGCCAGATAGCTGCGCCTTGCCGTTCTTGACCGAAAACCAGAGTCCTGCCTCGTCGCCCACTTCCTTCGGTGCCCGGCGCAGGTGGATCTCCACACGCTCGGCGCTCGACAGTCCGAACGGTTGAGCGCCTGCTGTGGCCTGGAAGCTGAGGCCCGTGCCTTCGAAGGAAAGATTGGGCGGTGAAGCGGTCAGGCGGTTGAGGCTGGCCCGCATCAGTTTGCCGGTGACCCGCACAGGGCCGCTTTCCGGGCGGACGAAGGTCAATCCATCAGGCGCGGCGATGACCCAGGTAGTGGGCGCATGCATGAAGGCCTGGCCTTCAAAGCGCGGGGCTTCCAACGCCCAGCCAGAGTTGTGGCGAAGGGTGGGCTCGCTCAGGGTCACGTTGAGCCGGAACGGATAGCCACTGATCGCGCGATCCTTCCAGGCGATTTCGTAGCCGGCGGCCTTGAGGCGGGCGACGGTGGCATCGATCTGCCGTTCCGTCTCCCCCCTGGCCCAAAGCCAGACCCCGCTGAACCCGGCGACCAGGATCACCAGCGCTGCGATGGGGCCATAGAGGCCGAGGCGGCTCAGTTTGCGACGTGGTTCAGGATCAGGCAGAGACATGGCTTGCTTGGCTATCAGGTCGGATATGGTGACGGAACACTGGGTCTTCGGATACGGATCGCTAATGTGGCGACCGGGGTTCCCCTTCGCCGAGCGCCGCAGCGCGACACTACACGGTCGCCGGCGCGCTTTCTGCATCTATTCCGTCCACCATCGCGGCACCTATGAGCGGCCCGGCCTGGTCCTAGGGCTGGCGCCGGGCGGGGCGACGCGGGGCGCGGCCTATCGCGTGGACCCGGGCGAATGGGCCGATACCTACGCCTATCTGCTGGAACGCGAGCAGCCGACCGAGACCTATGTCGAGGCGCGCCGCCACGTTCGGCTGGATGATGGCCGGCGGGTCGAAGCGCTGACGTTTCTGTCGGATGTGAACCATCCCCAGTGGGCCGGCGCGCTCACCCTGGAGCGGCAGGCTGAGCTGATCGCGGGTGCCACTGGCCTGTCAGGGCGCAACGAGGACTACCTGGTAGATCTGGTGACCCACTTGCGCGAGATGGGGGTTCGGGACAGCGCGATGGAGCGGCTGCTGGCGATGGTCGGAGACTAGAGCGGCAGCAGTTCCATGGACCGGGTTTCGATGCGTTCTTCCAGGATACGCATGAACTCGGCGCGTTTCAGCCCCGGTGGGATGGGTTCCAGATACTCGAACACGATGATGCCGGGCTTTCGGAGGAAGCCGTGCGCCGGCCAGTGCACGCCGGCGTTGGTGGCCACGGGGTGCACCGGCACGTCCAGCTCGCGGTAGAGTGCGGCGATGCCGGGCTTGTAGTCCCCCGGGACGCCGGGCGGCCCACGCGTGCCTTCCGGAAAGATCACCAGCTGGCGGTCGTGGACGAAACGCTCCTTGGCGTCGCGGACCATCTTCTTCAATGCCGCCGAATGGCCGGATCGGTCCACCACGATCATGTGGCCCTTCCAGGCGTACCAGCCGAGGAACGGGATCCACATCAGCTCCTTCTTGGTCACAAAGCAGCTATCCGGCAGCCACGCGAACTGAGCGAAGACGTCGAGCATGCATTGATGCTTGGGCGCTACGATGGCCGCGCCGGTCGGCATGAACTGGCGTCCCCGAAGCTCGACGCGGATGTCACACACCACCCGTAGCAACACGCGAATGCCCACCGACCATGGAATCCAGGCCCGCATCATCACCCGGCGCGGGGCGAACATCAGCGGCAAGATCGTGGTCACATAGACCAGCGACCAGATGTAGAAGAGCGCCACGAAAATCAGCGAGCGGAGCGTGGTCAAGCGGGTGCCTTCGGTTGTGCGGATGGCGGGTCGCGCGGGCCCAGACCCAGCACAGTCTCGCGTCCCAGGATCGCCAGATACTTGCAATACTCCACCACGATCAAGCGCGCGGCACCCGGATTGCGCCACCAGTTGCGCGCTTTGAGCGAACGGGTGGGTACGGCGTAGGTCTGGGCGGTGATCCCGGAGCCTCGCAGGACGGCGTTCAGTTCCAGCATGGCGCGGGGCATATGATAGTCAGCGGTCACGATGATCAGTCTTTCGTACCGCATGGCGGCGGACCAGGACGCGGTCTCACGGGCATTGCCTACCGTATCGGCGGCGGTAAACCCCAGGTCCACGCAGCAATCATAGAGCCTGCGAACCGCACGCGAGACCCGGCGGATATCGGCCCGGCTCGCGATCGGGTCCACACCGGAGACCAGCACCCGCCGGCCGTAACCGTCTTCCAGCAACCCCATGGCGGCTGACAGCCGTTCGCTGGAGTTGCCGCCCGTCAGGGCCACGATACCTTGCGCCTGCGCCGGTGCCCGATTGGGGGTCGAGCCCTGCACCCGATCTGCAAACGCCAGCAGGCCGGAAAACCAGATCAGCGCCACAACCAGGAAGGCGGCAACCGACTTCATCAGAGGCCCTTGATCAGCCTTCGCGCCGTGACGCGCGCGGCGAGCGCCGCCACCAGGGCGGCCAAGACCGGGCAGGGCAGGACGGCCAGCAAGTCAATCCAGGCGATGGGCAGGGCCGGGGTGATGCCTGCACCGCCCCCGATCATGCGCAGGACAGCGCCCAGCAGCCCGGCCGAAGCCGCGCCGATCGCCCCTGACAGCGCCGCGATCCTGGCGAACCTGAGTTCGAACAGGCTGGAGATCTGGCTGTCTTCCGCCCCGATCAGATGCATCACCTCAACCACATCGCGCCGTGCCGCCAGACCGGCCCGGGTGGCGAACGCCACAACAGCACCAGCGGCACCGGCGATCAGCACGAAGATCGCTATGGCCGTTCCGCGCACCACGCCAGCGGCGCGGCGGATATCCTTGATCCACATCGAATGGTCATCCACCACAGCGTCCAGGCCTTGGGCCTTCAGAGCCTTGTCCAGCGCGGTGGCGGTCGCGGGCTGTTTGCGATCCAGAGTGACCGCTACCAGCCTGGGCACCGGCAGGTCGTCAAGATCGGCGATGTCGCCCAGCCAGGGCCGGATCAGTTCATAGGCCTTCTCACGCTCAAGGGCGCGGACCTCGGTGACGCCGGGCAGGCCGGCCAGAGCCTCCGCAGCGCGAGCAGCTGCTGCGTCCGGGGTCTCGCCGCCGCGGGCGCGGACAATGACCGTCGCCTCGCCCACCAGCTGGCCTGTCCAGCCGCGCGCACCGCGATCCCCGGCCAAGGCACCCAGCGCCGTCAGGCAGGCCAGGAAGCAGAGCACCGCGATCACAAAAATCAGCGCCGGATCGCGGGCCTCGGCTTGCGGCAGATAGGGAGCCGGTCGCCAGCGGGTGATGTCGAAGACGTCGCTCATGCCACCGGCCCTTGCGAGGCCAGCGGTGTCAGCCGACCCTTGTCTAGATGCAGCACGGGACGGCCCGAGCGAGCCACCAGATCCTGATCGTGGGTCGCGATGATAACGGTCGTTCCCAGGCGGTTAAGCTCAACGAACAGGCGATAGATACGCAGTGCTATTTCATGGTCGACATTGCCGGTGGGCTCGTCTGCCAGCAGGATTTCCGGTCGGCCCACGACGGCACGGGCAATGGCGAGGCGCTGCTTCTCTCCACCGGCCAACGTCGGCGGCAGGGCCTGCATTCTTGCGCCAAGTCCGACCCAGGTCAGCAATTCGGCGACATCGTTGCGATACTCGGCCGGCTTGTGACCGGCGATGCGCAGGGGGAGCGCCGTGTTGTCGAACGCCGAAAGGTGATCGAGCAGCAACAGATCCTGCGACACCACGCCGATCTTTCGCCGTGCCATCGGCAGATCGCGCGCCGACATCCGGGTCACATCCTCGCCGAACAGCCGGAACGCCCCGGTGGATGGCCGCGCAGCCAGATAGATCAGCTTGAGCAGCGAGCTCTTGCCGGCCCCCGAAACACCGGTGATGAAGTGAAACGATCCGCGCGGCAGGCTTAGGGAAACGTCGCTCAGCACATCGGGGCCGCGGCCATATCGCATGGACACGTTGGTGAACCGGAGGATTTCGTCAGCCGATGCATCCCCGGCCGCGGCGTTGGCGTTTCTGGACATGGGGGCCGAAATCGGCGACCTCGGAGTGAGGGTGCTGGAGCGTCCGATTCGACTATCATGATACTGACCTGTCCCGACTGCGCCACCAGCTATTTTGTGGACGACGACCGCGTCCCGGCCCAGGGGCGTACGGTCAAGTGTTCAAGCTGCGGCAACCGCTGGCACGCGACGCCGGAGGGCGCAGCCGAGCCTGTGATCACACCACCCCGTAAGCCTGTACAAATCGAGGATCCGGGCGAACCCATCGTAAGATCGCCACCGATGGTGGATGACCTGGAGATCATCGCGCCGCTTTCAGAGCGCGAGGCGAAGGCCCGGGAAAAGCCCGCGAAGACCGGCAAGTCGCGCGTTGGCCTTATAATCGCGGTGGCGATCGCCGCCGCGGTTGTCGCGGGCATCGGCGCAGCCGTCGTGTTTCGCCAACAGATTGTCGAGCTGGTGCCGGCCAGCGTGCCGGTATTCTCGGCTGTGGGCCTGAAGGTCGACACCCTCGGCCTGGTGATCGAGAACGTGACGTCCAAGGCCGTGATGCAGGGAGGACGGCCGGTGCTGTCCATCACGGGTGTTATCCACAACAAAAATGAAACTGCGTCTGAGGCGCCGCCGATCCGCATCAGCCTGTTGAACGAGGAGGGCGTGCCGGTGGCCGGCCTGCTGGCGCAGCCCCTGAACGCCGGTATCCCGCCCGGCGCGCGCCGGTACTTTGCCGTGTCGCTGCCCGATCCACCAGCTTCCGCTCGTGAGCTTGAGATCGCCTTTGACCTGACGGCAAAGGCACCCGCGACCCATGCCGTAGCTGCAGACCCCGCGCCTGAGACCGTCGACGCCAAACCCCTTCCCGCCAATTCACCGGATGCCATTGCCCCGCATGAGTCACACTGAACCCGTCGTCCTGATCTCCGAGGCTGACGTAGCCCGGCGCGTGGAAGCCTTGGCCCAGACAATCGCGCCGCGTATCGATGACGACACGGTGGTCGTCTGCCTGCTGTCGGGCGGGATCTGGTTTGCGGCGGACCTGACGCGCGCGCTCGCCCGGCTCGGACGGTTGGTTGCTTTCGACGCCCTTTGGCTGGCGTCCTACAAGGATGAGCGGCAATCCAGCGGTCGCTGCGAGGTTCGGGCCGATCTCCAGCGGCCGATCGCAGGCCGTACGGCCCTGGTCGTCGATGATGTGTTCGACACCGGGCTCTCGCTGTCAGAGGCCTCGCGACTGGTGCGAGATTCCGGAGCCGGCAAGGTGCTGACCGCCGTTTTCGCGCGCAAGCCTTGGCTGACGCCAAGAGCCATGGAGCCTGATTTCGTGGCCTGGGAAGCTCCCTCTAGGTTCCTGGTGGGCTACGGCATGGACGTTGCCGGCAAGATGCGGGGCCTGCCTTACATCGGAGCGATGGATTGAGCGACTTGATCGTCCGGGTAGACGACCTGTCGAGCGGGCCAACTCGTGCGCTGTTGACCCTGCACCTGTCGGGGATGCAGGCGAACTCGCCTGCGGATCATGTGTTCGCCCTGGATCTTTCCGGGCTCGAGGTTCCGGAAGTCACCGTCTGGAGCGCGTGGGTGGGTGAAGCCATCGCCGGCATCGGCGCGCTGAAGGACTTTGGTGACGGAGGGGGCGAGATCAAGTCGATGCGCACCCACCCCGATCATCTTCGCAAGGGTGTTGGCGCGGCCATTCTGGACCGGATCATCGAAGACGCCCGGGTCAGAGGCCTGTGGCGCCTCAGCCTGGAGACAGGCAGCGGCCCGTCGTTCGAGCCAGCGCTGGCGATGTACCGCAAGCGCGGATTCCAGTCAGGCGGCGCGTTCTCGAACTATCAAGCCAGCGCGTTCAACCAGTTCATGCACCTGGCGCTTTAGCCCCCCGACGCAGCCTTTGGGAAGCCGTCGCCGATGAACTGTCCGCCGGTTGCCGTGGCGATTACGCGGCGTAGCGCGTCGGCAGTGATCGGCTTGGCCAGCACGCCGGCGAAACCCATCTCGCGCAAGGCGGCGTTCGTGAAGCTCATGACGTCTGCCGTGACCACGACGACCGGGGTGGAACGGGCGGGTTCACGCAGCGCTTTTACATTTTTCAGGAAGTCGAGGCCTGTGACGTCCGGCATATGGAAATCTGTCAGCACCAGATCGAAGGCCGACGTTTCCATCAGTGCATACGCCTCGAAGCCGGACGCTGCGCCGACCGGCGTGTGACCCAGCATCGACAGCATCTGGTCCAGCACCAGCACATTTATCTCGACGTCATCGACGTGCAGAATTCACAGTCCCGTTGTCTCGCCCACAACCCGGCTCCTTGTCTGGAGGCAAGTTTCAGCCGGGGGTGTTAAGGATGAATGGCAGTGATGCAGTTTGAGTGTGCGGCCTAATGTCGCGGGCACCGCATCATAGCCAGGGTGCCGAGCGCTCCCTGTCCAGCATGTCCTGGTAGGTCGGCCTGGGCCGCACCACGGCGAACTGGTCGCCCTTTACCAGCACCTCCGGGACCAGCAGACGGGAGTTGTATTCGCTGGACATCACGGCCCCATAGGCACCGGCGCTCATGAAGGCCACCAGGTCGCCGGCCTGCAGCGCCTGCATCTCGCGGTCGCGGGTAAACGTATCGCCGGTCTCGCAGATCGGACCTACGACGTCGTAGGTGACCGACGCGCCGGTCCGGGCCTTTATGGGCCGGATATCGTGCCAGGCGTCGTACATGGCCGGGCGGATCAGGTCGTTCATCGCGGCGTCCAGTACAGCGAACTTGCGCCCCTCCGGCCGCTCATGGATGTGCTGAACGGTGGCCAGCAGTACGCCAGCGTTGGCAGCGATCACCCGGCCCGGCTCAAAGGCGAACTGTACATCCATGCCCTTGAAGGTGCGCGCGATCATGGCGGCATAGTCGGCGGGGGTCGCCGGGGTCGGCATGTTGAAATATGGGACCCCCAGTCCACCGCCCAGATCCAGACGCTCGACGCTCAGGCCCTCGGCGCGGAGCCGTTCCACCAGCCCGCGCATCTTGGTGAAGGCTTGCTCGAGCGGGGCCAGTTCGGTGATCTGGCTGCCGATATGACAGGTGACCCCGACCGGCTTCAGCCCGGCGTTGTTGGACGCCTGAGCATAGAGCCGCTCGGCTTCGGAGAACGAGACCCCGAACTTGTTGTCGGACTTGCCGGTTGAAATCTTGGCGTGGCCGCCGGCCGAGACATCGGGGTTAACGCGGATGGCTATGGTGGCGCGGGTTCCTTTGGCCTGGGCCACGGTCGAGGCCAGGCGCATTTCGGGTTCGGACTCGACGTTGATCTCGCCGACCCCGACATCAAGGGCGAAAGCCAGCTCGGCCTCGGTCTTGCCGACGCCGGAGAAGACGATCCGGTCGGGAGAGATACCCGCGGCCAACGCGCGCTTGATCTCGCCGACCGAGACGGTGTCGGCTCCGGCACCCAGGTTTCCCAAGGTTCTGAGCACCGCTACATTGGAGTTGGCTTTGACGGCGTAGGCGATCAGCGGGTTGCCAAGGCCCTCGGCCACCAGCGCGTCACGCAGCACTGTGTAGTGCCGCTCCAGGGTGGCTGTTGAATAGACGTAGACCGGCGTCCCTACGGCCTCGGCGATGGCGCGGAGCGGCACGACCTCACACGCGAGCTCGCCGTTCAGGACCTCGAAGTGGTTCATCGACGCGGGTTGGCGTAGGGGTCAGGCAGGGCGCTCTGCGGCGCGACGCCGGTGGCACCGGGGCTGGTCCCGGGGATCGGAACAGTGCGCGCGGGTGAGGGTTCGGTGGAGCGGTCGCGCGGGTCGACCGTTTCCATGGGACGGCTGGGATCCTGGGGTTTGCCTAGCGCCGCGTCTGCGTCGGTCGGGCCCGTGCGACCGAACATCGGGCCTGGGCGCTCCAACTGGCCGACCTTGCCACAGCCGCCGAGGCTTGTGGCCAGGAGCAGGGTGAGGGTCATTGCGACAGTGCGGGTCATGCCAGGATGTCCTTCCAACGCTTGATCTGGGCCCGTACCTGATCGGGTGCCGTGCCGCCATAGCTCGTCCGGCTGGCTACGGAGGCTTCCGGGCTCAGCACATCGAAAATTGCGGGCGTTATACGCGCATCAAGGGCCTGCAGGTCCGCGATAGGCAGCTCAGGCAAGCCAACGCCCAGCTGTTCGGCCCGCTTCACGGCCGCACCCGTGATATGGTGGGCGTCACGGAACGGCAGATTGAGTGTGCGTACCAGCCAGTCGGCCAGGTCGGTGGCGGTGGAGTATCCGGCACCCGCTGCCGCCGCCATCCTGGCGCGATAGGGCTCGAGGTCGGCGACCATCCCGGCCATGGCCGCGAGACTCAGTTCCAGGGCGTCGAACGCCTCGAAGGTGGGAACCTTGTCCTCCTGCATGTCCTTGGAATAGGTCAGCGGCAGGCCCTTCATCACCACGGTCAGCTGGGTGAAACTGCCCAGCAAGCGGCCCACCTTGGCGCGGACCAGTTCAGCGGCATCGGGGTTCTTCTTCTGCGGCATGATCGAGGAGCCGGTGGTGAAGGCGTCACTCAGCGTGATGAAGCCAAACTGCGGCGTCATCCAGATTACAATTTCCTCAGCCAGTCGCGAGAGGTGCGTCGCGCAGATCGTCGCGGCGGCAAGAGATTCCAGCGCAAAGTCCCGGTCCGCAACGCTGTCCAGCGAGTTGGCGGTAGGCCTGGCAAACCCCAGCGCAGTGGCCGTCATCTCGCGGTCAATGGGAAACGGTGATCCAGCCAGAGCCGCAGCGCCCAAGGGGCTTTCATTCATCCGCGCGCGCGCATCAGCGAATCGCGAAGCATCCCGGCCGAACATTTCCACATAGGCCATCAGATGGTGCCCGAAGGTGACGGGCTGGGCCGGCTGCAGGTGGGTAAACCCCGGCATCACCGCGTCGGCGTGCGCCTCAGCCTTGGCCAACAACGCAGTCTGAAGCGCCAAAATCTGGGTTGCAGTCCGGTCGCAGGCGTCACGCACCCACATCCGGAAATCCAGCGCCACCTGATCGTTGCGGGATCGCGCCGTATGCAACCGACCAGCCGACGAGCCGATCAACTCGCGCAGCCGTGCCTCCACATTCATGTGGATATCTTCGAACTCGTCGCGGAACGGGAAGGTCCCGGCGGCCATCTCGGCGGCGATGGCCGCCAGTCCGCCCTGGATTGCCGCTTCGTCTTCGCTTGAAATCACGCCGCTCTTGAGCAACATCGCGGCGTGCGCGCGGGACCCGGCCAGATCCTGGTCTGCAAGCCGCTTGTCGAAGCTGATTGAGACGTTGATCGCCTGCATCAGCTCGGCGGGTTTCCCCGAGAAACGGCCCCCCCAAATGGCCTGTCCCGCAGTAGTGGGGCGCGCGGGCGGGACAGAGGACGAGTCAGACATATGAGCGAAGATCCGCAGGTGGCTGAGGCGGTTGCAAAGCCCAGGAGAGGGATCCTCAACTTGGCCCTTTGGAGCACCGTCGTCGTCGGCGGCGCGGGCTTTCTCTACATCATGGTCCAGTCATCTACCAAGACCGCGCCTGCAGGACCTGGCGTATCGACCTCGGCGGAACTGCGAAAGTCCTTCGTCGCCAAGGTTCAGATTCCAGCTGAGCCGCGGCCGGCCCCCGACTACACGTTCTACGATTCCGCCGGAAAGGCGATGAAGATCGCCGACCTGAAGGGCAAGGTCGTGGTGATGAACATCTGGGCGACCTGGTGCGCGCCGTGTGTGGCTGAGATGCCCACCTTGGCCAAACTGCAAGCCACCTATGCGAGCAAGGATGTGGAGGTGGTGGCCGTCAGTATTGATTCCGAGACCTCGGCGACCAAGGCCCGTCTGTTTATCGCCGGTCATGACCCGCTGAAATTCTATCACGACCGCGAGATGAAGCTGCCGTTCAAGATCAACGCCCCGGGTGCGCCAACGACGGTCATCTACGGTCGCGACGGCCTGGAGAAGGCGCGGGTGGCCGGCGAGGCGGATTGGTCGGGCCCCGAAGCCCGCGCCCTGATCGATAAGGTGCTGGCGGCTGGCTAGAGCGTGACAGCCTGAAGTGGATACCGGTTCAGGCGCCCGTCACGCTCTAAATGTATGAAAGCGAGCCTGTTTATCCGTTTCAGATGAGTCCATCTGAAACGGACAGGCCCTAAGCGGCGACCGGTTGTTTCTGGGACGTCGATACAGCTGTGTCCTGCTGGGCCGTCAGGGTGCGCACGAGGTTCAGGATTGAACTGCGAACCTCGGGCGCAAGCTTTTCATACCCGGTCAGGAGCTCCAGGGCACCCGGCGTCCGCATCCGGTTCAGCAGGTTCAAGTCCTCGGCAGTCTCCATGTCGGCACCGTCGAACACGTCCATCAGATCGGTGACGCGGCAGCGCAGAGCGCGGGAAATCTGGACGAGACGCGAGAAGGAGATGCGGTTCGTGCCGTTCTCATACTTCTGGATCTGCTGGAAGCTGACGCCGCACTGATCGGCCAGGGCTTCCTGCGACATGCCGATGGTCCGGCGACGAATGCGAACCGCAGCCCCGAGCGCGATATCCATCGGATCCGGGGCCTTTGTTGATACCTCCGACATCGCGTCGTCCTTCATTTACAGCCGGCCCGGTCCCGGAAAAATGGTCCGGAATGAAGAGGCAGGCGAGTTTACACTGATCTGAAATGTCACGATTGCGCGGCCCGAACCCGGCCTGACGCTGTCACATTCCAGTGCGATGCCCAACCGGGCCACCGCAAGTCCTAGTTGCGACTAAAGGCTTTTTCTCGGATCTGCCAAGACATTTCATCCCTCAGGAGAGTGCCGATCAACCTGCGCCGTATGCGATTCATCTGGAGCAATTAAGCTCTTGGTGACCGAAGCACCCCGGAACTCACCTTCAGAAGCGCGTCACGATTACCGAGGCCAATGTCAGTCACACGTCTACATCCGCCGTTCGATCACGGAGCCGCTTTGCGGGTTCCACCGGCGCACGATCGAAAGAACTGGGCGGTGCTCTGGCAATGGCTGGGGGACGAAGCGCGCTCGGTCGCCGAGGCGTCAGCAGTTCAGGTCCATACGCCCGATGGTCCGGTAGTGGCTCATAGCGGCGACTGGATCGTGCTGTCCCACTCGGGCCGATTCCACGTCGCTCACACGCTGCGCGCCTGCGACGCCTGACGGCGACTCAGCTCCCGATTTCGGGCACCACATCCACCTCGACTTTCAGCGTCTGGGCACCCGTGGCCAGAATGACGCCGTCAATCGGGGCCACGTCCGCATAGTCGCGACCTGTGGCCAGCACGATATGATCGTCGGCGGCAAGGATGTCATTGGTCGGATCAAAGCCGATCCACCCGGTGCCGTCACCGCACCAGACGGATATCCACGCGTGAGTGGCGTCGGCGCCTTCCAGTCTGGGCCGACCCTCGGGCGGGATAGTGCGCAGATAGCCGCTGACATAGGCCGTCGATATGCCCAGCCCGCGCAGTCCGGTAATCATGATCTGGGCAAAGTCCTGGCAGACCCCGTGGCGGGCATCGAAGGCCTGCCACACGGGGGTCGAAACCTCGGTGGCGCCTGGGTCGTAGCGGAAATCCTTGTAGACGCGGGTCATGAGCTCCGACACTGCGGCCACGATCGGTCGGCCAGGCGCCAGGCTTTCGCGGGCATAATCGGTGATCCGCGACACCAATGGCGTGCGGTGGGTCGGGTAGAGATAGGCCGCGGGTCCATCCGGTCCGATCTCGCGGTTCTCAAACGCCCGCGCCCGGACACTTTCCCAGGGCAGACTGGCTGAGGCCTCCGGCGGTGCGGGCGTATGCACATCGATGCGCGACCGGGCGTCAATCACCAGAGTATCGTGCGGCTTGTCCACCATCACCGTCACCATCTCGGCGCCAAAGGGCCCGGTCCGTTCCTGT
Source organism: Phenylobacterium deserti (assembly GCA_945883235.1). GTDB lineage: Bacteria > Pseudomonadota > Alphaproteobacteria > Caulobacterales > Caulobacteraceae > Phenylobacterium > Phenylobacterium deserti_A. The sequence goes on along the minus strand of CAMCXF010000007.1, from coordinate 98,510 downwards.
CGCAGGGTCGGTCGGGGCGAGACCTTGATCGAGCTTTCGAGAACCGTCTGGCTGAAGGACGAGCGTGGCGTCAGGCGCAGGACACAGCGCGCAAAACTGACCGAGTTGCCATAGCTGTAGGTCGTTCTGTGGCGAAGCCCGTAGATCACGCCAGACCGACCAGTTTTATCGTGGGCACCGCGTGAGCACCCTGAAGGAAGTATCGATCAGCGATGGCGCCAGAGGCCCGCATCAACGCGCGCTCCCAGCGGTGCATCTTGTCGCCATCCAATCGCTTTGCATCCTCGGTTTCCACATCGGTGGCGAGCGGCAGCAGGATCCGGCTGGGCTCCTCAAGAATTCCGTCATCCTGCAAGTTGGGCAGGACGCTCAGATGCTCTTTCAGCGCCGAAAGCTGAAAAGCCAGGGATCGTGTGTTGTAGGGGTCCAACATCACCAGATCGCGCACTGGTGTCAGTGCCAGTCCGACCAGGTAGCGGGCCCGATAGGTAATCTGGCTATCGGCCAGATCGAGCAGTAGATCCAGATCATCCAACGTCGCGGTGTCGTGCGCAAACATGCGGCTGAAGCGACAGATATTGACGCCGCGCTCCACGCGTCGACCCATGTCCAGGAAGCGCCAGCCGGCCACGCGGTTCATGTTTTCCTGCGCCAGCCCCGACAGGCCTGCCAGATGCTGCAGGGCGTCCTCGACTTGTTTGAGCGCGCCGGCCTCGGACACCAGCTCTTCGTCGCCGCTCAGGTCCGCTTCGAGTTCCAGCAACAGGGCCCAGAAGTCCGGTGACAGGCGCTCACGCATACCGGACGCAGTGCGTTTGGCGGACCGGACCAGAGCAATCACCGACCCCCACGCCGCCACGTCATGCAGGCTGGCGCGGGCCGCCTCCAGTACGCTGCCTGACATGGCCTTCTCATCCAGCGCGCCCCACTCAACCAGCAGCTTGCGCAACGAGCCGAAGGTTTCGCCGCTGGCGTGAACGGCGGCTTCCGAAGCCATCAGGCTGGTGCACAGGCTGCGGACCAGCCGCAGCGTTGCCTCGGCGCGCTCGATATAGCGGCCCAGCCAGAACAGGTTATCCGCCGCGCGACTGGGCAGGTGGCCCAGAATCCGGCGCACCTTCACGTCTTCCCGGCTGGGGATGAGGGTCAGCCGCTCGACAGGCTTATCGTCAATGACCCACACATCGGCGGTGCGGGCGCCTTCCCCCATCGATATGGCGCGCACGTCGGTCCGGTCCGACATCCGGCAGAAACCGCCGGGCAGGATCTTGATTCCGTCCGGCGTGGCCGCGGCAAACACCCGCAGGACAAACGGCGCTGGTTCCAGTTTTCCGTCGCGCAGGACCGGCATGGTCGACAGCCGGACCACGTCCTGACCCACGAAATCACCGGGCCGATCGGTGAGCTTGTGCAACAGCTCAGTGCGCTCGTCTGGGGTCATTTCAGCGACCAGGCGCTGGCGTGAGAACTGGCCGGCAGCGTTGGGAATGTTGAACGCCGGCGCGACGATCAACTCGTCGAGCCGGGACTCGACGAGTTCACGCTCGCGAGGCTGCCCGCACCACCAGGTTGCCAGGTTGGGCAGTTGCAGATCCTCGCCCAGCAGGCGGCGGCACAGCTGGGGCAGAAAGGCCAGCAGCGCCCGCGATTCCATCACCCCCGACCCGGGCATGTTCATCACCGCGACGCCGCCCTCGCGGATTGCCTCGAGCATCCCGGGTGTGCCCAGGCTCGATGTCGTGTTCAGTTCCAGGGGGTCGAGGAAATCAGCGTCAACCCGGCGCAGGATCACATCGGCGCGCTTCAGGCCGGCGATGGTGCGGACATAGACCTTGCCGTCCCGGGCCACCAGGTCGTCGCCCTCGACCAGCAGGAAGCCCAGATAACGGGCGAGGTGGGCCTGTTCGTAATAGGTTTCGCTGAACGGACCCGGCGTCAGCAGGCAGATGCGAGGGTCACTGCGATCGGCGGCCTGCGCCAGGCCCCGCCGGAACGCGTCGAAGAACGGCGCCAGCCGGTGCACATTCATCGTGTTGTAGAGCGTGGGATAGGCCCGCGACACCACCAGCCGGTTCTGCAGCGCATATCCGGCACCTGAGGGTGCCTGGGTGCGGTCATCCAGCACCCACCAGCGTCCGTCGGGTCCACGCCCCAGGTCCGCAGCATAGATCTGAAGGAACTGTCCGTTCGGCGGTTTCGCAGCGCGCATCGCGCGCAGGAAGTCCGGGCTGCCGGTCAGGGCGGCGGCAGGAATGGCCCCCTCCGCAACCAGTCGGCCCTCGCCGTAGATGTCCTGGAGCACCGCCTCCATCAGCCTGGCGCGCTGGGTGACGCCGTCGACGATCTGCTGCCATTCGCCCTGAGGCAGGATCAGCGGCATGGGATCGATGGGCCAGCTCTGTTCGGTTTCCTCGCCATAAACCCGATGCGTGGCCCCGGTGTCGCGCAGGTGGCGCGTCGCCAGGCCAAAGGCACCTTCGGCGTGGGCGGCGAATTCACCCAGGAAGGCGATCCAGTGGTCACGGGGTCGGCCGGCGGCGTCGAACAGTTCGTCCGGAACGCCCGGCAATGGACGATAGCCCTTCAGCCAGCCCGACAGCCGCTTGGCCGCCGCCTGCTCGCGCCCCGCCGGCGGTCGCGTTTCCGTGGAAGTGTCAGTGGCCAAGGGCCATCCTCGCATCAGGGTTCACTGGAGACTCATGCACTGTTGCGGCATCATAGACGCGACCCTTTGAGCGGGTCACGGTATAGACAAACTAATCTTGCTGGGCCGCAAGCCGCGGCGTCTGGAAATCGTCCATCATGCCGTCCAACGCTGACCTCTCCGAGATCGTTGCCACTATCGGGCGTGATATGGCCGATCACCTGGGCGGCGGGAAAGTCGCCGACTACATCCCGGCGCTGGCCAGGGTTGATGCGCGCCGGTTTGGCATGGCAGTGATTACCACGGATGGCGAGGTGGCGGAGACAGGCGACGCCTGGATCCCGTTTTCCATCCAGAGCATCTCCAAGGTTTTCACCCTGACCATGGCGCTGGAGCGCCTGGGTGACGATCTATGGAAGCGGGTCGGGCGAGAGCCCTCGGGCTCACGGTTCAACTCCATCGTCCAGCTGGAACATGAGCACGGTATACCGCGTAACCCCTTCATCAACGCCGGTGCCATCGTAGTCACAGACGCCCTGCTCGCGGGACGTGCTCCGGCCGCAGGCATCGCCGAGATCCGGGACTACGTACGCAAGCTGGCCGACGTCGAGACCATCGACATCGACACCGAAGTGGCCTCATCCGAGGCGGCTACCGGCTTTCGCAACCAGAGCCTCGCCAACTTCATGCGCGGCTTCGGCAATCTGAACAGTCCGGTCGACGACGTCCTCAAGGTCTACTTCAACCAGTGCTCCCTGCGGATCACCTGCCGCCAGCTGGCCCGGGCGGGCCTGTTCCTAGCTGGTGCCGGGACGGACCCGATCAGCGGGGATGTGGTCACGACGTCGAAACGCGCGCGCCGCATCGCTGCGGTCATGATGACTTGCGGCCACTACGACGCCTCGGGTGAGTTTGCCTTCCATGTCGGATTGCCCGGCAAGAGCGGTGTTGGGGGCGGCATCCTGGCGATCGTGCCGGGAAAGGCCTCTATCGCCGTCTGGTCGCCGGGTCTTGACGAGGCTGGCACCTCCTATGTTGGCGCAATGGCGCTGAAGCGTCTGGCTGCCGCCACCAGATGGTCAGTTTTCTAGGCGAACAGGACCTCGCACCCGGTTCCAGCCAATGCCGAATCGACCTGAACGCGCGACTCGGCGTCCAGCGCACCATATTCATCGCGCAACCACGTCAGGCACTTGGCCTGGTAGGCGAACGGCTGTTGCACCCAGACCCCACCGTCGATCTCGGTCCGAACCTCTTCGGCCCCAGACTGCACTGCCTTGGCATTGGCGATCAGCAGCGGCGCGTACACGCGACCGACCTCGCCCAAGATAGTCTTCAGTGTGTCGGGCAGGGCGGTCATAGCGAACCAGTCGGCTTCAGTTGGCTCAAGTCCGGTCAGATCGTCAACGGCGGCTGTCCATGCCAGGACGCGAGGCGCGCGCAGGACGGTAAGCGCCATTGGAGTTGGATCAAATAGCGCCAGCTGGGTCAGCTGGCCGAACATCCCGAAGTCTCCGGTGCCTGGTCGAGCGCCTAACAGGAAGGCGTGCTCGATCAGGTGCTTTTCCATCGCGTCAAGAAAACGCGTGTAGCTGGCTTCAATGACGCTCCAGGTGGCCTCGTTTGACCCGACATAGCGCAGCCGGGGGATCTGGCGGCCGGCGAACGCCGCGCCTGCTGACTTCAGCTGGTCGTCGGTCAGGCGGCCCCGCCAGGACGGCAGCACTGCCGACGACTTGGCGATGTCATCGGCATAGTGCCAGCGGTAGTGGAACATGGCCTTGGTCAGCCACTCGTCGCCATAGTCTTCCAGCAATGCGTCCAACAAGGCGAGGGCAGGGTTGGACGGTCGCACCGAGCGCCCCGAAACCACGCCCTCCAGCCGGCGGATGATTGGCGTGGAGTCCGTCACCGCCTGCAGCCGACCATCCGCATCGGGGAAATAGAACGTCGGCAGCAGGGTGACCTTGGGCTTGGGCAGTTCCTCCGCGCCATAGAGGCCCAGCGCCAGTCGATATGGAATGTGCCGGTAGCGTAGAACCGCCAGCATTTTTCGGGTGTACGGCGAACCCGGCGCGCCACTGAGGGTGATACGGGAATCCGGCGCGATCATGGCGATCTCTCCTGCGTCATAAGCCTCGGAACCATAGAGACCTATTTCCGCACCACGCAACGGAAGCCCAGATGCGTGGTCGCGCTGTCGATGGACTCAGGGTGACGCGCCGCCGGGCGATAGCGTTGGCAATAGGTCTCGGCGCATAGGTGCGAGCCGCCCTTGATGACTTTGCGCGGGATCGGGATGTCGGGCATCTGCGGGTCATAGCTGCCCTCCAGCGGCCCGCCGCGCGGGTTCTGCGGCAGGCAGCAGGGGCTGGGAGATTTCAGCGCCGCCCCTTCGGCGTACCAATCGGAGGTCCACTCCCAGACGTTGCCGATCATGTCGAACAGGCTGTGGCCGTTGGCGGGATAAGACCGCACCGGTGAGGTGCGCGCCCAACCGTCCAGTTCCAGGTTCTCCGAAGGGAACTGTCCTTGCCAGTAGTTGGCCAGCATCTTCCCATCCGGTGCCAACTCGTCACCCCAGGCAAACTCCCGGGCCTCCAGACCGCCGCGCGCGGCAAACTCCCATTCGGCCTCGGTGGGTAGGTCCTTGCCGACCCAGCGGGCATACGCTTCGGCGTCGGCATAGGCCACATGGACCACAGGATGGTCGTCCGCCGCCTTGGGTCCATGCCGACCATAGGGCCTGCGCCAATAGGCCCCGAAGTGAAACGCCCACCAACCACCCGGATTGTCGAGCGGCACGGGTTCGCCAGGCGGCGTGAACACCAAAGATCCGGGGCGAGCCATGTGCGGCAACATCCCCGGATAGTCCTTGGGGTCCGGCGCGATCTCGGCCAGCGTCTTGTGACCGGTCGCGCGGACAAAGGCGTCGAACTGCCGGTTGGTCACGGGTGTCTCGTCGATCCAGAACGGGTCGACCCGAACCTGCCGCTGCGGGCGTTCCTCGGGATAGTACTGGTCCGACCCCATGGCGAATGACCCGCCGGTCAAAAGCCGCATGTCTTGCGTCAGGTCGCGGGCCGCTGGCGTCATCAGGTCAGAGCTCCGTTAGTCTCGCCAAGGCATGCCGTTGGCCACACCAAATCACAACAGGCATAGCCGCAGATGGATACCGCCGCCTAGTATAGTCCTCGCAACAGGAACGGCGCACTCATGACGACTTTGATTACCGGCGGCACCAAGGGCATCGGCCTGGCCATAGCGGAGTATCTGGCGCGGCCGGAGCAGCAGCTGGTGCTGGCCTATCGATCCGATGAGCTTGCGGCGACCGCGGCCACGGCCAAGCTTGCCGCCACGGGTGCCAGGGTCAGTACGGTCCAGGCCAATGTCGGTGACGTCGAGGACGTCGGGCGGCTGATGGATGGGCTGGAGGATGATGGTGGGCCGCTGCACATTGTCCACAGCGCCGCGATGATCTACCCGACGTCGTTGCTGGAGGCCGACATCGACCGGTTCGGCGAAGCAATGCAGATCAATGGGTTGTCGCTGTTTTATCTGGTCCGAATGGCCCTGCCGAAACTGTCGCGCGGCAGCAGCATCGTGCTGATCTCAAGCGCCGGCGCAAAGACGGCATCCGCCAACTATGCCGCGCTGGGCGTCGGCAAGGCGATGGCCGAGAGCCTTATGCGATATTTCGTCACCGAACTGGCGCCGCGTGGCATCCGCATCAATGCGGTCGCGCCGGGCCTGGTCGCTACGACGTCCGTAGCGGGCATGGTGGGGGGCGAAGAGGCCGCCACCCGGGTGTTCGAGCGCGCCGCCCGCTCCAACCCGTCAGGCCGGATGAGCCAGGATTCCGACTACGCCAGCGTGGTCGCGTTCCTGCTCAGTCCGGCGGCCGAGTTCGTCCAGGGCCAGGTGATCCATGCAAACGGCGGGGCTTACGTGGCGGGATAAATCACCCGGCGCCTTCGTCCATTTCCAACGTGGAGTAGAGCGTGCGGGCCTCTTCCGCCGGCCCCCGGCGCTCGCCCAGCCCCTCGACCACAACAGCCACCACACGACCGCCCAAGGCAAACACCAGTCGGTCACCGACCCTCACCGGCCGCGCGCGCTTGTCGAGGCGGTGTTCCTGGCCGTTCCGGGTCACGCGAACGCGGCGCTTTTCCACAAACTCGGCCGCCAGCGTACGGGTCTTGAAGAATCGGGCGCGCCAGAGCCAGAGGTCGACGCGGCAGGCGTCTCCCTCGCTCATGCCTTGGCGGTCCGGCGGCGGCGGTGGGGTCTTCGCGCGGGAACTGGGTCGTTTCGCAGGGCAGCCAGGGCGGCAAAAGGCGAATTGGGGGGGATAATCGGGCGTTTCTCTACGGCAAATTCACGCTCTGCCCGGCGTCGCCAGACGATGGGTTCCCCCGGGCGACGGATGGCGGCGAAATCCAGGCCTTTCAGGATGTCGCGCACCTGATCGTCTGTCCAGCCGAGCTCGGCCTGGGCCTCTGTTGACAGCAAAACGCCGCCACCACGCTTGACGCCAGCCCGCAGCAGCTCGTCCAGCCGTTCAAGCTGTTCCACCGGCACGGACCAGCTGCGCACGGCGCGCAGGCCGAAGGCGGCGAGGGCGCGGGGGGAGGGAGTCTCAGCCGGCATCCGGCTGGGCTGGTCCGATGGTGGACGCCAGCCGGGGAGGTCGCGTGCGGTCAACGCCTGGGTCAGGACCTGCGCCTCGTGCCGCAGCAGGCCGGGCACAAACACCGAGAAGGCACCGAGCCGCACGCCCAATCCACGCAGGGTCCGCCGCTCGACCTGGCTCAGGGACCGCGCCTCATTGCGCACCTCGGCCCGATCCAGGACACCGCCGGCCTCGATCAGCCGGTAGGCCAGTCCACGTGCAAGCCCTTTGATCCGGCCGTCCGCGACGGCGGTCTCCAGCTTCCGAAAATCTGTCAGACGCCGTCCTGCCTCGGCGACCAGAAACGACTCCAGCCGCTGGCACGCCCGTTGCCGGGCCGATTCTGGTCCCAGTTCGCCCAGCAAACGCACCTGCGGACGGAAGGGCTCACCACCCGACAGCACACCCGCCACAGCGCCGTTCCACAGCACCGCGCCATCAGGGGTGAGCGAAAAAGCCGCGTCGCTATCGGCGGCCATCCTGCCGAGCCGTTTGGCGATCTCCGGACCGACCGCATGCAGAGCCGCAGCCCTCAGCGCCTTGTCCTCCAGGATCGTCGCGCCCTTGGCCGCCTCGAAGGCGACACCCGCCAGCTTGCCGACATAATGGCCCTCGACGGTAACAGTCCCGTCGTCGGCGACCCCCGCCAGCATCTCCTCGCGAACCCTGAGGCCCCGCATCAGCGCACTGGTCCGCCGATCCACGAAGCGGGCCATCAGTTGCTGGTGCAGCGTGTCGGAGAGCCGTTCCTCCAGGGTCCGAAGTTGGCCCTGCCAGCCGGTGGGGTCGACCAGCCAGTCCGGCCGGTTGGCCACATAGGCCAAGGTTCGGACATTGGCCAACCGGGTGGCTAGGGTGTCGATCTCGCCGTCGTTTCGGTCCAGATGGGCATACTGGCGGGCGATCCAGTCGTCTCCAATCCGCCTGCGTCCGCTGGTCAGGGCCAGGAAGAACCCCTTGGCCAGGCTGATGTGCTCGTCCAGAGCCAGCTTGCGGAAGTCCGGCGTCTGGCAGACCTCCCACAGTCGGGCCAGCGCCACCTTGTCCCGCGCCCGATGTGCGATCTCCTCATCGCCGGCCAGCGCCTTGAGCGTCTTCTCGTCCAGCGCCTCGGCCGACAGGTTCAGGCCCTGGCGTTGGGGCGACTGGGCCAGCGACTTCAGCAACAGGGGCAGGGCGGTGAAATCGAGTTTTGAGTTGCGCCACTCGGCGGCCACCACCGGCTCGAACTGGTGGTTCTCGACGGCCTCGACCAGATCCTGGTCCATGTCGTCGCACTCGCCGGTAACGCCGAAGGTGCCGTTGGTCATGTAGCGGCCGGCGCGCCCGGCAATCTGGCCGATCTCCTGAGCGTGAAGGAACCGGCTCCGTTTGCCGTCGAACTTGTGCAGCCCGGCAAACGCTACATGGTCGACGTCCATGTTCAGGCCCATGCCTATGGCGTCGGTAGCGACCAGAAAGTCGACCTCGCCCGACTGATAGAGCGCCACCTGTGCGTTGCGGGTTCGTGGGCTGAGAGAGCCCATCACGACAGCGGCGCCGCCTCGCTGGCGGCGGATCAACTCGGCGATCGCATAGACTTGGTCGGCGCTGAACGCCACCACGGCGGTGCGGCGCGGCAGGCGAGTCAGTTTCTTCGGCCCCGCATAGGTCAGCGCACTGAACCGCTCCCGCGTCACGATCTCGGCGTGTGGCAAAAGCCGCCGTACCAGCGGCGCCATGGTCCCGGCGCCCAGCAACATGGTCTCGGCCGTGCCGCGCGCGTGCAGCAGGCGCTGCGTGAACACGTGCCCACGCTCCGGGTCAGCGCAAAGCTGGATCTCGTCAACCGCCAGGAATTCGACCTCGCGAGACAGCGGCATCGCCTCGACCGTGCAGACGAAATAGACCGCGCGGGGCGGCACAATCTTTTCCTCGCCGGTGATCAACGCCACCGAGCGTGCGCCGCGCACGCGGACGATCCGGTCATAGATCTCGCGCGCCAGCAGCCTGAGCGGCAGGCCGATCATGCCGGACGCGTGCCCCAGCATGCGTTCCACCGCCAGGTGCGTCTTGCCGGTATTGGTCGGACCCAGCACCGCCACCAATCGTGACGACGCGGCACCCGTCGGGCGATGGCTCATGAGCTCAAGGTGGGATGGACTGGAGAGTCGGGCAAGCGGGGGCTGAGCGCGGCCGGTGGGAAAACCGGATAGCCGGGACTTGAGTTTGGCAATACGTTGACTTTGGGGGGAGCGCACATGGCAACTTTGTCTGACGGATCGCTGGCGTCGGCCGGGCGGGATGAAGGTTTTTTCCAGGGCGCCGCAATCGTGATGGCGCTGGTGCTGGTGGCCGGGTTTTCGGTGCAACTGGCGATGAGCCGGTCCAGCTTTTCTGCTCCACCCCTTGTGCACGCTCATGCTGTCGTATTCATGGGCTGGGTCGCGATTTATTTGCTGCAGAACACCTTTGTGGCGACAGGTCGAGTCGCCGTGCACCGACGCCTCGGTTGGATAGCCACGATCTGGGTGCCTATGATGCTGGCCCTGGGATGCGCCGTGACAATCGCTCTGGTGCGCCGGGGCGAGGTCCCGGTCTTCTTCCGGCCGCTCCACTTCCTCGTCTTCGACCCCGTAACGCTCCTGGCCTTTGCCGGCTTGACCACGGCGGCGATCCTGATGCGCAGTCAGACTGACTGGCACCGGCGTCTGCACTTCTGCGCCATGGCGCTTCTGCTGGGTCCCGGTTTCGGACGGCTCCTGCCCATGCCACTTCTCATTCCATGGGCGTTTGAAGCGACCTTTGCGGCCTGCCTGATTTTCCCTCTTGCGGGGATGTGGGCAGACAAGCGGCGCGCCGGCCGCGTTCACCCGGCCTGGCGCTGGGGCGTCGGCGCCACGGTCGGAGCCCTGCTGTTGACGGAGCTGATCACCTACAGTCCGGCCGGCGCGGCGATTTACAATGCGATCTCGGCGGGATCCCCCGGGGCGGCAGTGGCGCCCTTGGCTTTTCCGGCTCTGCCCGGGGGGGCACCGCTTGCCGGTCGAGGCGCAGCCGGCTGAAAGCCAGGGAACACCCAAACTCCGCAAACGGCTGATGCTTGACCGACACCCTCGTGGTCTCATTCCAGGCGAGCGCTCCAGACCCTTGGCGCTGACGGGAAGCTTTGAGATGACGCCGCTGAGGCTGGTCTCTAAAGCTGGCATATGATCACACCGATACTGATGCTGGGTGCCGGACGTATGGGCGGGGCGATGCTGGAGGGCTGGCTCGCCGCAGGCGCGTTCAAGGCTTCCGACCTGATAATATGCGATCCGTCGCCGGGTCCGGCGGCGCTGGCAGCGGGACAGGCGGGCGCGAATCTCAATCCGTCTGACGCCGAAACCGCCGCCGCCAAGACGATTGTGCTGGCCGTTAAACCTCAGCTCTGGCGCGATGCCGCCGCCGAGATTTCGCCGCGGCTGGCGGCGGATGCCGTGGTGGTCTCGATCGCGGCCGGCGTGAAGGCCGAGGATATCGCCTCGGCTTTTGCGGGTCGCCGTGTGGCGCGGGCGATGCCGACCACTGCCGTGGCGATCGGGCAGGGGACCGCCAGCATCTACGCGGACGATCCCGTTGCACGGGCGACGGCTCTGGCGCTGTTTCAACCCTTGGGCGTGGTGGTGCCGCTGGCAGACGAGAACGCCATGCATGCGGCGACGGCAGTGTCCGGCTCGGCGCCGGCCTACCTCTACGCCTTCATCGAGTCGCTGGAGGCAGCGGGGATCACTGCTGGACTGTCGCCGGAGGATGCACGCCATCTGGCGCGGTCCACCGTAACCGGGGCGGCCGCTCTGTTGGCCGCCAGCGGTGACGAGCCGACTGAACTCCGTCGGCAGGTCACGTCTCCGGGCGGTACGACCGAGGCGGCGCTCAATGTCTTGCTCGGCAACAAGGGACTTCAGGTGTTGATGCGTGAAGCGGTCGGTGCCGCAGTCCGTCGCTCGAAAGAGCTCGGGGCCTGAGCGCGCCTCAATCCGTCATCCCGGCAATTTGACGATAGCCCGCAGGCCGCCCATTGGCGACGGTGCCAGTGTGATATCGCCGCCTTGCCCTCTTGCGACGTCGCGGGCGATGGCCAGGCCCAGGCCGACGCCCTTGAGGTTCTGATTGCGGCTTTCATCGAGACGGCCAAACGCCTTGAAGGCATCTTCATACTGATCGGGGGGAATGCCCGGACCGTCATCATCGACCACGATTTCCAGTGCGCCACCCGCGACGCGGCTCGCGTAGATTTCGACGTGTGTGCCGTGTGCAGCGGCGTTCATGACCAGGTTGGCGAGGGCTCGCTTCAGGGCGTTGGGCCGCACAGTTACCATCAGCTCCGGATCAGCGCTGACCTGCACCTGCGCGCCGGTTCGTGCGGCACCCTGGCTGACAGCCTCGATCAGGGGACGAAGCTTGAGGGACGCGGCGGCTTCCTCACCTTCGCCACGCGCAAAGGCCAGGTACTCGTCTATCATGTGCTCCATCTCTGCCATGTCGCGTTTCATGTCCGCGGTGCGGCTGGTGGGCTCGGCGAGTGCCAGGGTCAGTTTGAGGCGGGTGAGGGGTGTCCTGAGGTCGTGGCTGACAGAGGCCAACAGCGCGGTGCGCTGTTCAATTTGTCGCTGAATGCGGCTGCGCATGTCCAGGAAGGCGGTGGCCGCGCGTCTAACCTCCTTGGCACCATGCGGTTTGAAGGCTGCGACATCGCCGCCGCGACCAAAGGTTTCTGCGGCGTTGGCCAGGCGCTCTATGGCGCGCACCTGGTTGCGGATGAACAGGATCGCGACAGCCGTCAGCAGTACTGTCGCCAGGGTCATCCAGAGCACGAAAATGTGGCCTTGCGTTGCGAAAGCGCGCTCACGCGGGGCCAGCACCCGCATCACCCCTCCGGGCACGCTGACGCGGATATCGACATAGGCGGGATAGCGGGTGGTATCGAACCAGAAGGGCAAATCGAGACGGTCCGACAGCGCCCGCTCCAGCGACCGGTCGATGGGCGCAAAGAACGGCTCGATCAGTGGCGGCGGGTCTCGCCGACGCAAAGGCAGTCTGCGATCCGGTTGCAGGGCGATGGAAAGGCTCATGGAGTCCTCGGCCCTCCGGGACAGCTTCGCGAAACTCTCCGGCCGCGGATCCTCCTGATAGCTTTCGACGGCCCAGGCGATGTCGCCGGCCAGCCCCTCGGACAGTCGCGCCGTAACCGTCTGCCAGTGGGCATCGAAGAACACGTAAGTCACGGCGATCTGCATGATCGCGACGGGCAACACGATGATCAGCAACGACCGCCCGAACAATGTCACTGGCAGCCGCCGCTTCAGCCAGCGCAGAAAGACCCGACCGGACGAGGGGAGCTTCAACCCTTGCCTCCCATCAATCCGGCGCCAGTCTGTAGCCCACTCCGCGAACGGTCTGCAGATAGCGTGGCGACTTGGCGTCAGTCTCGATCTTCCGGCGCAGGCGCGTCACCTGAACATCGACAGCGCGGCCGGATGGATCCACTGAATCCCGCGCCAGTTCCAGCCTGTCCACGGCTTCGTGCGGCGTGCGTGCCAGATGTCGCAACAGCAGCACCTCTGCCTCAGTCAACTTGACCGGCTCTCCGTCACAGGTCAGTTCGCCACGATCAGTATCGAACAGGCAGCGACCGAGCCGCAGCGCGCCGCTCGCAGGCTGAGGATCGTGAGATCGACGCAGTATGGCCTCGATCCGCAGCAGCAGTTCCTCGGGCTCGAAGGGTTTGCCAAGGTAATCGTCAGCGCCGAGCTTCAGGCCTTCGATCCGGTTTCCGGCCTCGCCCAGCGCGGTCAGCATCAACACCGGCGTGCGGCCCGCCTGTCCGCGCTGTTCGCGCAGCCATTTTGTCAGCGAGAAGCCGTCCTCACCGGGCATCATCACGTCGAACACAGCCAGATCAAAGTCGAGGGTCGCCAGTAGCCGCCGCGCCGCGCTGCCGCCGGCCGCCGCCGTCACCCGGAACCCGGCGCGGCTCAGGTATTCCTTCAGAAGATCGCGAATCCGATCGTCGTCGTCGACAACCAGCAGGTGGCGGCTTCTGGGCGGGGCATCCGCAGCACTCATTGAAATCCTCAACGCTCGAAACGTCCCCGCGAGTGTGCAGGAGGCTGCGAGCGAACGCGAGATGATAGCGTAAAACAGCGAGCCGAACCTGCCTGGAAAGCCAATTCGTTTGACTGGACGATGACAGAACGGTTCAAGAGGACTTCTGAGAGGAGGCCGCATTACATGGCACTTGTTCCCTTTGACGACCGCGACGGATGGATCTGGCTGGATGGCCAGTTCGTGGCCTGGCGCGACGCGAAGGTACATGTCCTGACCCACGGCCTTCACTATGCCTCTGCCGTGTTCGAGGGCGAGCGGATGTACGGCGGCGAGATCTTTGAGCTGACGGCGCACACCCAACGCCTGTTCAACTCGGCCGAACTCCTCGATTTCGAAATCCCGTTCACTGTCGCAGAGATCGATCAGGCCTGTCGCGATACCTGTGCGCGGAATGGCCTCACCGATGCCTATGTCCGCCCCATTGCCTGGCGTGGTTCAGAGATGATCGGCGTGTCGGCTCAGGACACGAAGATCCACGTGGCTATCGCGGTCTGGGACTGGCCTTCCTATTTCTCACCTGCCGAGCGGGCCAAGGGTGTCCGGATGTGCTGGGCGAAGTACAAGCGGCCTTCGCCCGAAACCGAGCCAGTCCACGCCAAGGCCACGGGCCTCTACATGATCTGTACCATCTCCAAGCACGCGGCGGAGAAGGCCGGATACACCGACGCGATGATGCTCGACTACCGCGGCTATATCGCCGAGAGCACGGGCTCGAACGTGTTCTTCGTGCAGGATGGCGTGATTCATTCGCCGACCCCCGACTGCTTCCTGAACGGGATCACCCGGCAGACAGTGATCAAGCTGGCGCGGGACAAGGGCCTCACGGTCGTTGAGCGGCACATCAAGCCGGAGGAACTGGCGGGCTTCACCGAGTGCTTTGTGGTCGGCACTGCCGCCGAGGTGACGCCGGTGTCGCAGATCGGCGAGTACAACTTCAAGCCGGACGCCATCTCGCTGGGCCTGATGGATGACTACGCACGTCTGGTCCGCCGGGAGCTGGTGGCGGCCTGAGGGCATGCCACCTTCCGCCATCTATCGACCTGATCCGCAGTTTCCGACCCTGGGGCCTGAATTCGGCGATCCTGTGGCGGCGGCTGACTTTCCGCAGACGATCCTGCGGTTTCGCAATGACCGTGCGGCGGCCACCGTCGGCCTGGAGACGCTGAGCGACGCCGAATGGGTCGCCCACTTTGGCCGCTTCCAGCCCTTGCCGGGCAACATCGATCCGCCCCTCGCCCAGCGTTATCACGGTCACCAGTTTCGCACTTACAACTCCGACCTGGGCGATGGGCGCGGGTTCCTGTTCGCCCAACTTCGCGAGGCTGGGACCGGCCGCCTGCTGGATCTGGGCACCAAGGGGTCGGGTCAGACACCGTGGTCCCGCGGGGGCGACGGTCGGCTGACGCTGAAGGGGGGGATGCGTGAAGTGCTGGCCACAGCGATGCTGGAGGCCCTGGGCGTGCCGACCTCCCGGTCGCTCTCTCTGATCGAGACCGGTGAGGCGCTTGAGCGTGGTGATGAGCCCAGCCCGACGCGCGCGGGCGTTCTGGTGCGCCTATCGCACAGCCACATCCGCTTCGGCAGCTTCCAGCGGCACGCGTTTTTCGAAAGCGCGGAGCGGGTCAGCGCGCTGATCGACCATGTGATCGCCAACTACTACCCGGAACTCGAGGGGGCGAATGACCGGCCCGCCGCTTTGCTGGAAGCGGTCGTTGGTCGTGTGGCGACGATGACCGCCGGCTGGATGACGGCCGGGTTCGTCCATGGCGTGCTCAATACCGACAACATGAACCTGACGGGTGAGAGTTTCGACTACGGGCCCTACCGGTTCCTTCCGCACTCCGACCCCAACTTCACCGCCGCCTACTTTGACCACCAGGGGCTCTACAGCTTCGGTCGTCAGCCCGAGGCGGTAAACTGGAACCTGCAACAGCTGGCCGGGTGTTTCTCGCTGGTCGGCAACAGCGACACACTGGTCGAGGCCCTGAACGGATTTGGACCGGCATATCGGCGAGAACTGATAGCCGCCATGCTGGCGCGGCTGGGCGTTGGCTCGGAAGGCGATGAAGCGGATGCGATCCTGGTCCAGGCCGCATTCCAGGCCATGGCTGATGGCGGTGAGATGCTGCGATGGGAACCCTTCTTCTTCGACTGGTTTTGCGGCCGGGAGGACCGAGCCCTGGCGGGACCCCGGGCAAGCCACTATGCGACCCAGCCGTTTGTCACGTTCCGCCAGTGCCTCGCCGTTCACCGCCCTGTACGATCAGAGCGATTGACGCACCCCTACTTCTCCCGCACCGAGCCGGAAGAACTGCTGATCGACGAAATCGAATCGATCTGGGCACCGATCGCCGGGACCGATGACTGGTCGGTCTTCAACCAGAAACTGGATCGTATCGAGGCCGCTCGGCTGGCGTGGGGTCTCACTCCGGCTTAGGCCGCGATGCCCATTGTGCCAGGATCACACCGAGAAGGGTCACGACCGCGCCAACAGCCTGCAAGCGACCAATGGGCTCGAAAAACAACAGCCAGCCGAGCCAGGCCGCCACGACCGGCTGGACCAGCACCACGACCGACGCTGTCGATGTCGGCAGCCGTCCCATGGCCCAGGCCAGAGAACCTTGTCCGGCAACATGCATCAGGCCCAGCCCCGCCAGAGCGGACCAGCCCAACACACTGGATGGCAGGATCGGCTCGCCTGCGACGATTGCTGCGATCAACAGCAGCGGCGCGCCGATGATGCTGACCCAGAACATCAGCTGGCTGGCCCCTTCGGTTTTGCGGCCCTGCGCCATGCACAGGAAGTAGGCCGAGTACCAGAGCGCCGTCAGCACCGAGAGCGCGTCGCCAAGTGGTTGGTTGACCAAGGCACCACCACCTTTTTCGAAGGCCATCAACCAGGCACCGCCCGTGGCGGCGGCGACCGCCACGAGGAACAGACTGGCCGGTCTTTGCTTCAGGAATATCCAGGCGAAGGCTGTCACCACCACAGGGGTCAGGTTGGACAGCACGGTGGCGTTGGTGACGGAGGTGTAGTGCACGGCATAGTGCCAGAAGCCGAGATCCAGGGCGAAGAACACGCCAGCCCAAACGGCGATCCGCGAGGGTCGGCCAATCCGCCTGGTCGTGCGCACCGTCAGCATCGCCAGCAGCGGCAGGGCTAAAGCCAGCCTCCAGAAGCCGGCTGCGGCGGGGCCGGCCTCGGTCAATCGCACCAGGATCGGCGACAGCCCAATGACGCAGGCACCGAACAGCAGCACCCCTACCGCGCGCCAGTCTGTCCTCGTTTGCGGCGCGACAACCCCCTCAGTCAAACCCCAGCTCCCCGCGAAGATCGACAGCGCTCATACCGCGTTCGCGCAAGCTTCGCAGGGTTTCGGCGTTGTTGCGCTTGGCCAGCCTGCACCCCCCGGCGTCGAGCAACAGGGAGTGATGGCGATAGCTCGGGGTCGGAAGGCCCAGCAGCGCCTGCAACAGACGCTGAACGTGGGTTGCGTCCCTCAGGTCGTCGCCGCGCACAACGTGGGTAATCCCCTGCAGCGCGTCATCGACCACGACCGCCAGATGGTAGGCGACGCCCACGTCTTTTCGGGCCAGCACAACGTCGCCGCCAAGATCCGGCCGGGCAGTCACCGGAATGGCATCGTCTGTGAACGTCAGGCTACTGAACCCACCCAGCTTGCTCTCAGCCGCACCCAGGGATAGGCGCCAGGCGAAGGGCTCGCCGGCAGTCAGACGCTGAGCCTCGTCGGCGGCGGAAAGCGGGCCGCCAGTGAATACCTCCATATCCCCATGCGGGGCGGACGCGCTGGCCAGCGCTACCTCCTTGCGCGTGCGGAAGCAGCGGTAGAGCAGCCCATCACCCACCAAATGTGACAGGGCGGCGCGGTAGTCATCGAAGTGATCAGCCTGTCGGCGAACAGGTGTCTCCCACTCCAGGCCCAACCACGCCAGGTCCTCCAGCAACGCCATTTCGAACGCCGGGCGGCAGCGCGTGGCGTCAATATTTTCAATGCGCAGGAGAAACCGTCCCTTAGCCTGGCGCGCGGCGGCGTGGGCGGTCAGGGCCGACAGCGCATGGCCGCGGTGGAGATATCCGGTTGGAGACGGGGCGAAGCGGGTGACGAACACCCCGGCAGGTCTAGCAGTCGTGGTGCGGCTTGGGGAACAGGCCCATATGGCTCAAAACCGCCTCGAAGAAAGGAACCTCGCCTCCAAGCTGTTCCTTGAGGTGATCGAACTGTTTGAAGCTGGCCATCTCGGCCAAGCCGTGCGCACCGCACCAGGCGGCCACGCCGGCCAGTTCCAGATGCGTGTCCTGAGAGGGGTCTGCACCGTTTTCAATCATGGTGTCGCGCACCATGCAGTAGGCGCTGTCCTTGTTCCCCTGCACACCCTCGGGCATCTCGTCCTTCTCGCGGGCCGCGTCGTACATCACATGGTAGAGGGCCGGGTTTTCGCGGGCGAAGCAGACATAGGCGATGCCCAGCGCCGTCAATTGCTGCATGCCGGTGGTCGCGGCCTTGGCTGTCGACATTTGAACGCCCAGCAGATCCCAACCCACATTGGCGACCGCGTCCAGCAGTTCAGCCTTGTCCTTGAAGTGGTGATAGGGGGCGGCCGGGCTGACCCCGGCTTCCCGGGCCACCGCGCGTAGCGATAGCGCGCTGGGACCCTCGGCTTCCAGCAGTCTCCGCGCTGCGTCGACCAGGGCTCGCGTCAGGTCGCCGTGATGGTAGGGGCGGGGTCCAATGGTTTTGGCTTCGCTCATCTCATTACCATAAGTTCATATTCGCGCGCTGTACACCGATCTTGACGTCGCTCAGATCAGTGCCTATCTGAACATCGTTCAAATTAGAAACACCCTCACATCGATGAGGGGCCCTGAAACTGGAAAGTGTGTGTCATGTCTCTCGTGAAGTTCGAACGGTTCTTCGATCGTTTCGTCCCTGTGTTCCTCCTGTCGCTCGGTCTTGTTGCGGCCTTCGGCACGGCGGCTCTCGGAGCCTAGGCCTCTCCGCCTGGCTATCTAATTATCGAAACCTTCGAGGAGGGGCCCCATGCGGGCCCCTTTTTCGTGCGCGCGCTGCAACATCTGTTGGCATGCAAAATTGTATATCAGTACCATTAGAATTACTATCTGGACGATGATTAGATAAGTGCTATCTAAACATTGTCCAGATGGGCGCGGGGTGCCGGATCAACCGGTCCCAAAGCAAAAAGGAGGCTGAAAATGACCAACCTGATGAACCGGGTCCTCGACCTGACCGTATCCTTTGCGGTCCTGGGTCTTACCCTGACCATTGCCGGTGCCACCGCTTTCCTCGGTGCCTGAACATGTTGCGCAGCTAGCGCCTCGTCCGGACATGGTCCCGGGCGAGGCTACAGGCACCCGGCTCGCGTCGTCGTAGAGTTGTCTCCGAATCGGGCCTATAGTTTTCGAAACTGTCCAATTATATACAGAGGGTGTTCGTCTTCAGGACCACGCTGAACCTCTTCTACAGCTGTCTCCGCTGCATCGGGTGTCTCCATGCAGGTGGTTAGTCACGCGCCGTCAGGCTGGCCCTGTCTCGTGCTCAATGCCGATTTCCGGCCGCTCAGCTATTATCCTCTGTCACTGTGGCCCTGGCAGGACGTGATCAAGGCGGTGTTCCTGGACCGGGTCGACGTGGTGTCGACCTACGATCAGGTCGTGCACTCACCCTCATTCGCCATGCAATTGCCCAGCGTTGTGTCGCTGAAGCAGTATGTGACACAAGACCGCCCGCCCGCCTTCACACGGTTCAACCTCTTCCTGCGAGACGGTTTCATCTGCCAGTATTGCCCGTCCACCGATGACCTGACCTTCGACCACGTGATCCCGCGCTCGCGGGGCGGGCGGACAACCTGGGAAAACATCGTCACGGCGTGCGCACGCTGCAATCTGACCAAGGGTGGCCGGATGCCGGCGCAGGCGCAGATGCAGCCTCGCCAGAAGCCCCGCCGTCCCACCGCTCACGACCTCCAGAACCGCGGCCGCCGCTTCCCGCCGCACCACCTGCATGAGAGCTGGCTGGACTACCTGTACTGGGACATCGAACTGGAGGCTTGAGCGACGATCTTCCGAACGGTCATGTCGACTACAGCACGGGCTCTTTCTACACTCAGCCCCTGCTCGCGACGCAATCGGGACCAGGCCTCGAAACTCATCAGAAGGTCCAGTGCTTCGAGTGTCGGCAGATCGCCTGCCGTCTCTGGCGGCAGGGCCTTCACCAGTTTCGCACGTAGCTCGATCGCCAACCGGTCGGCGTCGGCGCCCAGAAATTTTGATCGGTGGCGAAAAGCATCTGCTGCACGGCGGTAAGGGGCGATGGTCTCGAAAGCCAGGGCGCGGCGACCGATCAGTTCGTAGATGCGTTCTGGCCAGGCGCTGTTCTTCAGGGGGCGTTCAATGATGGTGCGCAGCTGTGCCTCGATAACCACCGACATCTCGCGATAGAGGCTGTCCATATCCTGAAAATGCCGGAAGACCGTTCGCAGCCCGACATCGGCCTGGGCGGCCACCTGCTCGGCGCTGGGCGCTATCTGACCGTTGCGGACAATTTCCATCATGGCCGCCACGATCCGCGCACGGTTGTCCCGGCCGCGCCGACGACGACCATCGAGGGCTTCGGCGGGCAGGGGTTGCGCGGAAGGATTCATGATCTCATGTCGCCTGAAACGCCCCGGACTGTCGAGGGGCTGTCACGCCTTGACGGCGGGATATAGTGACATTATTAGTGTCACTATATAGGACCAAGGGGCTGTCCAAGTGCAGATTCTGAGAACACCTGACGACCGCTTCGAAGGTCTGGTCGACTGGCCTTATGCGCCGAAATATTTCGACATTACGGACGCGGACGGCACGGTGATGCGGCTTCACTACGTCGACGAGGGGCCGCGCGGCGGCGCTCCGGTGCTGGTCATGCACGGTGAACCGTCGTGGGCCTATCTTTACCGCAACATCATCGCCGGGCTTGTGGCCAAAGGGCATCGGGTAATCGCCCCCGACCTGATCGGCTTCGGCCGCTCCGACAAGCCATCGAAACGCACGGACTATACCTATGAGCGTCACGTGGCCTGGATGAGCCAATGGCTCACCGGCCTCGACCTGAAGAATCTGCGCCTGTTCTGCCAGGACTGGGGCGGTCTGATCGGGTTGCGCCTGGTGGCCGCCTTCCCTGAGCGGTTCGCCGGACTGGTGATTGCCAACACGGGTATGCCTGTGGGAACCGGCTTGTCCGAAGGCTTCAAGAACTGGCTGGAGTTCAGCCAGAACGTTCCACAGATGCCGATCGGCGGCATCGTCAACATGGGCACGACGCGGAACCTGACCGAGGCCGAAGTTGCCGCCTATGATGCGCCGTTTCCGGACGAGACCTTCAAGGAGGGCGCGCGCCAGTTTCCGACCCTGGTGCCGGTAACGCCCGAACACGGGTCGGTGGCCGAGAACATCGCCGCCTGGAAGGTGCTGGAGCAGTTTGCCAAACCCGTCGTCACCGCCTTCAGCGACAATGACCCCGTCAGCAAGGGCGGCGACATTCCGATCCAGGCGCGCATTCCAGGCGCCAAGGGCCAACCGCACGTGACCCTGAGCGGCGGCCACTTCCTGCAGGAAGACTGCCCCAACGATATCGTCGAGATCCTCGACGCCCTGATCGCCCGTAGCTGAGGACACGCTCATGAAGGTCGAGAACGCCGTCATTCCGCCCATGCAACAGGCCATGGCCTTCTTCGGCGGGACCGAGAATGGGCCCTTCGTGATGGTCAACCTGCTGAAGTTCAAGGCCAAGGCCGAGTACGCGGACGGCTCCGAGCCCGACCTCAGCGGTGCTGAGGCTTATGCCCGCTACGGCGAGGAAGTGCGCAAGCTGGTCGAGGGCCTGGGCGGCAAGGTGCGCTACTCCGGCGACGTCACCGGCCTGCTACTGGGCGAGGTCGAGGACCTCTGGGACATGGTCGCCCTGGCCGAATATCCGTCGCTGGCGGCGTTCCGCGAAATGGCCATGTCGCCCGCGATGCACGCCATCGAGCATCACCGTAAGGCGGGACTGGCGGGTCAACTCAACATCCGAACCAAGCCTGGCGCGGGCTTCTAGGCGACGCGGCGACCGCGCAGCGACAGGGCCAAAAACAACAGCGCCAGCACGACGGTGACCGGGCTGGCGTAATGCGCGGGCGGGTGATGGCCAGTGATCGGTGGCGACAGGATCCAGCCGTGCAGGGACATTAGGCCGCGCTCGACGACGATCAGCGCCAGGAACAGCGGCGTCAACGGCCGGTATCGTAGCGAAACCACCAGCATCGCAATGCCCATGGCGATCTGCGTTGAACCCTCCCAGCGGAACAGGCCGATCACCAGATCGCGACGATCGCCCATGTCGAGGCCCGCAATCACCCCGGCGCCGCCATCGGGCAGGAAGCTGTGGATCATCCCGGGAACCAGGGTCATGACCGCGGCAAACGTCAGGAACCAGGCTGAGGCCCCGGTGCCGCGATATTCGGCGTTGGTCGAAGGTGGCAGGAAGCTCACCCGGCGATCCTCTCAAAGAACAGGTCGGCGATGGCGTCGCCGTGGGTGTCCTGCAGGAAATGGCCGGCATCTGGCAGCAGGTCGAACGTCGCCTGCGGGAACCGTCCCGCCCATTGGCGGCCCCAGGCTTCGGTGAAGATGTTGTCGGTGCCGCCCCAGATGAAGTGAACCGGCTTTTTCCAATTGAGCAAAGTGTCGAAGTGGCGCTGCTGTGCGATAGCATTGCCACCTTCCGGGTTGGTGAATGGGAGGCTGAGCGGGAACCGCCGTGGGCCGGCGTGTCCGGCCCGGCCCAGCCCTTCGAATGGCGCGTCATAACCTCGACGCACGGCGTCAGCCTCGGGCGAGAGCGGCGGGTAGATCCCCTCTTGGATGATCGTGAACATGTCCTTGGCGCTCATGTGACCGAGCGAGATCATCATGAACCAGCCCAGGGTGAGCCGTTCGGGGATGTTGGCGACGAACATGCCGTCCGGCTGCCAGCCCGCGTTCCAGCGGTGGATCGCCGGGGAATAGCCGTACCCCTGATGGTGGAGCCAGGTGTTCATCACCACCAGACGGGCGAAGCGCTCGGGCATCTCGGCGGCCTGGGCCAGGCCGATCGGACCGCCCCAGTCCTGGCAGAAGAGGGTAATGTCCTGCAGAT
Organism: Phenylobacterium deserti; assembly: GCA_945883235.1. Classification (GTDB taxonomy): domain Bacteria; phylum Pseudomonadota; class Alphaproteobacteria; order Caulobacterales; family Caulobacteraceae; genus Phenylobacterium; species Phenylobacterium deserti_A. The sequence goes on along the minus strand of CAMCXF010000007.1, from coordinate 75,868 downwards.
CCAGGTGCTCGATCAGGGTTCGGTGGGCGGCGGTATGCCTGGCGATGGAGTACCAGTCATCCTCCAGCGGCTTGTCGGAACGGCCAAAACCAAAATGGTCGGCGGCAATGCAACGCCAGCCCGCGGCGGTCAGTCGAGCGATGATGCCGCGATTGAGGAAGCTCCACGTGGGCATCCCGTGCATCAGCAGCGCCGCCGGTCCGTCGCGCGGCCCGACATCAAGATAGTGCATCCGCAACCCGTCGATATCGAGGAACGACGGCGGATGGGCAAAGTCGGGAAGGTCGGCGAAGTGTGACTCCGGCGTACGCAGGAACGCGACGCCATCCGCGGTGGTCAGGATATGAGCCATGAGGTTGCTTCCGGAACCTGTTCGATCAGTTATCCCACAGGATGTATTCGTCTGCCGCCGCCTGCTTCACGCCACTAGGTTTGTCGATCATGACGGGTCCCTGCAGCAGCGAGGGCCACATCGGTTTGGCGGTTTCTGCGTCCTGGGTCTTCAGCATGGCCAGCAAGGCCTGTGTCCGCGCCGGGTCGGCCCTGGACAGATCGTTGCGTTCGGTGGGGTCGACAGCCAGATTGTAGAGCCAGACCTTGTTGCGCGACTCATTGGATTGCAGCTTCCAATCCCCGTCGCGGACCACCTTGTACTGTCCGGAACGCCAGAACATCGTCTGGTGCGGGCGGCCCTTGGCGCGGCCCTGTACATAGGGCAGCAGGTCTACCCCGTCGATCTTGCGGTCAGTCGGCACACTGGCCTTCGCCGCGCCCGCCGCCGTGGCAAACAGGTCCACGTGGCCGACAGGATAGGGGAACCGCGTTCCGGGCGCGATCGTGCCCGGCCAGCGCATGAAGAACGGTGTGTGGATGCCCCCCTCGAAGAAGGTCGACTTGAAGCCGCGATAGGGCTTGTTGACGTCAGGCAGGCCGATGTAACCGGCGCCGCCATTGTCGCTGGTGAACACGATCAGGGTGTTCTGGTCCAGGCCCTCGTCCTTCAGGGTCTGCAGGATGCGGCCGACATTGGCATCCAGGTTCCGCGCCATGGCGCCGTACACCCGCAGGCGATGATCCTTGATCTGCGGCAGGGCGTCGTAGTCTTCGTTCTTGGCCTGCAGCGGTGTGTGGATCGCGTTCGGCGCGAAATACATGAAGAAGGGTCGGTTCCTGTTGGCTTTGATCGAGGCCACCGCCTGATCGGTCAGATAGTCGGTCATGTAGCCCTTTGGCGCGAACATCGACGAGCCGTTGAACTGCACCGCGTAGGGCAGGTTGGGCCACAGGAAGCGGTCGATCGGATCCCAGGGCTGCTTGGCGTTGACGACGGTCTTGTCCTTCTCGGGCAGGAACATGGAGGCGCCGGAAATGAAGCCCAGACTCTCGTCGAAGCCCTGTTGCTCGGGACGGGAGCCCTCCTTGCCGCCGAGATGCCATTTTCCCAGATGTACGGTGTGGTATCCACGAGCCTTGAGGACTTCGGCGATGGTGATTTCGCCGGTCGGCACGCTGAGCGTGTTCACAGCGCCTGACGACGCTGCCGTGCTGCCCTCGGGCATGTCCTTCAGCCTGTCCTTGAAGAATCTGGGCTTGTGGATCGCGCCGGGTTCAGACGCGGTGCCGACCATGCGCTCGAACGCGACCGGGGCCGGGGTGAATTCGAAGCCGAAACGGGTGGCGTAGCGTCCGGTCATCAGCGCGGCGCGGGACGGTGCGCAGGTGGCGTTGCCCGCATAACCGGCGGCGAAATTCACGCCTTCCTTGCCGAGGGCATCAATGTTGGGGGTCGGAACCGCGCCATTGGCGATTCCGCCGCCATTGAACGTGATATCATTATATCCCAGATCGTCGGCCAGAATGAAGATCACGTTCGGAGGGCGGTCGCCGGACGGAGCGGCCGAGGGTCCGGTGGCCCAGGTGACATCCCGATTGGGCTCGACGTGAGGCAACCTGGATTGTGCGATCATCGACAGGATGGTCGCGCGGTTCAAATAGGCACCGCCGATGGCGACAGTTGTGACGACAGCTGCGCCCAGCAGCCAGGCCCGCATCTTCATCTACATCCTCCCGGGCTTCCGTGCCGGCTTTTCACCGCGCGGGAAGCGCCCCGTCCATTGCTATATAGTGGCATGGTTTGTGCCGATAGATGGGAAGTGAGATTTATGGGATCTGCGGACTGATGTACGACCAGAATTCGGCGGGCAGGGGCCAGAAAGCCCAATTACAATCAAAGGGCTTCTTGCCGCGAGGTGCGGCACCGTCATCTCGACCCCGCCACATTCCTGCGACGCAATTCCGCATCGACCGTCCAAGAGTTCGCGCGAGACGATTGTAAAACTCGCCATCCAGGGGAATGGAGTTGCAGGCTCTTGTGATCACGCTATTGGGTCATCAACGATTCAATCAAGTTGTTGCTGTACGAGTCCAGCTGGCCTGAGAATTGCGAACTTGTACCCTGTAAAGCGTAGTGAGGACCCAACGTGTATCAAACTGAAGCACAAGCGATGCGACCCAAGTCTGCCGGCATTTTCAAATTCGCCTTGCCGGCCCTGGCTGCAGCATTCGTGCTGTCCTCGGTCCCTGCGAACGCGGCGACCACCTACATCCTGGATCGCGGCGACATGCCTAATCATCGGACACTGAACATTTCAGGTCTCGGCAACGTCTGGGCAGGTCCAATTCTTTTCGATGGCACTTATGGTGCGAACGGGCCCGGCTTCGTGGACTTGGTGGCGTTTTGCGTCGACATCTACCACCACATTTCATTGGGCAACTACTCGCCGGATTTGACCTATACAGATGCCAATGCCTTGACCTACGATTCCAACGTAAACGGTCAAACCAATCACTATGCAGGGCCGGCGGGTCTTGGCGTTGCGAACGTTACGAAGATTGGCGTCCTGGCCAACTACGGAACATTGGTGGCCAAGGATATTCTGCTTTCGGGCAATACGAAAAATGATCGTCTCGCCGCCGTGCAGGGTGCCATCTGGCAGCTGGCCTCAGGTCGCAATGTGACCGGTGCCGGCCTCGATGGCCTGATCGACAACCTGTCAGGTGCCAACTACCAAAGTTTCTTTGTTGGCAATTACGGACCGATCAGATCCAGCTTCACGTTCATCACCCCGACCATCTATCCGGGCGCTCGCGGGACCCAGTCCTTCGTGATTGCGGCCGTACCTGAGCCTGCGACCTGGGCGATGATGATTGGTGGATTTGCGGCCATCGGTGCCATGCTGCGTCGCCGCCGTCTGATGTCACCGGGCGTCGCCGCCTAACGAAAGACGTGAATTCCCCCGGCGCCTGCGCCGGGGGCTTCTGCCAGCCCACGGATTTCAAGCTCTGCGCGCCGGGCACCGCAGGTGCAGCGCAGGCGATCCTCCAGTTCGAACAGCATCTGTCTGCTCAGGCCCTGGGCGATCCAGGGCCTTGGGTTGATCGCCGCTTCCCGCCCGCAACCACACCGCGCCCAGAGGCTGGACCGCGCCGCCGTTGCCCAGCCGAGGCGCGCCTCTCCGAACGCCATGCTCCCCGCCAGTTGTCTGCTTCCGTCCGCCATGATCCGACTCCTTGATGCGAACAAACGCAGAACTTTGTACGTCTGGCGACTCTTTAGCGGAAGTTTTTTCGAGTCGCCTCAAGGATCGTGATCAAAGCTTCTCGCTGATCCGGATCGCGGCGCGACATCCGGTGCGGATAACCGCGCCCAGCAGGGCATATCCGGGCGCGGAGTGCGCTCCTTCCTCAATGGCCAGGTCGCGGTGGGCCAGTTCCTCGTCGCGGAACGTTGACAGTTCTGCTGCCAGCGCGGGGTCGCGGTCCGCCAGTTCCTCGATCTGGGCAGCATAGTGCGCCTCGATCACCGTTTCGACGGCTTCAGTGCAGGCATGCGCAGCCTTTTCGCCCAGCAACGCCGTCCCGGCGCCCAGCGCAAACCCGGCCAGCCGCCAGAACGGGGCCATCACGGTCGGACGTACGCGGTGTTCGGTCAGCAAGCTGTCGAAACGGGCCAGGTGCGCCGCCTCCTGTGCCTCCATTTCGGCCATCTGGCCTGCGATGCGGCCTGGTCCCGGCGTGGCTCCGAAGACGGCCTTCTGGCCACGATAGATCTGGACGGCGGCCAGTTCGCCGGCGTGGTCAACGCGCAGGATTTCGGCCAGTCGCGCCGACGTGGCACCACGGCCGGGCCGGGGCGGGATTGGCTTGTCCATCAGCGCTTGCTCCGTTCCCGCAGCGCCGCGCTCGCGCTGATGCCGGCGAACACCAGCGACAGCGCCGCGTTCCACCCGGCCATTGACAGACCGGCGAACACCCAGGGTGCCTGGTCGCAGGCCGGAGGTTTTACCTTTTCGCCGCCCAGGAACGCGGCCATGTCGGCCGCGGTCACCGTGGTGTCTCCCGAGGCGCACGCCTGTGGCCCCGGCCAGAATTTCCATTCGGCGCCGGCGTGATACAAAGCCACGCCGCCGCTCAGCAGAAAGAGCGCCGCCAGGGCCCAGCAAGTGGCCTGCCGCCAGCGTGGTCCCCCCGGCATCCGTACAACCACCATGGAGACCAGGCCCAGGCCCAGGATTGCCCAGTAGACCTCGCGCTGCCTGAGGCAGAGCGTGCAAGGTGCCAGTCCGCCAAACGTCTCGAAGGCGTGAGCCGTCGCCAGCATGGCCGCGGCGATCACGACAGCGCAAAGCCGCCAGCGTTCCAGGAAGGGTCGGAGAGCGTCGATCATCTGCCTGATGTTATGGTCCCAAACCCGCCGTCAGCCAAAATACTTGATCGCCACGAACCCACCAACCAACACGACCAGGCCCAGGATGGCATAGAGATTGATGCGCTTTTCAAACTCTTCCAGCAATTGCGGTCCGTAGAACTTCAGCACCGCGGCAACGGCGAAGAACCGGATGCCTCGGGTAAGGACCGAGGCCCACATGAAAGTAAACAGGTCAAACCGCGCGAAGCCGGCAGTGATCGTCACCAGTTTGTAGGGGATTGGTGTGACCCCCTTCGCCAGGATGACCCAGAGACCGAACTGGTCGAACCAGGCCTGGAACTGCGCCCGCCCATCCGAGTGGCCGAACAGGCTGAGGATGGCCTGCCCCACCGGCTCCAGGTAGACACCAATTGCATAGCCAAGCAGACCGCCGACGACCGAAGCGGCGGTACAGATGCCGGCATAGACGAACGCTTTGTTGGGACGGGCGGCCACCATCGGTGCCAGCATTACGTCAGGCGGGATCGGGAAGAACGAGCTTTCCGTGAAAGAGACAATGGCCAAGGCCCAGGGCGCGTTGCGGGATCGGGCCAGGGCCATGATCCAGTCATAGAGCTTCTTGAACATTCGGGGTCCGCGGCGGGAGGCTGAAGGCTTCAGCTAGCAGGGGTCGCACGGGATGTCTTCGCCCTTCCGCAGTTTAGTTACATCTGATACCAATTGGGAGCGACAGGAGACCCGACATGAATGCTGAATCGGTCGACAGCACCCGAGACCTGTTTGACAACCCCTTGGGCACGGACGGTTTCGAGTTCGTGGAATTCACCTCCCCGGAACCAACGCGACTGAAGGACCTGTTCGAAAAGATGGGGTTCACAGCGGTTTCGAGGCATCGCTCCAAGAACGTGCTGCGGTTCCGTCAGGGCGATATCAACTTCATCCTCAATATGGAGCCGTCCGGCCAGGCAGCGGCTTTCCGCGACATCCACGGGCCCTCGGCCAACGCCATGGCGTTCCGGGTGCGCGATGCTGCAAAGGCTCTGGAACTGGCCGTCGCGCGTGGCGCCAAGGCCGTCGCAGGCCCGGTGGGACCTATGGAGCTGAACATCCCTGCTATTGAGGGGATCGGCGGCTCGAACCTCTATCTTGTAGACCGCTACGGTGCACAGGAGATCTACGACGTCGACTTTGTTCCGATCAAAGGTGCCGCTGACTCGGCGGCTGCGAATGCCATGGGCCTGACTTATCTGGACCACCTGACCCACAACGTCCGGCGCGGCCAGATGGCGACCTGGGCCGCGTTCTACGAGGACATCTTCAACTTCCGCGAGATCCGCTACTTCGACATCGAGGGTCAGCAAACCGCGCTGATCTCCAAGGCCATGACCAGCCCCTGCGGCAAGATCCGCATCCCGCTCAATGAGAGCCGCGACGAGCACTCGCAGATCGAGGAATTCCTGCGCGACTACAAGGGCGAGGGCATCCAGCACGTGGCGTTGGGTACAAACGATATTTTTGCCTCTGTCGAAACGATGGCTGAACGGGGTGTAAGGTTTCAGGACACCATCGACACCTATTTCGACGGCATCGACGCCCGTGTGCCGGGCCACGGCGAGGATGTCGAGCGGCTCAGGGCCGACCGGATTCTTGTCGACGGCGCGCCCACGGATGGTCAGGGCCTGTTGCTGCAAATCTTTACCGAGAACATGATCGGCCCGATCTTCTTCGAGTTGATCCAGCGCAAGGGCAACGAGGGGTTCGGCGAGGGAAACTTCAAGGCGCTGTTTGAGTCCATCGAACTGGACCAGATTCGCCGGGGCGTACTCCCGCAGAAGACCTGACACCAATGGGAACCATCTGATGTCCAAAGGCGACTGGATTCCCGTGAGGGCGGCGCAAGGCGTTCACTCGCGCCAGGCTCATGCCGATCTGCCGGAAGGCACCTATGAGCGTGAGATTTCGAAGGAAGGCTCCTTTGGTCCCGCCGCCTTCCTGCACCATCGGCGGCCGCCGACGAGCTGGACCGCATTTGAGGGCCCCTTAAGACCTCGCGCCTTTGACCTTACCCGGCTGGGTGACGCCGACCCTTCGCCCTGGGCGGCGCCAACGGTGCTGCATAACAAGGCCGTCGAGGTCCGGTTCTGGAAGCTGAGCCGGGCCATGCCGGCGCTGGCTCGCAACGCAGACGGCGACCAGTTGCTGTTCGTCCACTCGGGCGAAGGTGACCTGCTCTGTGACTATGGCCGCATCCACTATCACGCCGGTGACTATCTCTATCTGCCGCGCGGAACGATGTGGCGATTGCGGCCGGTTGCCGAAACCCAGGTCCTGATGATCGAGGCGACCAACAGCCACTTCCGCCTAGCTGACCGTGGATTGATGGGCGCGCACGCCCAGTTCGACCCCGCCATCCTTGATACGCCCGTCATGGACACTGTCTTCAAGGCCCACCAGGACGAGCTCGGTGAGGTCAGGGTCGAGATCAAGAAACGCGGCACCGTCTCGACGGTGACCTATAGCTACAACCCCCTGGACGCCATCGGCTGGCACGGTGATCTGGCACCCGTGCGACTGAACGTCCGCGATATCCGGCCCGTGGTCAGCCACCGCTATCACCTGCCGCCCAGCGTGCACTCCACCTTTGTGAGCGACCGCTTTGTGGTCTGTACTTTTGCGCCGCGACCGTTCGAGACCGATCCCGGCGCTCTGAAGGTACCGTTCTTTCACAACAACGACGATTTCGATGAGGTGCTGTTCTATCACGCTGGTGATTTCTTCAGCCGTGACCACATCGAAGCCGGGATGATGACCTTCCACCCCTCAGGTTTCACCCACGGCCCGCACCCCAAGGCACTCAAGAACATGTTTGTGCAGCCCAAGGCCGCCACGGATGAGTATGCGGTGATGATCGACACCCGCGATCCCCTGGACGTGGGTGAAACGGCAGGCGCGGTCGAGAACCACGACTACGTGAACAGCTGGAACGCGGGATGAGTTTCGAGGCGGACCTTACCGCCGCCAAGGACGAGATTGACCGCGCCCTGACCTTGGGCTGGGCTGAACTCGCGAGGCTGACACCATGGGGCGATATCTACGAGGGCCTCACGCCCGAAGGCCGCGAGGTCTGTTTCGAACGTTCGTATCTGTGGAACACGGAAACGGGCGGTGACATTCGCGTCGAAGTGAACGTCTATGAGGCACGGGACTTTGAGGGCGGCGTCCGGTCGACGCGGTCTGTCGAAAAAGAAAACTGAGGGAGAAACGAATGAAGCTGGCGTCGCTCAAAGGGGGCCGGGATGGCCGCCTTGTCGTGGTCTCCAATGATCTTGCCTGGTACTCGCCAGCGGATCGGATCGCCTTGACGCTGCAGGCGGCCCTGGACGACTGGGCGCGGTGCGAGCCGGAACTGCGTGGTCTGGCCGAGGGCCTTGAGCACGGCTCGGTCCCCAAGGCCCGGTTCCACGAACACGAGGCCGCCAGCCCTCTGCCGCGCGCTTATCAATGGGCGGATGGCTCTGCCTATGTGAACCACGTGGCCCTGGTGCGACAGGCACGCGGCGCTGAAGTACCCGCCAGCTTCTGGACGGATCCGCTGATGTATCAGGGAGGCTCGGATGTGTTCCTTGGTCCCCGGGATCCGATCCCGCTGGCCGACGCGGCCTGGGGCTGTGACATGGAAGGCGAGATCGCCGTGATCACGGGCGATGTACCGTTGGGCGCCAGCCGCGACGAGGCCCTCGCTGCGATCCGCCTGGTGATGTTGTGCAATGATGTGTCCCTGCGCAATCTGGTCCCGGATGAGATGGCCAAGGGTTTCGGGTTCTTCCAGTCCAAGCCAGCGTCCGCATTCTCACCGGTCGCCGTGACGCCCGAAGCCCTGCCGACCTGGAAGGACGGCAAGCTCGGGGGAAGACTTGAGGTCGAACTGAACGGCAAACCCATGGGAGAGGCCGACGCCGGCGTCGACATGACCTTCGACTTTGGCACTCTGGTCGCTCATGCCGCCAGAACGCGTGCGCTTGGCGCTGGCACCATCATCGGGTCCGGCACAGTATCCAATTGCGGCGCTGACGGCGGCCCCGGAAAATCGATCGTCGACGGCGGTGTGGGCTATTCCTGCCTGGCCGAGGTGCGCACCGTCGAGACACTGCTGGGCGGCGCGCCCAAGACGCCGTTCCTCAAAGCCGGCGACGTGGTGCGGATCGAGATGGTCGACCCCAAACGCAGCTCGATCTTCGGTGCCATCGAACAGGAGGTCGCCGCCGGATGAGCACCGACGGCGGACTGCAACTCGACAGCTATCTGCCTTACCGGCTGTCGGTGGCGTCCAATGCGGTTTCCGGTCTGATCGCCCGGGCCTATGAGGACCGCTTCGGACTGTCGATCCCGCAATGGCGGCTGGTCTGCGTACTGGCCGAGGACGGGGGATTGACGCCCGTCCAGATTGTCGCACGAACCGTAATGGACAAGGTGACAGTAAGCCGGGCAGCCCAGGGCCTGGTTAAGCGGCACCTGGTCGCGCGTTCGCAGAACCGCATGGACGCACGCAGCCACCTACTGGCCCTGACCGAGGCCGGCCGGGAACTCCATTTCGAGATCGCGCCGATGGCGCTGGCTTACGAGGCCGCCCTGATCGCGGGACTGACACCAGACGAGGTAAATCTGCTGAAGCGGCTGCTGGGACGGCTGCAGTCTGCGGCGGGGCAACTCTCCGGAGACAGCCCACGCTCGCCCGACTGACCCCACATCCTCAGGCGGCCAGCAAATCCTCGCGCACGATACCCCAGCGGTGCGAACCCTCGCCGAAGGGCAGATGGAAGCCGAAGGTGGCACGCTTGCGTTCGTCGCGCCAGGTCGCCTCGAACGAAACGATCACCTCGTGCTGGAGATCTTCCGGGATCTGACGGACGTCGTGGCCCATATTGCGCGCCACATGTTCAATCACCATCGATCGGTGCGCTTCCCCACCGAGGGACAGGAGTGCCTCCCGGACGCGCCGACAAAGAGTTGTCTTGATCCGTATCGGCTTTTTGGCGACGGGGACTTCTGGGGCGGTTTCTTGCGGGGACTGCATGATAAGGCAGAGCTTGCGCTCAAGGGCTTTATCGGACGGTTAAGGCGCAGGGAAAAGGAAGTACTAATGCACGCGGCGGTTTAGCGCGGTCCTGGCCCCTTAGCCCGCGCCCATCGCGACAGCAGCGTGATAGACCACGAACGATGTCAGGTAAGCCAGCGTCGTCATATAAACCAGCATAACCCCGGCCCAGATCCACGAGTTGGTCTCCCTTTTTACGACCGCCAGGGTCGCAGCGCACTGGGGTGCGAAGACGTACCAGGCCAGGAACGACAGCCCGGTCGCCAGTGACCACTGCTCGGCCAGCCGCGCACCCAGCGCGCCGACATTGGCATCGACATTGGCGACGGCATAGACGGTCCCCAAAGCCGCCACGGCCACTTCGCGCGCCGCGAAACCGGGGATCAGCGCCACCACCATCTGCCAGTTGAAGCCGATGGGAGCGAACAGCGGCTGGATGGCGTGACCGATCAGGCCGGCGAAGCTGTAGTCGATGGCGGGTCCCGACGCGCCTGCGGGCGGGCCGGGAAAGGTGGAGAGGAACCAGACCAGCACCATCAGCGGCAGGATGATGCGACCGGCGCGGGACAGAAATATCTGCGCGCGTAGCCAAAGATTGCGCGCAACGCTCTCGGTCGACGGCAGCTTGTAAGTGGGCAATTCCATCAGGAACGGTTCGACAGCACCGCGCCAGAACACCTTGCGGATCAGGAACGAGACACTCAACGCGCCGAGGATTCCCGTCGCATATAGCCCGAACATCACCAGTCCCTGCAGGTTCAGCCCCGGCCCCACAACGCGATCCGGAATGAACGCCGAAATAATCAAGGTGTAGACGGGGATCCGCGCCGAACAGGTCATCAGCGGCGCGACCAGGATCGTCGTGATTCGGTCCCGTTTCTGGTCGATGACGCGCGCTGCCATGATGCCGGGGATTGCGCAGGCAAAGCTGGACAGCAGGGGGATGAACGCGCGCCCGTGCAGGCCCGCGCCGCCCATGATCTTGTCCATCAGGAACGCCGCCCGGGCCATGTAGCCGAAGTCTTCCAGCAGGATGATGAAGAAGAACAGGATCAGGATTTGCGGCAGGAACACCAGAACACTACCGACCCCGGCGATCACGCCGTCTGCGATGAAGTCCTTGATCAGACCGTCGGGCAGACCTTGGCTTACCAATAGGCTGAGCCAGGTGAACCCGGCGTCGATGCCATCCATCAACGGCGCGGCCCAGGTGAACACGGCCTGGAACATCAGGAACAGCAGGCTGAGCAGGATTGTCAGCCCGGCCACTGGATGAAGCAGCACCGAGTCGATCCGTCCGGTCAGGGTATCGGGCCGTTCCGGCGGGCGCACATAGGCCCTGAGGATTCGCTGCGCATTGCGATGGGCATCGCGGATTTCCATCGCCGAAGGCTCACGCCAGGTATTTGTAGTCGAAAGGGCACCCGACGCGATCAGGCCTTCAACCTGGGCAGTCAGATCATCGATCCCGCGCTTGCGGGTCGCCACGGTGGCGACAATCGGGCAGCCCAGTTCGCGCTGCAGGCCCTCGATATCGATGCGAAGACCCTGGCGTTGGGCGATATCGAACATGTTCAGCGCCAGCACCATGGGTCGCCCCACGGCCTTCAACTCAAGGATCAACCGTAGCACGAGGCGCAGGTTCGTGGCGTCGGCGACCGCGATGACAACGTCCGGCTCAATCTCACCGGTCAGCCGGCCGAGCACGGCATCGCGGGTCACCACTTCGTCCGGGCTGCGCGCGCGCAAGGAATAAGTCCCCGGCAGGTCGAGGATCGAGAGCGCCCGTCCCGACGCAGTCGTCAGCTGGCCTTCTTTGCGTTCGACCGTCACACCGGCATAGTTGGCCACCTTTTGCCGTCCACCGGTCAGGGCGTTGAACAGCGCGGTCTTGCCGGTGTTGGGATTGCCGACCAGCGCCACGCGGGCGGCCTGCAGGACAGCCTCACTCATAGGGCGTCCATCTTGATCCAGACGTCTTCCGCATCCCGGCGGCGCAGCGCCACACGCATGTCGTCCAGTCGCACGGCAATCGGATCGTGGCCGAAGAGGCCTTCGTGCAGCACTTCGATCATGGCGCCCTCAACAAAGCCGAACTCCAGCAACCGCCGCAGCAATTCCTCATTGTCGACACCGTGGTCTCCAACCTGGCTTTCGGCGCGGACGTCGACAATTATGCCCCGGTCACCCGGATGGGCCGCGCTCAGCCGAACTGCGCCTACAACCGGCGACGGCGTCATCGGCGCATGGGTGGCGAGGGCGTCGGACATTCAAGATCTCTAGGCGGCCGCCATTTTTGCGAACAATTCTCAATTAAGACTACTCCCTTCCCAATGCAAGGCGCGCGTTGACGCCGGGCGAATGGCGCCTATGTTCCGCCCCCGCTGCCCCAGTGGCGAAATGGTAGACGCGGTAGACTCAAAATCTATTGTCGAGAGACGTGCTGGTTCGAGTCCGGCCTGGGGCACCAACAGGGGCGGGATGCCGTGAAGGCCCTCTCGCCACGACGGGGTTTCCGATTTACGGAGACGCCATGCGCATTCTCCTGTTCGCCATCCTCGGTCTGGTTTCGCTGTTCGCCACGGTTGCCGTGGCAGCCGATTTGTTGAGCCGCTTTCAGAAGCCGCGCGGTGCCATGATCGACGTGGGCGGCCGCAGTCTGCGGCTGGTCTGCGAGGGGCCGAAGTCGGACCGGCCGGTGATCTGGATGGAGGCGGGTGCGTTCAGTGGCGCAGCGGATTTCGCGGCATTGCAGCAGAAACTGGCGGTGAAGGGCCTGCGCTCGTGCGCCTACGATCGGGCAGGGATGGGCTATTCCGATCCAGGCCCGAAGCCGCGCGACGGCACTGCCATCGTCAAGGACCTTGGCGCGTTGATTACGTCGTCGGGGGAGCGCGGGCCGTTCATCCTGATGGGTCACTCCATGGCGGGGCTCTATCTGCGGCAGTTTGCGGCGCAGAACCCGGACAAGGTGGCGGGCTTGGTGCTGCTGGACGCCGTCACGCCGGAGATGATCGGGTTGCCGGGTGCCGCTGTGTTCGTGAACCGGATGACGACCCTGGCACGGCTGGGGTCGATCGCCGGGAGCCTGGGTCTAACCAAGCCGTTCTACCTGATGGGCGACCGCGTGGGCCTGCCGGTGGAGGGTCGCGCCGAGAAGCGGCGGGGGTTTATCAATGGCCGCCAGAGCCGCACGGCCTATGCCGAGGTTGTGAGCTGGCGGGCAGCCGGGGAACAGGCGCTGGTCGCCGGCCCGCTCTCACCGGACTGGCCCGTCGCTGTGATTACGGCCGGACCACCGTCCCCACAGATGGACGTCTGGAACGAAGTACGGCACGCCCCGGCACGAGAATCGCGGGCAGGCTTCATCGACAACGTGGACGCCGCCAGTCACACGACCATGCTGGGCCTGACCTATGGCGACCGCGTTGTGGCAGGTCTGGAGAAGGTGCTGACTTCGCTGAGTGCTACATCCGCTCCGGGACGCTGATCCCCAGCAAATCCAGGGTCAGCTCCAGTTGACTGAGCGTGGTGGCCGCCAGCGTCAGGCGCGAGGACCGGATAGCCGGCTCCGCCGAGAGCATCGGGCAGGCGGCGTAGAATTTCGAAAACGCCTGGGAAAGCCGGTAGGCGTGTTCGGCCAGCGCATGGGGAGCCTTCTTGTCGTAGGCCTCGGTGAGCGCGCTGTCGAAGGCGTCGAGGGTCAGCACGAGGTCGCGCTCGGCGGGCTCGGAGATGATGATCACGCCCTGTCCGAACCCTTCGGCGGCGGCGCGGCGCAGCAGGCTTTTTACGCGGACGGCCTGATACAGCAGATAGGGACCGGTCTTGCCCTCGAAGCTGGTGAAGCGGTCCAGGTCGAAGACGTAGGACGTGCCGCGGAAGTTCTGCAGGTCGGCGAACTTCAGTGCCGCGACGGCCACCTTGCCGGCGATGTCCTCGAATTCGGCGGGGGCCATGTTCTCGCCGAGGCCGGCTTCGGTCAGCCGCTCGCGCGCCTTTGACCGGGTCATCTCGATCAGATCGTTCAGCTTCAGGACTCCACCCTCGCGGGTCTTGAAGGGCTTTCCGTCGGTTCCATTCATGGTGCCGAAGCCGATGTGTTCCAGCTGGCCATCCTGGGAGTAGCCGGCCTGGTAGGCCGCGCGGAACACGATCTCGAAGTGGTCGGCCTGGCGCTGGTCGACGCAGTAGATCACCAGATGCGGGTCAAACGCCTGCTGACGGTCCAGGATAGTGGCGAGATCCGTGGTGCCGTACATGGCCGAGCCCTCGGAGGACACCACCAGCAGGGGTGGCAACTCGCGCTTGTCGCCTTGCTGGACGACCCGGATGATCCGCGCGCCCTGGTCGTCGACCAGCAGGCCCTTTGCGTCCAGTTCGGCGACCATGGGGGCGATCAGGTGCTCGACGTCGCTCTCGCCCTTCCACCAGTCGAAGTCGATGCCGAGTGCGTGGAAGTCGCGTTCAAGCGCGACCTGGGTCACAGCCCGGAAGCGTTCCCAGAGCGCGTAGTAGCCGGGCTGTTTCGACTGCAGGCCCATAGTGATCTTGCGGGCGCGGTCGCGGTATTCGGTATCGGCTTTTCCCGTTGCAGCGGCCTCGGGATAGAAGCGGTCGAGGTCGGAAAGGGTGACCGCGTCCAGCGGCGACAGGTCGGCGGGTGCGGCACCGGACGCGTTACCGTCGTCGACCAGCGCACGGATCGCCGGGACCTCGTCCATGACCGCGCCGATCAGCAGGCCCATCTGATAGCCCCAGTCGCCGAAGTGGGCGTCGCCGATCACCTCGTCGCCACGGAAGCGGTAGAGCCGCTTGATGCTCTCGCCGATGATCGAGGCGCGCAGGTGGCCCACGTGCATCGGCTTGGCCACGTTGGGACCGCCGTAGTCGACGATCACCCGACGTGGCACGGCCACTGATCCGGCACCCAGGCGCAGGTCGGCGGCGATCTCGTTGGCGCGGTCGGCCAGCGTGGCGTCGGCAATTTTCAGGTTGATGAAGCCGGGGCCGGCGATCTCGATCCCGGCCAGACGTGGGTCGCCGGCCAGGCGATCGGCAACGGCGGCGGCGATCTCGCGCGGGTTCTTGCCCAGCCGCTTAGCGGCGGCCAGCGCGCCGTTTGACTGGAAGTCGGCCAAGTCAGGTCGATCCGACGGCGTCACCCGCCCCAGTTCGGGAGGCGCGCCAATGGCGGCGAAGGCGGTTTCCACCGCCTCGCCAAGCACCCGCTTGAGGTCGGTCATGGGTTGGGCGTGTTGCTCGCCTGGCCGACGTTCAGCCGGAAGCGTTTGCCCTCGCGGTTAAAGGCGGCCATCTGTGGCGTCACGTCAAAACCGATCAGCACCTCGAAGTTGGATCCCGAGGTGGTGACCGCTGCGCGCGGAATAACGATCTGGCTGATGTTTTCGGTCAGATAGACCCGGTCCTGACCTTCTGGAAAGCTCACCGGCAGGTCGAAGACCTCCTTGGCGATCACGGTGCGATTGCGGTCGGTGACGGCGACCCAGTAGCGATAGGTCTTGTTGCGGCCCTCGGCCTGGGGGCCCTTGCCCAGTTCGAACAGGACTTCGACGGTCACCTTGATCGGCTCCTCGTCCTTGTAGGCGCAGCCAGCGGAAATGCCCTGGATCTCGCCCGACCAGCCGACGGCGGCGGAGGCCTCGCGGTTGTCCTTGAACTCGATGAAGCGCGAGGCGTCATAGAGCGACTTCACATAGGGGCAGGGGCCGGCGTTGCGCAGGGCCTGCAGCGGGGCCTGGTTGTCGCCCCACTCCTCGCGCTGCTTGCGCTTCTTTGAGGCCTCTTCCTGTTGCTTGCGCTGTTCGGCCTCCGGGTCGCGGCGCCCCTGGGCAAAGGACAGGCTCGGCACGGCGGTGAGCGCTGCAAGCACGGCGGAAACGAGCAGAAGATGACGGCGCATGACAGGCGTCCAGATGGAAAGGGCCGCGAGGACGTCGCGGATTCAAGCCCTAAGTACAGCCTGACGATTGCGGCTGCAACGCGGCTGGCGGATGTCGCGTCCACACCTTAAGTTCCGCCCCATGACCCAATGCCCTCCGATCACCGTCCTGCTGGCCAGTCCGCGCGGCTTCTGCGCCGGGGTGGATCGGGCGATCCAGATCGTGGAGCGGGCGATCACCAAATATGGCGCTCCGGTCTATGTGCGCCATGAAATCGTTCACAACCGCCATGTGGTCGACCGCCTGAAGGCGCTGGGGGCGGTGTTTGTCGAGGAGCTGGACGACTGCCCCACCGACCGTCCGGTGGTGTTTTCCGCCCATGGGGTGCCGAAATCCGTGCCGGCGGAGGCCAAGGGCCGCAAGATGCTCTACCTCGACGCTACCTGCCCGCTGGTCTCCAAGGTCCATGTCGAGGCCGAGCGCCACCATGATGCGGGCCGGGAGATCGTGCTGATCGGCCACGCCGGCCACCCCGAGGTGGTGGGCACCATGGGTCAGCTGCCTGACGGTGCCGTCGTGTTGATCGAGACGCTGGACGATGTCGCGGCCTACCAGCCCCAAGATCCGGCCAACGTGGCCTTCGTCACCCAGACCACACTCTCGGTCGACGACACTGCCGGGATCGTGGCTGCGCTCCGCGCCCGGTTTCCGGCCATCGCCCAGCCGCACAAGGAAGACATCTGCTACGCCACCACGAACCGCCAGGAGGCGGTCAAGACCATCGCCGGCCGCGCCGAGGTGCTGCTGGTGCTGGGCAGCGCCAATTCCTCCAATTCGGTGAGGCTGGCCGAGGTGGGACTGCGGTCGGGGGCGAGGGCGTATCTGATCGACGATGCCCAGGGCCTTGATTTCGGCTGGCTCGACGGCACCCGGGTGGTGGGCGTGACGGCCGGCGCCTCAGCGCCCGAGGTGCTGGTGCAGGGCGTGATCGACCGATTGTCCGAACGCTTCGAGGTCACGGTTGAAGAGATCGACGCCGCGCGCGAGACGGTGACCTTCAAGCTGCCCAAGGTGCTGGCGCGCGCCGATGACGGGTGAGTTCCAGCCGACTCTTCAGGACGACGCCTTGCTTTTGCGGCCTCTTGCAGCGGACGATTGGGCCGCGGTCTATGCCGTGGCGTCTGACGCCGAGGTCTGGGCGCTGCACCCGGCGAACGACCGTTGGCAGGAGGCGGAGTTCCGCCGGTTCTTCGATGAGGCGATGGCCTCGGGCGGCGCGCTGGCGGCCATCGACCGGACGAGCGGGGCGATCATCGGCAGCTCGCGGTACGAACAGAAGTATTGCGAGCCGGGGGAGGTGGAGATCGGCTGGACGTTTCTTGCCCGCAGCCACTGGGGTGGAGCGACCAACGGGGCGATGAAGCGGCTGATGGTCAATCATGCGCTGAAGAGCTTCGCCACCGTGATCTTCCGGATTGGCGAAGACAATTTCAGATCCCGGCGGGCCATGGAGAAGATCGGCGGGCGGCTGACGGGCCGGCGCGATATCATGGAGATGGGCGGGCGGCAGGTCGTGCACCTTAATCTATGTGATCGAGGTGCCGTTGGCTTAGGGGTGTCCACCCCCGCCTTCATCTCCCCTTCGGCGGGGTCGCCGGGTTGAGAAAGTCCTGGGCCTCGAACCCCTTCGGCGCGGCGACCTCGACAATGGCCTCCGGGCGGTTGTCGTATTCCATGCGCAGCGCCCGGGTGATGACGGCGTGCATGGCGTAGAGGGTGGTGATGTAGGTGAACTCGAAGATTTCCTCGTCGCTCCAGAAGGTCTTCAGCTTGTCGATCACCTCCAGCGGTGTGCGGCCGTCGCCAGCGGTCAGGCAGTCAGCGTAGGCGAGGACCGCACGCTCCTGGTCATTGAAGACGTCGGACACGGTCCAGTGCGGCACCGCGGCGATCTTCTCGTCGGAGACGCCCAGCGCGCGCAGCGACTTGCAGTGCTGGGAGAAGACGAACTGGCTGGACTTTACCCAGCCGGCGCGGGTCTGGCCCAGTTCGCGCAGGACGGGGTCGATCTTGCGGTCGGGGTGGCGATAGACAGCGAACCCGTCGACGGCGTGCTTGAAGATGTCGGGGGCCAGCGCAAAGACCGTCCACCAGTCACCCGGCGTGCCGGTGGCAGTGCCGGGCTCGGCCACCGGATCACGGCCGGCACCGAACAGGGCGTCGTAGTAGCGGTTGACCACGTCGGATGTAACTTCGGCGCGAGGCACCTGACGCAGAACGGGCATGGGATAATCCGGGGCTAGAGGTTAGGCGTTGCCGGTACCTGACCACGCCGTGCGGCGCGGGCCAAGCCGGGAGAGCGCGCATGATCGACGACAACGACCTGATGGCGGCGGTGGAGCGGCAGTTCATCGGCCTGGCCTCGCCCACGGCGACGCGGGTGGGGGCGGGCGGACATCCCTGTCAGGGGGTCTATACGACGCCGCGCGGCCAGCGGCCCAAGACCGCGTTCATCGCCACCCACTACAATGTGGACTTCGCCGAGCACTATATCGCGCCCTGGCTGGCGGCGCGGGGCTATGGGTTTCTGGGCTGGAACACCCGGTTTCGCGGGGCGGAGGACATGTTCCTGCTGGAACATGCGGTGCTGGATATCGGGGTCGGGGTGCGCTGGCTGCGCGAGCAGGCCAGCGTAGAGAAGATCGTGATCCTGGGCAATTCCGGTGGTGGGTCCCTGATGGGTGCCTATCAGGCCGAGGCGATCCAGCCGACCCTGGGTGACCTCTTGCGCGGGGCGGGGCTGGAAGCGCTGCACGCGCTACCAAAGGCCGACCTCTATGTGTCGCTCAACGCACATCTGGGGCGGCCCGACGTGTTGACCGACTGGATGGACGCCTCGGTGACGGACGAGACCGATCCGGTGGCGACAGAAGAGAGCCTGAACCCGTTCAATCCCGACAACGGCCCGGCCTATGCGCCGGAGTTTATCGCGCGCTATCGGGCCGCGCAGCGGGCGCGGAACCAGCGCATCACCGACTGGGCCAAGGGCGAGCTGACCCGGCTCAACGCGGCGGGCGTCCCGGACCGGCTGTTCCCGATGTTCCGTTGCTGGGGGGACCTGCGGATGATGGACGGGAGCATTGATCCGTCGGATCGCCAGACGCCAATGTGCTATCGCGGCCACCCGGCGGTGGCCAACCGTTCGCCCAGTATCGGCCGGGCCAACACGCTGAAGACCTGGTTGTCGATGTGGAGCCTGGAGACCTCGCGTTGCCGCGGGCCGGAACAGTTGGCCAAATTCGATATGCCGGCGTTGGTGGTGCAGGGGATGGCCGACACCGGCGTGTTCCCCAGCGACGCGCACAGGATCTTCGACAGTCTGGTGGTCGCCGACAAGCAACTGGAACTCATCAAGGGGGCCCACTATTTCGAGGACAGCCGGGAAGAGCGTGAGGCGATGGTGGACCTGATCGTGGGCTGGGTGGAGGCGCGGGCGTGATCCTGCCCAAGGCGATGCTGATCGACATGGATGATACGATCCTGGCGGCAGGGGAACGCCCCGCCGTGTTGCTGCGGATCGCCGACGAACTGGCTGCTGATCTGGCACCGCACATGCCGCAGGCGGTGGCAGATCGGCTGGAGGCAGAGCTGGAGCTGTTCTGGTCGGACCCCGCGCGCCATCGCGTGGCGCGGTTCGGCGTCAATGAGGCGCGGCTTCAGGTTATGGTGGAGACGTTCCGGGGCTTTGGACGGCCAAGGCTGACCGACGAGCTGGCCGGGCGTTTCGCGGGGCGCTTCGCGACGGTTCGCGACGAGATCACCTCCTTGTTTCCCGGGGCGCTGGAGGGTCTGAAAGGGCTGCGTGATCGAGGCGTCAAGCTGGCCCTGATCACCAACGGCGGTGCCGACACCCAGCGGGCGAAGATCGCGCGGTTTGGGCTGGAACCCTGGTTCGATCACATCCAGATCGAGGGCGAGATGGGCTTCGGCAAGCCTGAGGAACAGGCCTATCGGCACGCGATGACGATACTGGGGGCCGAGCCGCACGAAACCTGGATCGTCGGCGACAATCTGGAGTGGGAAGTCGCGGCACCCCAGCGGCTGGGCCTGACCGGCGTGTGGGTCGACGGCTATGGGCGGGGATTGCCCGCTGACAGCCCCGTCCGGCCGGACCGGATCATTCGATCGCTGGCGGAACTCTTGCCGCGCGACGGATAGTCCTTCTGTCGGCGCGGGATGATCGCTATCTCTGCCGGTGAAATCCTGGAGTGACCCTGATGGCTGTGACCTCGAAATTCTTCGCCGCCGCCCTTATGGCGGGTTTGAGCGGTAGCGCCTGCGCCCAACCCGCCAGCGTGGAGGCGCGCCCGCCGGTCACCGGCTACAAACCTGCCTTCGCCGGCCAGACCCGGGCGCCGCTCGAAACATTGGGGGTAGGCTTCCAAAGGACGGTTGTCGCCGAGGGGTTGAAGTATCCCTGGTCGCTGGCCTTCCTGCCCGATGGGCGGATGCTGGTGACCGAGCGGATCGCCGGTGCGCTCCGGATCGTCGGCAAGGACGGAGCACTCTCCGAGCCGGTCACCGGCACACCCACGGTGATGTCGCGTGGGCAGGGCGGCCTGCTGGACGTGGTGCTGGACCCGGCGTTCAAGACCAACCGGCTGATCTATCTGAGCTATGCCGAACCGCAGGCCGACGGGACCAACAACACCGCCGTGGCGCGTGGCAAGCTGGTCGACGGCGCAGCACCCGTTATCGAAGGCCTGACGGTGATCTATCGCCAGCGCCCGACCCTGGCCTCACCGCTACACTTCGGCTCGCGGTTGGTGTTCGCTCGCGACGGCAAGCTGTTCGTGACGCAAGGAGACCGCTCGATCCCGGCGGGCCAGAAACAGTCGCAGGACCTGGGCAGCGGGCTGGGCAAGATCGTCCGGATCAACCCCGACGGCTCTATCCCCAAGGACAACCCGTTCGTAGGCCAGAGCGGCGCGCTGCCGGAGATCTGGACGCGGGGCAACCGCAACGTCCAGGCCGCGACCCTGCACCCTCAGACCGGCGAACTGTGGGAAGTCGAGTTCGGCCCCCAGGCCGGCGACGAGATCAACATTGCGCGCAAGGGCAAGGATTACGGCTGGCCGACGATTACCTACGGCGTCAACTATGGCCCGGCCAAGACGCCGATCACCGGTGGCGAGACCCAGCGGCCCGGCATGGAGCAGCCGCTCTATTACTGGGACCCGACGATCGCGCCGTCGGGCATGATCTTCTACACCGGCAATCTGTTCCCGAAGTGGAAAGGCAGCCTGTTCGTCTCCGGCTTCCAGCCCCAGGGCCTGCCCGGCGGCAACATTCAGCGCCTGACCATCAAGGGCGAGCGCGTGGTCGGCGAGGAGCGGCTGGACATGCCCGGCACCCTGTGGCGCGACATCCGCCAGGGCCCGGACGGTGCGATCTACTTGCTGCAGGGCGGGGCGGTCGGCAAGATCGTGAAGCTGACGCCGACGGGGTAGGGGCTGCCCATACGCGGCTGTCGATGTGACTCCATGGCGGCATCGGGTGTCCAGATTCCATCGGTGCGTCGCCGTACGGTAGAAAATACGTTCTGAATCATAGACTTGAGTAACTTTTGCCCAGCCTTGACGCACTGCGGTAGCGTCTATAGGTTCCGCGCGACCTGAAGCCCCCGCCACGGCGGCGACGTCGCGGCCCGATAGGCCTCCCGACGCATGCCAAAGTTGGTCGAATCGCACGAAGAGGCGCGCAAGCGGCTCACTGAGCGGTTGGATGCATTCGAGGCCGACCGTGCGCAAAAGACCGGCGCCGTGGCCCAGAGCTTCTCGGGAGACGGGTTCCGCTTCCTCGGTGAAGTGGTTAGTGGGGTGCTTGGCGGCGCCGGCCTAGGCTGGCTCGTGGATCGCTTCACCCATACGGAGCCCCTGGGCTTGATCGGCGGTCTGCTGATCGGCACGGGGTTTTCGATATTTGTGGCCATGCGCACTGCTTCGCTGGCGACCAAACGCGCGATGGAAGCGGCGGGACCCCTCCCGTCTGTTCCGGACGATGAAGAGAACGATTGAGGCCGAACACCATGGCGGAACAGCCTGCCATCGACCCGATGCATCAGTTTCTGATCCACAAGATGGTGGAGATTCCGCCGGTGAACATCGGCGGTTTTCTGCTGGACCTGTCGATCACCAACTCGATCTTCACGCTTTTGGTCGGCGCGGCGCTGGTGATGGTCTTCCTGGCCCTCACCGCGCGTGGCGAGATCGTGCCGAACCGCGCCCAGGCGGCGGCCGAAGCGCTCTATGGCATCATCGACAATGTGCTGGTCACGCCGATCATCGGCGCCGGCGGGCGGCCGTACATCCCCTTTATCTTCACCCTGTTCATGCTGATCCTGACGCTCAACCTGATGAGCGTGGTGCTTGCGGTCGGTAACATCGGCGGCCAGCACTGGACCTTTACGGTGACGGCGCAGCTGGCGGTGACCGCCACGCTGGCGGTGATCACCTTCTTCAGCGTGTTTATCCTCGGCTTCATCAAGCACGGCCCGAAGTTCCTGAGCCTGTTCTGGGTGCCTGGCATGGGCATCGTCGGTGGCATCCTGATGGTGTTCATCGAGATGATCTCCTACTTCGTGCGCCCGGTGACCCTGGCGATGCGACTGTTCGGCAACATGCTGGGCGGTCACGTGGTGATGAGCCTGTTCGGCTCGTTCGTGGTGGGTTTGGGGATCTTCGCCCTGGCCGGTGGCATCGCCACACTGGGCTGGATCGGATCGGGTCTATCGCTGGCCATGATCGTCGCCCTGACCGGCCTTGAGCTGGTTGTGGCGGTGCTCCAGGCCTTCGTGTTCGCCGCGCTCACCACTGTTTATCTCAACGAGGTCGTGAATTTCGGTCACGGCCACTAGCCCCTTAAAGATCTAAAAAGAGGACTATCGAAATGGAAGTTGAAGCCGCGAAGTTGATCGGTTCGGGTCTCGCCGCTATCGGCATGGCCGGTGCCGGTATCGGCCTGGGCGTTCTGTTCGGCAACTATCTGCAAGCTGCCATCCGCAACCCGTCGGCCGCCGCCAGCCAGCAGACCATGCTGTTCCTGGGCATGGCGCTGACTGAAACCATGGGCCTGTTCGCCTTCGTCGTCTCGCTGCTTCTGCGCTTCGGCTAAGACTTCAGGATCTGACGCCGATGGCGAACGAGACCAACGCGACCACCGAGGCGGCCGGCCATGCCGCAGCCTCGGGCGGTCTGCCACAGTTCGATTTTCAGTGGTGGCCAGGCCAGATTGTCTGGGTGCTCATCGTTTTCGTCGTGCTACTGGCCTACATGCGCCTGTTCGCAGTGCCCAAACTGGGCGGGACGATCGCAGCACGTGATGCCAAAATCGCCGACGATGTGGCTCAGGCCCGGCAACTGAAGGCCGAGGCTGACGCCCAGGCGGACGCGGCGGCGGCAGAGCGGGCTCAGGCCCGGTCTGCGGCGCAGAAGATGGCCGGCGACGCCCGTGCCAAGGCGCGCGCGGAGATCGACAAGGCGCTGGCTGTTGAAGAGGCTCGCCTCGCTGACGTTGCCGCCGTGTCGGATGCTGCCATCGCCAAGGCCCGCGACAAGGCCATGGGCAATGTTGCCGGGATCGCTCAGGACACAGCCCAGGCCATCATTGCCAAGCTGACCGGCAAGGCTGCGACTGCGGCTGAGCTGGCGACTGCCAAAGGATAGGATGATGACCGAGCTTCTGACCGATGCCCACTTCTGGGTCGGCGTTGCCTTTGTGCTGTTCCTGGCGCTGATGGTCTCTGTCGGCGTTCACAAGCTGGTCTGGAACGCCCTGGGTGAAAGCGGTCGCAAGGTGCAGGCGCACCTTGATGAAGCCGCCCAACTGCGGGCCGAGGCCCAGACCTTGCTCGAAGGTATCAAGGTGGAACGCGCAGCCGCCGAACGTGAAGCCGCCGCCATGCTGGCCAACGCAGCGGAAGAGGCCAAGCGGCTCCAGGCCGAGGCGCAGGTCAAGCTGGCCGAACAGATTACCCGTCGTGGCCAGATGGCAGAGCGCCGGATCGCCCAGGCCGAGGCTCAGGCGGAAGCCGACGTTCGTGGTGCCGCCGCAGACTTGGCGACCCAGATGGCCGAGCAGGTGCTGACCCGACGCCTGGTGGGCGCGAAGTCCGATCCGTTGATCGACAAGGCCATCGGCCAACTGGCAGGCAAGCTGCAGTAGATTTCAGAGATCGGCGGCGCCGTCTGAAAGGGCTGGCGCGGCTGATGGTCGGATGGCCGACGCGTTGGGGAACGCGGTCGCCGTCCGTGACCCGTCCACGAGCCCCACAGACATCCCGACATTTGCAGCGCCAGCCTGGGGAGGCGCGTTGCGGATAGAATGCCTGTGGGGTTCGTGGATGACCCCATGGAGCCTTTCCGGATCAGATGGGATCATGTGATCCGGACAAAACGGCTCGCTCGTCATAGATCTAGAGCGCGACGGACGCTTAAACCGGTATCCACTTGCAGCTGTCGTGCACTACGCGGGCTATATCGCCTGGCGACGCAGCTTGTGCCGAAGGCGCATCCCGAAACGCAACCGTCGCGGCAAAAGCAGCCGCTCGACGCGCAGGTACTGTTGATAGAACATCACCAGGAATTCCGGGTCGCGGCGCAGCAGCCGACGGATGGGCGAGATCATCCTGGGGTGCGCGCGGTGCAGCCGAACAAATTGCCGGCGCGCTTTGAAGGAATTACGCAGCACCACCATCAGCCCGACCACGATGATCGGGATGCCACCGGGCCCCGGCAGCGGCGAAATGATCACGCCCACGACGACGATCGCAAAACCCAGCACGACCATGCCAAAACGCTTCACGCGCGAAGCGATCTCGCGGGCAATCTCGTCCGTGGCGCGGTACACGCGCAAAGAGGGCATGGCGAAAGACACTTTTTTGGTCCTGGGGAGTGGTCGGCGAAGCGGGGAGGTTCCGCCGTCACTGGTCCCATATGCGTACGTCACGGCGACTCGTAAAGACGCCGTTTGGTGAATTGTTTGAGACGCGCTGCTATTCGGCCGCCAATGGCGTCGGCGCCACACTTATGGGTTCCGGGCGCCACGCCAGGCGAGGTTTGCGCGCCGCCAGTGTTTCATCCAATCGTCGCAGAGGGGCCAGGTGGGGCGCGCCCGTAAATCGCTGGGTGTCGCCGGCCTTTGCCGCAGCCGCCAGGGCAAGCAACGCGTCGCAGAACCGATCCAGTTCGCGTTTTGATTCGGTCTCGGTGGGTTCGATCAGCATCGCCCCGTGCACCACCAGCGGGAAGTACATCGTCATCGGGTGGAAGCCCTCGTCGATCATCGCCTTGGCGAAGTCGAGCGTGGTAACTCCGGTCCCGTCCAGCCAGGCGTCATCGAACAGCGCTTCGTGCATGCAGGGCCCGTCCGGGAAGGCCGCAGACATTTCCCCCGAGAGCCTGGCCTTGATGTAGTTGGCGTTGAGAACGGCATCTTCCGCGACCTGTCGCAGGCCGTCGGCACCGTGGCTGCGCATATAGGCATAGGCGCGGACGAACATGCCCATCTGACCCTGGAAGGCTGACATACGACCAAACGCCTGCACGGCCTCGGCTGCAGGCTCCTCGACGAGGTGCAGGCCGTCCGGGCCGTGCACCACCCAAGGTGCCGGAGCGAAAGGCGCGAGCGCAGCCGATAGGACCACAGGTCCGGCACCTGGCCCGCCGCCGCCGTGCGGCGTCGAGAAGGTCTTGTGCAGATTAATATGCATGGCATCGACGCCCAGGTCGCCTGGGCGCACACGACCGACGATGGCGTTGAAGTTGGCACCGTCGCAGTAGAAGTAGGCCCCGGCGGCGTGGGTCAGGCGGCTGATCTCCAGGATATCGCGCTCGAACAGGCCACAGGTGTTGGGGTTGGTCACCATGATCGCGGCCACATGGGGGCCCAGCTTGGCCTCCAGGTCGGCGAGATCGACACGGCCATCGGGAGTCTGGGCGATCTCCTGGACGGAATAGCCGACGAAGGCGGCGGTGGCCGGGTTGGTGCCGTGGGCCGAGGTCGGGACCAGCACGGTACGGCGCGCAGCCTGACCAGCGGCCTCATGGGCGGCCCTGATGCACAGCAATCCGCAGAGCTCACCGTGCGCCCCGGCCTTGGGCGTCATGGCGACAGCCGGCATGGCGGTCAGCGTCTTCAGCCAGTGGGCCAGGCGGTCCATCAGCTCAAGCGCGCCTTGTGTGGTCGAGACCGGTTGTAGGGGATGCAGGTCGGCGAAACCGGCCATCCTTGCGGCCTTCTCGTTAAGGCGCGGATTGTGCTTCATGGTGCACGAGCCCAGCGGATAGAGCGCCAGATCGATGGCGTGGTTCTTCTGGCTGAGTCGCACGAAGTGACGCATCGTCTCGGGCTCGGAGAGGCCTGGCAGGGGCACATTTCCGCGGGTCAGGCCCGACAGGTCCGACGCGTCGTGCCCGGCCTCATCCAGGTCGACGCCGGTCTTGTCCCAGCCCCCCAGTTCAAAGATCAGCGGCTCGTCCTGCAGCAGGGCGCGAGCACCGGTCAGGGACTTGAACCCGGTCGTTTCGATGGACCCTTCCGGTCGAGTGGGGCGACCCACGGCGTTCATGGTCATTGGCCAAGCCTCCGGATGAGGGCCGCACTCAAGGCGGCGATATCTTCCGACGTGGTGGTTTCAGTTGCCGCCAGCAGCAGGATGTCGTCCAGACCTGCGTGAGGGTCGAGGCGCGAATAGGGAACGCCGGCAATCACGCCATCTCCCAGCAAGGCCTCGACGAGAGCGGCCGCGGCGCCCGGGACCCGTACAGCGATCTCATTGAAGAAGCGCGGGGTCAGGACTTCGAGGCCCACGGCCTCGACAGCGGCTTTCAGCTCGCGAGCGCGGCTGTGGTTCACCTGCGCCAGCTGGCGCAGGCCGGCACCGCCCAGCAGGGTCATGTGGATAGTGAAAGCCAGCGCGCAGAGGCCGGAGTTCGTGCAGATGTTGGACGTCGCCTTGTCGCGGCGGATGTGCTGCTCGCGGGTTGAGAGCGTCAGCACGAACCCCCGGCGGCCATCGGCATCGAGAGTCTCGCCACACACGCGACCCGGCATCTGGCGGACCAGCTTCTCGCGCACTGCGAACAGGCCGACGTAGGGTCCGCCATAGTTCAGCGCATTGCCGATCGACTGGCCTTCGGCGACGGCAATGTCGGCCCCCATCTCGCCGGGCGACTTCAACAGGCCAAAGGACACCACTTCGGTCGTGACCACGATCAGCAGCGCCCCGGCGGCGTGTGCAGCCTCGGCGATTTTCGTGACATCGGTGACCACGCCGAACACATTGGGGGTCTGGACGACAACGCAGGCGGTCTCGGCGTCGATGGCGTCAATCACGGCCGCTTCGGCGTCAATCGCAGCGCCCTGGCGGACGATGTTCATGCCCTCGGCGTGGGCGATGGTCTGGGTGGTGGCGGCGTAGTGCGGGTGAAGGCCGCCTGACAGGATGGCCTTCTCGCGGCGCGTCACGCGCTTGGCCATCATCACTGCCTCAGCGCAAGCGGTAGAGCCGTCGTACATGGACGCATTGGCCACATCGAGGCCCGTCAGGGCGGCGACCTGGGTCTGGAACTCAAACAGCACCTGCAACGTGCCCTGGGCGATTTCTGGCTGATAGGGCGTGTAGCTGGTCAGGAATTCCGAGCGCTGGATGATGTGATCCACGGTCGCCGGCACATGGTGGCGATAGGCACCCGCCCCGCAGAAGAACGGCCCCGCGCCGGCCGAGCGGCTCATGGCCGACAGCGCAGCCAACTCGCGCTCAACCTCCAACTCGCCGGCGTGGCGCGGCAGGTCAAAGACGTCTTTCTTGCGCGCGGCAGCCGGCACGTCGACGAACAGGGCGTCGATGTCGGCGGCACCGATCACCCCCAGCATCCGGGTGCGGTCGTCGGCGGTAAGGGGCAGGTATCTCATGGTGTATGTCCAGATGACGGCGGGTTGGTGCTATTGGGTGGCAAGAAAAGCTTCGTAGGCGGCGCGGTCCATGAGGGCGTCGTATTCGCCGGCGTCGGCGACCTTGACCTTGGCGAACCAGCCGCCGTTTTCGGGGTCGGCGTTGACGGTCTCGGGCGCGTCGCCGAGCACGGTGTTGGCATCCACGACCTCGCCAGAGATCGGCGCGTAGACGTCTGACGCCGCCTTGACGCTCTCGACCACAGCGAAGGAGTCGCCCGCCTTGAAGGACTTGCCGACCTCAGGCGTCTCGACGAACACCACGTCGCCCAACTGTTCGGCGGCGTGGGCGCTGATACCGATGGTGGCGATGTCGCCCTCGAGGGTGACCCACTCGTGATCCTTGGTGAAGCGCATGGTTGGTTTCCTAGCTTTTCCGCACGTAACGATGGGGGACGAAGGGAGAATTCACGACCTCGGCGGCCTGGGGTTTGCCACGGACGATCACCTTCAATCGTGTGCCCGGGGCCTTGAAGGCAGGTGGCACAAAGGCCAGCGCGATGCCGGCTTTCAGGCAGGGGGAGTAGCCGCCTGACGTAACGATTCCGATAATTACGCCGGTGTCGTCCGCGACTTCCGCGCCTTCGCGAGCCGGAGCACCTTCGAGCACGCGAAGGCAGACCTTCACCCGGGCCGGGCCCTCGGCCAGTTCCGCGACGATGCGGGCTGCGCCCGGGAAATCGCGCTGTTCACGGCGGTTTTTGTTGATCGCGAAGGTTAGCCCAGCCTCGACAGGGCTGACCGTGGTGTCCAGGTCGTGGCCATAGAGCGGCAGTCCGGCCTCGAGGCGCAGCGAATCCCGTGCGCCCAGGCCGATTGGCCTGACACGCTCGTCGGTCAGAAGTAGGTTCCACACGCGCACGGCCTTCGTCGCCGGAACCGAGATCTCGTAGCCATCCTCGCCGGTATAGCCGGAGCGCGAGATAATCAGGTCGGTACCGAACCCCGGCATCGACCTGATATCCATGAACACCATATCAGCGGTTGCCGGGACCAGCCCCTGGACCACCGCGGCGGCCTCGGGCCCCTGGACAGCGATCAGGGCGCGGTCCTCCAGCCGGTCGATCTGGACCTGGCCAGCCAGTTCGTCGTCGATGACCTTGAAGTCATTGTCCTTGCAGGCCCCGTTGACCACCACGAACAGGCCGTCGTCATGCGTTCCGTCAGGAGAAATTGGGCGTCCGGCCATCAGGTCGTCGATGATCCCGCCTTTTTTGTTGAGCAGCACCGAATACTTCTGACGTCCCGGCTTGAGCCCGATGAAGTCGCCGGGAACCACATCCTCAAAGGCGGACAGGGGGGACACGCCGCGCAGGCGCGCCTGGCCCATGTGGGAGACGTCGAAGATCCCGCAGTGTTCGCGGGTCCACAGATGTTCCTTCATTACGCCGTCGGGATACTGGACGGGCATGGAATAGCCGGCGAATTCGACCATGCGCGCGCCCAATGCGATGTGCGCGGCGTTGAGCGGTGTGACCTTGAGCGGTGTGACCTTGAGCGGCGTATCGGACAAGCGGTTGGCTCCGGCTGACGACCGCGCGAACCGGCAGGCTCCGAACCCCTGAAGGCAGAACCCTGACGTCGCGCGCCCCCGCTGTCCGTGGACCTGAGAGATTTCAGCTCGCCTAACGTGGCGACCCTTGCTCCTTCGGCGAGCCCCCTTGCAGAGACTACTTTCCAGCGTTCATCAGCCCGTCGCGGTCCTTTTGCCTGAGCGTTTCCGGGGCGGTTGCGCCTTCGGCGCCGGATCAAACAGGATACGGCCTCTCCCGCGAGAGTTGATCCTTCCTGTTGGATGGCGCGGCGCAAGTCAATGCCGGACAGACAGTCGACCCTATCCCAGTGCGGCGTAGACTATTTTCTGGAACATCGGGCCACCGATGCGGGCAGTGGGGCGCTGGCTTTGCAT
Organism: Phenylobacterium deserti; assembly: GCA_945883235.1. Lineage (GTDB taxonomy): Bacteria > Pseudomonadota > Alphaproteobacteria > Caulobacterales > Caulobacteraceae > Phenylobacterium > Phenylobacterium deserti_A. Next base: position 46,241 of record CAMCXF010000007.1, on the reverse strand, counting down.
GGCGGTGACGGCTTCGGGCCCCAGCGGCATGCTGTCCTGGATCAGGTAGATCAGGATCAGGTCGTTCGCCGGGTCAGCTTGCCACCAGGTTCCAAAGGCCCCCGGCCAGCCGTAGGCGCCCTCTGCGCCGGCCCCCATCCACTGGTGCTTCTCGGCGTCCAGGATCATCGACAGGCCCAGGCCAAAGCCCTGGCTGAGCCAGAAGGGCATTCCCATGAAGCCGTGACCGCGCTGTTCCTCGGTCAGGCGGTTGGCCGCCATCAGCTCGAGGGTTTCGGGCTTGATCAGCCGCACCCCGTCGACCTCGCCACCGCCCAGCATCATGCGGGCGAACTTCAGATAATCATCTGCTGTCGAGATCAAACCGCCGCCGCCGCCTTCGAAGGCCGGCGGGGTGTCGGTCTCCGGGAACGAAACGTCTTTCAGCGGGCCTTCGAGCGGGGCCTGATACAGCCTTGCCATCCGCGACCGCTTTTCGGGCGGCATCCAGAAACCCGTGTCGACCATGCCCAGCGGGTCGAAAATGCGAGCCTTTAAGACCTCGCCCAGGGGCCGTCCCTCGATCCGGGCGACCAGGAACCCCAGCACCTCGGTGGCGTGGCTGTAGTGGAACCGCTCACCCGGTTGATAGGTCAGCGGCAGTTCGCCCAGCGCCTTCAGCCACTGGTCCGGGGTCAGCGGGTTGGCCAGCGGCGAGCCGAGCTTTTCCTCGTGCGCATAGGCAATCGGCCCCATCGAGGTGAACGCATAGGCCAGACCCGAGCGATGGGTCAGCAGGTCCTCGACCGTGATGTCACGCGCGGCAGGCGTCGTGGCATCCAGGGGTCCCGCCGGATCGTTCAGCACCTGCATGTTGGCCAATTCTGGCAGCCACCGGGTCACCGGATCGTCCAGCTTCAGCTTGCCCTCTTCCATCAGCATCATCACGGCGATGGAGGTCACCGGCTTGGTCATGGAGGCGATGCGGAACAGACTGTCGCGCGTCATCGGCAGCCCGCCTTTGATATCGCGGTGGCCGATCGCACTCGTCTGGACTACCTCGCCCTTGCGCCAGACCAGGGTGACGGCACCGGCCAGCACGCCCTGATCAATGATCGCCTGCAGTGTCGGCACCACCTGGGTCAAAGCTTCTGCGTTGAATTCCGTCGGCGTGAGGCTGGCGTCCATCTGTGCTCTCTCTGATCGAATTTCAGCCACTTACCGCCGGTGGGGTGGGGCGCGTCAAGGGGCCGCGCGGGTGCCTGCGTCCTGCGCATCATCTGTCGCGTAGATGCGGGATGTCCCGCCGCAGTTGCGCAGCGGCGTCAGCATCCGTAACTGGGACCCATGTCCAGCCCCATTGTCAACTTGCGCCTGACGGTTGTCGCCGCTACCGCTGCCCTCACGGCGGCCTGTTCGCCGCTGACCCTGTTTGCCACCCTCTCGCCAAAGGACCCTGCGTCACGGGTGTCGCGGGGCGAGGCCTATGGCCCCAACGCCAGACAGACGGCGGACGTCTATGTGCCACGCGCCGGGCCGGTGAAGGCGCCGATCGCGGTGTTCTTCTATGGCGGCTCCTGGGATTCGGGCCGGCGGCAGGATTACAACTGGGTCGGGCGCGCCATGGCCTCGCGCGGCTTCGTCACCGTGGTCGCCGACTACAGGCTCTACCCCGAGGTGCGGTATCCGGGCTTTCTGGAGGACGGGGCACTGGCCGTCCGCTGGGCGGTGGACAACGCGGCGCGGTTTGGTGGCGATCCCCAGCGCATCGTGCTGCTGGGTCACTCGGCGGGGGCCTACAACGCCGTCATGCTGGGACTGGACGGGCGCTATCTGACGGCTGCTGGCGTCAATCCGGCCCAGATCAAGGCCGTGGCGGGTCTGGCGGGCCCCTACGACTTCCTGCCGCTGAAGGGCACCTCGACCAACCAGGTGTTTGGCCAGAGCCCCGACCTTCCTGGCACCCAGCCGTTGGCCCACGTGCGACCGGGCAGTCCGCCGGCCTTCCTGGCCACCGGCGATGCGGACAAGGTGGTCTGGCCCAAGAACACTACAGCTCTGGCAAAGCTCTACCGGGAGGCCGGTGTTGTGGTGGAGGAGCGCTACTACCCGGGCGTCGACCACATCAGTATCGTGCTGGCGTTGTCGCGCCCGCTCAGGGGCGGTGCCCCGGTGCTGGACGAGATGGCGGATTTCCTGCGCCGCCACGCCGACTGAGCCGACATCGATCAATCGGCCCGGGCAACGACGGTGGTAGAAGCTTTGGCCAGCGTTGAGGCGTTCAAGCGATGGAGTGAGCGATGCGACATTCGGTCAAATCATTCAGCATGATTGCGCTGGCCGCGACGCTGGGTCTATCGGCCTGCGCGCCCGACGCGCCCCCCGGCGTGAACCGGGACGATCTGGACGCCGCCGTCTCCAAAGCCATAGGCGCCCCCTCGACCTGCGTACTGATCGCAAAGGCCGGGTCGGGGCGACTGCTCTATCGCTACAATACGGCCACCGCCTGTGACCGGGAGTTGCCCGCCTGCGACGTGCCAGGCGTCACCAAAATCGCCGCGGTACTGAAAGCGACGGCCAGCAACAGTCAGACCCGCACCCTAAGCTGTAACAGTACGTCGGACGCCTCACGCGGGGTCGGCTGGGCGGCCGGTCCGATTGAGGGCACGGACCTCGTCTATGCCGCGATGATGGAGGGGGATCGGGCCTTTCCAGGCCGTATGATGGCCGACAGGCTCGCGGGTGCGTTCCGCCGGGCCAAGGTCAGCCGATAGGGCTGGTGCCAGGGGTTGGCGGTGATAACGTCGCTGTCCACCAAACCGGAGACGCCTGCGTGACCCTTCCCGTTCTCGAATGCGTGACCCGAAGCGCGCGCCACACCACCTTTTATCTGGCCTGCGGACCCGAGGCAGGCACGCCGATCATCTTCGTCCACGGCTGGCCCGAGCTTTCGATTTCGTGGCGCCATCAGCTGCCGGTGTTCGGCGGCCTGGGGTTTCGGGCCATCGCGCCGGATATGCGCGGTTATGGGCGATCCAGCGTCTATGGCCGGCACGCGGACTACTGCCAGCAGGAAATCGTCGCCGATATGATCGAGCTGCTGGACAGCCTGGGGGCCGAGAAGGCGATCTGGGTCGGCCACGACTGGGGCGCGCCTGTGGTCTGGTCGATGGCCCAGCAGCATCCCGACCGCTGTCATGCGGTGGCGACGTTGTGTGTGCCCTACATTCCAGACGGGTTTGCGCCAGAGACGATCATTCCGCTGGCGGACCGCACGATCTATCCCGAGACTTCGCATCCCGCCGCCCAGTGGGATTACATGCTGTTCTACCGCGAAAATTTCGCCGCCGCCTGTGCCGGGTTTGAGGCCGATGTGCGGGCCACTGTAAAGCTGCTGTTCCGGGCGGGGTCGGCGGAGGGGCAAAAACAACCGGCCGGAACCGCATTCACCCGCGCCAACGGCGGCTGGTTCGGGCCGGGCGGCCAGGCCCCGGACGTGCCGCGCGACACCAGTGTGCTCACCCTCGAGGATGAAAACCGCTACGTCGAAGGCCTGACACGCAACGGCTTCTTCGGTCCTGATAGCTGGTACGTGAACGGGGTCGCGAACATGGCCTATGCCACCCGGGCTCCCCACGCGCATCTGCAGATGCCAGCGCTATTCATTCACGCCGCCCACGACCACGTCTGCGCCACCGTGGACACTCGCCTGCCCGAGCCGATGCGTGCCCACTGCGTCGACCTTACCGAGGCCACCGTCGCGTCCGGCCACTGGATGGCCCAGGAGAAGCCCGCCGAGGTCAACGCCGCGCTCACCAGATGGCTGGCGGCGCGACTGCCGGACCTGTGGCTGAAAACCTGACCCTTACCGGGTCAGCTCATAGACCGCTGTGATATCGATCCGGACGCTGAGTTCACCACCTGAGACGGGCGAGGAGTCCTTGGCCTCACTGCGCATGGCCATGGCCACCATCGGGATGGGCGGCTGGGGCGAATACCCGCCACCTTCACTCAGCGTGACCAGTCGCAGGATCCGGTAGCCCGTCGCGCGCGCATACAGATCAGCCTTGCCGGACAGAGCCCGCACCGCGGCCTCCCGCGCCGCGGTCTCGGCCGCGGACGGATCGGAAAGACCAAAGCTGATCCCGTTCACCTGGTTGGCCCCGGCGTTCACCGTGGCGTCGACGGCGGCCCCCAGCTTCTTCAGATCCCGCACCGTGACCGTGACCTGATTGGACACCTGATAGCCGATCAGCACCGGGGCCTGGTTTTCCACATACCGATACTGGGGATTGACGCTCAGGTTCGAGGTCTGGATGTCCTTCTCCGCGATGGCGGCCTTTTTCAACGTTGCCATCACGGCCGTCATCCGCGTGGCGTTGGCCGCCAGAGCCTCCGCGGCGGTCTTGCCCTCGGTGATGACGCCCAGGCTGATGCTGGCCATGTTGGGTGCCACGCGGGTCTCGCCCGTCGCCGAGAGGTTCAGGGTCGTGGCCTTGAACATTGTGTCCGCCGCGGCCGGCGCGGTCTGGGCCATGGCGACGGGTACCGCCGCCGCCGTGGTCAACGCCATGCCGAGGGCAGCCGCGTGCATCAGGGTCTTCATCTCAATCTCCAGTCCAGTGTCGGACGCCAGAGCCTCGCAAATCTCACATGAACGCAAGCTTTAAGCGACGTGCAGCCCATGCTAACGCCGGGCGCGCGCTGCAGGGGCCTGTAGCTCAATGGTTAGAGCCGGCCGCTCATAACGGTCTGGTTGCAGGTTCGAGTCCTGCCGGGCCCACCAGTGTTTGTTCGCGGGCGGTCTGTACAATGCAGCAAGGCAGCTTTTGCTTGTTCGCCGATATGGACGGGCGACAGGTACCGCCACAAGGGCACCAAGTTGGCGCTTCGAAATCAGATCGTCACGGGAGTGTCACGCGGGCGACACCCACCGGGTCCAACGATGACACCTGACGCCGCATCCAGTTGACGCGCGTCGCGGCGGTGTGTGGATGGTTCGATCGGGCTGGGTTTTGTTGGCCGCTGTTGCGGCTCTGGGTCTGGCCGGCTGTGGAGAGTCGCCAGAACCGAACGCCGGGGGCTGGCGCAGCGGTATCAAGGAAGTCCGCATGGCAGTCAGCGGCAGCAATGACGATCCCATGCTGGTCAAGCGCCGCAGCGTCTTCCGGGACCGCCTGAGCGCTGCTCTGGGCTTACCCGTCAAGCTCTATGAGTCGTCCGACTACAATGGGGTTATCCAGGCGATCTCTTCTGGCCAGGTCGACCTCGCCCAGATCGCCGGTGGGGGGTATGCCAACGTTGACGCCCAGGTGGGCAGTCTGGTCGCCCCGATCCTGACTCCACGTCAAGCCGAGGGCGAGACGGGCTACTATTCGGCCCTGGTCGTCCGCGCGGACAGTCCGATCCGATCCCTGGCCGACATGAAGGGCAAGTCCCTCGGCTATGTGGATTTCAACTCCACGTCCGGCTACCTGGTCCCGCGCGCGAAGTTCCGTGAGCAGGGGCTGGATCCCGACACCTATTTTGGCAAGACCTCGTTTGCGGGCGGCCACACCCAGGCCGTCATGGCCCTGGCCAACGGTCAGTTCGACGCAGCGATCCTGCAGGCCAGCGGCGGCGATCCGCAGCAAGGTTTTACCCGCGGTGCCCTGTATACGATGGCCGGACGTGGGTTTGTTGATCTGAAGTACTTCAGGATCATCTGGACGACGGGGCCGATCCCCAGTGAAGCCGTCATCGTGCGCACCGATCGACCGCAGGCGATGATCGATCTGGTCCGGGGCACAATGGCCGCCCTGGCCTACGACGAACCAGAACTCTGGACCGAGATCGGTCAGTTGGACGGCTCGGCGTACACTGCGGTCACGCGGGATCACTACAAGGACATCATCGCGCTCCGGGCCGCCGACATTGCCCAGCGCCGTGGCACAGGTGGCCGGCCGTGAGGCGGCTCCACGCCGCCCTGCTGGCCGTGATGTGTCTGATGACATCGGGGGCAGGGACTCCGTCGCCGTTCCTTCGTGTCGCCGCGATCTCCGGCGTCACGGGACCGTGTGAAGCGCCCGCTGCGTCCACGCCGACAGGGGAGAGGGCGTACTACGACCATCTCGCCAGGCGCCTGAACGCAAAGGTTCTCCGGTGTCCGGTTGTCGACGCCGCGGCGGCGGCCAAGTCGCTGGCGGCGGGTGAACTGGACTTGGCTGTTCTGGACCCGTCTGCTTTCGCGCCGATCGCGACAACGACGCGGGCCATCCTCACCGTCCGCCCCAAAGGCGGGGTCAATCGCATTCCGGTGGTGCTGGGCGTCAAGGCTGCGGGCCCGATCAAGACCTTGGCTGACCTGCGTGGAAAGTCGCTGGTCTTCGGCGGCCGAACGGCGGCGGCATTGGACCTCCCGCGGTTGGCGCTGAGCCAACGCGGCGCTCCGATGACGTTCTGGGGTCGACAGGATGTCGCCGCCGATGGCGATGTCGCCGTGGCCGAGCTCCGCGCGAACAAGGCCGACGCCATGGTGCTGCATGCGGCGGCCTGGCAACGGCTTTGCCGCCAGAACTCGCCCAAGCTGGCGCCGCCGTGCGCGGACCTCAGGATAGTCTCCAGGATGCGCCCTCAGGCCACGCGCGCGGTGGTTGTTCGGCGAGATATCGCCGACGAGACCCGGCTTCGACTGATCGGCATTCACATGCCATTGCACCTTGAGAACGCGGCGGCCTTCGCCTGGGCGACATCGTGGGCACCAGACGCGGCAGAGTTTGAGCCCGCCGAGGCGCTGGCCCTGGTGGCCACGCGTTGAGCGAGTTGTCGCCCGCAGTCGTAGCGTTCGAAACCCTGCGCCGGCGCACCCTGCGCCGTCAGCGAATGCAATCCCTTGCGGGTCTCTTGATCTTCTCGGCCCTCCTTTTGCTGTCGTTCCAGCGCAGTCAGTTCTTCTCGTCGGACATTGGTGGCGATCCCTTGGGGCGGATCGGCGATTTCCTGAACCGTATGGTGCCCGATCTCAAGGGTGACGCGCTCTTCGCCGATCGGCGCACCGACGGTTCGCTGGCCTGGTGGTTCTACGACCTGCCGCGCTGGTTGCGGCTGGGGTGGCAGACCGTGGAAATGGCGGTGGTCGCCACGGTCCTGGGGGCGATTGGCGCGTTGCTGGCGTCGTTCCTGTGCGCGCGGAATCTGATGCCAATCCCGGCGGTGCGGTTCACAGTCCGGCGCACGCTGGAAGCCATTCGCACCCTGCCGGATCTGATCCTCGCCCTGATGTTGGTGGCGGCGTTTGGCGTCGGGCCGCTTGCCGGGGTCATCACCCTGGCGATCTCGACCATGGGCAGCCTGGGCAAGCTCTTCTCGGAGGTCAACGAAGAGGTCGATCCGCGCCAGCTGGAGGCGATGAGGGCGTCGGGGGCCGGATATGCGGCGATGATCCGCTACGGCGTGGTGCCGCAAGTGCTCCCCAACTACACCTCCTACGCTTTGATCCGATTGGAGGGGAATCTGGCCGGCGCTGCAGCGTTGGGCATCGTCGGCGCCGGCGGGATCGGCATCGAGCTGCAACGGGCCATCACCTACACCGAGTTCGATACCTATCTGGCGATTCTGCTGTTGATCGTGGGCATGATCTTCCTGATCGACATCGCCTCCGAGGCGATCCGACACCGGCTGATTGGCCTGGGGGAGGCGCGGTGACGCCGGAAATCTATGCGCGCGCGCTGAAGGTCGCGCCCGAGGCGCTGCGGCCAGGGCTGTCGCGTCGCCTCACGAACTGGGGCCTGGTCGCGCTCTGCGGGTTGGCGTTCGTGGCCATGTGCGTCGACCTGGAACTGGCACCGGAGTCCTTTCTCCTCGGACTCGGGAAGCTGGCCCGCTTCATCGCAATCTCTATGCCGCCATCCGACGGCGGTGACCTGCCGCGCATCGTGAGCGCTCTGGCCGAAACCTTCGCCATGGCGCTGGCCGGTACGGTGATCGCCGCGCTTGTCGCCCTGCCGCTCGGCATTCTCGGGGCGAAGACGGTGGTGCGCCAGCCTGTCCTGCACTTTGCGTTCCGCCGTTCGCTGGATTGGTTTCGCGGCGTCCCGGCGTTGGTCTGGGCACTGATCCTGGTCTCGGCCTTCGGACTGGGGCCGTTTGGCGGAGTAATCGCCCTGGCGCTGGCCGACATCCCAAGCCTGGCCAAACTATTTTCCGAGGCCATCGAGAACGCAGACGAAAAGCCCATCGACGGTGTCCGCGCCGCCGGCACGCCGCCGCTCTTGGCCTTGCGCTACGGCCTGGCACCTCAGGTGATCCCGGTGATGGCCAGCCAGGTTTTGTTTTTCCTCGAGAGTAACTTTCGCAACGCGGCCGTGCTGGGGATCGTCGGGGCCGGCGGCATCGGGTTCGAACTTGAAGAGCGCATCCGCATCTTCGCCTTCGATCAGGTCGCCTTCATCGTCGGGCTCTACATGATCTGTGTCGCGGGTCTTGACACGGTGTCTCAATGGCTGCGCCAACGACTGGCCTGACGGCCAAAAAGCGTCGGACGCGTCGCGGTCCACAACAAGTTTTGCGCTCATCCAGATGACCGTCACATGGGCGTCACGGTGCGGTCATCGGACATCGCTATCTCTAGGAGCTCGATCAGCTCCCGGAGTTCCGATGCTCGAACTGCACGGCGTCAGCAAACGGTTCGGCGAGACCCTCGCCGTCGACAAGGTAAGCTTCACCTGTCAGCGGGGTGAGTTGGTGGGGATTATCGGTCGCTCGGGGGCCGGGAAATCCACTCTGCTGAGAATGATCAACCGCCTCACCGATCCGACGGACGGCCGTATCACCTGGGACGGTCAGGACGTCGGCCACCTGAAGGGGCGACCCTTGCGGCAATGGCGTCGTCGCTGCGCGATGATCTTTCAACAGTTCAATCTGTGCCCCAGGCTGGACGTGATCACCAATGTGCTGGTCGGCGTGGTCGCGGAGCGTCCGTTGGCAAGCTCGCTGGTGAAGTTTTTTCCTGCTGCTGATCGGGCGCGCGCCATCCTGGAACTCGATGCGCTCGACATGGCGCATGCTGCCCTGCAACGGGCCGGAACGTTATCTGGAGGCCAGCAGCAGAGAGTGGCCATCGCGCGCGCCATGCTGCAGGAGCCTGACCTCGTCTTGGCAGACGAACCGGTGGCGTCTCTGGATCCGGTCAACGCCGACGTAGTCATGGATGCGCTCCAGAAGATCTGCCGTGAACGCAACGTTCCGGTGATCGTCAATCTGCATAGCCTGGAGATCGCGCGCCGTTACTGCACGCGGATCGTCGCGATGTCCAAAGGCGCGATTGTCTTTGATGGTCCGCCGGTCGCCTTGACCCAGGCGGTGCTGGACCGGGTCTACGCCGGCCGCACCACACCTGACAACGCTACCACGTTCAGCATCGTCGAAGCCGCCTGATGGTTCTACGCCTCGCGGACCGACAGCTTGAGCCCGGCTACCTCTATTTTGACCGCTATGTGCACACGGGCCTGGCAGGGTCGAATGAAGGTGCCTTTCCGGCTGTTCACCCCGATGGCCAGGTCCACGATTCGATCCTTGGCCCGTGGACCCGTGTTGGCGCGCGCACCAACCTTTCCGAAGTCGCCATGGGGGCCTACAGCTACATCGTCAATGACTCCTCCGCCGCCTATTCCACGATCGGCAAGTTCTGTTCGATTGCCCGTGACGTGCGGATCAATCCCGGCAACCATCCCACATGGCGTGCCGCCCAGCATCACTTCAGCTATCGCGCGCGATCCTATGACCTGGGTCCGGAAGACGATGACGAATTCTTTGAGTGGCGGCGATCTCACGCCGTGACGCTCGGTCACGATGTCTGGATTGGTCACGGCGCTACCGTCCTGCCGGGCGTTTCCGTTGGCACCGGATCGGTTGTCGGTGCCGGGGCGGTCGTCTCCAAGGATGTGCCGCCCTTTACCATCGTCGGCGGTGTTCCTTCGAAGCCGATCCGGGAGCGCTTTCCCAAACCGGTCCAGGAGGGTCTATTGGCGATCAGCTGGTGGGACTGGAGCCATGATCGGCTTGCAGACGCCCTTGAGGACTTCCGATCCCTTGATGCCGACGCCTTCGTCGAAAAACACAGCTGAGGCTGGCTTGCTGGTGTTGGTGGTCGGCCCGTCAGGCGTCGGCAAGGACACCTTGCTGGACGGCGCGAGGATTGCCCTGGCTGACAACGACCGCTTTGTGTTCGCCCGCCGCGAGATCACCCGTCCTGCGGCCGCGGGCGGTGAGGATCACGTTGAAGTCGACGAGGCGACGTTCGCGAGCCGCGAGGCGGCCGGAGGCTATGCCCTGAGCTGGCGGGCCAATGGACTGGCCTATGGCGTCCGTGCAATCGTGGTCGAGCATCTGGAACTTGGACGAACCGTGGTTTTGAACGGGTCCCGCGCGATTATTGACGACGCTCGATCACGGTTCGCCGCGATCCAGGTGATCCTGATCGCGGCGGATCGTCATCTTCTGGCGGAGCGGCTGGCGGGGCGTGGTCGTGAAACAACCGCCGAGATTGAGGCGCGCCTGGCGCGAACCCCTGACATCGACCTGACCGGCCGCGACGTTGTTGTCATAAGAAATGACGGCACGCCCGCCGAGGGCATCGCCCGTCTTGTCACCGCACTCCGCGGTTAGCGGGCCTGTGACGTCGCGACAGTGGTATCCCCGATGAAGTCGAACCGGGCCAGGATTGTGAACGGTGAAGAACGATCCGGTTGTTTGAACACCGCGATGCTGTCGAAGGTCGTAAGCCGGGTCTCCGGGGCGAAATGGTTCTGCAAGGCCGACAGGACGCGGGTCCGGACCGCCTCATCCGCAATCCTGCCGGTCAGCGTCATGTGGAAACGGAAATCCTCGTAAACGTAAGGATATCCCCACGCCACCAGCCGCGCGTCCTGCTCTGGCGTCAGCTTGGCTTTGCGGCGACGCGCCAAGTCAAATTCGGTCAATGGCGCTCGGAACCCGTTAAGGGCGCAGACACACAGGGCGTGAAGCGCCTGCATTTCCGACGACACGCCCGGAATCTGAAACGCCAGGAAAGGACCGAGCGCCGAGGGCGCGATGTGGGCGCTGAATGGCACCGTCCGCTGTGAAAGCACGCGTGTCTCTTCAAGCAGTTCAACCTCAGTTCGCTCCGCCGCCAGCTCGAATGGTGCCTTTAGCGTGGCGTGGAACCCGTAGCCCCTGGGGTCGGCTGTGATGGCGTCGAGATCCAGACCGCCCAGTCCCGGCAGGACTGGTCTGTCCAGCGTCTGGCCGCTTTCGGCGTCACGTCCCAGCCACGCCGAGGCTTTCCACCAGAGCGAGGTGTCGGTCCCGGGCGCGAAATAGATGCCGTAGCGCGCGGTCATGCGACCCTTGCGCCTTGCCGCCAGACTTCGGCCGGTACGGGCCAGCCCGCCGTGCGTCTGGCGATCCGCAGCAAATCCGCGCGCTGGCCTGGCGCGATCTCTCCGCGGTCGTTCAGGCCCAGGCTTCGCGCGGGGGTCGCGGCCACGGTGGCCAGAGCCCGCTCCGGCGTCCAGGCGAAGTCATCGATCAGCATGAAGGCGGAACGCAGCATCGAGAGCGGCACATAGTCAGAAGCCAGGATGTCGAGCACGCCGTTCTCGGCGCACTCACGCGCCGACAGGTTGCCAGAGTGGGAGCTGCCTCGCACGAAATTTGGACCTCCCATGCAGATGGCCATGCCATAGCTCTTTGCGCGATGGGCCGCCGCCAGCGTGACAGGGAACTCGGCGATGACGCAGCCGTCTTGCTGGGCTTCGTCGACCTGCGCCTCGGTTGCATCGTCGTGCGCGCAGATGGGCACGCCATACTCGCGGGCGAACGCCACCACACTGCGGCGGTTGGAATAGGCGACCCCCGGATCGCGTCCCTCATGTTGTTTGGCGGTGATGTCTTCGATTTCTGTCTCGCTATGGCCAGCCGCCACCAGCCGGTCCACCAGTTTGGTCACGTCGCTGGTCTGCCGTTGGCCTGGCGTATGATCCATGACGGACAAGAGCTTCAGCCGGGTGTTGTCGGCGTGGGGCTCCAGCAAGGACAGCAATTCCGGATTAGTCACTTCACAGCGAAGGTGCAGCAGGTGTTCTGCGCGAAGGGCCCCGTCAGCCTGCGCCTTGTCCATGCCCCCGATCATCGGCCCCAACGCCTGCTTGCGATCCAGGCCTTCCTTGCGACCGTGGAGGCTGAGGGAATCGAGGACGGTCGTGATGCCTGCGGACGCACACTGACCATCATGGGCCAACGCGGCACCGTAAGCGTCCCACAGCGCGCCCGGACGTGGTTGGTAATGCTTTTCGAGATTGTCGGTATGGATGTCCACAAGCCCCGGGACCAGCCAGTCGGTGCCCCAATCCAGGGCCGATCTGGATGATCCGCGCCGGGGTTCCAGGGCGACGATGACCTCGTCCCGGAGGACGACCTCGCCACAGATCAGACCGTTGGGGGTGACGATGTTCTCGGAATAGATGCGCCGTTCCATGGTCTCAAGCTGCCGCCTTGAATTCTGAAACACCAAACAGGCGCGTCGCCACGGCGTCGCGAACATCGCTGTCGTGGAAAATGCCGATCATCGCCGCGCCGCGGTCCAGCGCCTGCTGGATCAGGGTGACGACAATGGCGCGGTTCTCGGCGTCCAGAGACGCCGTCGGCTCGTCCAGTAGCATCACGGGATAGTTGCGAATGAAGCTGCGGGCGATGTTCACCCGCTGTTGCTCTCCACCAGAGAACGTGGCTGGCGGCAGGTCCCAATGCGCGCGGGGGAGACGCAGTGCCGACAGCAGGGTTTCGGCCCGATCCTGCGCCTCGGCGACTTCCACGCCGTTTTCCAGCAGGGGTTCCATGGTCAGATGCAAGGTCGAGATGCGCGGGATCACACGCAGGAACTGGCTCACATAACCCAGCGTCCTCCGCCGCACGTCCAGCACCTGGTGGGGCAGGGCGCGCGTGATGTCCACATAGGCCCCGTCATGCAGGACGCGAACCGAACCCTGCGTAGGCAGGTAGTTGCCGTAGATGGAGCGCATCAGCGTCGACTTTCCGACGCCGGATTCGCCGGCCAGCACGACGCACTCGCCCGGAGTGACCTCGAGGGCCAATCGCTCAAAGACCGGAATCGTCGCGGACTCGGCATTGTGAAGCGTGAAGGTCTTGGCGAGATCCTCGACCACGATCAGGGGTTGGGCGCTCATGGGGGACCTAGATCTGCAGGACGGAGGAAACGAGAAGCTGGCTGTAGGGGTGCTGCGGGTCGTCGAGGACCTGATCGGTCAGGCCGGTTTCGACAACGTAACCGCTCTTCATGACAATCAGTCGATCCGCCATCAGGCGCGCGACGGCCATGTCATGGGTCACGATGATCACCGCCAGACCAAGGTCACGGACCAACTCGCGCAGCAGGTCCAGCAGCCGCGCCTGAACCGAGACATCCAGTCCGCCGGTAGGCTCGTCCATGAACACCAGACGCGGGCCGTGGATCAGATTCCGGGCCACCTGAATGCGCTGCTGCATGCCGCCCGAGAAGTGCCGCGGCTTGTCGTCGATACGGCTGGTGTCCAGTTCGACGCGGTCGAGCCACTCGAGGGTCGCCTGTCGCATTTTCCCGTAATGTCGGTTGCCAAGGTTCATCAGCGGCTCAGCCACATTGGCACCGCCAGAAACCCGCATTCGCAGGCCGTCGCGTGGGTTCTGGTGCACGAAACCCCAGTCTTCACGCTGCATGCGTCGGCGATCAGGCTCGTTCAGCGCGTAGATGTCTGTGAGGCCGAACCGGGAGGCGTCGAACTCCACAACCCCCGACGTCGGTGACAGTCGGCCAGAGATGGCGTTCAGCAGTGTCGTCTTGCCGGACCCGCTTTCACCAACGATGCCCAGAACCTCGCCGGGCCGCAGCTCAAACGAGACGTCACGGCAGCCAACCACATGGCCATACCATTTCGACAGGTTCGATACGCGCATCAGCGGCGCTTCGCGGCTCGGGTCAACAGCGCCGAGAGACGGCGAGTGTTCCAGCGTGGCGGTCGTCATGCCGGCTCCTTGTCGAGCGATGCAAGCTGATGACCCGCCATCGAACCGGCGTGTCCTGCGGCCCGTCGATCTCCGCAAAAGCTGCTGTCGGAGCAAACGAACATGCGCTCGCCGGAGTCATCCAGCACCACCTCGTCCAGATAGCTCTCCGTCGCGCCGCACAGTGCGCAGTCCTCTTCCCAGGTCTGGGTTTCAAACGGATAGTCGTCGAAATCCAGACTGCGGACCCGCGTGTAGGGTGGCACGGCGTAGATGCGTTTTTCGCGCCCGGCCCCGAACAGCAGGATGGCCGGATTGTCGTCAAGTTTGGGATTGTCGAACTTGGGGATCGGCGAGGGGCTCATCAGGTAGCGCTCGTCGATCATGGTCGGATAGCCCACGGTCGAGGCGATCCGGCCATAGGTGGCGACGCTCTCGTAGAGTGAGACGTACTGAAGTCCATATTCCTCATAGGCGTGCATGGCCCGGGTTTCGGTCTCGCGCGCTTCAAGTCCGCGTAACGGCTCCGGCTGCGGCACCTGGAAGACCAGCACCTGACCCTCCTTCAGGCCCTGCTCGGGGATCCGGTGGCGGGTCTGGATGATCGTGGCGGCGGCTGTGTCCTCCGTGGTCGCGACGTCGGCGACCTGAGCGAAGAACTTGCGGATGGAGACCGCGTTGGTGGTGTCGTCGGCGCCCTGGTCGATGCACTTGTAGACGTCGTCGGGTCCGATGATGGCGGCGGTCAGCTGAATGCCACCCGTGCCCCAACCATAGGGCACCGGCATCTCGCGGGAACCAAAGGGGGCCTGGTAGCCCGGAATGGCCAGGGCCTTGAGAATGGCCCGGCGGATCATCCGCTTGGTCTGCTCGTCAAGGTAGGCGTAGTTGTAGTAGCGCTCGGGTTCGTTCGTGCCGGCAGTCATTCAGCGGCTTCCTTCATGGCGGCCTGGCGTTCGGCGTACTCGTGACGCAGGCGACGGATCAGCTGGAGGTCGGCCTGGAAGTCCACGTAGTGGGGCAGCTTCAGATGCTGCACGAAGCCGGACGCTTCCACATTGTCAGAGTGATAGAGGACGAACTCCTCATCCTGCACCGGCGCGCTGGCCTCGCCGGCGGCGGCGTCGCGCAGAGCTCGATCCACGATGGCCATGGACATGGCCTTGCGCTCGCAGTGGCCGAACGTCAGGCCGTAGCCGCGCGTGAACTGCGGCGCTGCATCGACACCACCGGCACCGGTGGAGATCATCTGGCACTCGGTGAGTGACAGCTCTCCGATCTCGATGGCGAATCCGAGCTCGTCGGGTACGAACTCCACCGCGACCTCACCCAGGCGGATTTCCGCGCAGAGCGGATGGGTTGAGCCCCAGCCCCGCTGCGAGGAATAGGCCAGCGAGAGCAGGAACCCCTCATCGCCGCGCGCCAGGGCCTGAAGTCGCTGATCCCGACCGGCGGGGAAAGCCATAGGCTCGCGGGTCAGATCAAAAGGCGGAGGCGCGTCTTCGGTTCTGTGGTCCGGCTCGAGCAGGTCTTCATGAGCGAACACCGAGGCGATCGTTGCCATGGGGTAGGCCTGCGGCTCCTCAGCCTCCAACGCCCCCTCGACCGGCGTCTCACCGTTCGCGGCCAGAGTGAAGTCGAGCAGTCGGTGAGTGTAGTCGAACGTGGGACCCAGCACCTGGCCACCCGGAATGTCCTTGAAAGCTGCCGAGACGCGTCGGCGCACCGCCATCTGACCGGTTTCCAGAGGCAGGGACGCGCCGAACCTCGGAAGGGTGGTGCGATAGGCCCGGGTCAGAAAGATGGCTTCCGGCAAGTCGCCCCGCGCCTGCTTGACCGCCAGGGCCGCAAGATCACGGTCGTAGCAGGACCCCTCGCTCATCACCCGGTCTATGGAGAGCGAAAGTTGCTCCCGGATCTGATCGACCTCGATCTCTGGAACGGCAGGGTCGCCCCGCCGATCCTCCGCCAGCCACCGATGCGCGTTGGTGATCGCGCGTTCGCCACCCTTTACTGCGACATAGGCCATATCAGTCTCCCTCCGGAACGACGCGGGTGGAACGGGGAAGCGCAGTCAGGCGGTCTCCCGCGACAAAAATCAGATCGACGCCGAACTGGAAACGGGCGTGGTTGTCCTGCACCTCGGCCCAGAAGTCCGGGCGAAGGCCGTCCAGCGACAACGTCGCTTTCGACTTGATTCCCGGGCCCGTCAGCGTGGCTGGCGGACCTGTTTCCAGGGAGGGAAGCTGGATCACCAGGGTGGTCGAGCGATCAGGATATTTGGCGTCCCCGGCGTTGAACGCGGAGAGGGCGGGCGCCGCAGCGAGATCCGTCACAACAGCGAAGGCGGCCTGCTGAGGATCTGCGACGAACGGCGCGCCGCAATGGAACCGCAACCATCCCTCGACAGCTTCAGTGCGCAGGGCAGGGTCCAGCCAGACGGTGGTTTCGAAGTCGAACAAGGTCAAGGCCACCGCACCCGCTGCCCGATCCAGGCCCATTGGCGCGTCAGGCGCGACGGACAGATCGTGAAGGGTTCCAGGCCGCGCCATGGCGTCCATCAGCTTGCGGAAAACCTGCTGGCTCTCGCAGGTAGGGTCGGCAAAACCCGCCGAGACCCGGGCCAGATCAAAGGCGATCGACATCAGGCAGGCCCCCGGGTGCGAACCATGGTGAAGAAGTCAACCTTGGTGGCTGCGGCCTTCCGTGCGGCAGTGTCCCGCCGCTCCTGTTGACCACGTGCCAGCCGGGCGACCACGGCGCCCTCGACATCGGGGCGCAGGTGAGGAGACTGCATCATGGCGTCAACGGCGGCGGCGATTTCGGCATGCCGACGATCGCGACCGGAAACGTAACCCACACCCGTTTCGCCGGTTTCCAGCCGAACCGCCGCCCGGGTGACCGTCATCTCGCCCAGATTGAAAGCGTCCCCCGAACCCCCCATCCGACCCCGCACCAGCACCATGCCGATCTCAGGCGACCGAAGCGTCGTGTATACGGGGCGGTCAGAAAGGCTGTCCCACGCAGCGATCACGTCTTTCGTCGGCGCTTTGGCCAGAACAGACAGCCACACGCGTCGTTCAGGCGTGGTCTCTGCGGGTAACCTGACCGTCATCATCGAACTCCGACAAACAACCATGTTGTTGTATTTGCTTGAGGCTATTATTAGTTCGTGTGAGAAATCACCGCAACAACCGGTTGATGAACATTCTTTCGTGCAAGAAAAACTTGTCTAGTTCGCTGTCTCGGAACTGTTAAACAGATCGGCTATGAGAGACCTTGATGGTCCTCTGGCGCGAAATTTCCTGGTCTCTCGAGCGTCGAATTCAGGCGCGTGAGATCACGCCTGGCGAAAAGCTGCCGACGGAATTCGAGCTTTCGCGTGAGTTCATGGTCAATCGACACACGGTGCGTCGCGCCCTGTCGGACCTCCAGGAAAAGGGCATCGTCGAGTCCACCCAGGGACGTGGCAGTTATGCGCGACGCCCGTCATCGCTGATGCGCCTGCATCGCCGGCCCCGTTTCACCGAGACTGTCCGCGAGGGTGGCCAGACGCCGCGGACCGAAACCATCAAACTTCTGACCCGAGCGTCGGACGCCAAGATCGCAGCCCAGCTGGGTCTTCGGGTCGGAGAGCCCGTGGTGTATCTCGAGCGATGCCGGTTTGTGGACGA
This sequence comes from Phenylobacterium deserti, assembly GCA_945883235.1. GTDB lineage: Bacteria > Pseudomonadota > Alphaproteobacteria > Caulobacterales > Caulobacteraceae > Phenylobacterium > Phenylobacterium deserti_A. Next base: position 28,569 of record CAMCXF010000007.1, on the reverse strand, counting down.
CGAGCCGATCGGGCTCAGTCAGCATCATTTCAGTTCAGGGCGACTGCCGGGCTTCATCGAGACCTACAAGGCCTGCGGTACGATCACCCAGACGCTCATCAATTTTGGCATTCCCGACTATACGCGCCGGCGCACCGCGATTTCCGCCCGGCTTCCCACGATTGATGAGGCGGCCCGGCTTCAGGTCCCGCGCCACGTGCCGCTCCTGGTGCATCGCTATCTCAATATCGACGGCACGGGCCGGCCACTGGAGTACGGCATCTCGCGCTCCACGACCGAGGTCGAGATCGAGTTTCCCGAACCGACCCGGGTTTGATCTTCAATCTGAATAAAGGATCTGACGTGGAGTTGGCGTTCAGGAATGCGCGGGTTGTGACCGCCGTTGACAGTTTTATCGGTTCGGTTCTGGTGCGCGACGGCAAGATTGTGGCCGTCGATCCCGGCCCCAGCTGTGTGGGGGAAGACCTCGAGGGCGATGTCCTCATGCCCGGCGTGATCGACCTTCATACCGACAATCTTGAAAAGCACTTCTTTCCCCGCCCCAACATCGACTGGGACCCGGTCTCGGCGGCCGTGACACACGATGGTTGCTGCCTGTCCGTGGGCGTCACAACGGTGTTTGACAGCCTTTCGATCGGCTCCTTCAACTCTGCGGCCTCGCGGAACCACGACAACCTGACCCGTCTCGCGGATGGACTTGCCCAGGCCAGCGATGGCGACCTGTTGAAAGCCGACCACAAGCTGCACTGGCGTTGTGAGACCCCGGCGGACGACCTGCCGAGTCGGCTTGAAACCTTTGCGCAGCATCCGCTGACCGCGATGTTCTCGCTCATGGATCATACGCCCGGACAGCGGCAGTACCGCAATCTCGAGAAGTACCTGGCGAACTGGCGTGCCGATGGCATGACGCAGGATGCCGTCGACCAGCGTATGGCCGAGATCCGGGATCGGCAGTCACGAAATGCCGACCGTCATCGCAAGCTGGTGGCAGACATCGCTGCGGCCTGTGGCGCTCCGCTCGCGAGCCACGACGACGAGGACGCCGCCCACATCGATACGGCCGCAGATCTCGGCGCAAGCGTGGCCGAGTTCCCGGTCACCCTTGAGGCGGCGCGCCAGGCGCGCGAGCGCGGGATGATCATCGTCATGGGCGGCCCCAACCTTATCCGCGGAGGCTCCTACTCCGGCAATGTGCCGGCGGCTGAACTGGCCCATGCGGGCCTGCTGGATGCCTTCGCCTCGGACTACGTCCCGCGCAGCCTGATCGAGTGTGCGTTCGCGCTCACCCGCCCCGAGTTCGACTGGAGCCTTGCCCGCGCGGTGGCCACCGTGACGGCGGGTCCCGCGCGCGCTGCGCAACTTGCAGACCGCGGTGTGATCGAGCCAGGCCGCCGGGCAGACTTCCTGCGCGTGCGCGTCAGGGGCGATCTGCCGGTGGTTCGCGAGGTCTGGGTCGAGGGCGAACGCCGAGCCTGACGGGGTCCTGGACCGTGCGCATCGTTACCCTCAACACCTGGAAGAACGAAGGCGAGTACGAGCGGCGGCTTGATCTGATGGCCGTGGGCCTGGGCGACCTTCGCGCCGACGTCGTCTGCCTGCAGGAGTGCTTCGTCGGCGGGGGTTCCGACACGGCGGCCCGGCTCGCCGCCGCGCTCGGGATGCGCGCCTACCCGGCACCAGCCCGGCGGAAACTCAGAGCGCATGGCGGCAGGAGGGTTATGAGCACATCAGGTCTGGCCGTCCTCACGCGGGAACGCGTAACCGGGTTTGACCTCTGCGCCCTGGATAGCGCCCCCGGAGATGGCCAGCGCATCGCGCAGCGCGTGGACGTGGATCGCGCCGGTGCCTCACTGCGTATTCTCAATCTGCACTTGACCCACCTGGGCGGAGGTACCGCCGAACGCGTTCGTGCCGTTCAGCTTGAGACGGCTCTCGACTGGGCTGTGGCGGGTTATCAGGGCGGGTTGGTCGTGGCGGGAGACCTCAACGCGACGGCGTCAGACGCCGCGTTGGCACCTTTGGCTCTCAGCCCCACGTCCCCGACGTTTCACGGCGCTCGAGCGGGCGCAACGCAAACCGGCGGCATGGCCATCGACCACTGTGTCCTCTGGCGCGAAGGTCAGTGGAGTAGGTCGGCGACCGGTCGCGCACTGGACAGGCCGTCTGCCGACGGCTGGTTTCCCAGCGATCACGCCGCCGTTGTGCTGGACCTGACGCACCAGGATCGTGGTGCTCCCGGGGCTCGTAGCGACCCGGACTCAACGGCGCGCGCGTAACCCAAACCAACGCGCGTGAACGCGGCGCAGCGTCCGCTATTCCAGATAGGTGGCGCGCAGGCGGGCCAACTCGACGGGACCGATGCCAGCTTCCTTTGCCAGGTACTTGTCCACAGAGCCCCACTTCGAGTCGACCTCGTCAAAGGCTTCTTCCAGAAACGCACGGTGGTTGGCGTCGAACAAGGGACGTGGTTTCGACGCTTCGGGGTCCTTCTGGTAACCCGCAAAAAGCGCCGCCACCGGACTGGCGGCTTGAGCCGCCGCATCGAAGCGCGGCATTTCGAATTCAGGACGCCTGTAGGTGGTCGACAGGTGATAGTCGCTGAGGATGACGTCGCGTGACACGCCCAGCGCACTCAGGATCATGGCCGTGGCGAAGCCGGTCCGGTCCTGCCCCGCCGAACAGTTGTAGACAAGTCCACCCTGGTTCGCGAGCAACTTGGCGAACACGATCTTGAGGTGGGGCGCGAGCATCGTCGGGAAATTGCGATAGGGTGACCCCATCGTCGTCGGTGTTGTTGGGCTCAAGTTTGTGACTTTGGACATCGAGTAGCCGACGGCTGCATAGGCCACTCCGTCTACACGTGTTGGCGCCAGCGACCGCTCTTCCGAGGAGCGCAGGTCGACCATATCGCTCACCAGACCCTGTACGCGGCGGACATCGGCGTCAGTCAGCATCGGGCTGCCGCCGGACCTGTAGATCAGACCCCAGCGGACGTGTTTGCCACCCTGCGCCGGATACCCGCCGACATCGCGGAAGTTCGATCCCTGCTCCAGCGGCACCAGGCGCTCGGCGACGTGCAGCGTCTCACCGGATTGCGGGTCGCGCAATGTGAAGTAGGGCCGGCTGGCGAGGTCCGCTTTCATTTCATGCCGGCCATCTTGATCGGCGACGGACACCCGATTTGCCTGGGCAGGCGCAACGTCGGGCTTGTCCGAAACATAGACGTCGACCGGGCTGGGGCTCGCCCAGGTGACCAGGACCGTGTCGGGTGATGTCCGCAGAACCTGCGGGGCGCTGATAACTTCGGCAGACGCGGCAAGGGCGGTCGTGAGCAAGACGCAGAAAACGGCAAGTCCTGCGGTTTTTTTCATTTTCAGCATCCTCTACAGGTTAGCCATCGAAGAAGAGAGTACGGCCTGCACTCGGTCAGGTTGCATCCCTGAGTTCGAGACGCTTCCGATTGCCCCCGACTATGCGCGTCCGCGGAGAAGCTTCGGCCACACTGGCGCGAAACGTTGATGACCATTGCGCAACTTGTCGGAGGACCTGATCGAGCAAAGCGTACAAGCGGGCGCGGTCTTCCCCTTCAGTCCTGTTGGCTGAAGGGGATTCGGCTATCGGCTTCCATCAGCACCAGACGCCACGGCCCCGTTCCTCACGAACCGTAGGGACTGCTCCATCTAGAAGCGCGCCCTGACGCCAAAGAGGAAGCGGCGTCCGAAGTACTCCAGTTCGTAGGGCCTGTCGCGCGTCCCCTGGAAGCGCAGGCCCCGCTCATTGGTTATGTTATTGACGTCGGCATATAACGTTATGTTCTCATTGACCTGATAGCGCCCGGAGAATTCGACCCGTTGCTGGGCATCCCACACCAGATCGCCCGCTGATGTCGACCCGGGAGAGACTTCGTCAATCCAGCTCGTCCGGTGCTGCCAGCTCAGGCGGAGTGAGAAGCCATACTTCTCATAAAACACCGCCGCCTGGCTGATGCGATCCGAGGTGCCGGGGAACGGTGCCTTGCGGCCGTTGCCGATCTCGAACTCCCCGTCAAGGAACGCGACGCTGGCCTGAATACCGAGGCCGGAAAGGGGCCCCGGGAGGAAGGTCCAGGGGTGATAGTATGAGAACTCGACGCCCTGGAGGAACCCGTCGCCGCCATTGAGGGTCGTGGAGTAGGTGTAGCCGGACCGGCTGATGCCGCCGGTATCAAACCGGGTGTCTCCGACAAGCTCGGTCGCATCGAACAGGACATCCTTCACTTCCCGACGGAAATAGCTGGCGGACAGAAGACCGGCTGCTTCGAAGTACCACTCGGCGCTGAGGTCGACGCCGTAGGCCGTCTCGGGCGTCAGGGTCGGATTGCCCCCGCTGATGCTCTGGACGCCGGGCGCGTCATTGATGGAGACGGTGGCGCGCTGGTCGGAGAAGCTCGGACGCGCCGCGCCTGTGATAAACGCCGCACGCAGCTTGATCTCGTCACTGAAGTCGTAGGTGTAGTGCAGGCTGGGCAGGACCTGGGTATTTTCCGACTCCAGGCTCAGCGGCACGAGCGCAGCGCCGACCAGCGCGCTTCCGGATGCCTCAACCTTGGACTGCTCGACCCGGAGGCCGGCCAGCAGCTTGTGGCGGTCCCAGGCCCAGGTGTTTTGCGCATAGCCCGAGATGATCGTCTCATCCACCTTGTTGGCCAATGCCGGATTGGGCCGCGGCACGGGGAAGGTTCCGCCAGCCGCATTGGCCGCTGTGGCAGCGGCGATCACCGCCTCCAGCTGCTTGTTCAGAGCGACATTGTCGATGAAGTTGGCCTGGAAGCCGACATTGACTTTACCGATCGCCGAACGGTCAGTCGTGAACGCGTAGGGCGTCCAGGGCACGCCCAGCTGGGCTGCCGTCGTACCCAACACCAGCGTGCCCGCCGTTCCGTTGGGCCGCAGCACCGCCCAGTTGCCCGGGTCATCGAACTTCCGGGCGTTGTACTGGAAGCCAGCCTTGAACGTCGCCTCGGCGCCGAGATTGTCCCACGTTGTGGACAGGTCGGCCTTGGCGAAGTTGTCTTCCTGGGTGTTGAACTGACGGAAGACAGCCAGAACTTCGGTGTTGAAAGCTGACTGGTTCACGCTTGTGCGGGCTGCACCGCGCTCAAGTACCCCGGCGGCGTTTCGGACGGTTTCGAACAACGAGATCACGGGCGTTCCGGCCTCTCCCGCCGTAAACGTGAGCGAAGGGCGCAGCAAGGCCCCGGTTGTGTTGCCGGTTGTTGACGCAGATGTCGCTGTAAGTGGGAGATTTTGGCGGAACGTAGCCTCCGATCGGCCCACGTCCCAGCCGAGCTTCCACCCGGCAAACTCATGATCGCCGTGGAGAATGAAAAGCGTGTTCTTGGTCGCGTAGTCGCCATCCTCGAACAGGCCCGCGACAGGCACGGAAACGAGGCTTCCCGATGTCGGGGTGCGCGTGCCGGAGGCTGCGCCGGCAAAGTTGAAGGTGTACTGGTTGCGCTCTTCGAAATCGAGGAACTCGCTGCGAAGTGCGGAAAAGCGGATGCTGTTCTGCTCATCAATCCGCCACTCGATCTTGCCGTTGAAGGCCCTCGTATCCCTCTTGATGCGGTACTTTGCGAAGCGGACCTCTCTCATGCCGACAGCGTCAAACCGGGGCTCGTAGTTGTCGGTTTCCTGGATGAAGCTGAACTTCGAGGCGCCCAGGACGATCCCTAACGTTTCGTTCGACCAGGACACCCGGCCGCCATAGCTCTCGACGTCGTCGCCGAGGTCGACGTATCCACGACCGATGTCGGCGTTGACGTGGAAGCCTTGCTGGGAAAGGGGTGAAAAGGTGAGAATATTGACGCGCCCGGCCAAGGCCTCGCCTGGCATATCCGGGGTCAGGGTCTTGTTGAGTTCAAGCTGGCTGATCACGGAAGCCGGAACGCTGTCGAACCGGAAGATCCGGTCCTCGGCACCCAGAACGTTGACACCATCGAACGCGACATTGGTCCAGCGCGCTGGCGCGCCACGGACCTGGATGTAGCGCTCCTGGCCCTGGTCGCGCTGAACGCCGGTCGCTGGCAGCCGTGAGAGCGCCGCAGCAGCCGTCTGGTCCGGAAAGCGTCCGATCGCATCGGCGGCGACGACCGAGACGATGTTGTCGGCAAGCCGCTGAACCTCGAGGGACTTCACAATAGAGTCGCGAATGGGTGTGGCGGTAACCACGATCTCTTCGACCTCGCTTGCGGCAGCACCCTGACCTTGGGCGTAGGCAGACGGCGCGCAGGCCACGGCCAGGGCCAGTGCGGATAACGCGGTGCCATTCAGCATGGCGCGGCGAGCGCTAAATTGAGACTTCATATTCGACCCCTCCAACTTCGGGGTCACGCCTAGGGCGTCATGGAGACGTTTACGCCACGCTGCCGAGAACCATTGGTGATCATGGCGGAATTTGTCGAAGACTCTGTCGGTTGAGGCTCCACATCGTGTTGTCGCGGTTGGGTCACCGTCGCCGGAATGACCGCGCGGCAAGAGCGGCTCCGCTGGTTCTGGCGCCGCAGGTGTCAAAGCAGCGCGGGCCGCCGCGAGTGGCTGATGGGGGAAACCTCAGGTGTTTCGAATTCCGGATGCCCTTTTTATGGCGTCAGCGCTGACGGCGGTGACTGTCTCAAGGCGCTTGTCGGGGTCAGGACCGTTCGCTCGATAATTTCGGCCATGGTGTCGGTGTCGACCTGATCGAGATTGCGCATCCACCAGGCCAGAAGGTTCAGGGTGGCTGAAACCATGTGGAACAGCACCAGATCGTCGATGGGCCCTTCCGGCTCCCGGACCCGGGCGGCGGCCAGCGTGTCCATGGTGTGGCGCAGCATGCCGGCGCGGACGGTTTCGCCCGAGCCGCCGGCGATCAGCGTCTGGTGGATGGCCAGATGCTCCAGGACAAAGGCGCAAAGCGAACGGGCGGCGGCCCGCCGGTCCTGCTGCAACAGCAATGGCCGCACCTGTTGCAGGAACTGCCGCGTCAGCATCCCGGCCACGTCGGCCAGCAAAGCCTCCTTGTCGCCATAGTGCCGGAAAAAGGTCGCGTATCCCACACCGGCCCGGGCGGCGATGGCGCGCACGGTGATCGCATCCAGGGCAGCCTCACCGGCAAGTTCGGTCATCGCCTGACGCAAGGCCGTGCGCGTTCGGACGATCCGGGGGTCGTCGGGCGTTGACATCAACTGGCTCACAGTTCGTTATGATCCACTGTGTATCGTAACGGGGATTTTCGCGGATCGCGATTCGACCTCGGACGGGGCTAAGCTGTGGTCTTTGACCCCCGGCGGCCGCAAGGGCTAGGGAATTGGGCACGATGAACCTCTCGACAAAAACCAAAGGCGTCGGCCTTGCGGGTCTGGTGGGAGCGCTGGCGCTCGTGGCCGCGATGTCTGTTGGTCAGGCGCCGGCGCAGGCCGATGCCCCCGCCGCCGCGCCTCAGATGGTCGATGACTTCCGGCTGCCGGACCAGAACCTGCTGGGCCGTCAGCTGTACCGTCTTGGCGACGCCAAGGCGGTGGTTCTGATCACCTATGCCTCAGGCGACGCCGCCATCCGCACCGAAGCCAAAACCTATGCCGCCCTTCAGGCCGCCTACAAGCCCAGCGGCGTGGAGTTCATGATGCTGGCCTCGCGGATCGGCGAGACCCGGCCCAAGGTCATCGCCGACACCAAGGCCGCCGGCATCGATATGCCGATCCTGTTCGACTATCAGCAGATCATCGGCGAGAGCCTGGGCGTCTCCCGCGCCGCCGAAGTCATCGTCATCGATCCACGCAGCTGGACCGTGTCCTACCGCGGCGCTGCCACAGGTGCCGGAGGCGAGACCTGGGCGAAGGACGCCATCGAGGGTCTGGTCGCGGGCCGCAAGGTCTCTATGGCCGCCAACGCGCCGCGCGGCGCAGTCATCGCCTTCCCGGAGCGGGCCAGGGCCGCCAGCTTCGCCAAAATTTCCTATGCCAAAACCATCGCCCCGATCGTCCAGGCCAAGTGCACCGGCTGTCACCAGCCGGGCGGGATCGGGCCGATGCCGCTCAACAATTACGAGCAGATCAAGGGCTTCTCGCCGATGATCCGCGAGGTACTGCGCACCAACCGCATGCCGCCCTACATGGCCGACCAGACCGTGGGCCACTTCCAGGACGATGACCGGCTGAGCCCGGACCAGATCAAGACCCTGGTCCACTGGGTCGAGGCCGGCGCCCCGCGCGGCGCGGGCGAGGACCCCTTGGCGAAGGTGAAGTTCCAGGCCCCCGACTGGCCGCTGGGCAAGCCCGACGTGATCGTCGAAATTCCCGCCGCCAAGATCGCCGCGACGGGCATCATGGAGTATCAACGACCGGTCGTGAAGAATGTCATGACCGAAGGCCGCTGGATGAAGGCGACCACCTTCCGGGTCACTGACCGCCAGGTGGTGCACCACATCCTCACCGGGGTCGTCGAGGGCGAGGCAACCGAAGGCCGGACCGCGTCGGAGGCTGAATGGGGCGCTTCGCTGGGCGGTTACGGTCCCGGCCGCGGCTCCAACCTGCAGCCTGCGGACACCGGCGTCTGGGTACCGCCCAGTGGCGGCATCGCCTTCCAGAACCATTACACGCCCTACGGCCGCGAGACGGTCGAGAAGACCCAGATGGGCGTTTACTTCTACCCCAAGGGCCAGGAGCCGAAATACGTCCTGCGCACCTTCGGCATCTTCGACTTCACCATCGCCATTCCGGCCGGCGAGGCGTTCCACCCTGAGGTCGCCTCGGTCGAGCTGCCGAAGGACGCCATCATCTACGGCCTGACCCCGCACGCCCACCATCGCGGCGGCTCGGCCAATGTCTCGATCCGCTATCCGGATGGTCGCGAGGACATGCTGCTGGCGCTGCCGCGCTATGATTTCAACTGGCAGTACGAGTATTTCCTTAAGGACCCGCTGAAGGCTCCGGCCGGCTCAAAGATCATCACCCGCTGGACCTACGACAATTCTACCCGCAATCCGGCCAATCCTGATCCCAAGCGCCTGGTGACCTGGGGCGAACAGTCGTCCGAGGAAATGCTGGCCACCTATTTCCACTATCGCTGGGTCGACGAAACGGTGGCCAATCAGCTGCCTGAATACGACAAGATGCTGCAGGCCAACCTGATCCTCGGCGTCATGGACGACAACATCGACGGCAAGCTCACGCCACCCGAACTGCGCGGCCAGATGGGCGATATGCTGAAGAAGTACTTCGCCATGATCGATGCCGACAAGGACGGCGGCATCGACAGCAAGGAATTCGCGGCAGCCCAGAAACTGATGCCCCGCCGTCAGCGTCCCAACAACAATCCGGCAGCCCCGCCACCGGTCGCCGCCGGAACGCCCGCCGCCGCACAGTAGCTTCTGCCGGCCTCCGCCTAGATCAGGGAAATATACAGTGCCGTCAGCTCGATTGCTGCTCTCGAACCTGCTCGTCGGCATGGTGGCCGCGCTGTGGCTCACCGGCCCCGCTGCCGCCCAGTCCAACGGCAAGGCGGTGTTCGAGGCGCGCTGCCAGACCTGCCATGAGCCGGCGGTGGATCGCGCGCCCAGCCGCGCCGATCTGGCCCAGCGACCCCAGGCCGACATCGCAACGTCGATGACCAGCGGCCTCATGAAGCCCATGGCCGAGGGCCTGAGTGCCGCCGACATTCAGGCCGTGGCGGCCTATGTCTCGTCGGTCGGCGCGCCCCGGGCTGCAGCTGCCACAGGCGCTGAAATGCCTCAGGTAGCCCTCCGCACCGGGGTCATCGGCACCTACCCGATGTGCACCAGCCATCCCCCGATCAAGGCCACCCCCGGCGACTGGGCTACCACCGGCATCGATGATCCCTCCACGCGTTTCCAGCGCCGCCCCGGTCTCACCGCCGCCGACGTACCGAAACTCAAGGTCAAGTGGTCGTTTTCCATGACCGGCGGCGGTCAGCCGACGGTAGTGGGCGACTGGCTCTTCGTCACCAACCGCTCCGGCACCTTCTTCGCCATGGATGCCAAGACCGGCTGCGTCCACTGGACCGTCGAAGACCTGGTCTCGCGCACCACGCCGATGGTCGTGCGATCCGCGATCTCGCCCAGCGGCTGGGCCACCTTCGTCGGCCAGAGCGACCGCGTCGTGCGCGCCTTCGATGCCCAGACCGGCAAGGAACTATGGCGCAGCGCCGTGCTCGATCCCCACCCCGTCGGCGTGCTGACCGGCTCACCCATCGTCGCCGACAATCGCCTGCTGGTGCCGATCTCCTCCATCGAGGAGGCCGCCGCCATGAGCAAGGCCTACGCCTGCTGCACGTTCCGGGGGTCCCTGGCGGCTCTGGATCTCAGCACCGGCAAGCTGCTGTGGAAGACCTCCATGGTCCCCGAGCCCACCCGCCACATACGCCAGAAGGACAATGGCCTGGATGTCACCGGCCCCGCCGGTGCCGCGATCTGGAGCGCCCCTGCCGTCGATCGCAAGCGTGGCCTCGTCTACGTCGTCACCGGCGACAGCTATACCGACGTCGATACGGTCGGCGCCGACGCCGTTGTGGCGCTGGACATCAAGACCGGCAAGATTCGCTGGCGCGACCAGGTGACAGAGAAGGACAACTTCGTCATGGGCTGCGGGCGGACCTCCAACTCCGGCAACTGCCCGACGCCGCTCGGCCCCGACTACGACTTCGGTGCTACGCCTGTTCTGATTCCCATCAAGGGCGGCAAGACCGTGCTGGTCGCGGGCCAGAAGTCTGGCCTCGCCTACGGCTTTGATCCCGACAACGGCAAGCGTCTCTGGACCACCCAAGTCGGCGTGGGTTCCGCGCTCGGCGGTATCGAGTGGGGCATCGGGGCGGATGACCGCTACGCCTACATCCCGAACTCCGATCTGGGGGTGATCTTCGGCGAAGGGCGTCCCGGCGCACCGGCTGCCAAGCCCGGTCTGTCAGCTCTCGACCCCGCCACCGGCAAGATCGTCTGGCATACACCCGCGCCCAAGGCGGCCTGCATCTATGCCGCTGACAAGGGCAAGCCCAGCCGCTGCATGCGTGCGCAATCTGCGGCCCCGGCGATCATCCCGGGCTTCGTGTTCCAAGGTGCCCTCGACGGTTGGTTCCGCGCCTACGACAACGCCACCGGCAAGATCGTCTGGGAACATTCGACCACCGCTCAGACCTACGACACCCTCAACGGTATCAAGGGCCAGCCCGGCGGCGGCATCGACGGCATGGGCCCGACCATCGCAAACGGAATGGTCTACATCATGAGCGGCAACAACGGCGCCGCCCGCGTCGGCTCAAACGGCATCAACGTCCTCCTGGCCTATTCAGTGGACGGGAAGTAGCCGGGGGAGAGGAGAGCGCTACCCGAGCACCACCGTTCCTTTCACCCGGATATCCCCCGCAGAGCACCCCACCAGCACATCATACGCACCGGGATCCATCGGCCAGGTCCCGGTCTGCGGGTCATAGGGAGCGAACGCCCGCGGCTCCAGGCTCAAGGGCACCGTCCGGGTTTCCCCCGGCTCCAGCCAGACCTTGGCGAAGGCTTTCAACTCCTTCGGCGGTCGCGCCAGGCGCGGCTCCAGTTGCGAGACATAGACCTGCACAACCTCCGCGCCAGCCCGCGCACCGGTATTGGTCACCTTAACCTCCAGCGTCACCGCGTCGCCGCATCGCGCCGCCTCCGCCATTCGCAAGTCGCTGATCTCGAACGTCGTGTAGCCAAGGCCGTGGCCGAACGGGAACAGCGGGCGCACCGGGGCCGCGTCAAAATACCGGTACCCGATCGCCAGTCCCTCCGCGTATTCGCAGACCAGCGGATCGGGGTTCGGCGCGTGCGCCGGGTGATCGCCAAATGCCTTTGGGAAGGTCACCGGCAGCCGTCCACCCGGCGCCCGCGCGCCAAACAGTACGGCGGCCAGCGCGTCGGGGCCGGTCTCCCCCGGCAACCACATCTGCAACACCGCCGGCACCTCATCGATCCACGGCAGGGCAAACGGCGAGCCCGTATTCAACACCACCACCGTGTTCGGATTGACCGCAAGCACCGCGCGCACCAGCGCGTCCTGCGAACCCGGCAGGTCCATGTCCGCGCGGTCGTACCCCTCGGCCTCGGTCACCACCGCCGACCCCAGCACCAGGATTACCGCGTCTGCCGCCGCCGCCGCCTCGACCGCGTGTGACATTGGCTCGGCCGGCGGCCTGACACCCAGCGCGATATAGTCGTTGTCAGAACTGGCCGGGACATAGTCCAGCTCGACGCGATAGCCGCGGCCGGTCTCCAGGACCACGCTGGCCAAACGCCGCGGCACCAGATTGCCCATCACGTCGAAGCGGTCCGGCGTGGCTGGATCGGCCGGCGCGACCAGCACCTCGCCGTCCAACCTCAAGGTCGCCTGGCCCGTGGCCCGCAAGCCGAACTCATACGATCCGGAGACCTCGGGCCAGTACCATCCGCTCCAGCGAAACGCGCCGTAGGCCACCCGCCGTGCCGAGGCCATGGCCGCACTGACCCAGCGCATCATGTAGCGTTCCACATTCGTGCGATTGGGTTCGCCAGACAGGTCGGGGCTTTCAAAATAGGTCGCCGTCAGCCCCTCGCCAGAGCGCGCTTCATCGGGGCTGAACTGTCGGCGTTCGGCGGCGGGCGGGAAGGGATCATTGTCGACGCCCGAACCTTCCAGCACCGTGACGCCCGGCCCCAGATACTCGCGCAGCCCCTGAGCCATCGTGCGCACGCTGTCCGTCGTCACCTGCGAGCTGCCACCGCCCTGTAACAACACCCGCGCGGCGTTGGGGCCAATCAGCGCCACGGTCTTCAGGTCGCGAGACAGCGGCAGCACATCGCCGTCATTCTTCAGCAGCGTCATCGCCTCACACGCGGCCTCAAACGCGATGGCCTTGTGGCGCGGCGTTCGCAACTCCCCCGCTGGTCGCGGCACCCCGTCCATCAGTCCGCACCGCACGATCAATCGCACCACCCGGCGCGCATTGTCCTCGATCTGGTCCGCCCTGACCGCGCCCGCCGACACCGCCGCCGCCAGCTTGTCGCCGAACCATTTCGCCGGGCCCGGCATCTCCAGGTCCATCCCGGCGTTGGCCGAGGCCGCCGTGGACCGCACTGCCGTCCAGTCGGACACCACCATGCCCGCGTAGCCCCATTCCTCCTTCAGGATGTCGGTCAGCAACTCACGATGCTCCGACGCCAGCGTCCCGTTCAGCTTGTTGTACGACGCCATCACCGTCCACGGATCGGCCTCGGCCACGACCCGCTCGAACGCCGCCAGATAGATCTCTCGCAACGCCCGCGCATCCACCCGGGCGTCCACATTAAACCGCTCCAGTTCCTGATTGTTGGCCGCATAGTGCTTCAGCGAGGCACCGATTCCTTCGCCCTGCAGCGCCTGCACGAACGCAACGCCCATCACCCCGGCCAGATAGGGGTCTTCCGAATAGGTTTCGAAGTTCCGGCCCCAGGTAGGGATTCGCATCATGTTGATGGTCGGCGCCAGCACCACATGCTCGCCCAGTGCGTGGGCCTCGCGACCGATGGCGGCGGCGACATCACGGGCGGTCTGCGGGTTCCAGGTCGCCGCCACCGCCACCCCTACCGGAAACACCGTTGCGGGTTCACCCTTGATCGACCGCACCCCGGTCGGCCCATCGCTCATCCGCAGCGACGGGATGCCCAGCCGCTCGACCCCATGCAGCGCAAAGGAACTGGCCCCGGCCAACAGCGTGACCTTCTCCGCCAGCGTCAACCGTTCCATCAGATCAGCGACCCGGTTGTCCAACGATGCGGTCGTATCCAGATAGGTCATGGTCACGGTGTTTCCCTTTCCCGCCAGCGCGACGGCATTGACACAATCCGGGATCGGCCGGCCTCTCCCTCTCGCTTCGCGGGGGCGAGGAGCGGAACCCTAACGCCGCCTGCCGCCCTTGGCCGGACCCGGACCCTGCACCAGGGTCCTTCGCAGATCCCCGATCGCAACCTTCCCATCACCGTCCACGTCCAGCAATCCAAACCGCCGGTCGGTCGCTGCGCGAAACTCGGCCACACTGACGCTGTAAGAGAAATCGGTATCGGCGCCGCGGATCGGATGCGGCTCGTTGATCACACTGTAGGGACCCGCGCCCTGTCGCGCGGTGTTCAGCTCGTTACGGCCCAGAACTGTCCTCCGGTCACGCGGGCCACCGCCGCCGCCCGCCGCACGGGTAATCTCCGGGACACGGTCTTCTTCCCACCGCGTGACCTCTGGCATGTCGATCTGGCCGTCAGCATTGACGTCGAGCACGACGAACCAGGTCTGCGCGTCCGCCCGCAGCTCCTCCCGCGTCAGCACCCCGTCGCGGTTTCCGTCGGCCTCGGCGAACCAGTCAGCCACCGGATAGGGCCGTCCCGGCGCGGCGCGGAACGGTTTGCCGGCGGGGCTGATGAACAACTGCGCGCGCGGCACGGACGAGCCATCCTCCGGCTCATCGTCGTCAAACCCGGGCGGCGGCCCCGACCCGGCGCACGCCGCGCACGCCAGCGCCATCGCCACGACCACGATCCCGTTTCTGATGCTCATGCCCGACCTTAGCGCCTGTTCAGCAAACCTTCTCGCGCAAAAGTGGCAGCGCATTGTCCGGGCCCCACAGCAGCGTCATCCGTGTGCGAGAGCCCTCAGTACTTCCCGAACCGCACCTCATCACTGCCCACGGGCAGGTCGATGGTCATGCCGTCGAACGCCAGCCGCCAGTCCAGCTTTCCGCCGTCATCCATGCCCTTGGTGAAGGCCTCGGGCGTGTAGAAGGGCAACCCCGCCTGGGTCAGGTGGCTGAGCACCAGCGCCTTCACTCCCGCCGCCCGCGCCAGGTCCGCCGCCTCCACCGGGGTGGTGTGATAGGTGAGCGTGTCGGTCATCAGCGAGCTCATCCGGGCGTTGCCCAGCATCTTCAGGCCGCCTGCCATTTGCCGCGTCATGTCGGCGTTCTGGGCCTCGTGGATCATCACGTCAGCGCCCTTCGACGCCGTCGCCAGCGGCGGCCAGGGCCGGGTGTCGCCGCTGATGACCACCGAGCGGCCCTTGTAGTCGAAGCGATAGGCGAAGGCGGGAGAAATAGGTTCGTGGGCCACCCGGATCGCGGTCACAGTCAGATCACCGTCTTTCCAGGCAACGGCGGTCTCGGCTGCGGCAGGGATTGTCACCACCTTGGCCTTCAGCGTGCCGGCGGGGATGTCGAACCGGAACGCCCCGTGGTCGTGGTGCGCCTTGCGGAAACCGTGATCGTTCTCGTAGGCGAGGTTCATGCCAGCCGCCAGTTTGTCGACCCCGTCCGGGCCCACCACCGCCAGTGATTGCGGACGGCCAGCGACCCAGCTCTGCATGTTGAATTCGCCCAGGTCGCCGATGTGATCGGAGTGCAGATGAGTGATGAATACCGCCTTGGCGGTGGCCAGCGGCAGACGCCAGAGCTGGAAGTTCTCCGTCGCCTCCGGCCCGATATCCACCAGATAGAGCGAACCTCCCGCCTGGATCGCCGTGCACGGCTTGGCGCGGCCCACCACCGGCAACGGCCCCGACGTTCCGCAGAAGATCACCTTCAGGGCGTCCGGCGTCTGGGCTTGCGCGGGCAGGGCAAGAAGTGTCAGCGTCGCCAGCGCCAGGGCGGCGCGACCGAGCCAGGGGGTCGGGGTCATGTCCATTTCCTTGTTCTTGCCGCGACGGTGCGCGGACATTGTGACACGATGCATGCTACAACTTTTTGCGAGGCCACCGCGAGGGCCAAATGGGAGGCGCGCACATGACGCTCAGCTATGATCTCTACTGGTCGTTCCGGTCGCCCTATTCCTACATGATCACGCCGCGCCTGCTTGCGCTGGACGCAGAGTACGACGCCGCCTGCAACGTCCGCGTCGTCTATCCGCTGGCGGTCCGGACGCCGGAGTTCTTCGAAAACCGCGACCCCCTGTGGTTCTCCTATTTCATGAAGGACGTATTCCGGGAGGCCGCCTACCTCGGCCTCCCCTTCCGCTGGCCGCGCCCTGACCCGGTGCAGCAGGCACCCGGCGTAGGCTACCGCATGGACCAGCCTTACATCCACCGCCTCACCCACCTGGGCGCCGCGGCCACCGAGCGGGGCAGGGGCCTGGCCTTCCTCGCCGAGGTCAGCCGCACGATCTGGGGCGGCGAGGTCGACAACTGGCACGAGGGCGACCACCTGGCCCGCGCCACCGAACGCGCCGGCCTCGACTACGCCGAACTCAGCGCTGCCGTGGATGGCGACCCCGACCACCACCGCGCCATCGTCGAGGAAAACCAGATCGCCCAGCGCGCCGCCGGTCACTGGGGCGTGCCGATGATGGTGTTCGCGGACGAACCCTTCTTCGGCCAGGACCGCTTCGACCAGCTCAAATGGCGCATGCAGCAGGCGGGGCTGGTGCGGCGAGGGTAGCCCCAACCGTTCCCTTTACCTCCCCCGCGACGCGCCCGGCGGCGGTTGATGTCCGGATATCGTTACAGCAGGCCCGGGAACTGGCCGCCGTCGAGCAAGATGTTCTGGCCGGTGATGTAGCCCGCCCGCGCGCCGCACAGGAAGGCACACATGTCTCCAAACTCTTCAGGATCGCCGAATCGGCGGGCTGGGATCTGACTTCTCGCGCGGTCCCGAAAGGCCTCAACGTCGCCGCCCTGGGCGAAGCGGACGTGGTTGGACTTGAGGCGGTCGGTGTCAAATTGGCCCGGCAGCACGCTGTTCAGCGTCACATTATGGCACGCCACCTCGCGGGAAAGGCCGCCGACGAAGCCGGTCAGACCGGCCCGGGCACCGTTTGACAGGCCCAGGATGCTCACCGGCGCCTTGACCATGTGACTGGTGATGTTCACCACGCGTCCGAATTTGCGCTCGATCATGCCGTCGACGGTGGCCTGGATCAGGAAGATCGCTGATAGCATGTTGCTGTCGATGGCCTTGATCCAGTCGTCGCGGGTCCAGGTCCGAAAGTCGCCGGGCGGCGGGCCGCCGGCGTTGTTGATCAGGATATCGGGCTCGGGGCAGGCTGCCAGCAGTGACGCCCGCCCGGCTTCGGTTGTTACGTCGGCTGCGACGGAAATGACGTTACCCCCGGTCTCGGCCGTGATTTCCTGCGCGGCTTTGCTCAGGCGCGCCTCGTCGCGCGCCGCAATCACAACACTCACGCCTTCACGTGCCAGGGCGACGGCTGTGGCTCGGCCGAGGCCGGCGCTGGCACCGCAAACGATGGCCTTACGGCCCCTTATCCTGAGGTCCATGGGCCTCTCCTGTCTTATTCTGAAACGTCAGTATGCCGGGCGCTTGTGGCCCCAGCTGCTCGGCTTGTCGTGACGGCTTACGCGCCAGGTGGCGTCGTCGACCTCAATCGCGCCCTGGCCGAACTCCACCTCGAAACCGGCGGGCGTACGCGAATAGAACGACACCATCTGGTCGTTGGTGTGCCGACCAAGGCCTGCCGTGATCAGCGTCCCGCAGGCTTCAGCGCGCTGCAGCGCAAAGCCCACCGCATCGACTGTGGCGACCTGGACCATGAAGTGGTGCAACCGTTTCGGCATCGGGACGGGCATCAGCGCCAGCGTGTGATGGCGCGCATTGCAGTGGAAGAACTCCATGTCGAACCCGAACTGCGGGCTGGGCTGCATATGAATGATGTCAGAGAGCCGGAACCCCAGCAGATCCTGATAAAAGTGGCGCGCTGCGGCCATGTCCCTGGTCGACAGTACGACGTGTCCAAGTCCCTGCTCGCCGGTCACGAAACCCGTCACGCCGGCGGGCGAGGCGAACGGCGTCTCGGTACGCAGGGTCGGGCCATAGAAAACCTCGACCTGCAGGCCGTCGGGATCCTGGCACGTGATCAGTCCCAGCACGCCGCGCTCTGCCAGCAGGGCGGGATCGCCGTTGCCGACCGCGACGCCACCCTCCGCCAGGCGGCCGCGCACCGCCTCCAGCTCGGCGGATCCCGCGACCTCGAAGCCCATGAAGGACAGATCGTCGGCCTCGCCGGCCTCAACGGCGATGCGCCAGGCCATATCGTCGAGCCGGTAGCGCCCGGTGACTTCTCCGGGCATCAGTCCCAGCACGCCGGTGGCGTAGCCGGCCCACGCGTCCGGGTCCTTCACCTTCAGACCGATATAGCCCAGGGATCCGACGCTCATGGCGCTTCCTTCCGTTGCTGTGATGCCCGTGGAGGCCGCGCCACGCGTGCGGCATTCCGGAGATCGTTGTGTGAGGTGCGCCCCCGTCGCCAGCGGGCTGGAGTTTCGCCGAACTCCCGCTGGAACGCCCTGACGAACGCCGCAGAGGAGCTGTAGCCTGCCTGCTCGGCGGCGGCCTCAACGCTGAGCGCCGTGGTCTCGATGCGCCGGGCGATAGTGGTGAGGCGCAGCCGCGAGACGATCCGGGCCGGGGTCTGGCCGGTGACCAGCTTGAATTCTTCGGCGAAGCGGGTGCGCGACATCCCGGCGGCCTTGGCGAGGTCGGCCAGGGTCCAGGCCTTTTCAGGTGCCCTGAGGAACGCGTTGATCGACAACATCAACTGTGGGTGAGGCGGCTCCAGCGGCGGCGCGACAGGTGAACGGCGATCAGCGAAGGCACGGCGGCTGTAGTTGATCGCCATGGTCTCGGCCAGCCTGCGGATCACCAGATTGCGGTCGATCTGGGCCTCGTCAGCGTACTCGTCTTCCAGCATGTCGACCGCGCGCCACAGGCGGCGTGACAGGTCGGGATGTTCGGCGCGGCCGACGAACGTGGGGCCCATGATCAGCGAACCCAGAGCCAGCGCCTCATTGGGTGCAACGCCAAGCACGATATCGACGGTGCGCCCGCGATCCGGGGCTGACATCGCGCGCATCTCGAAAGGACTCGTGGCTTCGGCACCGGCATCCACCGTGCGGAACGCATGGGGCGCAAGGCCGCTGATGGCGATGGCGTCGCCCGGCCCCAACTCGAAGGCCCGGTTCACCGGGAAATCGGTCTCAAGCCGCATCTGACCCCGGCGGACCATGACGCAATAGGAAAAGCTGCCCGGCTCAAGCGCGCTCACACTTGCGGTCTCAGCCGAGCCGCGCACGAAGTACACGCCGTCCATCCGAATGTCGTGACGCGGGAGGTCGCTCGGGATCAAGGGTGGGCTCATGTCGGTGCTTGCCCGTATTTCCCGGCGAGGCGGCCACCGGCCGAGGTTCGGCCGATGCCGCGCACGGCAATGCCGGCGTCCAGCTTCACCACGCCACCCGTCGCCGGTCGACTGTCCCGCCGCGAGGCCAGGAACACATATCCGCCGGCGTAGTCCGCTGTCGCCGGCACGAAGCCAATGGGCATGGCGCGGCCTGCCGTGCCGGGCAGGTCCATGATGGCAATGGATTTGTCAGCTAGCCCCAGGGCCTCAGGCCCGCGCAGATCGGTGTCGATCGGCCCAGGCGCCACGCCGTTCACACGCACCGCCGGGGCGAACTCGTAGGCCAACTGGCGGATCAGACCGACCACAGCGTGCTTGGAGGCCGTGTAAAGTGGGCCACCACCGCCCGGGTCGAAGCCGGCGTTGGAAACCGTGAAGATCATCGCGCCGGATGATCGCACCAGCGCGGGCAGGGCCGCCTTGGCCAGGTTGAGGTAGCCCTTGACGTTGACCTGGAACAGTTCGTCGAACGCGTCGTCGATGCGGTCTGCGGGCAGGTCGTCCAGCGACACCGAATAGTCCCAGATCCCGGCGTTGCCGATGGCGCAGTCCAGTTTCCCGAAGCGCGCCACGCAGGCGTCGACGGCGCGCTGGTTGTCGGCGATAGAGCGGACGTCGCCCACCACGGCCTCGATCCGATCCGCATCTCCGGCGACCAGCTCCTCAAGGCGCTCTGCGGACCGATCGAAAACGGCCAGTCGCGCGCCTTCCTCCAGGAACCTCGCGACGATAGCCCGGCCCAGGCCCGACGCCCCGCCGCTGATCAGAACCACCTCTCCATCCAGCGTGCCCATCTAGAAGATCGTGCTCATGTTGGTGGCCTGGATCACGGTGTGGTCGAGGAACAGGTGGCGCCTCGACAGCCTGAAGCTGTCACCGTCGCGGCGCAGCACATCGATGCGGCGGCCGATCCAGCTGTCGACGTCCGTCTCCAGCCGTGTCCGGTACAGGTGGAAGCAGGCCTCGAGCGTGATCTCCTCTCCGGCGACCTCGAGAATGCGGACATTGCTCACGAAGTGCCGCGACCGCGACGGGGGGTCCTCCGACCAGGCTGATCCGGCCTCCAGCTTCTTGACCCGCATCTCAAGGTACGCGCGGTCGTCGTCGAAGAAGGCTACCTCGCCAGGCTTGGTGAACTCGCGGTCTAGGTCACCGGTGGTCACCGTGCGCCGGATCGGCATCCAGTACTCGATGTCGTCGGCCACCAGTCCCAACCAGTCGCGGTATCGGCGCGCATCCAGCAGCGCCGCCTCGGCGTAGAGGAACTGCTCAACCTCGTATTGCAGGACCGCGCGCTGTGGCAGCGACGTTTCGGCCCAGGGGGTGGTTGTGGCGCGCGGACGATCCAGGGCGTCCATCAGACCACTCCCGTCGGCGGCAACGCGTGGTTAGCCTCCAGCTCTGCCCAGTCGCAGGCTACCATCCAGTCCGTCCAGGCGCGGTAGAGCCAACGCTGGCCGTGCTCGCTGATCAGGCCTTCGATGATGTGCTCGCCGTCGTCGCTGACGGTGACCTGATCGTGGCCGATGCCCATCTGGATATGTTGACCCAGCTCGCGGCTGGCGACGCCGCGCGCCGAGCGCGTGCTCTGGCTCCAGTTTTCGCCATCATCCTGTTCCAGCAGACCCGAAGGGCCGAACACATGGTTCATCCGGCGGATCATTTCTCGCTTCGCCCGTGCCGGCGCGTCCTTGGGGACGACTGTGAACCACCAGAGTTCCGTGCGCGACGGTCCGCGCGGCAGGCGCAGGCAAATCTGCGCGCCGCTGATGGTGATCCACAGGTTCGGGAAGATGTTGGGATGGCCCTCGCTACGCACACCCGCTGTCCCCATCAGCGAGGTAGCACTTTGCGGCCTGATCCGCGGGGACCCCTCCGGTGCCGCGCTCGACATCGCCGCCCGCTCGGCGTCGGACAGCGGGTCGATCCGGTCCTGCATCTCCTGAGGTATGCCCGGCCCGCCGATCGCATGGCCGTACTCGCCCAGCATCACCATCTGGTTTTTGGGATGTTGAATCTTGGAAATGTTGAAGAACCCGGCCGCGTCAGCCGAGGCGTGGCTGTAGGGCACGTGATACCAGTCGAAAAGATTATCGACGGCGATCTTCCAGTTGCAGTCGATGACGTTTTTCTGGACCCCCTCCACAAACTCGATCTCGCCGTGGGCGCAGACCATGCCAAGACCGGTGCGGCCGGTCGTGCCCAGGAAGTCATGCAGCGACGGGGCCTCGTCTGCCAGTGTGGCGAAATAGAACCCGAGGTAGCTCTCGACCCGTGCCTTCGCCAGACCCAGCTGGCTGCGATCCAGGTCGTTGTGATAGAAGGTGCTGCGCCCCGGCACGCCGATCAGCTTGCCATCCAGTCCATAGTTCCAGCCGTGATAGCTGCACACGAACGACTTCGCCCGACCCTGCTCGGCCCGGCACAGGGCGTTGCCGCGATGGCGACAGGTGTTCAGCATCGCATTGATCTGGCCGTCCTCGTCGCGGACGACGATCACCTGATCCTCGCCAATATAGCTGACGAGGTAGTCGCCCGGGTCCTTCAGCTGACTCTCATGGCACATGAAGTTCCAGCCCCGGGCGAAGATGCGCTCCAGCTCCAGCCGGTAGAGGCCCTCATCGGACAGCACGCGCCGGTCCAGCCGACCCGTCGCGGGATCGAACAGCGACTCGATCGAGGCCTTGTCCCAGGTCTCGGCAATGTTCGCCCCGTCCGCCATGACGATCTCCCGATGGAGGAAGCTCTTGCGGCTCCCGACCAGTCAGAACCTACGCCGCCAAACCCAGATTGATCAGCCCCAAACGTTCATAAAAATTGATATTTCGTCCTGCAAACCTGCGCGCACAAAGACTTCGCCGTTGTTTCGGCGACACCATACGGGAGTGGACACCTGGAGTGCGACAGGGGTCTGCAAACCGCTGCCCCCCAAACAGAGACACGATAGACAGAGAGAGTCGTGTCTCGCCAGAGGCGGTTATTCCACGAGCCGAACTGGGGGGCAAAAGTCGTGCGTATCCGCACCTGCTTGGCCCTAGCCATGCCCGGCGGCTATGCGGACCGTTCGGCGCTGTCCCGGCGCATTTCGTCCTGCCGATAGCGCCCGATCAGTCGGCATGCGACGGTTGCCCGATGCCTGCCCGAGACGGACGCCGAGGTGCGATGACCAGGACTGACCGCGTCGCCGCCGCCGAACATGTCGCACCCGCGCTGGACCCCGCCCACGTGCTGCGGGTGGCTGCACAGGTGTTTCGCGAACGCGGACTTGCCGACACCACCCTGGCCCACGTGGCCGAGCGGCTGGGCGTGCCGCGCGCCGAGCTCGCCGGCTGTTTTGCGACCAAGGACGAGCTGGCCCAGGCAATCTTCGCCGAGACCCTGTGGATTCTGAACAGTGCCGATACCAAAGCCTGGACAGGCTATGGTGCCGGCATGCGCAAATCGCTGGCCGTCGCCCGGACATTCCCGGATGGCTATATCCTTCTGGCACGTGATGCCGCGTCGCTGCCAGCCTATCAGTCCAGCTGGCTGGCGCTGCGCAAACGCTCGGCCCGGCGGCTGCAGAGCCTGATCTGGCACCCTGGCAATCCACCCGCCGGGAGCATGCGATCGCCGCTGAACGACGTCGCGCTGGAGCCGATGATCAACTTCAACATCACCGCCATCCGCCAGTGGATCGAGACCGGCGATCCGTCAAAGGATGACGTCTTCCTGCGCTGGTGCGGACAGATGATGCGCGACTGGCGGCACAACACCTGCGAGCTTCTCAACCTCGACACGCCCGAACAGGACTGGCCCTTCGATACCGAGGGCGCGTCCCTGCCAAGGCGCTCCAGACCGTCAGAGACCTGACCATGCATCCCGTCACCCGTCGCGCCGCCGTCGCCAGCGTAGGCGCGGCCTTCGTCACCCCCGCCCTCGCCGATGACCGGGCCATCCGGGTTCGCCGGCTTGTCGACCGCTCGATCATCGCCCCCGGCATGGACGCGCGCATGGGGGCCAACATCGAGGGGCCGTCCCTGATCCGCGCCCCGGACTGGCTGCCCGGCCGGCTGGGCCGCTACTACCTGTATTTCGCCGATCACAAAGGCGACTACATCCGGCTGGCCTATGCGAACCGGCTGAAGGGGCCGTGGACCGTCCATGCGCCGGGGTCGCTCCAGCTGGCCCAGTCCGGTCTTCCGACCCAGATGCCACCCATCCCGCCCGGTGCCGAGGCCAGGCTCGCGGCCAGCGGCGGGGCCAACCGGGCACCTCCCGGCACGCCCGGCATCCCCAGCCTGATGGATGACGCCACCCTGCCGCATATCGCCTCGCCCGATGTCCACGTGGACGAGGCCAGCCAACAGATCGTCATGTACTACCACGGCCTGGAAACGTTCGGCGTCCAGCGCTCGCGGGTGGCGGTGTCGAGGGACGGGATAGACTTTCGCAATGTCGGCGGCCCCGTGGGCGCGTCCTACATGCGGGTGTTCCGCCATGACGGGTATCACTACGCCATGGCCATGCCGGGATTATTCTCGCGGTCGCGTGACGGGTTCACGGATTTCGAGCCGGGCCCCCGGTTGTTCGGGCCCGACCAGAGGCACAGTGCGCTGCTCAAGCGCGGCGACCGGCTCCATGTGTTCTGGACGCGGGTGGGTGACGCGCCCGAACGGATCTACGTCTCCACCATCCACCTGGCGCCCGACTGGATGTCATGGACCGCCAGCCCGCCCGTCGAAGTGCTGCGGCCCGAACGCCGCTGGGAAGGCGCCGGCCTGCCGCTGGACCCCTCGTATCGCAGCGCCGTCAGCCACCCCGTCAACCAGTTGCGCGACCCCGCGATCTATCAGGAGGGCGGCCGCACCTGGCTGATCTATGCCGTCAAGGGCGAAGGCGGCCTCGGCATCGCCGAACTCAGTATTTGAGTCCCGACCAACCATGCCCCATGGCTATGCCTGATTAGGCCGCATCACTCAGCGGACGCTCGGTGACCGAAGCCTTGGCCAGCTCGGCAATCGACTTGATCAACGGGGACTGCCAACGCTCGGCCGTGGTCAGCATCCAGCAAACATAGTTCAGGGTCAGCGTGCTGGAGACCGGCACCAGCTCTCCACGCCTCAACGGCCCCTCAAACAGGAACGACGCTCCGACCGCGACCGCGTCGGTGTCCAGGGTACGCTGGATGATCAGGCTGTAGTCGTCGCTGATGAAGGCCCGCAGGTTGTCCTGCTGATCCCGGTCAAGCTCGCCCGCCCAGGCCGCCAGTCCCGGTAGCACGCTGGGCAATGCCAACGGAAACCTGAGCAGTTCCGCCGGCGTGATGTCTGTCTGCGAGACCAGCGGATGGTCTGCGCGCGCCACCAGAATGACCGCGTCTTCAAACAGCTTTTTGCGGATCAGCTCTCCGTAACGCGCCGCGTGCTCGGAATAACCGAACGCGATGTCCACCCGCCCGTCCTGCAGCGCTTTCATCACGCCGAGGCCGGTTTCCAGCACCGTCTCGATGTGCAGCCGCGGAAACCTCACCGCGAGGCGCCGCATCAACTCCGGCAAGGGTTTGAGCCGGGTGGCGGGTCCGGCGGCGATGCGGATGCGGCCCTGTTCGCCGCGCGCCAGTTGCTCAAGGTCGCGACTGAGCGAGGCAACCCCTTGCAGCAGCGTCTCGGCGCGCTGTGCCACAAAAGCCCCGTAGGTGGTGGGCCGCGCCGCCCCGCTACTGCGCTCGAACAGCTTCAGCGAAAGCTGCCCCTCCAGACGGGCTATGCTCTTGCTCAGTGTGGGCTGAGAGATCTGCAGCTTGCGCGCCGCCCCGCTGAAACCGCCCGAACGGCATATCTCGAGGATCTGTTCCAGATGCCGAAGTTCCATGCCTTCAGTCTATATCGCCCGGACGACCACTTGTAGAGACGTCGCTGCCATTTTGGCCTAGCGTAACCAACGCGAGGCTGGAAAACCGGCCAGCGTCGGGAGGTTTGCATGAAGTCGATCGTGACCGTGGCCATGGCGGGTGCTGCCCTGCTGACCGTGGCGGCCAGCGCGCCGCCCGCCGCCGCCCAGAAGCCTGCCCGGCCCAACGTCATCGTCATCCTGGCCGACGACCTCGGCTACGGCGACACCGGCGTCTACGGCAGCAAGATCGTCAAGACGCCGAACATCGATGCCCTGGCCGCCGATGGTGTGCGTTTCACCCAGGGCTATGTCAGCCACCCCGTCTGTGCGCCGTCACGCTCGGCGATCATGACCGGCCGCTATCAGACCCGGTTCGGCTACGAGTTCAATCCGGTCGGCCGGGACAGAACAAGCGGCGTGGCCCTGACCGAGACCTTCATTCCCAAGGTGATGAAGTCCGCCGGCTATTCCACCGGCATGGTCGGCAAGTGGCACCTGGGCGAGTCCGGCGACTACCACCCCGTCGGTCGCGGCTTTGACCAGTTCTTCGGCATCCTGGGCGGTGCGGGTGCCTTCATCACCGAGGCCAAGTCCGGTGACGAATTCCACACGCCGCCGGGCTCCAGAGGCACCTACGGCACCGCGGAAGGCGGTCCGGCGATCGCCGCCATGGCCGAAGCCGAAGAGATGGTGGTCATCCGCCAGCGTGCGCCGGTCTATCGCGGCCGCGAGGTGGTGGAGGTGAAGTCCTATCTGACCGATGCTTTTACCGACGAAGCCCTCCGCTTCATCGGCGACAACAAGGAGCGCCCCTTCTTCCTCTACCTTGCGCATACGACACCCCACACGCCGCTGCAGGCGACCGCGAAATACATCGACCGGTACAAGCACATCGAGAACAAGGGCCAGCGGGTCTACGCCGCCATGGTGTCGTCCCTGGACGACAGCGTCGGCGCGGTGCGCGCCAAACTCAAGGCCGAGGGACTCGAAAGAAACACCCTGATCGTGCTGCTTTCCGACAATGGCTGCGCGGGCTACGTGGGCGACGCCTGCACCAACTCGCCGCTCAACGGCTACAAGGCCGGCCACCTGGAAGGTGGCGTCCGCGTGCCCTTCATCATGGCCATGCCGGGGCGGATCAAGGCGGGGCAGGTCGAGACCCGCGTGGTCTCCAGCCTCGACATCGCGCCCACGGCGGCGGCGCTTGCCGGTGCGAAGATGCCGAACGGATCGGATGGTGTCGATCTGATGCCCTATATCGCGGGCGGCAAGACCGGGACCCCCAACCCCACGCTCTACTGGCGTTCCGGCCCCAACTTCGCGATCCGCGATGGCGACTGGAAGATGTGGGTGGTCAACCGCGCCGAGCCATCCGAGCGTCCGCGTGTCGGCACCGGCCCTGTTGCGGATGGCGTGGAAGCCAAGGTCTCGTCTCTGGGCAAGTACGTCATGCTCTTTGACCTCAAGACCGACCTGGGTGAGAAGACCAATCTGGCGCCCGCCCGGCCCGAGGTCGTGGCTCGCCTGCAGGCCAAACTCGAGGCCTGGGACAAGCTGAATGTCGCCCCCCAATGGACCAGCATGCGCCAGGGCGTGTTCCAGCACGAGGGCCAGATGCTGAAGGCCTATCCCTGATGGTCAGCAGATGGGCCAATAGCGTCAGGCAATGTCGTCTTCGTTCTCCTCACCCGTCGGGGGAGGGGGACCGCGCGAAGCGGGGTGGAGGGGGCCTGACGCCAGCCGAGCCTTATCCAGCAAGCCCCCTCCACCAGACTGCGTCTGGTCCCCCTCCCCCGTCGGGGGAGGAGAATTTGCCGAGATCTGTGCACCGGTTGTAGCCGGATGCCTGCAGTTTGAATCGTAATCCGTGGAGCAAAATCATGGTCAGCAGACGCAACGCCATCCTGGGTGCAGGTCTTCTCCTCGGCGCCGCTGGCCCCGCGCTGGGCCAGTCGGTCAAAGCCCCGCCGGTCACCCCTCGCCACGCAAGGTTCGCCGCCGAGATCGCCGCCGCCCAGGGCCGGCTGGACGCGTTCATGGTCGCTTTCAACGCCCGCGATCTGACCGCCTACGAGGCCTCGTTCAACTTTCCGCATGTGCGGTTCGCGTCGAGCACGGTGACCATCATCAATCCCGGCTACCACAAGCCCGAGATGTTCGAGCGCGGCTCACTGGCCGACTGGCATCACTCCGCCTGGGACCGCCGCGACGTCATCCACGCCGGTGCCGACAAGGTCCACATCGACACCCGCTTCACCCGCTACCGCCAGGACGGCACCGTGCTGGCCGGGTTTGACTCCATCTACATCGTCACCCGGCTGGACGGCCGCTGGGGCATCCAGGGGCGCTCGAGTTTCGCGCCATAGGGCGGCGACCCTCCCGGGCTATTGTCCCTGTTTCTCCGGTCTGATGTCCGCTGGTCGTCGACGCCTTGCCGCCCACCCGCTCCGACCTTAAGTAGGGGTCTCACTTCCAGAGTATCGTCCGATGCTGTCTCGCCGCCAGTTGATCGCCGCTGTGCCAGCCGTTCTCGTGACAGGCCCTGTCCAGGCGGCACCACCCCTCACGGTCTACAAGACAGCGTCTTGCGGGTGCTGCACCGGCTGGATCACCACAATGAGGCGAGCGGGTTACGCGCCCAAGGTCGTCGTCGTCGAGGACATTAGCCCGATCGGCGCGAGGCTTGGCGTTCCGTTCGAACTCTCATCCTGCCATCTGACGACTGTTGGTGGGTACGTCGTCGTCGGCCACGTCCCCCCGACCGATGTCGCTCGCCTGTTGAAGGAGCGCCCGAAAGCCTTGGGGATCACCGTCCCCGGCATGCCCGCTGGTTCGCCAGGAATGGAAATGCCAGACGGTCGCCGGGAAAAGTACGAGACGTTGCTGCTCTTGCCGGGCGGCAGGACCCGAACCTTCGCCAGGCACGGCTGAGGTCTCCAGCCAGTGGAAAGACTCTGACGCTCGGCACCCACGCGGCCATGGGCCGGCAGGACCGTGGATTGCCGCATCGCCACGAGCGGACATTCCGAACGGCAGGGATGGGGGGTTGAGCGGAACTACAGATCTTCACCGCGTCGCCAACGCCAGCCCCCGGCTGTCTTGTTCGCAGCTACCACAACGAGGGCCGCGATCAACGCCATCACAACGCCAAATCTCGACGAACCGTGAAGCATGACGGCCGAAGCGACAACGCCGAGGAGGAATAGGAACAAGACCGCCCAGCCTTCCCATGAGATCGGGAGGCCCGCCCCGTAACCGAAGCGCTTGGGCGCAAACCACGACTTCGATGCACCGGCCATCACATTTCTTCCGCCTGCAGAGGCTGCACCATACGTGGTGGGCCATGGAATGTCAGCAAATGGTCCAGGCTGTGTAAAAACGGCGAAGCAGCTTAGAATCGAACATCGATGCAGCAGCCTTGGGGCCGTCGATGAAGCGCTTTGTCGAAGGGGAAGATCGGCGGCAGACTTTGTTGTTGCCGGAGTCGCTGGACGACTACGTGACCGAGGA
>CAMCXF010000006.1 GCA_945883235.1 Phenylobacterium deserti | reverse complement strand
GTGCGGTTGTCGGGGGGTCAGAAGCAACGGCTGACCATTGCGCGCGCCTTCCTGAAGGACCCGCCGATCCTGATCTTTGACGAGGCCACCAGTGCGCTGGACAACGAGAGCGAGCGGGCCGTGCAGCGAGCGTTGCTGGAGTTGGCGAAGGCGCGGACCACCCTGGTCATCGCGCACCGGCTATCGACCGTGCGCCACGCCGACAGGATCCTGGTGCTGACGGATCAGGGGATCGCGGAGCAGGGCCGCCACGACGACCTGATCGCGGCGGGCGGGGTCTATGCGGGGCTCTACAGTGTCCAGGCGAGCCTCTAGTGGCCCTTGAGTCCCGACCGTCCGGTGGCGTCCACCCCACCGCTTAGAGGTCGGTGAGCCGAAGGTCTGCTTCCGGACGTTGGGCTAACGGGGAGAAACGACCCGTTGCGTTCCCAGACGACACATTGGAATGCGCAGCGCAATTCTGCCGCGTCGTTTGCGTCGCTTGATCCACTTCGCTTGTGCTTCCGCCGGAATTTCGGCAACGTCTGGGGTCATTGGAGCCGCCGATGAATCGCCGGGAACTTGCCTTGGCCCTTTCGGCGCTGCCGCTCGCCGGGCGGCCGGACCTCGCCGCTGCGGCGTCGGCGCCGGGGACCGGAGCGAGAGGACCTCACATGATTGAACTCTCAGCCTGCGACGCCGTCGCCGCCATGCGCGCGGGCGACGTCTCCGCCGAGGCCTATGCCGAGGCCCTGTTGGCGCAATGCGCGGCGGGCACAGACCTCAACGCCTTCATCACCCTGGAACCGGACCGGGTGCGCGAAGCGGCCCGGGCGGCTGACCGCCTGCGCGCGACCGGCCGGACGCTGGGACCGCTGCACGGCCTGCCGATACCGATCAAGGACAGCATCAACACCCGGGACCAGCGGACGACTGCGGGGACGCGCGCGCTCTCCGAATTCCGTCCGGCGGCGGACGCCACTGCCGTGGCGCGGCTGCGTGCGGCGGGTGCCAGCGTGCTGGGCAAGACCAATCTGCACGAACTGTCGTTCGGCTGGACGAGCAACAACCTGGCCTTCGGCGCCGTGCGCAATCCCTACGATCCGCGACGCATTCCAGGCGGTAGCAGCGGCGGAACGGCCGTGGCGGTAGCGGCCCGGATGGCGCCGCTCGGCGTCGCCGAGGACACGCAGGGATCGATCCGTGTGCCTGCGGCCCTTTGCGGGATCTGCGGATTCCGCCCCACCACAGGCCGCTACCCCACGGATGGCACGGCGCCGATCACGCCGCTTTTCGACCAGATCGGCCCGCATGCCCGCACGGTCGAGGATCTGGCGCTGTTTGACGCCGTCATGACCGGAGATCAGCGGCCGGTCGCGCCGGCAGACCTGCGGGGGCTGCGGCTCGGTCTTGCCCGCGGCTACTACTTCGCTGGCCTCGACCCCGAGGTCGAACAGCAGATGGACGCGGTCATGGCGCGCTTGCGCGCGGCCGGCGTCGTGCTGGTGGAAGCGGAAATTCCCGGGCTGGCGGAACTGATCGCCCAGGTTACCGGACCGGTGCAGATCCACGATGCGGCGGCGTCGCTGACGGCCTATTTGCGAACCTCGGGGGCGGCGGTTGGCTTCGATTCGGTGATCGACGCCCTGAGCCCGGACGTGAAGGCGGTGTTCGAGCGGTTTGTGGTGCCAGGCGCGCCGTTCGCGGTTTCGCAGGCCGCCTATGCGGCCGCCCGCGACGTGCACCGCCCGGCGCTGCAGCGGCTGTTCGCCGACCACTTCGCGCAGCACCGCGTGGCCGCGATGCTGTTTCCGGCCACAATGACGCCGGCCACCCTGATCGGCGAGGCCGAGACAGTCGTGATCGGCGGCGCGCCGATCCCCTTCCAGACCGCCGTCGCACGGAACATCAGCCCAGGCAGCACCGTCGGGCTGCCCGGGCTGGTCCTGCCGGCCGGGCTGACGCGCGATACGCGCCTGCCGGTGGGGCTGGAGCTGGACGCGCCGGCGGGGGCCGACCGCAGACTGCTCGGCATTGGCCTCGCCGTACGGGCCCTGCTGCCCCCGATGCCCGCGCCGGACCTGGCCGTCCGCACCGCAAGCCGCTCCTGACGCAGCCGGCCCATGGCCGCATGGGTGCCGAGCGTCAGGTTCTTTCCACTAGTAAGGCCGTTCCATGAAGACGTCTGCCCGGGCGTAGGGTGTGTCGGCGGGTGGCAGGTCGCGAAAGCCCATGGCGCGGTAGAGCGCCAGAGCGGGGGCGAGGTGGGAGCTGGTCTCTAGGTAGAGCCGGGTCGCGCCGGCTTCGGCACCGGCGTCGATGCAGCGCTGCATCAGGCGGCGTCCGAGGCCGGAGCCGCGCTGGGTCTCGGCGACCGTCATCTTGGCGACCTCGAAGCCGCCGTCGGACATTCGCATCAGCGCCGCGCAGCCGACGGGGGTTCCGTCCTTGAGGGCCATGAAAATCTGACCGCCCTTGGCGATGATCTGACCTTCAGGATGGTTCAGCACCTCGCGGTCCTTGGCCTCCAGCACGAAGTACTTCTCGATCCACGCCTCGTTCAGTGACCGGAACGCTGCAGCATGGGCGGGTTCGAATTCGACGATGATCATGGTGTCCCCGGGGTAGCCAGCAGCCCAGTCAAAAGCCAAAGTCGTGCCCATGGTCAATTCGATTTACGCAAGCCTGCCCACTACGGTCTTCGCCGAGATGTCGGGGCTGGCCGCCCAGCTGGGCGCGATCAATCTGGGTCAGGGGTACCCGGACGATCCCGGCCCGGAGGCTGTGCGGGCCAAAGCGGCGGACGCGGTGTTGAACGGCTACAACCAGTACCCGCCGATGACCGGGCTCGTCGAGCTGCGTCAGGCGGTGGCGGCGCACTATGGCCGTACCCAGGGGCTGGACCTCGACTGGGCCAGCGAGGTCACGATCACGTCCGGCGCTACCGAGGCCCTGGCTGTGAGTTTCCTGGGGCTGATCGAGCCCGGCGACGAGGTGATTGTCTTCCAGCCGTTCTATGACAGCTATCTGCCGGTGATCCGGCGCGCCGGGGGCGTGCCAAAGCTGGTGACCCTGAAGCCGCCCCACTGGCGGTTCGACCGGGCGATGCTGGAGGCGGTGTTCAGCGACCGCACGCGGCTGGTGGTGCTCAACAATCCGATGAACCCCACCGGCGTGGTTCTACCCGACGAAGACCTGGCGCTGCTGGCGGAATTCTGTGTGGCGCATGACGCGGTGGTGGTCTGCGATGAGGTCTGGGAGCAGGTGGTGTTTTCGGGCGCCGTCCACCTACCGCTGGTCAGCTTTCCGGGCATGCGCGAGCGGACGTTGAAGATCGGCTCGGCGGGCAAGATGTTCGGCCTGACCGGCTGGAAGGTGGGCTATCTCTGCGCGGCGCCGGCGCTCACGCACGCGCTGACCCGGGCCCATCAATTCCTGACCTTCACCACGCCGCCCAACCTGCAGACCGCCGTGGCCTGGGGGTTGGAGCATGCGGGCGACTGGTTCCGGGACATGCCGTTGGGGCTGGAGCGATCCCGGGATCGAATGGCCAAGGGGTTGCGGCGTGAGGGGTTCGCGGTGTTGCCGGCGGCCGGCACCTATTTTCTCTGCATTGACCTGAAGGGCTCAGGGATAGGCGAAGGTGATCGCGCGTTCTGTCTTCGCGCGGTGAAGGAAGCCGGCGTGGCGGCGATCCCGGTCTCGGCCTTCTATGAAACGGAGCCGGTGACGAGCATCGTGCGGCTGTGTTTCTCCAAGGGCGACGATACCCTGGACGAGGGGGTGCGGCGGCTGGCCAGGGCGCGGGAGCTGTCCCGCCTTGCCTCAACGGTCGGAAAGTGATCTCATTGATAGCACTGAGATCAACGAGTTGACGATGGCCTCCAACCTGCACGTCCGGAACCTGGAAGACGAGGTGGTTGCCCGTCTGAAGCGCCGCGCGGCCCGCAATGGTCGTTCCGCCGAAGCCGAGCATCGCGAGATTCTGCGTCAGGCGCTGAGGTCGGAGGCCGAACCCAGTTTCGAGGAACAGGCGGCGAAGCTGCGCGCGGAGATTGGCGATCGACCGCATACGTTATCAGAGGTGCTGCTGCGTGAGAGCCGCGAAGAGCGGTGAGTCTGCTTGTCGTCGATGCCAGTGTCGCGCTGAAGTGGGTTATTCCTGAGGATGGTTCCATCCTGGCGCTGGCACTGCGGCGCGAGCACCGGTTCACTGCACCCGACCTGTTGATCGCCGAGTGCGCCAACGTTTTGTGGAAGCAGGTGCGGCGTGGATTTCTCAGCGAGGAACAGGCTTTTGGGGCGGCGGATGTCCTCAGTCAGGCCGACATTGACCTGAAGCCCATGCGGCCGCTGATCGCGGCCACGACACGCCTGGCGATCGCCTTGAATCATCCGGCCTACGACTGCTTCTACCTGGCCCTCGCGATTGCCGAGGATAGTCCGTTCGTCACGGCCGACGAGCGTCTCGTGCGCAAGGTCGAGGGGGCGGGAAGCGGGCCGGAGATCCGGCTCCTGTCGTCTTTTGCGGTCTGATCCCGATGCCCGAGTATCGGCTCTACAGGACTGACGGTTTGCAGACACCGCTCGCCATCGGCTCGGCAATCTTCGCCACGGATCAGGCGGCGCTGGCCGACACCGCCCGGTCGAAGCCGGACGGATGGGTCATCGAGGTATTCAGGCCTGCCCAGGATGTTTTCGTGGGGCGGATCGAGGCTGACGGACAGGTTACGACGGAACTGGATCCGGCCTGACCCTGCCCGGTCAGCAGGTCGAGCCGCCGTCCACCACGATGGTCTGGCCCGTGGTCCAGGCGCCGGCGCGGGATGCCAGGTAGACCGCTGCGCCTGCCAGGTCGTCGGGTTCGCCCAGGCGACGCAGGGGCGTGCCCGAGCTGGCGCGCTCTTCGCCGGCCGGGGTGTCCCAAAGCGCCTTGGCGAAATCGGTCTTCACCAGCCCTGGGGCCACGCAGTTGATGCGAATGTTGAAGGGCCCCAGCTCTCTGGCAAGGTTGCGGGCCAATTGCATGTCGGCGGCCTTGGAAATGGCGTAGGCGCCGATGACCTCGGTGCCGCGCAGGCCACCGATGGACGAGATGACGATGATCGACCCGTCCATCCGCGCCTTCATCTCGGGCGCCACCATCTGGATCATCCAGTTGTTGGCGATGATGTTGTTGCTGAGGATCTTGCTGAAGGCTTCGTCGCTGATTTCCAGCTGGCTGCCATAGTAGGGGTTGGAGGCGGCGTTGCAGACCAGGATGTCGATCTGGCCGAACGCCTTGCGGGTTTCGTCCATCAGCCGCTGCAGGTCTTCCTTCGACGAGATATTGGCCGGGACGGCGATGGCGTGACCGGGGCGTTTGGCATTGATGCCGGCGGCGACCTCGTCGCAGGGGCCGGGCTTGCGGGACGAGATCACCACCCTGGCGCCCTGATCGGCCATCCGCTCGGCGATGGCGCGGCCGATGCCGCGGGACGATCCGGTGATAACCGCGACCTTGCCGGTCAGGTCGAACAGTCCGCCTGCGCCCACTTTGGGGGCTTCCAGTACCTGGCTCACAGCATCTCTCCCGAACACGTGTTTGATGTTTGGGGCCATTTGCGATGGTGCCTGCCTTTTGGTCAAGACGTCGGCAGTGGACGAACCCGCAGGATACCCTATCTTCCAACGGCACGCGGGCCGTTGAAGCGCTGCGGCGGAGACAGGGAAAGCGGATGAGGGTTTTTGCAAGTCTGACGGCGGCGTTGGCGTTGAGCCTGGCGTTGGCCGGCGCGGCGGCGGCACAGAACGACACCGCCCGGCAACTGCCGCACCCGGGTCAGGCGGTCTATCGCGCCAACTGCGCGGCCTGCCATGACAATCCCGAACAGACGCGGTCTCCGGCCAAGGCGACGTTGTCGGCGATGAGCTATCAGGTGCTCAGCTTCGCCCTGACCAAAGGCAAGATGCAGGCCCAGGCGGCGACGCTCACGGACACGGATCGCGGCGACCTGATCAACTTTCTGACTGGTCGCTCCACCGCCTCCCTCGACAACTGGAGCAAGGCGATGATGTGCGATGCCTCGAAGGCACCGGTCAATCTGAAGCCTGCGCCCAGTGTTTCGACCTACGGCTTTGACGCGCGCAACACCCGGACCCTGACGGCGAAACAGGCCGGACTGACCAAGGCGGGCCTCTCGAAACTCGAACTGGCCTGGTCGATTGGATTTCCGGACGTCACCATGATCCGCGCCCAGCCGGCCATCATTGGCAACACGGTCTTTCTGCCGGTGGCCGAAGCCTCGGCGATGTATGCCTTTGACGTCAGCGACCGCGCCAAACCCTGTCTGAAGTGGGTCTACAACACGCCGGGCGGTGCGCCGCTGCGCAGCAGCCCTGGCTTTGGAGTGATCGCCGACGGGCGTTCGGTCCTGGCGTTCTCTGGCCTGGATTCCACGATCCATGTTGTCGACGCCCGTACCGGCGAGGCGATCTGGACCAAGAATGTCGCCAGCTATTCCTATTCCCTGACCACGGGTACGCCCCGG
The DNA here is from genome assembly GCA_945883235.1 of Phenylobacterium deserti. Classification (GTDB taxonomy): domain Bacteria; phylum Pseudomonadota; class Alphaproteobacteria; order Caulobacterales; family Caulobacteraceae; genus Phenylobacterium; species Phenylobacterium deserti_A. The sequence continues at coordinate 130,455 of CAMCXF010000006.1, read as the reverse complement.
GTGCTGAAGGACCGGATCATCGTCCCCGTCAGCCAGTTCGAGATCATGCAGGCGGCCAACAATGCGGTGACCTGCTGCAGCAATCACGGCTTTGTCCTGTCGCTGGACCCGGCGTCCGGGGCCCAGCAGTGGCGCTATGACACCATGCCCGACGCGCAGCCGATCCGGGATCGGGGGGACGGCAAGATGCTGTACGGGCCGTCCGGCGCGCCGATCTGGAACTCGCCGGTGGTCGATGAGAAGCGCGGCCAGATCTATTTCGGCACGGGCGAGGCCAACTCACCCCCGGCGCATCGCAACACAAATGCCCTGATCGCCATCCGGCTGGCGGACGGCAAAGAGGTGTGGAGCCATCAGGCCACGCCGGATGATATCTACAACGCGGGTTGCGGACTCAATCCAGCGCCGGGCCGGTTCAACTGTGTGGGAGCGCCGGAGACCGTGTTCCGCGACGTCGACTTCGGCGCGTCGTTGATCCTTGGGCGTCTGTCGAACGGCAAGGATGTGGTGTTCGCGGGCCAGAAGTCAGGCACGGTCTGGGCCCTGGACCCTGATACCGGCAAGGTGCTCTGGCGGCGCGATATCGGCACCGGCGCCGCCAACGGCGGCATCCACTGGGGAATCGCGTTCCAGAATGACACCGTGTATGCGCCGGTCGCGGTGATCGGTCGCCCGCTGCCGGGTGGACCCCCCATAGATCCCACGTTGCAGCCGGGTATGTACGCCGTCGATGCCAACACCGGGGCGATCAAGTGGCAGTATTCGGTGAAACCGGACTGCGCCAACGGGCGCGACAAGAAGGCACCCCGTTGTGAGCGCACATTCGGCTTCTCGGGCGCTCCGACCCTGATCGACGGCGCACTGGTGCAGGGTAGTCTCGACGGGCGGCTGTTCGTGATCGACGCCAGGACCGGGCGGGAGCTCTGGAAGTACGACAGCCTTCGCGACTACCAGACCCTGAACGGTGTTCCGGCGAAGGGGGGATCTATCGACGGAGCGTCCATCGTCGCGGTGAACGGGCTGCTGTTGTCCGGCTCCGGATATGGAATGTTCGGCCAGGCACCGGGCAATGCGCTGCTGGCCTTCAAGCCGAAGTAACTTCCGCAGCCTAAATCGGTGGACATTCGCCCTCTGCGTCCATGGTTTTTGCGCAGCCCGCTTGCCGGACGGCGTCGGGATCAATAACTCCAAGGGTACGACACATGGCTGCATCGAGTCTGCGGCGAACGATCAGGGCGACCCAATGCTGAAATGGACTAGCTACCTCGACGACGAAGACGGCGACGAGGACGACAAAAGCGCCCCCGACATGCCCATGACCACGGGCCCGGTCCAGAACGCGCTCTTCAAGTCGCGGACCGTGCTGATCTTCGGCGAGATCAACATGCGGCTGGCCGAACGCGTCACCGCCCAGATCACCGCATTTGCCGGCGAAAGCGACAAGCCGATCCGGGTGATCATCAACTCGCCGGGCGGCCATGTGGAGAGCGGCGACACCATCCACGACATGATCCGCTTCTGCGGCGCGCCGGTGAAGGTGATCGGCACGGGCTGGGTGGCGTCTGCCGGGGCGCACATCTTCCTGGGCGGCAAGAAGGAAAACCGCCTCTGCCTGCCCAATACCCGCTTCCTGCTGCACCAGCCCGCCGGCGGCGTGCGCGGTCAGGCCTCGGATATGCAGATCGAGGCGGAAGAGATCATCAAGATGCAGGAACGCGTCAACCGGATGATCGCCAAGGAAACCGGCCAGACCTACGAGAAGGTGGTCAAGGACACCCTGCGGAACTTCTGGATGAGCGCCGAAGAGGCTGTCGCCTACGGCCTGGTGTCCAAGGTCATTACGGACGCGTCCGAGGTTTGAGATCTCCTTACCTCCCGCCACGTCGTGGGGGAGGTAACTCGCGGAGGGCAGGATGAGGGAACCCTGGTGGAAAGGCGCGATTCTCTATCACGTCTATGTCCGCAGCTTTTTCGATAGCAACGGCGATGGCCATGGCGATCTGCCGGGCGTCATGGCCAAGCTGGATTATGTCAAATCGCTCGGCGTTGACGGCCTGTGGCTGTCGCCGATCCATCCGTCGCCGAACCGCGACTGGGGCTATGACACCGCCGACTACGACGGCGTGCAGGCTGACTACGGCACGCTGGAGGACTTCCAGCGATTGCTCGATGCGGCGCATTCCATCGGGCTGAAGGTGGTGCTGGACGAGGTGCTCAGCCACACGTCGGATGTTCACCCGTGGTTTGTGGAGAGCCTGACCGGCGGCAAGGATGGCCCCAAGGCGAACTGGTACGTCTGGGCAGACCCGCAGGAAGACGGCACCGCGCCCAACAACTGGCTATCCGTATTCGGCGGCCCTGCCTGGGCCTATCAGCCGGCGCGCCGGCAGCACTATCACCACAAGTTCCTGCGCCAGCAGCCGAAGCTGAACTGGCGCGATCCCGACGCCCGGGAAGCCGCGTTGTCGGTGCTGGACTACTGGTTGGGCAAGGGTGTCGACGGATTTCGGCTGGATGTGGCCGGCACGTTTCTGCACGACGCCGACCTGACGCCCAATCCGGCGGTGCCCGTTGATGAACGCCGGGGCTACAACTGGTCGCATGCGGGCAACCTGCAGCGGCATCTGAACGATTCCAACCTGCCGGAGAATGTCGAGACCCTCGATGAAATCCGGCGTCGGGTGGACGCGTTCTCGGACCGCTTCGTGTTCGGCGAGTTTTCGGAGGAAGAGGAACGCTGCGGCGCCTATCTGCCGCCGGAAACGGGGCTGCATTCCGGCTACACCTTTGTGATGCTGCTGGCGCGCAAGCTGCAGTCGAGCTTTGTCACCGACCACTACGCAACGCTGGCCGCCTATCCAGACCACTGGCCGACCATCAGTTTTTCCAACCACGATGTGCCGCGCACGGTCAGCCGGTTCGGCGGCAAGGCAGCTTCGCCCGACCTGGCCAGGATGCTGTTCGCCCTGCTGACCAGCCTGAAGGGCACGACCCTGATCTATCAAGGCGAGGAACTGGGCCTGCCGCAGGCAGCTCTGCCGCGCGATCTGCTGCGTGATCCGGTAGGCGACCTCTACTGGCCCTACGACGGGGGGCGTGACGGGTGCCGGACGCCGATGCCCTGGTCGCAGGGCGCGCAGATGGGCTTCACCACGGGCACGCCCTGGCTACCGCTGGCGCGTGAGCATCGTAGCCTGAGCGTCGAGGCGCAGGAGGCTGACCCGGACTCTTCGCTGGCGTTCTCGCGCGCCGTGATCGCCTTCCGAAACGGCTCCGACGCGATGAAGCTGGGCGACATCAACTTCATCGGTATGGCTGAACCGGTGCTGGGTTTCACGCGCGAACATGAGGGAGTGCGGATCGCCTGCCTGTTCAATTTCTCGGACGAGCCCCGGTTCGTCGAACACCCGATCCTTGAGACCGCCGACCTGTTGCCGCTGCGTGCCGGGGATGCTGACCTGCGCGGCGCGTCGATCGGCCTTGGACCCTATGCGGCGGTCTTCCTGCGACTCTCCTAGAGCGCTACAGTCTTTAGATGGCCGACGGAGCCCCCCGGACCCGAGATGTCGCGACCCGGTTCGGGCAAGGGTTCCTGACCGACGCATGGTACCTTGGCGCGCTGTCTCGTGACCTGAAGCCGGGCAGGCTCAAGCGGGTGGAGATGCTGGGCGAGCCCGTTATGCTGGGCCGCTCGCGGGCTGGGGCGATCTTCGCGCTGCGCGATATTTGCCCGCACCGGGCAGCCCCGCTGTCGGCGGGCAGGTTTCATCGTGATGCCTCGGGCGTCGAGACCGTGCAGTGTCCCTTCCACGGCTGGAGGTTCCGGGCAGACGGCGCGTGTGCGGCAATCCCGTCGCTGACGGCCGACCAGGCGATGGACATCTCGAAGATCCATGTGCGGCGGTACCCTGTCGCCGAGAGCCAGGGCATGGTTTTCGTCTGGATGGGCTCGACCCCGCTCAGCGAGCCCGACGGGCCGGTGCCGACTTTTCCGGGGGTCGTCGGCGGTCAGCCTAAGCTGGTCGATGAGGTTGTGTTCGACGCCCATTTCGACCAGGCGGTGGTTGGACTGATGGACCCTGCCCATGGTCCCTTCGTGCATCGCCAATGGTGGTGGCGCACCACGGGCAGCGAGCATGACAAGCAGAAGCGGTTCGAGCCACGCGAGCAGGGCTTCGCCATGGTCCGCCATGAGCCTTCGAAGAATAGCCGCGCCTACGCCGTACTGGGTGGCCAGCCGCTGACGGAAATCACCTTCCGGCTGCCCGGTTTTCGTTGGGAGCATGTGACGGTGGGCAAACGCCAGGTCCTGTCACTGACCTGTCTGACACCAATCAACGATGCCCATACCCGTGTGACCCAGATCGCCTGGTCTGATCACCCGGCGTTCCTCTTGCTGAAGCCGTTGATCGCCGTCTGGGCAAAGACGTTTCTGCGTCAGGACGGCGATATGGTGAAGCTGCAGAATGGGGGCCTGAAATACGACCACACCCTGATCTGGATTGAGGACGCCGACCGGCAGGCCAAGTGGTACCAGGCGCTGAAACGCGAGTGGATCGCCAGTCGGCGGGAACAACGACCTTTTGCGAACCCCGTAGACGCCGCGACGCTAAAGTGGCGCAGCTAGGGCTCCCGCGAAAGGCGGTGGTTCTGCTGATCGCCGGGCTGAGTGCGATGAGCCTGGCGTCGTCAGCGCAGGCTGACGCCTGTCGGGTGGAGGGCTGGACGGCGGCTGCCGAGGCGAATGCGACCTCGTTGATATCGCTGGCCTGGTCGCCCTTCGGTCGTCTGGAAACCGGCTGGGAAATCTATCTCCCGCTGATCCAGCGCGAGATCGCCACCGACTGTCCGGCGGCCAGCGCAGGCTTCGCCGCTGCAATGGCCGCCTGGCAACCGTCGCAGGGCCTTCCCCCCGACGGGATTGTCTCCGAGGTGGGCTTCCTGGCGATGAAAGCCGTCCTGCAGACACGGCGGGGTTTTGTGCGTGTCACGACGGCGGGAACCTGCCCGGAGACCCCAGACCTGATCACCGAGGCGCGGCGCGATGAGGGCTATGGCGGCAAAACGGTCTGGATGCGGCCTTCGGCGCTCACGGCTTACCGCCAGATGGCGGCGGCGGCACGGGCAGAGGTTGCAGAGATCGCATCCAACCCCGACAGCCTGACGATCTTCTCCGGCTATCGCAGCCCCAGCGCCGACGCGGCCCGCTGTCTGACCGAGGGCAACTGCGACGGCATCGTCCGCGCCCGCTGCTCGGCGCACCGGACGGGTCTGGCGGCGGACCTCTACGTCGGCAAGGCGGAAGGGTTTCCCGCCGACTCCACTGCCGATCCGAACCGGCTGTTCATGACCCGGACAGCGACCTACCGATGGCTGCTGGCCAACGCCGGGCGGTTCGGCTTTGTGAATTACCCGTTCGAACCCTGGCATTGGGAATGGACGGGCGAGACGCCCTGATCCAAGCTCACGCTATGGCAAACGTAACCCTGAATGGCGTGTCGATCGCCTTTGATGATATTCCCCCGGCCGGACCGGCGCAGCGTACGGTGCTGCTGCTCCATGGGTTCGCCTCGAACCGCAACGAGGGCTGGAAGCGGACCGGCTGGTACTCGGCCTTTGAACGCCGCGGCATCCGTACCATCGCGCTGGACCAGCGGGGCCACGGCGAAAGCGTCAAATCCCATGACCCGGCCGACTATGGGCGCGAGCACATGGCGGCTGACGCCCTGGCTCTCATGGACCATCTGGGCGTCGGTCGCTGCGACGTGTTCGGTTACTCCATGGGGACCCGTACGGCGATGCAGGTGGCGCTGGACGCGCCTGACCGGGTCTCGAACCTGATGCTGGGCGGGATCGGCGGCAAGCTGTTTGACCCGCGACCTGCTGGATCCGTCGAAGCCATGGCGGACGCGATGTCCGCCGAAGACCCGGCCAGCATCAAGACAGAGATGCTGAAAAGCTTCCGCCAGTTCGCCGACGAACAGGGCGAGGACCGGATGGCCTTGGCCGCCTGCTCCGCCGCCGACAGCGCGCCGCTGGAGCGTGATGCCTTGGGAACCCTGACCATGCCGGTGCTGGTGGTGGCCGGCCGCCACGACGACCTGGCCGGCGACCCCGAAGAACTGGCGCGCGTATTTCCGCGTGGCAAGGGCGTCACCCTGCCTGGCTGCGACCACTTTTCGGCGATCCCGCACGGCCTGCTGAAGGCGACGGTGTTCGACTTCCTGGATGGGATGCTCGACGACGATTTGCCTGATAACTATCGATAGAAGTTGCCAGGGACCTGGCAGTCCTGAGGGTTCCCTCTCTTCCGTTGGAGCAGGCATTCGCAGCATCGCTGGACTGGCCGGGCGACAACCTCCTCGCCCCCGCGGCCTTGCGATAGCGAGGGCGACGAGAGGGAGAGGGTAGGGAGAGGGCCGGCTGGGCTGCCTCTGATCTGAACCCGAGGACCCGAAAGCGTCACCGCCGCACATCCTAGCCCTCCCATCGGCGGATCACATTCTCACGAGCCGGCCCTCTCCCTGCCCTCTCCGTCTCCGCTTCGCGGGGGGAGAGGAGTCGTGTTGCGGCACGGCACCGCTCGTTACTTCGGCCCCATGTTGTAGGGGCCGCCCTTGGCGAGGGCGGTCTTGTAGGCGGGGCGTGACTGGAACCGGTCGACCCAGCCGACGATGTTTGGATAGTCGGCGCCGCGGCCGGTCGACTTCACGATCTCGCCCACAAAGCTCATCTGGACGTCGGCGGCGGTGAGCGCCGAGCCCAGCAGCCAGTCGCGACCGGCGAGAGACGCCTCGACGTAGCCCAGGTGGTTGGCGGTTTCGCTCTCGATGCGCGGCTTCAGGGGGGCGGCGGCCTCGCCCAGCCGACCAGTGTACATGTTCAGCATCAACGGCAGCATCGCCGAGCCCTCGGCATAATGCAGCCACTGGTTATAGCTTTCGTAGTCGGCGGTCCCGGAGGCGGGTGCCAGCTTGCCGCCGCCGTGCTTGCGCACGATGTAGTCGATGATGGCACCGGATTCGATGATCGTATGGCCGTCTTCGGTCACTACCGGCGACTTGCCCAATGAATGAACAGCCTTCAGCTCGGGCGGTGCCAGGCGGGTGGTGGCGTCCCGCGCGTACTGCTTGATCTCGTAGGGCACGCCCAGTTCTTCCAGCAGCCAGAGGATACGCTGCGAGCGGGAATCGTTGAGGTGGTGAACGGTCAGCATGTTGCGCGCTTCCTGAAATCTGAGGTCGAACACCATTTGAGCAATGACCTTACGCAACGCAAGGTGCCTATAGTTGGCCCATGAGTTTGATCCTGCCAAACCTTCCGGACCTGCTGGACGCCGCCGCGAGCGAGGCCGGCGCGCTGGTGGCGTCGCTCCAGGCCACCGTGCTGGGTCGGGTTCAGCGCGACGGGCGGCTGGATCGTGTCGCGCTTGATGCCGAACAGCACGCCGCCCATGGCCTAGCCTGGGCCGCAGCTTACGCCGAAACCTTGCGGCAGACGGCGATCTGGGCACGCGAGCTGGGGGACGATTTCGGGGAAGCTGAGGCTTTGCCGGCGCAGTTGCTGGCGCACGAGTATCTGAGCCAGCTGGCCGGCGGGTTGCCGATGAACCAGGGCGAGATGTTCCGCCCTGCCGATGTCTTTGCGCCGGCTGACCGGCTGGGCCATGTGATTGGTCGCCTGAGGGGCGGGGCGTCCCAGGCCGTGAAATCGCGGATCGTTGAGCTGCTGGATGCGGCCCGGGGCCGGCCGTCGCTGGAGGCCAGCGGGCTGGATGAGACCCTGGAGGCGGTCCGCGACCAGTTTCATGCCTTTGCCGACGAAAAGATAACGCCGCATGCCCATGGTTGGCACATGAGGGACGAATTGATCCCCCTGCCATTGCTGGAAGAGCTCGGCGATCTGGGCGTGTTTGGCTTGACCGCGCCCGAGGCGTGGGGCGGTGCCGGCATGGGCAAGGTCGCGATGTGTGTGGTGTCCGAGGCCCTGTCGCGTGGCTGGATCGGCACCGGGTCGCTGGCAACCCGTTCCGAGATTGCCGCCGAGCTGATCCTGGCGCACGGCACGGATGACCAGAAGCAACGACTGCTTCCCGGCATCACCTCGGGCCGGGTCATTCCCACGGCGGTGTTTACCGAGCCTGAAGCCGGGTCGGATCTGGGGTCGCTTCGCACCCGGGCCGGGCGCGAGGGTGACACCTGGCGGGTGTTCGGTGCCAAGACCTGGATCACGCATGCCGCCCGCGCCGATTTGATGACTTTGCTGGTGCGCACGGTTCCCGAAAGCAAGGACCACCGGGGTCTATCGATGTTCCTGGCCGAGAAGCCACGTGGGACGGTCGATGATCCCTTCCCCGCGGCCGGCATGAGCGGCGGTGAGATCGGGGTGATCGGCTATCGCGGCATGAAGGAATACGAGATCGCCTTCGACGGTTTCGAGGTCGCGCACGCCAATCTGCTGGGCGGTCAGGAAGGGCAGGGTTTCGCCCAGCTGATGGCCACGTTTGAAAGCGCTCGTATCCAGACGGCGGCGCGCGCCATCGGGGTGGCGCAGAACGCGCTGGATCTGGCGCTGGACTATGCGCTGCAGCGCCGCCAGTTCGGCGGGCCGATTTCGGAATTTCCCCGGGTGGCCAACAAGCTGGCCATGATGGCCGCCGAAATCCTGGGTTGCCGCCGCCTGACCTGGTTCGCGGCCCGCGCCAAGGATGAAGGGCGACGCTGTGATCTGGAGGCGGGCATGGCCAAGCTGGTCGCCGCCCGCGTCGCCTGGGCCGCCGCCGACAACGCCGTACAGATTCACGGCGGAACCGGATTTGCGGTCGAGCAACCGATCAGCCGCGTGCTGGCCGACGCCCGCATCCTGAACATCTTCGAGGGTGCCGGCGAAATCCAGGCTCAGGTGATCGCGCGACGCTTGCTGGAAGGCGCGAACTGACTGCGTGTTTCAATCAGGACTGATAGCTACCCGCGACGTGCACCGGCCAGCAGGATCCTGATCTGGTCGCGCGCCCGGCTTTGCAGCGCATCCAGGCTCCAACCATCGAAGATGGCGTGCGCGTAGTTCGACAGATAGGTGTCGAACAACATCTGGCTGCGAAGCTTGATCTCGCATTCTTGCGAAAGCTCGCCCTTGCCGACAGCGGTCGCCAGTTGCTGGGCGAGCACCTCCTGAACGGCGTTGGAGTGCGGCAGGCCCCTGAGTGTCGGGCCTCCATCAGCATCCCATGAAACGCTGAACGCGGCCCGGGCAAGCTGCATGCGGCTCTGGTAAAAACTGTAGCCGGCCGAGAAGATTTTCAGGAGGCCGTCTTCGACACCAATGCCGCGCTGGCCGGCGTCTTCCATGGCCGCAGCAAGAGCCGCCATGTCGTCGCTCATGATCTCGCGGAACAGGTCTGACTTGTCGGTGAAATTGGCGAACACCGCGCCCGTGGACATGCCGGCAGCGGCCGCAATGTCACGGATGGTGGCACCCTCGTAGCCTTGGTCGCTGAAGAGATGGCGGGCGGCGGTGAGGACTTTTTGTCGGGTGGCTTGCTTGGCGAGGGCGCGGCGGGTGGGCGCGCGGGGCGGTGTTTCAGCGGCAAGTGAGCTGGGGGTAATGTGCTTCATACGTCTCTTGGCTTCGCCGGGACAATGCGTATCCGGACAATGAGAATGGGAGAGATAACGCCGCGCCGCTGAAGTGTGCTCTGCGAACTCGGGCGGTTTCAGATTTCTTGATTGCAGCATTAGGTACGCTATCTGGAGCGTGACGTCGATGGTGCTGAAGGGCGTCCAGGGATGAAACCCACCCGAAATGTGCGACAAAACGTCTCGATGTGCGCTTGAATCGCCGCAAAACTCCGGAAATGTAAAGAAATGAGAAATATCTGGGTTCGCTCGATTTGAGCGTCAAAACATGGGTTGAACTTAGCGATTTCGCGGCGCTTTACGGTGGCGTCGCCCCCGGCTGTCGGCCTAAACTGGGTGCATGGACGTTTTTGACTATCTCATTTACGCCGCCCTGGCCGCTGTTGGGCTGGTGCTGGCGTTCGGCTTGTATACGCTGTTCCGAGGTGGCGACTTCGGTCGCTCCTATTCCAACAAGCTGATGCGTTTGCGGGTGCTGACCCAGGCGGTGGCCGTCGCCATTCTGGTCGCGGCGGCCTGGTATCGGGGCCAGGGCTGAATGGTAACCCTCAACCGAATCTACACCCGCACGGGCGACGCCGGAACGACGCGCCTGGCGACCGGTGCCACAGTCAGCAAGTCCGACCTGCGCGTTGAGACCTATGGTGCCGTGGACGAGACCAATGCCTGTCTCGGCATCGCGCGGCTGCATACGGCAACCGATCCTGAACTCGACGCCATGCTGGCACGTATCCAGAATGAACTGTTCGACCTGGGCGCCGACTTGGCGACCCCCGCGGCGGCCGACGAGGTGCCGGGATCGCGGCTGCGCATCCTGGACAGCCAGGTGGCTCGCCTGGAGGACGAGATCGACGCCCTCAACGACGCCCTGCCGGCGTTGAAATCCTTTGTGCTTCCGGGCGGTTCGCCGGCAGCGGCGGCGCTACATCTGGCCCGCACCATCTGTCGCCGCGCTGAGCGTGAGGCCGTACGTTTGGTTGAGGCGGGTGAGCCGGTCAGTGGGCCGGCGCTAAGATATCTGAACCGGCTGTCGGATTTCCTGTTCGTCGCGGCGCGTTGGGCCAACGGTCGCGGTGATGCCGAGGTGTTCTGGGTCTCGGGCGCGACGCGTTAAGGCGCTTTCGGCGCAGGCGTTCGTCCGATTGCCGCCTTGGCAGCGGCCTCGGCCGACTTGTCCCCGATCGTGCGGCCGGTGATGTCCGAGATCAGGACAGGCTGGGCACAGACCCGCCGCTCGCCATCCCACCACTTTCGAGCACTCTCGCAGTTCTTCTGCGGCAGGATCCAGCCCACCTGCCAGACCAGCGCGCCCAGAACCAGCACCACAAATGCGGCGACGAAAATCAACTTCAGGCGCTCGATGTTCGGGTTCATAGACGGCTTTTACGGAAGGAAAGGGGGGTCTGGCTAGAGTGTTGACGTTACGCAAATGCCTTCGCCTGTGCTTGCAAAGCTCTACGGAACCGCTATTGCCCCAGCGGCTCTTTTTTTCCGAAACCAGTTATGAGGCGCTAGCAACCCATGAAGGTGTTGGTCCCGGTCAAGCGGGTGATCGATTATAACGTCAAGGCCCGCGTGAAGGCCGATCAGACGGGTGTCGACCTCGCAAACGTCAAGATGTCGATGAACCCCTTCTGCGAGATCGCGGTCGAGGAGGCCGTGCGCCTCAAGGAGAAGGGCGTGGCGACCGAGGTCGTCTCCGTCTCCATCGGCCCGATCCAGGCGCAGGAAACCCTGCGGACATCGCTGGCCATGGGTGCCGACCGCGCCATTCTGATCCAGACCGATCTGGACCTCGAGCCGCTCGCCATCTCCAAGGTGCTGAAGGCGATTATCGCGGAAGAGAACCCTGACCTCGTCCTCATGGGCAAGCAGGCTATCGACGGCGACAACAATGCCACCGGCCAGATGTTGGCCACCCTGCTGGACTGGCCCCAGGCCACGTTCGCCTCGGAACTCACCGTCGAAGGCGGCAAGGCCAAGGTGACCCGCGAGGTCGACGGCGGACTGCAGACCCTGGAAGTCAACCTTCCGGCGGTGGTGACAGCGGATCTGCGCCTCAACGAGCCGCGCTATGCCTCCCTGCCCAACATCATGAAGGCCAAGAAGAAGCCGCTGGACGTGAAAGAGCTGGGCTCGCTCGGCGTCGACACCGCCCCGCGCCTCAAGGTCGTCAAGGTGACCGAGCCGGCCAAGCGCACAGCTGGCATCAAGGTGGAAACCGCCGGTGACCTTGTCACCCATCTCAAGACTGCGGGAGTGTTCTAGATGGCCGTTATCGTTATCGCCGACCACGACAATGCGACGCTGAAGGACAACACCCACAAGACCGTGACGGCGGCGCTCGCCATCGGTGGCGACGTGGACATCCTGGTCGCAGGGACAGGCACCGCGTCGATCGCCGCCGCCGCCGCCAAGATTTCCGGCGTGCGCAAGGTGCTGACCGCGGAGAGCGTGGAACTGGGCCAAGGCATCGCCGAAGCCGTGGGCGACCTGATCGTCGGCCTGATGGGCGGCTATGACGCCGTCCTGATCCCGGCGACGTCCCAGGGCAAGAACTTCAGCCCGCGGGTCGCGGCCAAGCTGGACGTTGCCCAGATTTCTGAAGTGATCGAGGTCGTGTCAGCCGACACTTTCGTCCGCCCGATCTACGCCGGAAATGCCCTGGAGACGGTGCAATCCGCCGATTCCAAGAAGGTGCTGACGGTCCGCCCGACCGCCTTTGCGGCGGCAGCTGAAGGCGGCTCGGCCAAGGTCGAGAGCGTCCCGGCCCCCGGCGCGCCGGCCAAGGTGCACTTCCTCGACCAGAAGATCGTCAAGTCGGCTCGCCCCGACCTGGGTGCCGCCAAGATCGTGGTGTCCGGCGGCCGCGCCATGGGCTCTGCCGAGGAGTTCCAGAAGGTCATCGAGCCCCTGGCTGACAAGCTGGGCGCCGCAGTCGGTGCCTCGCGTGCTGCTGTCGACGCGGGCTATGCGCCGAACGACTATCAGGTGGGCCAGACCGGCAAGGTTGTCGCCCCGGAACTCTACATCGCCATCGGCATCTCGGGCGCTATCCAGCACCTGGCCGGCATGAAGGATTCCAAGATCATCGTGGCGATCAACAAGGACGGCGACGCACCCATCTTCCAGGTCGCCGACTTTGGCCTGGTGGCTGACTACAAGGGTGCCGTCCCGGAACTGATGAGCGCACTGGCTGCCGCTGGCGTCTAGACCGCGGTCAGCACAACGTGGAACCGGGCGGCCCCTTTGGGGTCGCCCTTTTTCAGGGTCGACGGAGGGGTGGCAGGTGTTGTCAGGAATCCCCGCGAAACGCCTCATCTGCTGCGACGCAGCAAACCGCTTGCCGCAATGCGCTAATCGCGTGTTAGAAAGATCGCCCTAAGTTCGGGCGAAACGCGTTCAGACGTATCGAGGCCAAGACAGCATGGTTGACATCAAGACGGTCGGCATTATCGGCGCGGGCCAGATGGGTTCCGGGATTGCCCATGTCGTTGCACTGGCCGGCTATGATGTCCTGCTGCACGACGTCAGCCCCGACAGGATCGCCCAGGGCCTCAGCCTGATCGAGAAGAACATGACCCGCCAGGTTGGCCGGGGACTGATCGAGCACACCGCCATGGAAGCCGCCATGCTGCGGATCAAGGCGGCACCGGAACTGCAGGCCATCGGCGGCACGGACCTGGCAATCGAGGCGGCCACCGAAAACGAAGAAACCAAGAAGACCATCTTCCGCGCCCTGGGGCCGCATCTGGGCGCCGACACCATACTGGCGTCCAACACCTCGTCGATCTCGATCACCCGCCTGGCCTCGGTCACGGACCGGCCTGACCGGTTCATCGGCCTGCACTTCATGAACCCGGTGCCGGTGATGAAGCTGGTGGAAATCATCCGCGGTATCGCCACGGGGCCCGCCACCTACGAAACGGCGGTAAGCTTCGCCAAATCGCTGGGCAAGACCACCTCCAACGCCGAGGACTTCCCCGCTTTCATCGTCAACCGCGTGCTGGTGCCGATGATCAATGAGGCAATCTATACGCTCTATGAGGGTGTCGGCACGGTGGACGCCATCGACACGGCGATGAAGCTGGGTGCCAACCACCCCATGGGCCCTCTTGAGCTGGGCGATTTCATCGGGCTGGATACGGTGCTGTCAATCATGAACGTACTGTACGAAGGGCTGGCCGACAGCAAGTACCGCCCCTGCCCGCTGCTGACCAAGTACGTCGAGGCCGGCTGGCTGGGACGCAAGTCAGGTCGCGGCTTCTACGACTATCGCGGCGACGTGCCCGTCCCGACCCGCTAATACCGGTCTGGACTGAATCTGAGGGTGCCTTCCGCAAAGTCACCGTTCTATTTTCGGTTACCTTCGCGCGACGCACAGACAAAGCGACGTCTCGCGCCATAGAGTAACCGGGACCGCCTCCATGTCTGACACCGTCACGGCCGACTTCATCATCGTGGGCGCGGGTTCGGCCGGCTGCGTGCTGGCCAACCGGCTGTCCGCCGACGCCGCCAACAAGGTGCTGCTGCTGGAGGCCGGCGGCGATGACCGCCCGACCCGGGAACTGGGCCAGTTCATGTCGAATGTGATGATCCATGTGCCGGTGGGCTACGCCCAGACGCTCAAGGACCCCAAGGTCAACTGGCTCTATTCCACCGAGCCGGATCCGGGCACCGGCGACCGGGTGCATGTCTGGCCGCGGGGCAAGGTTCTGGGCGGGTCGTCTTCCATCAACGGTCTGCTCTACATCCGGGGACAGCAGGCCGACTATGACGGCTGGCGGCAACTGGGCTGCGAGGGCTGGGGCTGGGACGATGTGGCACCCTACTTCAAGCGCTCCGAACACCAGGAACGCGGTGCCAGCGCGCATCACGGGATCGGCGGCCCGCTGAACGTGTCAGACGTCACCACCCGCCACGAGGTATCCGACGCGGTGGTGGAGGCGTGTGTCGAGGCCGGGATTCCTCGCAACGCGGACGTCAACGGCGAGGACCAGGAGGGCGTCAGCTACTACCAGCTCACCGTCAAGAACGGGCAGCGTTGCTCGGCCGCCGTGGCCTATCTGCATCCCGCCATGGGCCGAGCCAATCTGACGGTGGAGACGCGCGCCCTGACCACCCGGGTAATCTTCGAGGGCAAGCGCGCGGTGGGCGTGGAGTACCTGCAGAACGGGGTCCGCAAGACCGCCAAGGCCCGCCGCGAAGTGATCCTCGCCGGAGGGGCGATCAATTCGCCGCAACTGCTGCAACTATCAGGCATCGGACCCGGAGACCTGCTGCGCGAGCATGGCATTGACGTCATCGCCGATCTGCCAGGCGTGGGGGAGAACCTGCAGGACCACTATGTCATGGCGGTCACTTATCGGCTTAAGGCCGGAACCGTGTCGGTCAACGAGCTTACCAAGGGCCCGCGCTTTCTGGGCGAGGTGCTGAAGTACGCCTTCCAGCGCAAGGGGCTGTTGACCCTCTCGGCGGCCCACGTCTCGGCCTTCTGCAAGTCGCGGCCTGATCTGGCGGGCCCCGACATCCAGTTCCATATTCTGCCGGCCTCGCAGAATCTGGAGAAGGCGATGACCGAGGGCAAGATGGAACTGGACAGCGCGCCTGGCCTGACCATCGCTCCCTGCCAGGTCCGTCCCGAGAGCCGGGGAACGATCCGGATCAAGTCCGCCGATCCCACGGTCTATCCGGCCATCGCGCCCAACTATCTCTCGGATCCGCTGGACCAGGAGGTGGCGGTGGCCGGGTTGAAATGGGGCCGCAGAATCGCCAGCCAGCCGGCGCTGGCCGGCTACATCGATCACGAAATGCTGCCCGGGCCGGACTTCACCGACGACGAGGCCCTGCTGGGCTATGCCCGCATGGCCGGGTCAACCATCTATCACCCGGTGGGAACCTGCCAGATGGGCCAGGGGCCGAGGGCCGTGGTAGACGCCCAGCTGCGGGTGCGGGGTGTGGAGGGCCTCAGGGTCGTTGACGCCTCGGTGATGCCGCGCCTGGTCTCTGGCAACACCAACGCGCCCACTATCATGATCGCGGAAAAGGCGGCGGATATGGTTCTGGAGCGGTAGGCGTGTCCGCCTTCAGACCAGCGCCTCGAACTCATCCACCAGCCGCTCCAGCTGCTTCATGCCGGCCGCCCAGAAGGCTTTTTCGCGGGGGTTGAGGCCGAATGCGGCCAGGGCCTCGACGTAGGTGACCGTACCCCCGGCGGCCAGCAGCTTTTCATAGGCCGGGACGAAGGCCACCGGATCCTCGCGGCGCTTTTCCATCAGGCCGCGTACCAACAGGTCCCCGAAGGCATAGGCGTAGACATAGAAGGGCGCGTGGACGAAGTGGTTGATGTAGGCCCAGAAGGGCTCATAGCCCTTGCCCAGCCGGATCGCTGGACCAAGGCTCTCGGTCATGGTCTCCATCCACAGCGCGCCGATGGCCTCGGCAGACAGTTCGCCGGTCTTGCGGGCGTCGTGGAAGCGAGTCTCGAAGCGGTGGAAGGCGATCTGGCGGACGACGGTGTTGATCCCATCCTCGATTTTGCCTGCGAGAAGCCCGCGGCGCTCGGAGGGGGTGGCCTCGGCCAGCAGCTTTTCGAAGACTAGCCCCTCGCCGAAGATTGAGGCGGTCTCGGCCAGCGTGAGGGGTGTATCGGCCAGCAGGGTGCCCATGGGCTGGCACAGGGTCTGGTGCACAGCGTGGCCCAGCTCGTGGGCCAGGGTCAGCACGTCGCGGCGTTCGCCCATGTAGTTCATGAACACATAGGGATGCCGTGTAGCCGTGACCGGATGGGCATAGGCGCCGGACTGCTTGCCGGGCCGTGGCCGCGCGTCGATCCACGGCTGGTCGAAGAACACCTGGGCCGTCGTGGCGAACGAGGGTGCGAGCGCAGTAAAACTCTCCAGCACGATGGAGCGCGCCTCGTCCCAGGAGAAGACCCGGGGCTGGGCCTCATCCAGCGGGCTGTTGCGGTCCCAGTGATCCAGCACCTTGCGGCCCATGACCTTGGCCTTCAGGCGATAGTACCGATGGCTGACGCGCTCGTACCCATCGACCACGGCGGCTTCGAGGGCGGCAACGGCGACGGCGTCGACCTCATTGGCCAGGTGACGTCCCGCAGCGGGTGAGGCGAACTTGCGCCAGCGATCCTCGATCTGCTTTTCGAAGGCCAGCGTATTGAGCGACAGGGCCAGCGTCGGCGCGCGTTCGGTCAGGGCCTTTGACAAGGCCTGTGCTGCGGCCTTGCGGCGCTTTGCGTCCGGATCGGACATGCGGTTGAGGGTTTCGGCCAGGGTGAGGGTCTCGCCGTCAACGCGCGCGCTCAAGCCTGCCAGGGTGTCGTCGGTCAGTCGTCCCCAGTTGGCGACGGCCGGCGCCTTGTCGATCAACAGCCGCTCCAGGTCGGCGCTGAGTTCATGGGGTCGCCCCGCGCGGACCCGGCGCAGCCAGGGCGTCCAGCGCCGTGCGGGTGCGTGCGCCTTGAGCGCGGCTTCCAGTTCGGCGTCCTCAAGCTGGTTGATCTCCAGGGTGAAGAACAGGCTCATCTGGGCGATCTGCGAGTTGCGGGTGCGCAGGTCGCTCTCGAACTTTGACCAGGCAGGATTGTCGCGTTGGGTCGAGGCCGACAGCGAGCCGAAGGCACCGACACCCCACATCGCGTTGGTGGCGTCCTCGTAAAGCTGGATGCCCTGATCGATGATGTCACCCAGCTCAGCCGGATTGGCGCGCGTCGCCAGCATCTGGCCCTCTAATTTGGCCAGCTCCCGATTGAGCCGTTCCGACTCGGCGAGGTCCGCCTCGATCCGGGGATCCTCGCGGTTGGCGTAGAGGTCATCCAACCGCCATTCCGGCAGGTCATTGGTTTTGAAAGGTGCGTTCATGGCTTGAGTTTAGCCTCACATCTTCTGGGTCGCGAGCAGGATTGATGTCTCGGTCGCAGCAATTCCCGCGATCTGGCGCACGTTGTCCAGAGTGGCGCTGAACGCCGCCAGGGTTTCCACCTCCAGCTCGGCGATCAGATCCCAGCGGCCGTTGGTGGTGTGGACGGCGGCGACCTCCGGAAAGCCTCTCAGTGAGGCCACCACGGCGGCGGAGCGTTCGCCCTCGATGGCGATCGACATGATGGCGCTAACCCGATGGGCCTCGACGTCTGGCCGGGTCTTTACGGTGAAACCCTGGATAAACCCCCGATTCAGAAGGCGATCAACGCGGTTCTGGACGGTGCCCCGCGACACCTTCAGGGACTTTGCCAGGGTGGCCGCCGGGGTGCGGGAATCCGCACGCAGCAGGGCGATCAGTCGGCGGTCGAGGTCATCCAGCATTACGTCATCATCTTCTATGGATCTGATATAAATTCAATCGAATTGTAGCACGATATGCGCTTTTCGCTAACGCGCTTCCAAGCCACTCTGGGGGTCTGAAAACCCGTCGGAGTTCGCGCATGAGCGGCCAGCCCTTCTTCCTGATGACCGACGCCTCGGCGTTTGACGTTCGTTACAAGATCAATCCGTGGATGGACCCCAGGGGCTGGACCCCCGCTGATGCGGCGGCGGCGCGCGGGGCGTCGAAGACCCTGCGGTCGGCATTGGAAAACGCCGGCGCGCGGGTGGAGGTGCTTGGCGCTGTCAACGGTCTGCCGGACCTGGTGTTTCCGGCCAACGCCGCCGTGGTGCTGGACGATACGGTGCTGCTGGCCCGGTTCCGCCATCCCGAGCGTCAGGGAGAGGAAGCGGTGTTCCGCGCCGCCTTCCAGAGCCTGAAGACCCGCGGTCTGGTGCGCGAGATCGTCGACCTGCCCGACGGCCTGTTCCATGAGGGCGCGGGCGATGCGATCTGGGACGCGGATCGCGGGCACTTCTGGTGCGGCTATGGCCCGCGGTCCAGCCAGGGTGCGATCCGCGTGATCCGCCGCACGTTTGACCGGCCGATTGTGGCGCTGGAGCTGGTGAGCGACCGCTTCTATCACCTGGACACCTGCTTCTGCCCATTGGCCGGCGGCAAGCTGCTGTACTATCCGGCGGCGTTCACGGCTGAGGCGCAGGCGACGATCCGCGATCTGGTTCCGGAGGCTCAACGCATCGAAGCCACCCCGGAGGAAGCCGCCGCCTTCTGCGTCAACGCCGTCAACCTGGGTCGCCAGGTGATCATGGCCCGTGCGCCCAACAGCCTCAGGACCAGGCTTGAAGCCAACGGCTACAGCCTGACCGAAGTGGACCTGGATCCCTTCATCCTGTCCGGCGGTGCCTCCTACTGCATGACGCTGCGCCTCGACCGCGTCAGCGCCCCCGCCCCCCAAGCCGCTGAATAGGGAGTCACCTCCATGAACGATATCAGCCTGAACCGCTCGCTTACCGCCCGCTATGTCGAGACCGAAGGCCGCCTCGGCGCAAGGAACTACAAACCCCTCGACGTGGTGCTGACCCGAGGCGAGGGCGTTCATGTCTGGGATGTGGACGGCAACCGTTACCTCGACTGCCTCTCGGCCTATTCAGCGGTGAACCAGGGGCACTGCCACCCGAAGATCCTGGCCGCCATGACCGAACAGGCCGGCAAGCTGACGTTGACCTCGCGGGCGTTCCGCAACGACCAGCTGGCGCCCTTCTATGAAGAGCTCTGCGCGTTGACCAGCAGCCACAAGGTGCTGCCGATGAACTCCGGCGCCGAGGCGGTGGAGACAGCGCTGAAGGTGGCCCGCAAGTGGGGCTATGAGGTCAAGGGCGTGCTGGATGGCCAGGCCGAGATCATCGTCTGCTCCGAGAACTTCCACGGCCGCACCGTGGCCATCGTGGGCTTCTCCACCGATCCGCAGTCTCGTGGCGGTTTTGGTCCGTTTCCGGCGGGCTTCCGGACCGTGCCGTTCGGCGACGCCGACGCGCTGGAATCGGCCATCACACCGAACACGGTGGCCTTCCTGGTGGAGCCCATCCAGGGCGAGGCGGGCGTAATCATCCCGCCCGCCGGCTATCTGAAGCGGGCGCGGGACCTGTGCACTCGCCACAACGTCATCCTGATACTCGACGAGATCCAGACCGGCCTGGGTCGCACCGGCAAGCTGCTGGCCGAAGAGCACGAGGGCATCGAGGCCGATTTGACTTTGATCGGCAAGGCCCTGTCGGGTGGCTTCTATCCCGTGTCCGCCGTGCTTTCGAACAGCCAGGTCATGGATGTGCTGCATCCCGGCGAGCACGGCTCGACCTTTGGCGGCAACCCTCTGGCCTGCGCCGTGGCACGGGCGGCGCTGAAGGTGCTGGTCGAGGAAGGCATGATTGAAAACGCGGCCCGGGTGGGCGACCGCTTGCGGGCTGATCTGGCCGGGATTGCGTCATCGAAGGTGCGCGAGGTTCGCGGTCGTGGCCTGATGATCGCCATCGAACTTCACGCCGATCTTGGCGGTGCGCGCCCCGTCTGCGAGGCCCTGCAGGCGCGCGGCCTGCTGGCCAAGGAGACCCACGATCACACCATCCGCATTGCCCCACCGCTGATCCTGACCCAGGATCAGGCCGACTGGATCGCCGAGCAATTCAGGGCAGTGCTATAGGGCGCGGCTCAGGCGGCGGGCTTTGTGCCTGCCGCCGCCTGGGTCTGCCGCCCCCGCGCCAGGGTCAACAGGTAAGCGCGGATGTTCTCGGCGTCCTGTGGCGACATGTACTTCGCGAAGCCGACCATGCCCTTGGATTTCAGAGCTCCGTCGATCACCACCGACTTGAAGTCGGCCTCGGTGCGCAGCATCTGCGAAATCTTCAGGTCGGCCAGATAGCCGCCGGCGGCGCTGCCGCCGTGGCAGCCGACGCAGTTGTCCTGGAAGGTCGCAAAGCCGGCTTTCGGATCACCTTTGGAGGTTACACCGGTCAGGTCGAGTGCGGGCTTCGGCGCGATCTGGTACTCGGGCGCGACGACCTTGCCGCCCAATTTGAAGACCATCAGGCGGCCCGGCATCCGGACCGGATCTCCGTTCAGCGCGCTGGCGAAGGTGGCCCCTGCGCCGCCATAGCCAACCATCAGGGCCACATACTGCTCGCCGTCGAGCTCGTAGGTGGACGCGGGCGCAACCACGCCGTTCTGGGTCTTGTAGTTCCAGAGCTTGGCGCCGGTCGCCGCGTCATAGGCGGTGAACCCGCCCGCGGCAGCGCCCTGGAAAACCAGACCGCCGCCGGTCGACAGGATTCCGGCGTTCCAGAAATGGGGGTGATCGACCGTCCAGCGGGCCTTCTGTGCCACGGGATCCCAAGCGACCAGCTTGCCTGAGGTGGTGGCCTTGATCGCGGCCATCTGGGCCTTGTCGCTGGGGAGCCCCATAAGCAGCACGTCGAGGCCCAGATTCACGGCGCCCTGCCGGTGAGTGTAGGACTTCTGGTCGCCATAGACGCTGGCGGCGACCTGGGCCGGGATGTAGACCAGTCCGGCTTTCGGATTGAACGCCATCGGATGCCAGTTGTGCGAGCCGAGGGGCCCCGGCTCGATCAAGGCGGCTTTGCTTTCATAGCGCGCGCCGGCGACTTCGACCGGTCGACCGGTTTTCAGGTCGACCTTCGTGGCCCAGGTGATCGGCGCGAACGGCTCGGCCGAGATCAGCTGACCGTTGGCGCGGTCGATGACATAGAAGAAGCCGTTCTTCGGCGCCTGCATCAGCACCTTGCGGTCCTGGCCGGCGATCTTCAGGTCGGCCAGCATGATGTGCTGGGTGGCGGTGTAGTCCCAGCTTTCGCCAGGCGTGGTCTGATAGTGCCAGACGTATTCGCCGGTGTCGGGCTTCAGCGCCAGGATCGAGGACAGGAACAGGTTGTCGCCCTTCCCGCCCGAGCGCTTCATGTGGTTCCAGGGGTTCCCGTTGCCGATTCCGAAATACATGATGTCGAGCGCCGGATCATAGGCCATGGCGTCCCACGCCGTGCCGCCGCCGCCGCTTTGCTTCCAAGCTCCGTCCGACCAGGTGGCGTTGGCCTTCTCGGCCATCACCTTGTCCGAGGCCGCGCCATCGGGCGCGCCGGTGGGGTTGGGTACGGTATAGAAGCGCCAGGCTTGCTTCCCGGTGGCCGCGTCATAGGCCGTGATATAGCCGCGCACGCCATATTCGGCGCCGCCATTGCCGATCAGCACCTTGTCCTTCACCACGCGTGGTGCGCCGGTGATGGTGTAGGGCTTGGAATTGTCGGTGGTCTGGACGGTCCAGGCGACGGTGCCGTCGTTGGCGTTCAAGGCCACCAGGCGACCATCCAGCGTGCCGACATATACCCTGCCTTTCCAGATCGCGACGCCCCGGTTGACCACGTCACAGCAGGCGTCGAAGCCCTTGGCGCGGTCGACCTTGGGATCCCAGGTCCAGAGCTGTTTGCCGGTTCTGGCGTCGAAGGCGAACACCTTGGACCAGGCGGTGGTGGTGTAGAGCACGCCATCCACCATCAGCGGCGTGGCTTCCTGGCCCCGGTCGGTGTCGAAGTCGGCAAACCAGGCCAGCCCCAGGTCCTTGACCGTGCTGGCGTTGATCTTGTCCAGCGGACTGTAGCGCTGCTCGTTGTAGTCCTTGCCGTAGGAGAGCCACTCGCTGTTGCCGGCGGCGGCCTCGATGCGCTTGCCGTCGACGTTTCCGGCCTCGGGTTTTTGGCAGGCTGCGACGGTAACGGCCAGCGCAAGCGCCAGTCCTGTGCGGATGATGTTCATGTCGCCTCCCAAGGCCGGCGTTTCGTACTGCGCCGATCCGGCTCCAGTATGGCGCGACCAAGCGCGTCCGCAAGCCTGCCGCCAGGGAAATGCGCGGCTAGACGACTGCACCCATCGATGTCCGGGCCGGGGTGGCGCCGGCTCTCAGGCCCTCGTAGGCCGACGCCAGCCGATCCACGGCGGTGGAGAGGTCTTCCGGGCTCAGCGTGTAGGGCAGGCGGATGAAGCGTTCGAAGGCACCATCGACGCCAAACCTTGGACCGGCGGCGATTCGGACGCCGAACCGCTCCGACGTCGCGGCCAAGGCACTGGACACGGGACTGGGCAATTCGGCCCAGAGCGACAGGCCACCTTCGGGACGGCGCACCTTCCACTCGGGTAGCCGCGTGTGCAACCGGGCCAGAAGATGGTCGCGGCGGGTCCGTAGCAGCGCGCGCCGGGCCGCAAGCGGTGCCGCCTCGTCCGACAGAAGTTGGCAGCCCGCCAGTTGTTCCAGCAACGGCGAGCCCAGATCGATCGACGCCCGCCGGGGTGCCAGTGCCTGAATGACGGGCGCGTCGGCACGAATCCAGCCCAGCCGCAGACCGCCCCAGAAGCTCTTGCCCATGGACCCGAGGCGCACCAGTCCTTCCGCAGGCTCCGCAAAGGCGTAGGGATAGACCGGCGCGTCGAGCCAGAGATCGGTCATGGTCTCGTCGAGGATCAGGGTGGTGCCAGCGCGGGCCGCCGCGTGGCTGAGGGCGGCGCGAGCCTCCGGGGTCATCCAGTGGCCTGTGGGGTTCTGGAAGTCCGAGATCAGATAGGCGACGCGCGCTCCACTCTGGCGGAACGCAGCGCCCACGCCCTCCAGGTCCCAGCCCTCGGCGTGCAGCCCGACAGGGACCGGCCGACAGAAGGCGCGCTCGATGGCGTCGATTGCGTGGGGGTAGGTCGGGTGGTCGATCACCACACGGTCGCCTGGCCCGGCCAGCAGCCGCAGCATCAGCGCCAATCCATGCTGGGCGCCGTTCGTGATCATGATCTGGTCGGCGGTCGTGGGCAGGCCGCGACGGGTGTAGCGATCGGCCACGGCCTGGCGGAATTCCTGGAGGCCCAGTGTGGCATAGCCGTGCTGGGGCAGGAAGGCCGGTAGCAGGCTCAAGGCGGCTGCATAGGCCTGGTGGATCAGCTCACTGGCCGGTGGCGCGGCCGAGGTCATGTCCAGCACGCCTTCAGCGGCCGGGCTGCTGACCAGGATGGTCGCGCCGCGCTCGCCGGGGCCGGCGGGCAGGCGGGTCCGGGCGCCGGCACCCTGACGCCGATCAAGGAACCCCTCGTCCCGAAGTTGGGCGAAGGCGGCGGTGACAGTGGTGCGGCTGATCTCCAGGATGTGCGCCAGCTCGCGCTCGCCGGGCAGAACCACGTCCAGAGGCAGGCGGCCGTCCAGGATCAGCAGGCGCAACGCCTCGGCCAGCTGGCGATAGGCGGGGCCCGCCCGCTCGCCGCGCCAGGCACCGAGCAGTCGGATCAGGGAGGCGGGACCTAGTCTTCTCGGGCTCATGGGGCCACGGTCGCATAACTGGCTCTGTTTTCAAGGTCCAGTTGAAGGCATCTGGATTGGCATGATGCCGCGCCGCCTCCTTCAGCTGTTCATCGGCCTGCTGCTCTACGGGGCCTCCATGGCGCTTATGCTGCGCGCGGCGCTGGGGCTGGATCCGTGGGACGTGTTCCATCAGGGTCTGGCGACCCAGGCCGATCTGTCGATCGGCAAGGTCGTCAATCTGGTGGGTCTGGCCGTACTTTTGTTGTGGATTCCGCTGAAGCAGCGGCCGGGCATCGGCACGGTGGCCAATGTGATCCTGATCGGAACAGCGATGGATCTCACCCTGTCGGTGTTGCCCGCGATTGAGGGTCTGGCGCTACCGGTGGCCGCCTTGTTGTTCAGTGTTGTCGCCAACGGGATCGCCGGCGCGCTCTACATCGGCGCAGGTCTGGGGCCGGGACCGCGCGACGGACTGATGACCGGGCTTGCGCGGCGGACAGGATGGTCACTAAGACTGGTGCGGACCGGCATCGAGCTGACGGTGCTGGGGTTTGGCTGGCTTCTGGGCGGTACGGTGGGTGTCGGAACCCTGCTTTATGCATTCACGATAGGTCCACTGGTGCAGATTTTCCTGCCCATGGTCACTATTCCCGACCCGAAGAGTAACACTTAGGAAACCACGCCGGTTAAGGCCTGACTCAACTCTAGGAAACTCCGCCTTTACCACCGTCCTGTATCAATCAGGGACAAGAACAAGGCCTCGCCAGAAGAGCGAGCGTCCAGTCCGGTGGGTGTTTTCATATGACCAAAACGGTCCTTGTCGTCGATGACGACCCGACGCAGCGCCGCCTGATCCAGGCGGTGCTTGAACGCGACGGTTTCGCGGTCGCCCACGCCCAGAGCGGCGATGAGGCGATGCAACACCTGACGTCGGGTGCCACGGTCGACGTGGTGCTGCTGGACCTGGTGATGCCCGGCATTTCCGGACAGGATTCGCTGATCGAAATGCGGGCCCGCGGTTTCCACCAGCCAGTGATCGTGCTGACCGCGACCGGCGGTATCGATACCGTGGTCAAGGCCATGCAGGCCGGCGCCTGCGACTTCTTCGTCAAGCCGGCCAGTCCCGAGCGCATCACCATCTCGATCCGCAACGCGCTCTCCATGGGCGCGTTGAAGGGCGAGGTGGACCGGCTGAAGAAGCACGCTACCGGCCGTACCAGCTTCAACGACCTGATCGGTTCCTCCCCGGCCATGACTATGGTCAAGCGGCTGGGCGAACGGGCGGCAAGGTCCTCGATCCCGATCCTGATCACCGGCGAGAGCGGCGTCGGCAAGGAAGTGATCGCGCGCGCCGTCCACGGCTCGTCCGAGCGCGCCGGCAAGCCCTTTGTGGCGGTAAACTGCGGCGCGATCCCGGCCAATCTGGTCGAGAGCATCCTGTTCGGCCACGAGAAGGGGAGCTTCACCGGTGCCACCGACAAGCACCTCGGCAAGTTCCAGGAAGCCAACGGCGGCACCCTGTTCCTCGACGAGGTGGGCGAACTGCCCCTCGACATCCAGGTCAAGCTGCTGCGCGCCCTGCAGGAAAGCGAGATCGACGCCGTGGGCTCCAAGCGTTCCATCAAGGTCGATGTGCGCATCGTCTCGGCCACCAACCGCGACCTCAGCCTGGCCGTCAAAGAGGGCCGGTTCCGCGAGGATCTCTACTACCGCCTGAACGTATTCCCCATCGAGGCCCCCAGCCTGCGTGAGCGTCGCGAAGACGTGCCGGCCCTCGTCGACTGCTTCGTTCGCCGCTTCAACGTTGAAGAGGGCAAGTCCGTAGTAGGCGCCAGCGCCGAGACCCTGGCCTATCTCACGGCGTTCGAGTGGCCCGGCAATGTGCGCCAGCTGGAGAACGCGGTTTATCGCGCTATCGTGCTGGCCGACGCCCCCTATCTGCAGCCGCACGACTTCCCGGCGATCTCCGGTGTTGCCGCGCCGCCGCCGGAAGCCCAGGCCACCAGCTTTGCGGCACCATCATCGGGGGCAGACACTGGTGCGCCGCCGCAGGACTCGCCGGTGCGGATCCTTGACGGACGCGGACACCTGCGCACACTGGAAGACATCGAGCGCGACCTGATCCAGCTGGCCATCGAGGTCTACGCCGGCCACATGAGCGAGGTCGCCCGCCGCCTGGGCATCGGCCGTTCCACCCTTTACCGCAAGGTGCGCGAGCAGGGGCTGGACGGGTTACTGAGGAACGACGACGCCGGACTGGAAGAGGTCGCAGCCTAGTCTCCTGCCTGAATCGGATGAGGCATCGAACAGGACATCGAAGCTATCCAGTCAACTATTCGCGGTACGCCCCACGGATAACTGCCGTCGCCGTTTCCCTGACCCGCGTCCAGTCGGCGTCTGTGCTAAGGTTGAGACCGGCAAAAGCGCCCGTGGCGGCGGCGGACAGCGCCAGTTCCCAAAGCGCGATCTGCTGGACCAGACGATTGGCGCGAAACGCATCGAGGAAGCCCAGGATCAGACGTTCGGACAGCTGGGCGTAGGAGGCAGGCGCGGGTGTCGGGGCTGCAGCCAGACTGTCCTCGAGCCAGGTGGCGAGGTCTGCGCCGATGGCGTCGACCAGACCCTCAAGCCCGCCGAAGTAGCGGTAGATCAGCTGCTTGTCGCAACCTGCTCGGCGAGCCACGGCGTTGACGCCGAACCCCTGGAACCCGGTCTCGGCCAGCACATCGCGGGCGGCGGCGCGGATCAGCGCCTCGGTGCGGGGTCGGTCGCGGGCGGGCTGGGCAGTCGGTGCGGTCATTGAGGCGGCTCCTGGCCTCTGATTGGCCGGGATCACCCCCGCCGTCCAGCGCTTTGTCACGAGCCGGTGACATTTCTGATTGACTTGTCACCTATCGGTGACTAACGATCATGTCTCCAAGTGGAGACATGACATGGATGGTCGGCGGCTGACGGGGATTGCGGCGATCAGCCTGGCGGTAGGGTTCAATCTGCCCTACGCGGCGCTGGCGGTGATCTATGACTATCCGGGCGTATTGCGTCGCCCGCCCGGCGAGGCGCTGGAGCTGTTTCTCGCCGGGGGGGCCTGGCTGGTGCTGGTGTGGGAGGGGTTCATGCTGGCGGCGCTGGCAATGGTCCCGCTGGCGGTGGCGCTGGCAGTTACGCCGGAGCGGTTGAGCGTGCGACCGGCGCTGGCGGTGGGGGCGGCATTGAGCGGGGCGCTGGCGGGTCTGGCCCAGGCCATCGGCCTGTCGCGCTGGGTGTTCGTCGTCCCGGAGCTGGCCCGCGATCATGCCGAGCCCACGACCCGAATGGCTTCCGAGCAGGCTTTCGCGCTGCTGAATGCCTGGGGCGGCGTGGCGATCGGCGAACATCTGGGCCAGCTGCTGACCAGCCTGTTCGTGTTGCAGGTGGCGATGATGCAGCGCCAGGAACGGTCCGGGATCACAGCTGCGGCGGGCGGGCTTACGGCGGCGCTGGTCCTTGCAGGCTGCTTCGAAGGCCTGGCTCTGGCGCTGGGTCAATCGGGTGCGGTGTTCTCCTTGGCCACAACCGCCGGGTTTTTGATGCTGACCGTCTGGCTGATCACTACAGGCGTTGGTCTGATGCAGGGACCGTCTGCGGTCAAAACCCGAGAAGGTTAGCTTGCTCCCGCCACTACGCCTGCGTCGTGAAGCTTGCCGATCTCGCCGCTGCTCATGCCCAGGACCTCGGCCAGCACCTCGTCGGTGTGTTGCCCCAGTCTTGGCGCGGGCAACACCGGGCCGCGGGTGTCCTGGGGGATGGTGCCCATCGCGCCTGGTGCGGGGTAGGTCAGGCCACTGGGGTGTTTCACGGCCTCGAACAGCGGGTTGTTCTTGTAGAGCCGGGTGTCGTCGAGCGCGGCCTCCAGGGTCTGGTAGCTGCCCCAGGTGACACCGCCGGCGTCGAAGGCCGGGGTGAGGGTCGCAGCATCCTTTGCGGCAAACGCACGCTCAAACAGTGGGTAGAGGTGGGCGCGGTGGGTGAAGCGCAGCCCCTCGTCGATGGCGAACGAGACGCCGAGGGCGGTCTCGACGGCGGCGACTTCGGTCCCAATTCCCAGCGCTTCGACGGCCTTGCTCCACTGCTTGGGGGTGATCGCCAGCAGCATCAGCTTCTGGCCGTCACGGGTGGTGAAATCGCGGCCAAAGGCACCGAACACGTCATTGCCCATGCGCGGGCGCTGGTGGCCGGTCAGCATCGCCTCGGCGGTGAAGCCCATGTTGGCCATGGAGGCAGCGCCGATGTCGGACAGCGGCGCACGGATCTCACGGCCCCCCTGGCCACGATGCCGCGCCAGCAGAGCCGACACCAGGCCGAAGGCGCAGTAGGCGCCGGTCAGGAGGTCCCATGCCGCCAGCACATGATTGACCGGCCGGTCGTCGTCGGCGGGGCCGGTCATCAGCGGCAGGCCCAGCGCTGAATTGATCGTGTAGTCCATCCCCTGGGATCCATCTGCCCAGCCCATGACCCGGACGCAGATCAGGTCGGCGCGCAGTGCGCTCAGCTTCTCGTAGGACAGAAACCCATCGACCGGAAAGTTGGTCACGAACAGGCCGGCATCGTCGCCGGGCGAGGCGGCCAGGCGCTGCGCGATCTCGCGACCTGCGGGGCCTGAGAGGTCAAGGGCCACCGATTTCTTGCCCTTGTTCAGACCTTCCCAATAGAGGCTGAATCCGTTGTCCGCCAAAGGCCAGCGGCGGAAGTCGGGGCCGCCGCCGATGTTGTCGAAGCGGATCACTTCGGCGCCCATCTGGGCCAGATAGAGACCGCAGGTCGGGGCGGCGACAAAGGCCGAGCCTTCGACCACCCGGAGGCCTTTCAACAGATCGTACATTCATCCTCCGACCATCCTGGCGTCGCCGAGGATGGAGTCCGTTCCTGATGTTCAACGGTCGGGAGAAAGCCTCAGCCGCGAGGGAAAAGTCCAGGGATTTCGGCGCGCTTCAGGTACGCTGGCCGGCATCCTCGTCCACAGTCTGGCTGGCCGGGATCCAGCTCGCGGGCGGGCTCGCAGCCTCAACATAAGGCGGCGGCGTCAGGGGCGTGACCCGGGCCACGGCCAGATAGCCCGCGAAGCCGGTCACGAAGGCGACACTCGCCAGCAACAGGAAGGGTCTTAGGATCGTCATGGCGTTTGTGGGAGCCTGCGCCGCGTTGGTTACCGAAGACTCAACGAAATGCCACGGTGACGGTTGCATACGTATGGCGACTTGTTTTTGCGAGTTATTCGCATTAGCGGTTGCGGTGGCGGCCGAATTGCGCCGGGAGAGCTGATCCATGACCCTGCCCGCGAAACTGCGCCGCGTCTGGCTGGACGTGCATCTGTGGATCGGCGTCGGCCTGCTGGTCGCGCTGGTTCCGTTGAGTGTCACGGGCTCCGTCCTGGTGTGGCACGATCAGCTTGATCGCGCCCTCTATGCCCAAAGATACGTGGTCACGGGGGGTATGGTTTCAATGCCGGTCGAGGCCTACGCGGATGTCGCCCAGGCTGCGTTAGGCGACCGGGCGCAGTTGACCCAGGTTCGTTTTCCGCAGAAGTCCGGTGATCCGGTGGTGGCTGTTGGCAGGATGACTGGCCCTCCAGGCCCTGGCGGGCGTCCTCGCAGCCTGAACGTCTGGATCGATCCACCGACGGCCCGGGTGCTCGACACTGCCGAGGTGGCCAAGGGTTTCAGCATGGTGATGCACCGGGTGCACGGCTCGCTGCTGATCCCGGAGGTCGGTCGCAAGGTTGTCGGCTGGCTGGGCTGGGCGATGTTTGTCTCCAGCGCCACGGGCCTTTGGCTCTGGTGGCCGCGCAACGGTGGGTTCCTCAAAGGGTTACGCTGGCGGCGGGGGGCGTCGATCCTGTTCAACCTGCACCACCTGGTGGGGTTCTGGATCTGTGTTCCGCTGGCGGTGCTGTCACTGACTGGCGTCTATATCTCGTTCCCCCAGACCAGCCGGGAGGTGTTCGGCCTGCCAGCGCAACCGCCGCGCGACGCCAGCCGGTTCGCCCCACCGATCATGCCGCAGTTGACGATCACCCAGGCTATCGCCGCCGCGCAGGCCAGCGCGCCGGGTTCGGTCGCCGAGGTGAGTGTGCCGATCCAGGGCAAGGAGCCGGTCTGGCGCGTGGGCCTAAAAGCGCCCGGCGCTGAGCGGCCGGAGACCGTTCAGGTCGTCGATGCAACGGGGCAGGTTAAGGCGGAGCGTGTGGGGCAAGGCGGTAATCCCGTGCCCGAGGACGACATCTCGCCGCTCATGCGCAAGATCCACGACGGTGGCGGCATGGGGCCTGTCTGGCAGACGATCATCTTCCTGGGCGGCATCGCTCCAGCGGTGCTCAGCGTCACCGGCTCGATCGTCTGGTTGCGACGGCGGGCGCGTCGGCAGGACGCTTTGATCGACTAGTTGAGAATGATTCTCATTGCGCCCTTTAGGACGACGACTTAAGAACGCTTCTCAGTCTTAGTCGCATCGGTTTCGGACTTCCCATGTTCACGCGTCGCGCACCAACCCTCATCGCCCTGGCTCCCATTATCCTGCTTGTTGGAACTCTGCCGGTGCGCGCCGAAGAGGATGCCGATGCGGGCACAGTTTCGGCCGTGGTGGTCACGGCGCCGCGCGATGTGGACTACAGCGCAACCCGAACCTCAACTGCCACCCGCACCGACACACCGCTACGTGACGTGCCCCAGGCCATTACGGTCATCACCGATGAGCTGATCCGCGACCAGTCGATGCAGAGCATGGGCGATGTCGTCCGCTACGTGCCGGGCGTTGGCATGGGACAGGGCGAGGGCCACCGTGATGCGCCGACGATCCGCGGTAATGCAACGACCGCCGACTTCTTCGTCGATGGCGTCCGTGACGACGTTCAGTATCTGCGTGACCTCTACAATGCCGAGCGGATCGAGGTGCTCAAAGGCCCCAACGCCATGATTTTTGGCCGTGGCGGCGGTGGAGGCGTCATCAATCGCGTGACGAAAAGAGCCGATTGGTCTCGGGAGCGCTCGGCGACCGTCGAACTCGGTTCCTACGCGCATCAACGCTACAGTTTCGACGTTGGTCAGCCGTTGGATGGCGGGCTGGCTGGCCGGGTTGCCGGTGTCTACCAGCGCTCGGATAGCTTCCGGGATTTCGTCAATATCGAGCGCTGGGGCCTGAATCCCTCGGTTGCCTGGCGCAACGATGACGGCCTGACGCTGTCGCTGTCCTACGAACACTTTGAGGATGATCGCACCACCGATCGCGGCGCACCCTCGTTCAATGGCCGCCCGGCACCTGTCCGTCGTGGCGCGTTCTTCGGCGACCCCGAGCGCAGCTACGCCACCACCAACGTCGATCTTGTGAACCTGTCAGTCGAGTATTCTGTCTCTGAAACGCTGGTCCTGCGCAATCGCACCGTGCTTGGCGACTATGACAAGTCCTACGACAATATCTTCCCCGGCGGAGCTGCCGTGCCCGGGACGACCGGGGCTCCCGCCACCTATCCGCTCCAGGCCTATCGCAACATTTCACCGCGCGAAAACCTGTTCAACCAGACGGATGTTGTCTGGAAGACCAACTGGGGCGGCATGAACCACACGTTTCTTGCCGGGGCTGAATTCGGCCGCCAGAAGACGTCGAACCTGCGCGTGACCGGGCACTTCAACGCCGCCACAGGTCCGACGACGCTGGTGGGGAACCCGTTCGCTGATCCGACCCGGCGCGGTCTGCCGATCTTCTTCACCAACACCGGTGCGGACGCCAACAACGCGGTCGAGGTCAAGGTCGCTGCTGCCTATCTGCAAGATCAGATCGACATCACAAATCAGCTTCAACTGCTGGCAGGCCTGCGGTTCGACAGCTTTGACCTGGACTTCCAGGATCGCCGCGCCGCGGCGGTCGGCCGCCGCGACTTTTCCCGGCGCGATGAGCTGTGGTCGCCGCGCCTCGGCCTGGTGTTCAAGCCGGTCGCGCCCGTGTCGCTATATGCGAGCTACAGCGTCTCGTACCTCCCGGCGTCGGGGGATCAGTTCTCGTCACTGACCGCCAGTTCGGAAACCCTGAAGCCCGAGGAATTCGAGAATCTTGAGGTGGGTGCGAAGTGGGAGATCAATCCGCGACTGTTGCTGACACTGGCGCTCTATCGGCTGGACCGGGAAAACTCGACATCGCCCGACCCATTGCGCCCGGGCCAGGTCGTGCTGACCGGTGCCCAGCGGTCCAAGGGGTTCGAGGCCGGTCTCTCGGGTCGGCTGACCCCTAAATGGGAAGTCGCCGCCGGCTACGCCTGGCAGGGCGCGGAGATTGTCCGCACCACGGCCGCTGCGCCTGCCGGCCGCAAGGTCCCGTTGGTCCCGGATCATACGTTCTCCCTGTGGAACAAGTATGAGGTCACTTCGCGGGTCTCCGCCGGCCTGGGCGTGATCCACCAGACGAAGCGCTTCGCCTCGATCTCAAACGCGGTCACGCTGCCTGGTTTCACCCGCATCGATACAGCGATTTTTGTGCGGCTGAACGATCATCTCAGGGCCCAGATCAACGTCGAGAACCTGTTCGACAAGCTCTACGCAGCCACCAGCCACGGCGACAACAATATCTTGCCGGGGTCTCCTCGGGCGGCACGGGTCTCGCTGGACGTCAGTTTCTAGGGCTTCCATTGGGCCGCTAACGGCGCGACTGTTCTCTCCAACGATAAGTGGAGGGAACGAAGACAATGGCCGACCTTGAGTTCATCACACTCGAACGGCGCGGCCATGTCGCCGTTCTCACGCTCAGCAACCCCGACCGGTTGAACGCGCTGTCGGCAGCAATGCGCGCCGAGGTCTCTGATGTCCTGGCAGACTTGCGCGCTGACGATGATGTCAGGGCCGTTGTGCTCACCGGCGCGGGTCGCGGCTTTTGCGCCGGCGCGGATCTGGCGGCGGGCGCAGCGGTGATGGCCGAGGGTGGTCAGGCGCGCCCGACCCAGAACGACAAGCTGGATGAGATGGGCTGGGTCGGCCGCTGGGCGACGATGTGGGCCACCTTCGACAAGCCGGTGATCGGGGCCATCAACGGCGTGGCGGCGGGCGCAGGCCTGTCGACGGCGCTGGCTTGTGATGTGCGGATCGGGTCGGAACACGCGCGGTTCAAGAGTGTGTTTATCGAGCGATCACTGTCCCCGGATTCGGGCCTGAGCTTCTTCCTGCCGCGCGTGGTGGGCTATGCCGCAGCCGCCGACATGATCTTCACCAGTCGGGCTGTCGGTGCTGACGAAGGGCTGCGTCTGGGCCTGCTGAACCGCATCGCGCCCGCGGCCGAACTGCTGGACGCCGCTGTGGCCTATGCCGGCGAAATGACGCAATGGCCGCCGCTGGCGCTACGCATGTCCAAACGGGTGCTGCAGCACAACGTCGATTGCGGTCTTGAGGACGCACTCCGGTTCGAGACCCTTGGCCTCGACTTCGTCGGTCGCGCCCGGAACGACGCCAAGGAATCGCGGGCAGCCTTCGTCGACAAGCGCAAAGGTGCCTACACGGGAACCTGAAAACCCGGTATCCCGCCAGGACTGACCGAACAGGAGCCACCGATGCCAGCCGATTCCAGCGCGCCGACCAAGACCTATCGCTGGGATGACCCCCTCGACCTGTCGTCCCGCCTGTCCGAGGACGAGCGGATGGTGTGGGACGCGGCACGCAGCTACGCCCGGGAGAAGCTGCTGCCTCGGGTCGTTTCGGCCTATGCCGAGGAGCGGTTCGACCGCGAGATCATGACCGAGATGGGTGAGCTTGGGTTCCTCGGTCCCACGCTGCCGGAGGAGTACGGCTGCGCAGGCGTGAACCACGTGGCCTATGGGCTGATCGCCCGCGAGATCGAGGCTATCGACAGCGGTTACCGCTCGGCGATGAGCGTGCAGTCCTCGCTGGTGATGTACCCGATCTTCGCCTTCGGCTCGGAGGAACAGCGGCGCAAATATCTACCCGGCATGGCGGCGGGCCGGATCATCGGCTGCTTCGGCCTGACCGAACCAGACGGCGGGTCCGACCCCGCGTCGATGCGCACAGTGGCCAAGAAGGTTCCCGGCGGGTTCATCCTGAACGGGGCGAAGATGTGGATCACTAATTCGCCGGTGTCGGACGTGGCCCTGGTCTGGGCCAAACTGGACGGCAAGATCCGGGGCTTCCTGGTGGACCGGGGGATCAAGGGATTCGAGACGCCCAAAATCCTGGGCAAGCTGTCGCTGCGGGCGTCGGTGACCGGCGAGATTTCGCTGACGGATGTGTTCGTGTCGGATGACGCCATGCTGCCGAACGTCGAGGGGCTGCGAGGACCGTTCTCGTGCCTGAACAAGGCGCGCTACGGGATTGCCTGGGGCGCCATGGGCGCGGCAGAGTTCTGCATGCACGCCAGCCGCGACTATGTGTCGAGCCGCAGCCTGTTCGGGCGCACCCTGGCCTCGCGCCAGCTGGTCCAGAAGAAACTGGCCGACATGTCCACCGAGATCGCGCTGGGCTTCGAGGGCGCTCTGGCGCTGGGTCGGCTGATCGATGAGGGCGCCTGGGTGCCGGAGGCGATCTCGATGCTGAAGCGCAACAACTGCGGCAAGGCGCTGGATATCGCCCGGGTTTCACGCGACATGCACGGCGGCAATGGCATTTCCGGCGAGTATCACGTGATGCGTCACGCCGCGAACCTGGAGACCGTGAATACCTACGAAGGTGCCCACGACGTTCATGCCCTGATCCTGGGACGCGCAATC
This sequence comes from Phenylobacterium deserti, assembly GCA_945883235.1. Classification (GTDB taxonomy): domain Bacteria; phylum Pseudomonadota; class Alphaproteobacteria; order Caulobacterales; family Caulobacteraceae; genus Phenylobacterium; species Phenylobacterium deserti_A. The sequence goes on along the minus strand of CAMCXF010000006.1, from coordinate 95,912 downwards.
ACCGGCGAAAGCGCCTTTTGATGCACGCATGAAAAATGCAACTCTAAATTTACTTGCCAGGGTGCATTGTCGTTCCTGATCCTGGGAAGCGACATGGTTCGAAAGAGCGTCAAGCGCGCCGCCGACAAGTCCGAGATGACGAAATGGCTGTTCGACAATAGCCATGACCTGATGCATGTGGCCGGTTCGGATGGGCGTTTCCGACTTGTGAATCGCGCATGGTGCCTACTGACCGGCATCGCGGAAGCCGAGCTGATTGGTCGCTCCTGCCTTGATTTCTACCATCCGGACGACGTCGTCGCGGTGCGTGAGCGGGCCCGGCAGGGCCGTCCAGGCGACTATTCGGACAGCGAAATTCGGGTACGCGCGCTGGACGGCGACTGGCGCTGGTTCGCCACGCGGCGGCAGATCATGGCCGATGGCAGCCACGTGGTGACCATGCGCGATGCCCATGCCGAGCACATGGTCCGAGAAGAGGTCGCAGAGGCCCGGCGAACCCGAAAAGCCCTGGGCGCTGCTGCAGGTATCGGCATCTGGGAGTATGACTCAGTCTCGGAGACGATCTGGTGGTCAGATGAGCTGGTCGAGCTTGTCGGGTTCGATCCGGACATTGTCTGGACCCCTGATCGCTTTTACGAACTGATCCACCCCCAGGACCGTGATTCCATTCGTAACGTCATGGCAGAGGCCGTGCAGACCGGTCTGGCGGTGCGTGTTGAGCACCGCATCCGTGCGCACGGTCGGTGCTGGATCACGATGCGGGTTACCGTGCGCCCGGATATGAGCCCTAGCGGCGCCTTTGTGCTCAAAGGCATCTCGGAAGACATCACCGAGTTGGCGAACGCGCGTGATCTCGCACGTCGCGGCGAAGCCGAAATGCGAAGCGCCCGGCGGGAGGTTGAAGCCACTGCGGGCCGGCTGAATATGGCCATGCAGGTTGCTGAAGCCGCCGCCTATGAAATTGACCACATCAAGAAAACTTTCTGGTGCTCGCCGGAATTCGAAAAGATCACGGGCCAGTCCAACTCGAGCTACGAAGAAGCCTGTGAATTGCGCTATCCGGGTTTCCACAACGATGACCTGCCGCATGTACGGGCGGCGTTCCGCAATCTGCATCGAAGCGCTTCGCCTGGCGGTGCCAGTATTGAAGCGCGGATTGTCCGGCCAGACGGCGTGGAACGCTGGGTCCGGATTCACCATCACCTGAAGGTTTCCCCGAACGGCCGCTGGCTCCGGGCTGTCGGGCTGATTCAGGACTGCGACGCCGCCAAAAGTCAGGAACTGGCTCTGATCGAGGCCCAGCGCGCCGCCGAAGAGGCTGCGGAAGCCAAGGCGGCGTTTCTGGCCAACATGAGCCATGAAATCCGCACACCTTTGAACGGTGTCATGGGGGTCCTGCACCTGCTCAAGGGCGAGACCCTCAGCCAAGGCAACGCCATCCTGCTGGAAGACGCTCTGAACTGCGGCCAGATGCTGGCCGAACTTCTGAACGACGTACTGGATTTCTCGAAGATCGAGGCCGGGCAACTGGATCTGAACTGTGAGCCGGTCGAACCGATCAAGCTGGTGCGCAGCGTTGCGCGGCTGCTGGACGGCCAGGCGCGGGCCAAGGGTCTGCAGCTGATCGTCGACGTGGACCCGTCGGTGGGCTGGATTCGATCTGATCCGGTTCGTTTGCGACAGGCCCTGTTCAATCTGGCCGGTAACGCGGTGAAGTTCACCGAAGCCGGTCACGTCGTGGTTCGCTGCCGCCGAACGGATGCCGGCTTGCTACGCTTCGAGGTCGAGGACACGGGCATTGGCATAGCTGCTGATGCCCAGGTGCGGATCTTTGGCCGGTTCAACCAGGCCGATGCCTCAACGACCCGGAAGTTTGGTGGATCGGGGCTGGGTCTGGCCATTACCCGCAAACTCGCCGAACTGATGGACGGCCAGACCGGGTTCGCATCGGTGGAAGGCCAGGGGTCGACCTTCTGGTTCGAGATCACAGCCGAACCGACGGAAGCGCTGGTCGAAATTCCCGATGCTGACGCTCTCTTCCTGGACGGCGTCCGTGTGCTGGTTGTCGAGGACAACGCCACCAACCGGTTGATCGCCACCAAACTGCTTGAGAATCTAGGTGCCTACGTGGAAACGGCCGACGACGGCTATGAGGGTGTGGAAGCTGCGGCTCGCGGCGGTTTCGACCTGATCCTGATGGATATCCAGATGCCCGGCATCGATGGCCTTGAAGCCACCCGTCGCATCCGGGCGATGGAGGGGCCGGTTTCTGGCCTGCCGATCTTGGCGCTGACTGCCAATGTCCTGTCACACCAGCGGCAGGCTTATCTGGATGCCGGGATGGACGGTGTGATCGGCAAGCCTATCTCGCCTACCGATCTGATTCGCGAAATCATTGCTGCGTCAGAGGCGCGAGACGCTACGGCACCGGATCAGTCCGCGGCCGCCTGACGACCGCTTCCGCAGACTCATCTGGCGTGCTTGAGTGCCGTTTTGCACGTCAAGGGGTCGGGATGAGAGTGTTTGCGGCAGGATTGGTCGGATTGGCTTTGCTGGGGCCGGGCGTTGCACAGGCGCAGGAGGCATCGTTGCGCCCCGACCAAGCTGCGTTCCGCGCGATCTACAAGGAACTGGTCGAGACCAATACGACACTGTCGGTCGGCAGCTGCACCCAGGCGGCGGCGCAACTCGGTGCGCGGTTGAAGTCCGCGGGCTTTGTCGACGCCGACCTCACCTACTTCGCCCTGTCCGAGAAGCCCAGGGAGGGTGGTCTGGTCGCGATCCTGAAAGGCTCCGATCCAAAGGCCGGAGCCGTGCTCTTGCTGGGCCACCTGGATGTGGTGGAGGCCCGCCGCGAGGACTGGACCCGCGATCCCTTCACCTTGATCGAAGAAGGTGGCTATTTCTACGCGCGCGGGACGTCCGACATGAAGGGCCTGGACGCCATCTGGGTGGACACCCTGATGCGTCTGAAGCAGGGCAAGACGCCGCCCAAACTACGCTGAAGATGGCGCTGACGTGCGGAGAGGAAACCAACGAGGCGTTCAACGGCGCGTCGTGGCTGGCCAACAATCGTCCGGACCTGGTCAGCGCCGACTTTGGCCTCAATGAGGGTGGCGGCGGTCGGCTGACGCCGGATGGTCAGCGCGACACCCTGTCGGTTCAGGTGGGCGAAAAGGCATCCCAGAATTTCGAGCTGGAGGTGACCAACCCCGGGGGTCATTCCTCACGGCCGCAGCCTGACAACGCGATCTACAACCTGGCCAACGCCTTGATGAAAATCCAGGCCTACACCTTCCCGGTGAAGCTGACCGACACCACCCGCGCGGTCTTTGCGCTGCGGGCAGAGCGGGGTGACGCAGCCGGCGCGGCGCTGAAGCAACTGCTGGTCAATCCGGCTGACACCCAGGCCGCGCGGACCGCCGCCACCGACATCAACGTGAATTCGATCCTGCATACCAACTGCGTCGCAACACGCCTGGATGCCGGGCACGCCTCGAACGCTCTGCCCCAACGCGCCAGGGCCATTGTCAATTGCCGGATATTCCCGGGCGAGACCTGGCAGCAGACGCGCGACACTCTGGTGCGGGTGATGGCCGACCCGAAAGTGTCAATCACGGCGCTCAATCCCGAAAAGCCCGTCGCGTCTCCGCCGCCTCTCGATCCCAAGGTCATAGATCCGATGAAGGCTATGGCGGCCAGACACTTCCCGGGTGTGCCGCTGTTGCCCTCAATGTCATCCGGTGCCACCGACGCGCTCTACTTCGGCCCGGTCAAACTGCCGATCTATGGCGTTCCGGGCATCTTCGGCGATCCCGATGGCAACGGCGTTCACGGCCTCAACGAGCGCACGCGTGCGAAGTCGTTGTACGAAGGCCGCGACTACCTGTTCGATCTGGTGAAGGCCTACGTCGGCGTGAAGTAGGCGGGTACTCAGACGGTATAGCCCTCTCCCCGCAAGGAGGAGGGGAGGCCGGTTTCATCTCAGATCGAACCGATGCTAGATCAGGCTCTACAGAAGACCGGGGATTCATGAGTATGCCAGACACCGATGCGCCCACAGCTGAGGCGGAGACCAAGCCCACCTCACTGCGCACCGTCATTACGGCCTCGTCCGCCGGCACCACCTTTGAGTGGTACGACTTCTTTGTCTTCGGAAGTCTCACCGGGGTCATCTCCAAGACCTTCTTCACCGGCCTGCCCGAGACGGCGGGATTTGCGGCGGCCTTGGCGCTGTTCGGGGCCGGCTTCCTGTTTCGGCCCTTGGGCGCGCTGGTGTTCGGGCGGATCGGCGACCGCAAAGGCCGCAAGGGCGCGTTTCTGGCCACCGTGCTGCTGATGGGCGGCGCGACGGTCGCGATCGGATTGCTGCCCAGCTACACCCAGGCCGGGATCATCGGTCCGATCCTGTTGATCCTGATGAGGATCATCCAGGGCTTTGCGCTGGGCGGTGAGTATGGCGGCGCGGCGATCTATGTGGCCGAACATGCGCCCAACGACGGGCGCGGTCAGGCCACTAGCTGGATCCAGAGTTCGGCGGCGTTCGGCCTGTTCGGCGCACTGATCGTGATCCTTTTGACCCGTCTGGCGGTCGGCAACGAAGCCTTCGATGCCTGGGGCTGGCGGATACCTTTCCTGTTTTCTGGCGTGCTGCTGGCGATATCCATCTGGATGCGCGTGAAGCTGCAGGAGAGCCCCGAGTTCGCCCGGCTCAAGGCCGAGGGCAAGGAGAGCAAGGCACCCTTCACGGAAGCGTTCGGCCAGTGGCCAAACCTGAAGCTGGTGCTGATCGCGCTGGTGGGGGTGATGTTCGCCCAAGGCGCGGTCTGGTACACTACGTTCTTCTACGCCCAGACCTTCATGGAGCGGTTCCTGAAGGTGCCGCCGGAGACCATCAGCCTGCTGCTGTTGACGATGACGGCGGCCAGTGCGGTGCTCTATGTTGTGTTCGGCTGGCTGTCGGACAGGCTGGGCCGCAAGCCGGTGATGATGTTCGGCATGGTGTTGATGCTGGTCGCCTATTTCCCCGGTTTCCACATGCTGACCCAGACCTTGAACCCGGCGCTGGCCGAGGCCGAGGCGCGCACGCCTGTGGTGGTGATTGCCGATCCCGCCGACTGCTCGCTGCAGTTCGACCCAGTGGGCAAGGCCAGCTTCCTGTCGGCCTGCGACATCGCCAAATCAACTTTGGCCAACGCGGGTGTTTCGTATCGCAACGAGGCGGGCGTACCGGGCCAACCGGCCCTGGTGCGGGTGGGCGAATGGACGATTCCCTCCACCAGCGCCGTGGGCTTGAGCGCTCCGGTGGCCAAGGCCGTCAAGACCAGCGTCGAGACCCGGATCAAGGCGGCGCTGGCCCAGGCCGGGTATCCCACCAAGGCCGATCCCAAACGCATGAACATCCTGGGTGCGCTGGGCGTCATGCTGGTGTTCGTGGTCGCGGCGACAGCGCTGTACGGCCCGATTGCAGCAGGGCTGGTGGAATTGTTTCCGACGCACATCCGCTACACGGCCATGTCGCTGCCTTATCACATCGGGACGGGCTGGGTCGGGGGCTTCGTGCCCTTCACCGCGTTTGCCATCGTGACGGCGACGGGGGATCTCTATTCGGGCCTGTGGTACCCGTTTGCGTTCACGGCGCTTTCGGTGGTGGTGTGCTTCTTCCTGTTGCCGGAGACCAAGGGGCGGCCGCTGGATCGTTAGGCGGCCAACCGCTCGGTACGAACGCCCATTGCGTCGAGCTGGGCTTGTTCGGTGAGCCAGTCCGCGCCTGCGACCAACCGGACGACCAGTTGGCCAGCGCGCACCATGTCGCCCAGTTCCGTGACAGTGGCCTGATCAAGCCGCTCGGCGTCGCGGCGGGACAGGGCCAGGATGTCCGGGTTGATGCCCGGGTCGCAGACGAGCGTGTCTGCCGCCGCCAGCGCGCGGACGGCTTTCAAGGTCAGGCGTTCGGCGGGACCTGCCGCCTCGAGATAGTTGACGGCCCCGGATGAGACCTGACCGCTGGCCAACAAGTCGCGCAGCCTTAATCGCGCTGCGTCCGTGTCACCCGCGAGTGCCGCCTCTGCCGCCGGGCTGGTCAGGGCGGTCCTGAGAAAGCGCCGGCGCGCGCCGGCGTCCGGAAACGCTGTGCGCACCTCGTCCTGCAACGCGCGGAACAGTTCGGCGACCCGGCCGATGCCCTCCGGCGTCCGCGCCTCGATATCCTGCCGCAGCATGGTGGCCAGCATGGGCGAGGCGCCGCCGGTGCCGATGGCCGCGACCACCGCACCGCGATCGATGATGGAGGGCGTGGTGAAGTCGCAAAGGGTGGGCCGGTCCACGACATTCACGGGGACATGGGCGGCGCGAGCCGCATCTGCCGCCTCACGCGCCCAGACCTCATCGTCACCGGCGATGAAGGCCAGTGCCATGCCCTCGTAGGATTTCGCGTTTAGAGCGGCGGCGTTGTCCAGCCGCACGACCGTAGCCGGCGACCCCAGGAACAGTCGCGCCTTGGCGTCTGCGCCTTTGCCCTCACCCGCAATTGCCACCGAGCGACCTGCCAGCGGGAAGAAGGCGGGAAATGCGTCCACGGGGCTATTTGAGGGTCTTCAGATAGCTGACGATCGCAGCCCGGTTCTCATCGTTTGGTACATTGATCAGCATCTTTGTGCCGGGTGCGAAGGCCGAAGGCTGTTTGAGGTAGGCATCGAGGTTGGCGTCCGTCCAGGTGCCCTCCTTGGCCTTGAGCGCAGCTGAATAGGCGAAGGCGCTCGCGCCGATCTTCCCACCAGCGACGCCGGTGAGGCTCGGGCCCATCACCGAACCGCCGTGGCACATCTTGCACTGCATGTTGAAAAGTTGCGCACCATCAGCGGCGAGCGCGGGCACCGCGGCCAGGGAAAAAGCGGCGGCGAGGGTAGCAATGCGGAACATAGGCTCTCCTGAGCATTTCGAAGGCTCGGTACGAACTAACTTAAAGGGGGCAGATCAACCAAGGTTCGATTTGCGTGAATGTCTAAACGACGTAAGGATCGCCGCCAAATCGGACAGTCGGAGACACCCCATGGCGACTACAGTGGATGTGAACGGACGGGCCTTGAAGGTCAATGCTGCGCCGGACACGCCCCTGCTATGGGTGCTCCGGGATGAACTGGGCATGACTGGCACGAAGTACGGCTGCGGCATCGCGCAGTGCGGTGCCTGCACGGTGCTGATCGACGGCCAGGCCATGCGGTCCTGCCAGATGCCCGTCTCTGCGGTCGGCGCCGCCAAGGTTACGACCATCGAGGGCCTGGCCGGGACCCACCCGTTGCAAGAAGCCTGGGTCAAACTGGACGTGCCGCAGTGTGGCTACTGTCAGTCGGGCCAGATCATGAGCGCCGTGGCGCTGCTCGCGCAGAACGCCAAGCCGGACGACGCGGCGATCACGGCGGCCATGGACGGCAACATCTGTCGCTGCGGGGCCTACCAGCGGATCCGCGCCGCCATCAAGGACGCCGCCGCCGCGCCTGTCGCGACGTCGGCCAAGGTCTAGGAGCAAGCGCCATGAACAAGCCCCTGGATAGTCTATCAGCCCCTACCCGCCGCAGCCTGCTGGTCGGCGCCACCGTCGTGGGCGGCGCTCTGCTGGTCGGCTGCTCGATTCCTGACGCGCTGTCAGCCGGGTCGAAGTTCAAGCCGGGCGCGTTTGGGCCGTTCCTGAAGCTGGCGGCGGACGGGACCGTCACGGTGGTGTCGAAACACATCGAGTTCGGCCAAGGCAATCACGCCGGCCTGGCCGCCATCGTCGCCGAGGAGCTGGACGCCGACTGGAGCAAGGTGGTGGTGGAACAGGCGCCTGCCAACGCCAAGCTCTACGGCACCCCCATGATGTTCGGGATGCAGGGCACCGGCGGCTCCTCGGCAATCAACAGTTCCTGGACGCTGTTGCGCAATGCCGGCGCGGCGGCACGCGCCATGCTGGTCGAGGCTGCGGCCAAGACCTGGGGTGTCCCTGCCGCCGAGATCATGGTGTCCAACGGCATCGTCAGCCATGCGTCCGGCAAGCAATCGGGGTTCGGGCCGCTGGTGGCGGAGGCCGCCAAGATCACGCCGCCGCAAGCGCCCAAACTGAAGGACCCCAAGACCTTCGCCCTGGTCGGCACAGACCTGGTGCGGCGAAAGGATTCGGCCGTCAAGTCGAACGGGACCGCGCTCTACACCCAGGATGTGGTCCTGCCCGAGATGCTGACAGCCATGGTCGCCCATGCGCCACGGTTCGGGGCCACCGTTAAGTCCTTCGATGACGCGGCCGCGCGAAAGGTCCCGGGCGTCGTCGCCGTTCACAAGATCCCCACCGGCGTCGCCGTGGTGGCGCAAAGCACCTGGGCCGCCAAACAGGGCCGTGACGCCCTCAAGGTCGAGTGGGACGAAACCAAGGCCGAAAAACGCAGCTCGGCCCAGATGCTCACCGCCTTCAAGAACCTGGCGTCCGGCAAGACCCCGGCACCGGAGAAGAACGGCTGGGCAGCCTTTGAATCCAAGGGCGATGCCGCCAAGGCTGCGGCCGGTTCCGGCGCGCTCGATATCGCCTACGACTTCCCTTACCTGGCGCACGCCACCATGGAGCCGATGAACTGCGTGGCCATGGTGGGCAAGGGTCCGCCCCGGCTGGTGTTCGGTTCGCAGTTCCCGACCCTGGATCAGATCAATACGGCCAAGATCGCCACCGTCCTGCCGGGGTCGGTGGAGATCGAGACCCTGTTCGCAGGGGGTTCGTTCGGGCGCCGCGCCAACTTCGCCTCCGACTATGTTTCCGAGTGCGTCCATATCGCCAAGAAGGTCGGCGGGGGCCGCCCTGTGAAGCTGGTCTGGACGCGCGAAGACGACATGCGCGCGGGCTATTTCCGGCCCATGGTCCATCACACGGTGCGGGTGACCACCGACGCGGAAGGCTACCCCGCCACCTGGCGCCACCGCATCGTTTCGCAGTCGATCATGAAGGGCTCGCCCGCGGGAACGCCCAAGCTGGACGACAGCGCCATCGAGGGGACCAAGGGCTCGCCTTACCTCAAGGCTACACCCGTCGTGGACGCCCAGCTTCTGATCGCCGACACCGGGGTGCCGGTGCTTTGGTGGCGGTCTGTGGGGGCGACCCACACCGCCTATGTGATGGAGCACACCATCGACCAGCTGGCCAAGCGGGCGGGCAAGGACCCGGTGGCCTATCGTCGTGCGCTCTATCAAAAGGCGGGAGCCAAGCGCCACATAGCCGTGCTGGATCTGGCGGCGGAAAAGGCAGGTTGGGCCTCGCCCGCCCAGGCCGGCTGGACGCGCGGCGTCGCGGTGCATGAGAGCTTTGGCTCCGTGGTCGCCCAGGTCGCCGAGGTGAAAATGGAGAACGGCCAGCCCAAGGTCGGGCGTGTGGTTACCGCCATCGATTGCGGCACCGCCATCTCGCCGGACCAGATCGCCGCCCAGATGGAAGGCGGAACCTGCTACGGCCTGTCGGCGGCTATGTATGGCGCGATCACCTTGACCGACGGCGTGGTCGACCAGGGCAACTTCGACACCTATCGCGTGTTGCGCAATTCCGAGGCGCCGACGGTCGAGACCCACATCCTGCCGTCGACAAATCCGCCGACGGGTGTCGGTGAGCCCGGGACGCCGGTCATCGGGCCGGCAGTGGCGAACGCGATCCTGGCGCTCACCGGCAAGCCGACCCTGAGCCAGCCGTTTGTGAAGGCGTAGGTGGGTCGTTTTTCCTCCCCATGAAGGGGAGGAGAGAAGCCTCGCTACTCCGCCGCCGCCCGCGTAATCCCGATCTTCGGCGCCAGTTCACCACCGGCATAGCGTTTGGCCATGGCCGACAGCGGGATCGGCGTGATCTTTGCGGCGTGACCGGCGGTTCCAAATTCCTCGAAGCGCTGGATGCAGACCTTCCGCATGGCTTCCTTGGCGGGCTTCAGATAACTGCGCGGGTCGAACTCGCCGGGCTTTTCGGCAAACACCTTCCGGATCGCCGCCGTGATGGCCATGCGGTTGTCGGTGTCGATGTTGATCTTGCGCACGCCGTGCTTGATGCCGCGCTGGATCTCTTCCACCGGCACACCCCAGGTCTGGGGCATCTCGCCGCCATACTTGTTGATCAGGTCCTGGAGATCCTGCGGCACCGAAGACGATCCGTGCATCACGAGGTGGGTGTTGGGCAGGCGGCGATGAATTTCCTCGATCACGTTCATGGCCAGAACGTCGCCGTCGGGCTTGCGGGTGAACTTGTAGGCGCCGTGGCTGGTGCCCATGGCGATGGCCAGCGCGTCGACCTGGGTGGCCTTCACGAAGTCCACGGCCTGGTCGGGATCGGTCAGGAGCTGGCTATGATCGAGCTTGCCCTCGAAGCCGTGGCCGTCTTCCTTTTCGCCCATGCCGGTCTCTAGACTGCCCAGTACCCCAAGCTCGCCTTCCACCGAGGCGCCGACCCAGTGGGCCATGTCCACGACATTGCGCGTGACCTTGACGTTGTAGTCGTAGTCGGCGGGCGTCTTGCCGTCGCCCATCAGAGAGCCGTCCATCATCACGCTGGTGAATCCGTACTGTATCGCGGTGGCGCAGGTGGCTTCGTTGTTGCCGTGGTCCTGATGCATGCAGATCGGGATGTGCGGGTACAGTTCCGCCATGGCATCGATCAGATGCTTCAGCACAATGTCGTTGGCGTAGGAGCGGGCACCCCTGCTGGCCTGCATGATCACCGGGCTGTCGGTGGCCTCGGCGGCCTCCATGATCGCCAGCGCCTGTTCCATGTTGTTGATGTTGAACGCCGGCACGCCATAGCCGTGCTCGGCGGCGTGATCGAGAAGCTGTCGCAGAGTGATACGAGCCATGGCCCCTTACCTGTGTCCTATTGGTTCAATGCGGCCACGCCGGGCAGCACCTTGCCTTCCATCCATTCAAGAAACGCGCCGCCCGCCGTAGATACGAAGGTGAAGTCGTCTGAGACGCCGGCCGCGTTCAATGCCGCAACGGTATCACCGCCGCCGGCCACCGCCACCAGCTTTCCAGCCTTGGCCAGAGCGGCGGCATGGCGAGCGGCTGCCATGGTGCCTTTGTCGAAGGGCGGCATCTCGAACACGCCCAGTGGGCCGTTCCAGATCAGGGTCTTCGAATTGCTCATGGCGCGGCACAGTCGCTCGACCGTTTCCGGACCGGCGTCGAGGATGCGTTCCTCGTCGTCCACGTGGCCGATGTCGCGGACGCGGGCGGGCGCGCCGGGGGCGAGTCTTTCGGCCACGACGATGTCGATGGGCAGGAAGAGCTTGCAGTTGTTCTGGCCGGCCAGGCGGATGATGTCGCGGGCGGTGTCGGCCAGGTCCTTCTCGCAATATGAAGCGCCGACGTCATGGCCCTGGGCGTAGAGGAAGGTGTTGGCCATGCCGCCGCCGATGGCCAGCTTGTCCAGCTTGGTCACCAGATTGCGCAGCAGGTCCAGTTTGGTGGAGACCTTGGAGCCGCCCACGATCCCCAGCACCGGTCGCTCGGGGCGCCCCAGAGCCGCGTCCAGGGCGTTCAGTTCCAGCCGCATCTGTTCGCCGGCGTAGGCAGGCAACCGTTTGGCGAGGGCCTCGGTGGAGGCATGCGCGCGGTGCGCGGCCGAAAAGGCGTCGTTCACGTAGAGGTCGCCGTTGGCGGCCAGCGCATCGGCGAACTCACGGTCATTGGCTTCTTCGCCCGCGTGGAAGCGGACGTTTTCGAGCAGCAGTACCTCGCCGGGCTGCATGGCGCTCACGGCCTCGCGGGCACGCTGGCCGATGCAGTTGTCGGCGAAGGCCACGGGCACGCCCAGCACCTTGGCCAGCGGTGCCACGATAGGCCCAAGACTCATGGATGGCACGACCTTGCCCTTGGGCCGGTCGAAGTGGGCCAGCAGGATCACCTTGGCACCGCCCGCCCGCAGCTTGTCGACCGTGGGCTTCGCAGCGCGCAGACGGGTGTCGTCGGAAACTTTACCGTCTTCCATCGGGACGTTGAAGTCCACTCGCACCAAGGCGCGTTTGCCGGAGAGATCTGCGTCGTCGAGGGATTTGAAGGTCATTTCTATTCCACTCTATTCCTCTCACCCGCCCCGCAAAGCGGGGAGGGGGGACCGGCCGCCGAGGCCCGCCTGCGGGCCGTAGAGCGGTTGGTGGGAGGGGCGAGCCGCCGGCAGTGCATACCGCCTGCCCCCTCCACCCCGCCCTCTTCGGGGCGCGGTCCCCCTCCCGCCGCTACGCGGGGGAGGTAAAGCCCATCTCTAGATCAACTTCGCCACTGCCAGCGCGGTATCCGCCATGCGCGTCGAGAAGCCCCATTCGTTGTCATACCAGCTGAGCACCCGGCCGAGGCCACCGTCGATCACCTGGGTCTGGGGCAGGGCCACCGTCGAAGAGGCTGCGTCGTGGTTCAGGTCGATGGACACCAGCGGGTCATTGGTCACGGCCAGCACGCCCTTCAGCGGACCCGAGGCCGCCGCCGCGCTCATGGCGTCGTTGATCTCCTTGGCGGTCACCTTGCGGCCCGGCACGAAAGTCAGGTCCACCACCGAGACGTTGGGGGTCGGCACGCGGATGGATGAACCGTCCAGCTTGCCGGCCAGCGCCGGGATCACCAGGCCCAGAGCCTTGGCGGCACCGGTCGACGTGGGGATCATCGACATGGCTGCCGCGCGACCACGGTAGAGATCCTTGTGCATCGTATCCAGCGTCGGCTGGTCGCCGGTGTAGGAATGGATGGTGGTCATGTAGCCGCGCTCGATGCCGCACAGGTCCTGCAGCACCTTGGCAACCGGGGCCAGGCAGTTGGTGGTGCAGGAGGCGTTGGAGATCACCGTGTCGGCGGCGGTCAGGGTGTCGTGGTTGACGCCAAAGACGATGGTCTTGTCGACGCCATCGCCGGGGGCCGAGATGATCACCCGCTTGGCGCCGGCTTCCAGATGTGCCGCGGCCTTGTCGCGAGCGGTGAACAGGCCGGTGCACTCGAGGGCGATGTCGACGTTCAGCGCCTTGTGCGGCAGATCCTTCGGATCGCGGATCGCCGTCACCTTGATCGGGCCGTAGCCCACATCAATGGTGTCGCCGTCGACGGTGACAGTGCCGGGGAACCGGCCATGGACGCTGTCGTAGCGCAGCAGGTGGGCGTTGGTCTCGACGGGACCCAGATCGTTGATCGCCACAACCTGGATGTCAGTGCGGCCATGTTCCACGATCGAACGCAGGACCAGACGGCCGATGCGGCCAAATCCATTGATGGCGACGCGAACGGTCATGAGGCGGGCTCCTTGGGGACAAGCTGTGGCGCGGTTTCTTCAAGCCGGGGGGCGGCAAGTCAACCCCTCGGGGCCGTTCCTAGCGTCAAGGTGTTGCCAAATCTCTGCCGGTGTGACCCCGGCCACGCAGACGGGTTCAGCCCAGGAGCGATTCAGCCGCCAATCGGGCGATCAGGGGTTCCGCCTCGCGGGGGTGGCCCAGGCGGTGCTTCGAGACGGCGGCGAGCCGGGGCTCGGCGAACAGGATTTCATACTGCATTCGGCGACGGTTGTAGGTGTCCCACGCCCAGCGGATCGGGTGCTCCTTGCTCAGCCAGCGACGAAAGTCCTCGCGGTTACCCGTGCCCGGCCACAGCTCCTGCTGGCCGGCCGCCCGCACGAAGCTGCGCCAGATCACCCGGCGCATCACCACGGCCCTGGAATAGTCCAGCCAGATCAGGTGGGTGGCGCGAGGCAGGATGCGTGTCACGGCTTCGCGATAGTTGCCATCGGTCACCCAGCGGTCGCCCGTGATGGCGGCATCGACCCGGCGCACGAAGTCTTCGAGGTCCGTCTTGGAGCGATCAACCCAACCCGGTGCCCAGTTGAGAGCATCCAGCTCGACCCGCGCCAGATCGCACGCCCCGCTCAGCCGATGGCCGAACGTGGACTTTCCGGAGCCGGAACTGCCGATGACGACGACGCGCACAGGACCACCTAGGCCTCGTCCCCGCCCACCTCGGCCAGCACCTCGGCGGTGTGTTCGCCCAGCATCGGCGGGTGGCGGCGGATGTTGCTGGGAGACTTCGAGAATGTCACGGGCGGCTTGATCAGGCGATAGGCACCGACCTCCGGGTGCTCATAGGTCTGGAAGAAGCCCACGGCGTTCAGGTGCGGGTCGTAGTCCAGATCGTCCAGGCTGTTGGTCTTCACCACCGGGATCGACAGGGGTTTCAGGATATCCAGCCACTCCTGGGTGGTCTTGGTGGCCGCTGCCTGTTCGATCAGGCCATAGAGCTCGACGGTATGTTTGGCGCGCGTGGCGTAGTCGGCGAAGCGGGGGTCGGTCTTGACGGCCTCGCCAACGCCTGCGGCATCGAAGAACTGGTCCCATTGCTTGTCGGTATAGGGCAGCAGGCCGATGTAGCCGTCCTTCGTGGCGAACGGTTTGCGGTTGGGATTGATCACCCGCTGATAGCCCCACTGGCCGGTGGGGGGCTGGAAGGTGTGATCATAGAGGTGCTCGACCAGCAGGAAGCTGGTGACGCATTCCAGCATTGGAACCTCGACGAACTGGCCCTCGCCCGTGCGGGCCTTGTGCAGCAGGGCGGCGGTCACCGCCTGGGAGAAGAACAGGCCTGACACCTTGTCGGCCACCAGGGTGGGCAGGATGCGAGGGACCGGGTTGCCATCCGTTCGCGGAAGGATATCGGCCATGCCTGAGGCCGACTGGATCAGGTCGTCGTAGGCCGGCTCGCCCGCATAGGGGCCGTCCGAGCCATAGCCGGCAGCGTGGACATATATGATGTCGTGCTTGATGGCGGCCACGTCCTCATAGCTGAGGCCTAGCCGGGTCATGCCGTCGTAGCGCACCGAGGTGGCCAGCACGTCGCAACTCTTGATCAGCTTGGCCAGTGCCTTCTTGCCCGGCTCGGACTTCATGTTGAGCAGGATCGAGCGTTTGTTGCGGTTGATGGTCAGGAAGATCGGCCCCATCCCGCGCGGCGCACCCTCGGGCAGGTGGCCGGCCCAACGCATGATGTCGCCGCCATCGCCGCGTCCGGACCCCGGGTCCTCGACCTTGATTACGTCGGCGCCCTGGTCGGCCAGGATCTGAGTGCCATAGGCGCCGTTGACCACGCTGGTCAGGTCCAGGATGCGGATTCCGGCCAGCGGCCCGGTCGGTTTCTCGGCCAGTGTCCTGGTTGTCGTCACGTCACACCTCCCCTGATCGCGTCGCATCGTTATGATAGCTATCTACAACAGCAAATGCCGCCCCGGGGGAAGCCAATGGACTTCGAAGTCGCCGAAGAGCACCGGATGCTCAAGGACCTGGTCCAGAAGTTCGTCCGCGACGAGCTGATGCCGCTGGAAGCCGCCGTGATGGCCAGCGAGGCCGAGGGGCGGGGTCTGGGGATTGGCGCGGCGGACCATGCGCGTCTTGATGCTCGCGCTCATGAGTTGGGCCTGTTCGGCCTGGATGCGCCGGAGGACGTGGGCGGCTCCGATCTACCGATGCTGGCCATGGTCGGGGTCGAGGAGGAGATGGGCCGCTGCATCACCCCCTACACCCTGCCGCCAGACAGCCCGAACCTGCGGATGCTGATGGCCACGGTGAATGAACGCCAGCGCGACGCCTATCTGGCGCCTTACGTGGCGGGCAAGACCATCTCGGCCATCGGGATCTCCGAGCCGGGCGCAGGCTCCGACCCGGCGGGCATGACCACCCATGCGGTGCGCGACGGCGACGACTGGGTGATCAACGGCCGAAAGATCTGGATCACGCGGGCCGCTGAAGCCGACTTCACCATCCTGATGGCCGTCACCGACAAGGTGAAGGGCGCGCGCGGCGGCATGTCAGCGTTCCTGGTGGACAAGGGCACGCCGGGCTTCAACATCCTGCGCCGCATCCCCATGCTGGGCGGACAATACAGCTATGAGATCGCCCTGGAAGACTGCCGGGTCGAGGGCTGGAAGCTGTTGGGTCAGGAAGGGTCCGGGTTTGCGCCGATGCAGGTGAGGCTGGGCACCCGGCGGATCCAGATGGCCGCTTGGTCGGTGGGCATGGCCCAGCGCGCGCTGGACATGGTCATCGAATATGCGCCGCAGCGGAAGACTTTCGGACTGCCACTCAGCGAACGCCAGGCAATCCAGTTCTGGGTGGCGGAAGCGGCGACCAAGATCCATGCCGCCCGGCTGATGACCTATGACTGTGCCTGGAAGCAGGACAACGGTCGCGACGTGCGCTCCGAGATCAGCATGATCAAATGGTTCGCCACCGAGATGGCCTATGAAACCGTGGACCGCGCCATGCAGGCGTTCGGCGCCATGGGCATGACCAAGGAGCTGCCCCTGCAACTGATGCAGGCCAAACTCCGGACGATGCGTATCTATGACGGCCCCACCGAAGTGCATAAGTGGGTGGTAGCCAGAAACCTGTTGGGGACGAGACGATGAAGAGCACCTGGGGCGAGAACGTAACGGCCGCGATGGTCGGCCATGTGGCGGTGGTGACCTTCGACCGTCCGGCCAACAACCATGTGTCGGTCGAGATGATGAGTGACCTCGCCGACTGTATGGAAGCCGTTGACGCCGGGCGTCAGGCCCGCGCCATCGTGCTGCAGGCGGCGGGCAAGAATTTCTGCGCCGGGGCCGATTTCACCACGCCGGGTGACAGCGTCGCCAGCGGCGGCATGGGCGGGATTTCGGCGCTGTACGAACAGGCGGTGCGGCTGTTCTCCATCGAAACCACCATCGTGGCGGCGGTGCAGGGCGCAGCGGTCGGCGCAGGCCTGGGTCTGGCCATGGTGGCAGATTTCCGCGTGGCGTCTCCGGACGCCAAATTCGCTGCCAACTTCGTCAAGCTGGGCTTCCACCCGGGCTTTGGTCTGACCCACACCCTGCCAAGGGTGATCGGAGCGCATCGGGCGTCGCTGATGTTCCTCAGCGGTCGCCGGGTGAAGGCCGACGAGGGCAAACCCTGGGGTCTGGTCGACGAGGTCGTGCCGCTGGAGGACCTGCGCGAGGGGGCGCTCAGGCTGGCGGCGGAAATTGCGGATAACGCACCTCTGGCCTTGCTGGCCACCCGCCGGACCATGCGCGGCGAACTGGCGGCGGCGGTGCGCGCCCAGACCGGCCATGAGCACATCCAGCAGACGGCGTTGCGCGCGACGGATGATTTCGCCGAGGGTGTGAAGTCGGTGGCCGAGCGGCGCAGCGGGGACTTCGCCTGGCGATAGGTCTCCGGGGAATAGACCCTGGCACTCGCCAAACGACTGCCGCCGCAAGATCATGACGTGCGGCACTGTCGCGTGGACGTCATAAAATCCATGCCGGACTGTCGCGCGCCGCCGTTAGGCCTGATTGCTTAACGGGGCGGGTTCACATGACATATCGCAGTTTTCTGGCGAGCGCGGCTTCAGCGTTGGCGCTCACGGCGGGCACCGCAATGGCGCAGTCGAATGCGTTCAACTCACCCAATGTGATCAACACCGCCAGTCCGATCTCGGTCAGCCTGAACGGCGCGACCTTTGTGAACCAGGGCATGGTGGGAACGGTGCGACTGCCGGCGACCCTGCTCGACTTCAATGGCGAGACGCTGGGCTCGTTCTCGGGAATGGCAATCGATCTGTCGACCTGGCGGCTGGGGGCGAACGGTGCCTACACCACCAGCCTGTTCACATTGCCGGATCGTGGTCCGAACAATGTCGGCGGTCTGGTGACAACGAACTACGCCGGGCGACTGAACCGTTTCAACCTCAACTTCACGCCGTACACCGGAACGGCGGCCTTGGCCTCCAATGCTCAGCAGGGAACCCTGACACCCTCCGGCGGCATCCTCCTGAGGGATGCTACGGGTCAGTTGTTCACAGGTCGTGATCCGCAGTCGGGCACGATTGTGCGCGACGGGATAACCTATCCGACGCCGCCGGCTGGCGATGTCGGCGCGGGTCGGATTTCGCTGGACGCCGAGGCAGTGTCATTCCTGCTGGACGGCAGCTTCTATGTCTCGGACGAGTACGGTGCCGCGGTCTATTACTTTGACAGGACAGGTCGTCAGATCGGCGCGATCCAGGCCAATCCCGATGTCATCCCCAGAGTAAACGGTGCCATCAATTTCAACGGGACGAACGATGCGCCGTTGATTTCGGGCTCAACGGGCCGCCGATCAAACCAGGGGATGGAGGGCCTTTCGGTCTCCCCCGACGGCAAGCGCCTCTTTGTCGTGCTGCAGAGCGCGACCCTGCAAGACAATCCGACCAACGTCGCCGTCCGCCGCAACAACACCCGGGTGCTGGTTTACGATATCAGCACCAGCCGCACACCCACGGTGCCGATGGCCGAATATGTGCTGCAACTGCCGGTCTTCAACAACAGCGCCACGGGTGTCGGTAACGCCACCGCCACCGCCGCCCAGTCGGAGATCCTGGCTCTGAACAACACCCAGTTTCTGGTGTTGTCACGCGACGGAAACGGCCGCGGCACCAATGGCAACGCCAACGCCATCGCCTTCAAGAGCGTGCTCCTGGTCGATACCAGTGGAGCCACCAACATCACAGGGACTGCATTCGCCGGAACAACGCCGATTTCGACGTCGGCCGGATCAAATCTGTCAGGTGCACTGGTCCCCGGGATCACACCTGTGCAGCAGGTGGAGCTGGTGAACATCCTCAACACTGCTCAACTGGGCAGGTTCGGGGTCAACACGAGGGTGACCCCGTCGACCCAGTTTACATTGTCTGAAAAATGGGAAGCCCTGGGTCTCGCGCCCGTTCTCGACGAAGCCCACCCGCACGACTTCTTCCTGCTGATCGGCAACGACAACGACTTTGTCGCCAATAGCGTTACCGCCGCAGGGATAACGGCGAACACCGCGTTGACCAGCCCGACGGCGGGTGTTGGCGACAATGACAACGTCATCATGTTCTACCGCCTGACCCTGCCCACCTATATCGATCCGCAGGCCTTGGCGGCCCTGCAGGCGACCGCGCCAGTTGCTATGGCGCGAACACGGGTGGTGGCCGCTCGTCTGAATGCTCAACCGCTGTTGGCGGGCCAGCAGAGCCTGAATGCCGCGCGCCGGGCGCTGGGCGCGGGAGCCAACATTGACGGCTGGCGCGGCTGGGCGCAGGGGCAGTACGAGCGGATCGGTGCGCCTGGAAACCTCGGCAGCGTCGACGCCGGCGGCTTCTCGCTGGGCTTTGAGGGCGGCAAAGGCGGGCTCCGCTACGGAGTCTCCGCCGCTGCTGCCGACTACAAGAGCGACAGCGAAAGGGGTTTCGATCTGGACGGCGACGCCTGGTCGGGCGGTGCCTACGCCGGGGTGTTCAGTCCGACGGGCTTTTATGCCCAGGCGGCCATCGGTGCCGGGCGCGTCAACATGGATGTCAGCCGCCCGGCGGCCTATGGCCAGATCGCCACCGGCGAGGTCAAGGGTTCAACGACAAGTTTTGATCTTCAGGCCGGTTACACGTTCGACGTCGGCTTTGCAAAGATCGGTCCCTATGCCGACGTGCTGTTCAGCGAGGTTCGACTGAAGGGTTACACCGAGCGGGGGGCATCCGTCAGCAATGGCGCCATCCCCAGGGCTAACTATGATCGTACGGAAGCGACGGCAGGCGTGGAAATAGCGCTGAGCCGCTGGGCCGGTGTGCGCCCGTCCTTAAGGCTTGGCTACACCAGCGTCGGCGAGAATGGCGGCGAAGCGGTCTCCCTTGCGCTGGCAGATTTGCCGAACTCTGCGGATGCGGTTCGCCTGCCGCGTTTTGAAAAGGACTTCATCTCGGCCGATCTGGCGCTCGAAGGCGAATGGTCAGGCTTTGGTTGGCGCGCGGGAGCGGGCTTGCGTGGCACCGAGGACGAAGCCTCAGGTCACGCCTGGATCGGTGTCGCCAAGACCTTCTGAGCCGGGCCCGGGGCAGAAACGGGTCGATGCAGCGGTCCCGCTCTTCCCCCTAAAGCCGCTCCATCTGCCCCAGCTTGCGGGCCGCGCCGATGATCGCGGGATAGGGGTGGACGACCAGATAGGTGGGGATGGCGCGGACATAGTCTGACAGTCGGCCCTTGTCCTCAAAGCGGGCGCGGAAGGCACCCTTGGCCAGCCGGTCGGCGATACGGGGTGCGATGCCGCCGGAGACATAGACCCCGCCGCGCGCGCCGAAGGTCAAGGCCAGGTTGCCGGCCACGCCGCCCAGGATGCCGCAGAACCGGTCCAGCGCTTCGGCGGCGAGCACGTCGCCGACCAGACCTTCAGTGGTCACCGCCATCTCATCGGCCAGGGCGGCAGGCTTTCCCTGCATATCCGCCAGCGCGCAATAGAGGTCGTAGAGTCCCTGGCCCGACAGCACGCGCTCGATCGAAACCCGGCCATGCTGCGCCTGCAGGCGGCGCCAGACCTCGACCTCGACCTCGTCGCAGGGGGCGAACCCGGCGTGGCCGCCCTCGGTGGAGATGGTGATGTCGCCGCGCTCGCTGCGGGCCAGGGCTGCGACGCCGAAGCCGGTCCCGGCCCCCAGGGCCACGACCGGGCAGTGGTGGCTGCGGGGGACGGCCGGTCCCAGTTGCCGCAGGTCCGGCCCGTCCAGCTGTGGGCACCCCAACGCCTGGGCGGCGAAGTCATTGATCAGCGCGATGGCTTCAAACTCGAACTGGGCCACCAGGTCGCCCTCCGACACCACCCAGTGCAGGTTGGTAAACTCGATCTCGCCGTCCAGCACCGGCCCGGCAACAGCGATCACGGCACGCGGCGGGCACTTCTTTCCGGCGGTGGTGTCGATGTATTCGACGATGACATCGGCCAGGCTTGCATACTGTCGGCAGGTAAAGATGCGCGGATGGCGCACATGGCCCTGCGCGTCGACCAGGGCAAAACGGGCGTTGGTGCCGCCGACGTCGCCGACCAGGCCGACCCATTGCGATTTCATCAGGCGTCCTCGAACAGCGCACACGCGCCGGTGTCAGCCGGGCCCGCAGCGCGGCGCATCCAGCCAAAGAGTTCGCGCCCATAGCCGGAAGCCGCGCGCGGCGCCACTGCGCGTTGACGCCGCATCAGTTCACGTTGGTCGACCTGGATGTCCAGGGTGCCCGCCTCGGCGTCGAGCCGCAGGATATCGCCGTTCTGGATATAGGCCAGAGGTCCGCCGGTAGCAGCTTCCGGGGTCATGTGGATGGCGGCCGGCACCTTGCCGCTGGCGCCGGACATCCGGCCATCGGTGACCAGGGCCACCCTGAAGCCCTTGTCCAGCTGGACACCCAGTGGCGGGGACAGGGAGTGCAGCTCCGGCATGCCGTTGGCGCGCGGGCCCTGGAACCGGACGACGGCGATGAAGTCGCGGTTGAGCTCGCCGCGTGCGTGGGCGGCCAGCAGGTCGTCCTGATCGTCAAATACCAGGGCGGGTGCCTCGATGATCCGGTGTTCGGGCTTGACGGCGGAGGTCTTGATGACGCCCCGACCCAGTGGCCCGGTCAGCAGGCGCATGCCGCCCTCGGCCTGGAAGGGGTCGTCTGCGGGGCGCAGGATATCGCGATTGAGGCTGGCCGTGGGGCCGTCGCGCCAGACCAGCTGTCCGCCGTCGAGGAAGGGTTCCTGTGTGTAGCGGCGAAGACCTGCGCCCGCGACGGTGCGCACTTCGTCGTGGACGAGGCCCGCGTCCAGCAGCGTGCGGGTGACAAAGCTCATACCGCCGGCTGCATGGAACGCGTTCACATCCTCCGAGCCGTTCGGATAGACCCGGGCGATCAGCGGTGTCACCCGGCTCAGGTCATCGAAATCCTCCCAGGTGACCAGGATCCCCGCGGCGCGCGCCATCGCCAGGATATGGAGGGTGTGATTGGTCGACCCGCCGGTGGCCATCAGGCCAGCTACGGCGTTGACGATGCTCTTGGCGTCCACGACAGCCGCGAACGGGGTGTAGTCATTGCCGCCGTCCCGGATGGCCACGGCCCGCTTCGGCGCGGCGGCGGTCAAGGCGTCACGCAGCGGCGTGTTGGGCGAGACGAAGGCCGCGCCGGGCAGGTGCAGGCCTGTCAGTTCCATCATCATCTGGTTGGTATTGGCAGTACCGTAGAAGGTGCAGGTGCCGGGGCCGTGGTAGGACTTCATCTCGGAGTCCAGCAGTTCGTCCCGGGTTGCCTTGCCCTCGGCGTAGAGGGCTCGGGTGCGGGCCTTTTCGGCGTTGGATATGCCGGAGGTCATCGGCCCGGACGGCACGAAGATGGCAGGCAGGTGCCCGAAGGCGGCGGCGCCGATGAACAAGCCGGGCACAATCTTGTCGCAGATGCCCAGCAGCACCGAGGCGTCAAAGGCATCGTGGGTCAGCGCCACCGCCGTGGCCATGGCGATGACATCGCGCGAGAAGAGCGACAGCTCCATGCCGGGGCGGCCTTGCGTGACGCCATCACACATGGCGGGCACGCCGCCGGCGTACTGGGCCGTGGCCCCAACCTCGCGGGCCGCCTGACGCAGGATGTCGGGGAACCGCTCATAGGGCTGATGGGCCGAGAGCATGTCGTTGTAGGCCGAGACGATGGCTATGTTGGGCGCGGTCGGATTGCGCATCTGTTGCTTGTCGCCGTCGGGCGAGGCGGCGAAGGCGTGGGCCCAGTTGGCGCAGGAGAGCTTGCCTCGGCCGGGCCCGGCCTGACGGGCCGCCTCCATGCGTTCCAGATAGTCAGCGCGGGTTTGGCGGCTGCGTTCAACGATGCGGGCGGTGACCTCGGCGGTAACGGGATGCATGGTCTTCAGTCTCCGGGCGTCCAGAAGATACGCAGGCGATCGCCGGCCTGAGCGATCAGGCGACCGACGGGCAGGTCTTCGCCGGCCAGCACGCGTTCGATCACCTCGCGCTTGGTCTCGCCGGCGATCAAGAGGAAGATGGCGCGCGCACTCAAAATCGCCGTCAGGGTGAGCGTTATCCGTGCGAGCGGGGGCCTGCCCAGGCCTGCGGGCACGTCGCGCAGCAGGTCGGCGGTCGTCAGGGCGTCTTCGAGGCCGGGGTCTCCAGGGAGCAGGGAGGCGATATGCCCATCCTCGCCCATGCCCAGCATGACGACGTCGAAGGGAATCAGCGTCTGGAGCGCGGCGGGATCGGGGGCGGGCCAGAGCGGCAAGAAGCAGGCCGTTGCCGCCGGACCCTTTAGCAGTCGGGTGCGCACGAGCCGGGCGTTGGAGTCGGATTGATCCTCGCCCACGTTCCGCTCGTCGGAGAGCGTGACCACAACCAGCGGCCAGTCGAGGCCAGCGACGCTGAGGCGGTCGTAGACCGGGCCGGGGGAGCGACCGCCAGTGGCCACCAGCGAGGCCGCGCCTCGGGCCTTGATGGCGTCCGCCAGCGCGACCTCTATCGCCAACGCCGCGGCTTTGGCGAGAGCGTCCTTGTCGTGCTGGCTCTCGATCATGTGTGCCTCATCCCGACAACCAGTGCCCGTCCAGGGTTCCCTCAGTCAGACCACGCCCGACCGAACCGCGCGATGAGGGCAAATGCGTCCTGCGGCCCCCAGCTGCCGGCGGCGTAGGGCTTCGGCGTCATATGTGCGTCGGCCCAGGCGTCGGCGACGCCGTCGACCCAGCGCCAGGCTTCGTCGACCTCGTCGCGGCGAACGAACAGGGTGGCGTCGCCGTGGATCACGTCCAGCAGCAGGCGCTCATAGGCGATCCGGCGTCGTCCGCCCGCGCCCTCGTAGGTGCGTAGCAGGCTGAGCGACAGCGGCAGGGACTGCATCCGCATGCCGCCCTGGCTCAGGCCCGGCGCCTTGTTCATCAGGCTGAGGCGGATGTCCTCGTCGGGCTGGAGGTCGATGATCAACCGGTTGGCGACCAGATCATGGTTGGCCGCCTGGCCAAAGATCGAGTGCGGCACCGGTTTGAACTGGATGGCGATCTGGGTGCGCTTTTCCGGCATGCGTTTCCCCGTACGCAGGAAGAACGGCACGCCGGCCCAGCGCCAGTTGTCGATATCGGCGCGCAGGGCCACGAAGGTCTCGGTGTCACTGGCCTGGCCGCGCTCGGCCTCATAGCCGGCGGCGGATTTGCCAACCACGACGCCGGGTGTGTACTGGCCGCGTACCGACTTGTCCTGAGCCTCCACGCGGGTGAAGCGACGGAGCGACCGCAGCACCTTCACCTTTTCGTTGCGAACCGAGTCCGGCTCCATGTCGGCTGGCGGCTCCATGGCGACCAGGCAAAGCAGTTGCAGCATGTGGTTCTGCAGCATGTCGCGCAGGGCACCATACTCATCATAGTAGGGCCAGCGGTCGCCGACGCCCTCGGTCTCGGCGACGGTGATCTGGACGTGATCGATGGTCAGGTTGTTCCACAGCGGCTCGAACAGGGTGTTGGCGAAACGCAGCGCAATCAGGTTCTGGACCGTCTCCTTGCCCAGGTAGTGGTCGATGCGGAAGATCTGGCTCTCGTCGAAGATTGCACCGAGCGCGGTGTTCATATGGCGCGAGGTTTCCAGGTCCCGGCCGATGGGTTTTTCCAGCACGATGCGGGACTCCGGCGTGGCCAGCCCGGCACCGGACAGCGCCGTGCAAACACGCTCGAACAGACTGGGGGAGATCGCCAGATAGAAGAAGGGCCGCCTGGCCTTGCCCAGCGCCGCCTTGATCCGTGTCGCGCCCTCGACGGTGGTGGCGTCGGCGCCGACATAGTCCAGCCGTTCGGAGAAGCGCGTCCAGACCTCGGCTGTGATCCCCTCAGGACGGTCGGTGAGGGTTTTGTGGGTCAACTCGACGAACGCCTCGCGGGTCATCGCGCTGCGTGCGGTGGCCACGATACGGAATCCGTCTGGCAGGAACCCATCGGCATCGAGGAAGTAGAGCGACGCCAGCAGCATGCGCCGGGCGAGATCGCCCGTGCCGCCGAACAGCACAATCGCATCCGCCTGCAGCGTCGTGGGCATGGAACCGGTTCCTGGTGTCAGTGGGGGTTAAGCACCCTGCCTCGCCCCCCGCCGTCAAGGGGTCAGGCGTTGTAACCGTCGACGATGTAGACCCGACTGGTCGATGTGGCCTCGCGGATCGGCAGGATGGCCAGATACTCCGGCGAGTTTCGCCACGCCCGCGCCGCCTCGCGGGTCGCGAACTTCAGGACCACCAGCCTGTGCGGCGGTTCCGGCCCATCCACCCGCTCCGGCGCGCCGCCGCGGATGATGTATTCTCCGCCATAGGCCTTCAGGATCGCCGGCACCTGGTCGGCATAGGTCTGGAACCGGTCTGGTTCGGTGATGACGATCTCGTTGATCACATAGGTGGGCATGGGGTCTCCCTGTCGAACCAGGCCGGACTGTCGGGACAGAAAACAACGCGTGTCCGGACACGCACAAGGTTGCGACGGCGGCCGGGCCCCTCAAAGGGTTTTGTGGGGGCATGTCCCGCCCCGCACGGACCCGTCCCATGAGCCACACCCCGCCTGCCACCCGATCGTTTGCCGCCGAAGTGATCGATAGCGCCAGGACCATCGGCCTGGCCCTGTTGATCGCCCTGGTCCTGCGGGTGTCTCTGTTCCAGCCGAATACCATTCCGTCGTCGTCGATGGAGCCCAATCTGCTGACGGGCGACTATATGGTCGTGACCAAGTATGACTACGGCTGGAGTCGGCACTCCGTGCCCTTCAGTCCGCCGCTGCCGACGGGCCGTCTGAATGAACACCTACCGAACCGAGGCGATGTGATCGTCTTCCGGCTGCCGCGCGATCCGGGCCAGACCTGGGTCAAACGCTTGATTGGCCTGCCCGGCGACCGGGTCCAGGTGTCGGGTGGGGTCATTTCTGTGAATGGTCGAGCTATTCCACAGTCGGATAGTGGCGAGACTCAGGATCCGGATTCGCCAGAGATAATCGTGAGACGCGTCTGGGAAACCCTGCCGGATGGGCGCCGCTATCTGACGTTTGATCGCGGGCCGGACCATCCCGGCGATGATACCGAGGTCTTCGTGGTGCCTGAGGGTCATGTGTTCGCCATGGGCGACAATCGCGACAATTCGCTGGACGGCCGCTGGCCCCGGGAAATCGGGGTCGGCTTTATTCCTTTAGACAATCTGCTGGGTAAGGCGCGCTGGGTACTGGTGTCCTGGCGCGGTGGGGCATCGCTGTTCAAGCCCTGGACCTGGGTCACGAACTTTCAGCTGGACCGGATGTTCAAGCCGGTGCGGTGAGCCTATCGCGCGAACTCGGTGGGTGTAAGGACTCCGTCACTGTTGGAGTCCAGGCTTTCGAAGGTCGTGATCCGGGTGGCGCGGGCGAGGGCGGGGGCGGCCGCTGCGCCGACAGCTGCGGCTATCAGGGCACCGGCGATGATCTGGTGCAGGCGTCGTCCTGAGCGGACAGGCGACCGGGTCTCCAGCCGTTGGTCGATGAGCCCGCGAAGTTCCTGACTGGCTGATCGGCCCTCTGCGCGGCAGTGCGCCATAAACGCCTGCTTGGCAGGAAAGGGGATCCGGATCTCGAGCGTTTCGCTCTTCTTTGGAGGTCTGGGTTCAGACATGTGCATGACGCCATTGTGCGGCCCGTCGCCGCCAGATCGTCAGCCAAACCGATCTGGCCGCCGCAAACCAGAAGAATCGTGTCCGGACAGCCCTATTCGGCGCGGGTCTTGATGAAATCGCGCATCGCAGTGGCATCGCGATGGCCCGCACGCAGATACCCTGTGTCCGACCCGACCGTCACCAGATCAAAGCCGCGCGCGATCATCTGCTGCGAATAGGCGGCGCTGGTGGTGTGGACGCCTGCCCGGACGCTCGCCGCCTTGCAGGCCGCCAGAATCGTATCGAACGCGGCCAGCAACGCCGGCTCCTGGCTGTCCTGATCCGGCTTGCCGCCCATCGAAAGCGACAGGTCGGAAGGACCCACATAGACCGCGTTCAGCCCCGGCGTCGCCACGATCTCTTTGACGTTGGCCAAGCCTTCAGCGGTTTCGATCATGGCGAAGGTCAGGATCTCGTCGTTGGCCTCGTCGGCGTAGCCGCGACCTGCGGACAGGGCCGCACGGGTCGGACCGAAGCTGCGATAGCCACCCGGCGGGTAGCGGCAGGCTCCAACGAAGGCCTCGCATTCAGCGCGGGTGTTCACCATGGGGCAGATGATCCCGTAGGCCCCGGCGTCCAGCGCCTTCATGATCTCGCCGGGCGCATTCCAGGACACCCGGACAATTGGCGTCACGTTGCTGGCAGAGACTGCCTGCAGCATCGCCAGCATCTCTGAATAGCCGATAAGTCCGTGCTGCAGATCGATGGTCAGGGCGTCCCAGCCCATCGACGCCATGGTCTCGGCCACGAACGGGTCCCCGATGCTGCACCAGCCGTTCAGCACCGGCCGACCCTGGACCCAGATCTCGCGCATTCGGTTGGGTTTCATGGGGACTCCTCAGTATTGGCCGTAGGGCCCGCGCACTGTGTCGAGCAGCATTTCGGGGTCGTATCCGATCCCGTCCGTGAAGACGATGGTCACGTTCGCGATGTCCGTCACGGTCTTAAGCCGGACGCCAAGGGTTGCCATTTTTCAAACGGTTGTTAGACCGCACGGCGATGGCCAATGATCTGACTGACAAGCCCAAGGCGGACGGCGAAACCTACGACGACCGACCTTTCCATTCGGAGAACCTGCCGCCGGAGGTGCGTGCCCCGCTGGCACCGTTCGACGGGGCGGAACCGCCCTCGCCCAAGTGGTTCAAGGACGCCATCGCGCAGGAGCCCGAGCGCGGGTTCGTGACGTCTCATGGCGCAAAGATCGAGGTGCTGACCTGGGGTGAACTGGTCAAGCCCGGCCTGTTGTTGATCCATGGCAACAGTGCGCACGCTGACTGGTGGAGCTTTGTTGCGCCCTTGCTGGCCAAGGATTTCCGGGTCACCGCCATGTCGCTGGCGGGCATGGGCGCGTCGGATTGGCGCGAGACTTACCGGTTCACCGATTTTGCCGATGACGCCGAGGCCTGCGCGCGGGGCACGGGCCTCTACGACGGCGGGCGCAAGCCGATCTATATCGGCCACTCGTTCGGCGGTGGTCAGGTGTTTTTCGCAGCCATGCAGCGTCCGGAGAACATGCACGCCGCCGTGCTGGTCGACACTGGATTCGGGGGTCCGCCGCCCGAGGCGCTGGAAGAACGCAAAAAGCGTATGGAGCAGATCCGCAACATCCCCACCGCCGACCGGCCCAGCCGGATCTATCCGACGATAGCGGCCGCACTTGCGCGGTTCCGGCTGATGCCGCCGCAGCCGACGGACAACCTCTACATCGCCGACTTCATCGCCCGACGCTCACTGAAGCAGGTGCCGATGGCCGACGGTTCGGGTCTGGGCTGGACCTGGAAGTTCGATCCAGAGATGTGGGAAAAGCTGGATCGCTCAGCCATGACCTCGATGGTTACTGGCACCAGTCCCGAGCCTACGGCCAGGGACGCCGTGCCGATGGTGCATCTCTATGGCGACAAGAGCCGAATCATCGAGAGCCGCAAGGCGTGCCAACCCAGCGTATTTTCCGCCCGCATGCGCGAGATCGAGATCCCGGACAGCCATCACCATGTGATGATCGACCAGCCGCTTGCGCTGGTCGCTGCGCTTAGGACCCTGTTGGCCACCTGGCCGGACTGATCTGCCTTTGCGCCTGAACAGCCTTTGCTTGAGCGGCGCGGGCGGTTCGTGTATCGCCCGTGGCGACGTCTTCCTATTGCAAGAGTGACCCTAATGGCTGGCCCGTCCTCCGACTACCACCGCGGCGAGATGGACATCGCCGAGCAGACCAAGACATTCCATCTGATCATGGGCATGACCAAGTGGGGTTCGCTGGTGCTGGCTGCGTTCCTGTTGGCCGTGGTCTTGGCGACCAGCACCAATGTCGGACTTCTGGGCAGTCTTGCCTGGGGGGTGGCACTGTTGGTCATCGGCATCTTCGGACTGCGCGAAAAGCCGACTGCGGACCACTAGGGCTCACAGCATACGAGCCATTCCACCGGTCGTATCAGGTCCGACCCCACGTCTAGTTTTCCCGAAGGATATCGCGGCACATGGCTGTTATCGCCGTCACCAGAGAACGCCGCGCCGGTGAGACCCGCGTGGCGGCGGTGCCTGAGACGGTGAAGAAGCTGATCGCGTCCGGGTTTTCGGTTACCATCGAGGTCGGTGCAGGGACGGCGGCGGCCTATGCCGATGCCGACTATGCGGCAGCGGGTGCCACCATCGCCAAGACGGCCAAGGACGCGCTGGCCAAGGCCGACATCCTGTTCAAGGTGCGCGGCCCCGAGGCTGACGAGATCAAGGCACTGAAGTCGGGCACCCTCGTGGTCGCCACCCTGAACCCCTACATGGAGCGCGCCACTCTGGACGCTCTGGCCAAGGCGGGTGCGAGTGCATTTGCCATGGAGTTTGTGCCCAGGATCACTCGGGCCCAGGTGATGGATGTGCTGTCTTCTCAGGCCAATCTTGCCGGTTATCGCGCTGTGATCGAGGCGGCCGAGGCCTATGGCAAGGTCATGCCGATGATGATGACTGCCGCCGGCACTGTCGCGGCGGCCAAGGTGTTTATCATGGGTGTGGGCGTCGCGGGCCTGCAGGCCATTGCGACGGCCCGGCGGCTGGGCGCCGTGGTCACCGCCACCGACGTGCGTCCCGCCACCAAGGAACAGGTGGAAAGCCTGGGCGCCAAGTTCCTGGCCGTCGAGGACGAGGAATTCAAGAACGCCCAGACCGCCGGCGGCTATGCCAAGGAAATGTCGGCTGAGTACCAGGCCAAGCAGGCCGAGCTGGTCTCGACCCACATCGCCAAGCAGGATATCGTCATCACCACGGCCCTGATCCCGGGCCGCCCGGCACCCAGGCTGGTCAGCGCCGCCCAGGTGGCCTCCATGAAGCCGGGCTCGGTGCTGGTCGACCTTGCCGTCGAGCAGGGCGGAAACGTCGAGGGCGCGAAGCTGGGTGAAGTGGCCGTCACCGCAAACGGCGTGAAGATCCTGGGCGTCGCCAACCTGCCCGGCCGCATCGCCACCGATGCCTCGGCACTATATGCGCGCAATCTGATGGCCTTCGCCGGCCTGTTCCTCACCAAGGAAGGTGCGTTTGCGCCAGACTACGAGGATGAGATCCTGAAGGCGGCCCTGGTCACCCAGGGCGGTGCCATCGTCCACCCGCAGCTGCAAGGATAGGCCGATGGAAGTTGTCGACCCTACTGTCTTCCGCCTTGCGATCTTCGTGCTGGCGATCTTCGTTGGCTATTACGTGGTCTGGAGCGTGACGCCGGCCCTGCACACGCCGCTGATGGCCGTGACCAATGCCATTTCATCGGTGATCATCGTCGGCGCCTTGCTGGCGGCGGCGGCCAGCGGCGCGGGCGGAGAGCTCACCGGCAACATCCTGATCTCAAAGGGTGCTGGCGCTCTGGCTGCAGCGTTTGCGGCGGTTAACATCTTCGGCGGCTTCCTGGTCACCCAGCGGATGCTGGCCATGTACAAAAAGAAAACCAAGTAGGGGCCGCGCGGCATCATGAACGCCAATATCGCGGCCATCCTCTACCTCGTCTCCGGGGTGCTGTTCATCCTGGCGCTGCGGGGCCTGTCGTCGCCGACCACCAGCCAGGCGGGCAACCGCAACGGCATGATTGGCATGGCCATCGCAGTGATCACCACCCTGTGGCTGCTGGGACCCAAGCTCGATCCGCTGACCATCGGCCTGATCGTCGGCGGCGTCGCCGTCGGTGGCGGCATCGGCGCCTTGATCGCCCGGCGCGTGGCGATGACGGCCATGCCGCAGCTGGTCGCCACCTTCCACAGTCTGGTGGGCGCGGCGGCCTGTCTGGTCGCCATTGCGGCGATCTACACGCCCGCCGCCTACGGCATTCTGGGCGATGACGGGCATGTTCATCTCCAGTCGCTGATCGAACTCAGTCTCGGTCTGGCCATCGGTGCGGTTACCCTGACCGGCTCGGTGATCGCGGCGCTGAAGCTGAACGGCAATATGAGCGGCGCGCCGATCCTGCTGCCGATGCGTCACACGCTGAACCTGGCGATAGCGCTGGGCATTGTGGCGCTGGTATTCCTGCTTTGCCTGTCGGGCGGCACCGCGCTGTGGGCCTTCTGGGCGATCCTGGCGCTAAGCCTGCTGCTGGGCGTCACCCTGATCATTCCCATCGGCGGAGCTGACATGCCGGTCGTGGTGTCGATGCTGAACAGCTATTCGGGCTGGGCGGCGGCGGCGCTGGGCTTCACGCTGGAAAACAACACCCTGATCATCACTGGCGCGCTCGTGGGCTCGTCGGGCGCGATCCTCAGCTACATCATGTGCAAGGCCATGAACCGCAGCTTCGTCTCGGTGATCCTGGGCGGCTTCGGCGCCGAGGATGCGGCGGCGGGCACAGGCGTGGTCGAGACGCGCCCGGTCAAGCAAGGCTCGGCGGAAGACGCTGCCTTCATCATGAAGAACGCGTCCAAGGTGATCATCGTCCCGGGATACGGCATGGCCGTGGCCCAGGCCCAGCATGCGCTGCGCGAAATGGTCGACAAACTGAAAGAAGAGGGCGTGGAGGTGAAGTACGCCATCCACCCCGTCGCCGGCCGGATGCCTGGGCACATGAACGTGCTGCTGGCCGAAGCGAATGTGCCCTACGACGAGGTCTTCGAACTGGAGGATATCAACGCTGAGTTCCCGACGGCGGATGTCGCCTTCGTGATCGGCGCCAACGATGTCACCAACCCGGCCGCCAAGACCGACCCCACCTCGGCGATCTACGGCATGCCGATCCTGGACGTGGAAAAGGCGCGGACTGTGCTGTTCATCAAGCGCGGCATGGCGGCGGGCTACGCTGGCGTCGAGAACGAGCTGTTTTTCCGGGACAACACCATGATGCTGTTCTCCGACGCCAAGAAGATGGTCGAAGGGATCGTGAAGAACCTTTGACCCTACTGAGCGATGCTGGCGGCCTCAGTGGTGCGGCTTGACCACCCGCAGGCCGCCAACGATGACCGCGCCCAGCGCCAGTCCTACGATGCCGGACGCCAGCGCCGTGGCCAACCAGCCCGTTACGGCCCCGACCCCCGGGACAGCACCGGCCCAGTGGGAGAAGGCTTCAACCAGATGGGCCACGCCCGTGACGCCGAACTGTTCCAGACCATGGACAATAATGCCGCCACCGACCCACAGCATGGCCGCTGTCCCCACCTGGGTCAGCAGGGTCAGGGTCACCGGCATGCCCTTGACCAGACCGCGCCCGAGCCCGCGCAGCATCCGCGCCCGATGCTTGGCCAGGTGCAGGCCAATGTCGTCCATTTTCACGATCAGCGCGACGACCCCGTAGACACCGACGGTAATCGCTAGCCCGACAACAGCCAGTGCTGCCGCCTGGATCGCCAGCGGCCGGTCGGCGACGTCAGCCAGGGCGATGGCCATGATCTCTCCCGACAGAATCAGGTCGGTGCGGATTGCCCCGGCGACTTTCTGTTTTTCGAGCTCGGCTGAGCTCAGCGCCAGCTCTTCTACCTCGTCTGCGTGATCTTCATGACGCAACGCCTCAACGATCTTCTCGGCACCCTCGAAGCAGAGATAGCAAGCGCCCAGCATCAGGATCGGTGTCACCGCCCAGGGCGCAAACGCGCTGAGCAAAAGGGCGCCCGGCAACAGGAACAGGAACTTGTTGCGCAGCGATCCCAGCGCGATCTTCCAGACAATCGGCAGTTCGCGGTCGGGGGTGAAGCCCACCGCGTAGCCTGGCGTCACGGCAGTGTCGTCGAGGACCACGCCGACAGCCTTGGACCCGGCCTTGCTGGCGGCGGCAGTGACGTCGTCCAGCGAGGTGGCGGCGATCTTGGCGATGGCGGCGACGTCGTCGAGCAAGGCAACAAGGCCAGAGGCCATTCGAATTCCTGCAGAAGGATTGCGTCCATGCGCGAACGTATCCGCTCGGTAGAGACTTGGACGCTCGCCGTAAAGGCGCGCGCGGCGCTATGCTGAACCTGATCAAGATCAGGAGGTTCCATGCGCCAGGCGTCACCACGCCCGAAATCGACGAAAGCCTCGGCGGTGCAGGCCGAAGGCCGATGCATCTGCGGCGCGGTCCGGATCGAGATCGACGTCCCGGCAGTCTGGGCCTGGCACGATCATTCGCCTGCCAGCCGACACGCCCAGGGGTGTGCCTACGCGACCTATATCGGAAGTTGGAAAAGCCGGTTCCGGATCCTGGAAGGCGAAGACAGTCTGACCCGGTTTGAGGACGCTGACGCGGAGACCACGCGCAGCTTCTGTGGGCAGTGCGGCACGCCGGTGCTCTATGAGCGAGGCCGCTCGCCGCGATACGTCAACATACCGCGCGCGCTGTTCACCACCCGCACGGGCCGCGAGCCGCGCTATCACGTTCACCTGCAGGAGCAGGCGGAGTGGATCTACCTGGGCGAACCGTTATCGCCGCTGAAGGGATTTCCCGGCGTGATGCGGGTGCGGCCCAGCCGTAAACCCCGCACCGTCGTGGGGCCGCCTATCTGAATGCGAACTTCAGCTTTGCGCCCAAGAAACGACCGGACGGGTCATAGCCGCGCGCTGCAGCCACGCCCTGCTTACCGGAGCCCGGCTCTAGTCCGCAGAGAAACCCCAGCGAGCCCGTCACGTCATCGGAGGCGAGTTTACGATCGACCGAGGTGCGGGCGATGCCCGGGATCCGTGCGGGTCCCGGATTGGCGTATGCCACGTCGAAGACGGCGTTGTTGCGCGTCAGATTCAGCGGCCTGTCCGTCAACCGGGATTTAAGCGGGGCGCTGGCGGTGGGCTGCTTTAGGTGGGCGGTGAGCAGATCAGGTGCCGGTGCGGTCGACTGCGCGTGCGCGACCCCGAACACGGAGAACGCTATCGTCAAGGCACTGAATGCGGCCGTCATCGTCTTCAAGCAATAGCCCTCCAACATCGCGTGCGCCGCCACCGCGGGCGACGCCTAACAGCCTTTATACGTAACGGCGTGTCAGCAAGATGTCGTGAAACTTCTGACCCGTCGCCAGGCCGGCGGTGCGAAGGCATTGCGGGAACGCGCGCGTAATCGTAAACACGGTACGGAAACGCCGCTTTGGTGCGGTGACAATCGACCCCGGAGTTCGCCGTGCGCCGCGCCATTCTTCTTGCCGTTGGAACCGCCTTCACCGTGGGGCCGATGGCTCTACTGGCGGGCCCTGCCGCCTCTGAGACCAAGGCACCCGCTGCTTCCTACAAGACGCCCCGCAACGTCTTTGGCCAACCGGATCTGAGCGGGTTCTGGAGCAATGCCAGCCTGACACCTCTGACCCGTCCCGCGTCGGCGGGAGGCAGGGCGGTCTATACCGAGGACGAGGTCAAGAAGCTGGAAGCCCAGGTGGTCGCCGAGGTCGCTGAAGGCAATGCCGACACCGATCCGGATGCGCCCGCCGAAGCGCCGAAAGTCGCCTCCGCAAACGTTCGTCCCGAGTTCGCTGCGGCCGGCGGCGACGTCGGTGGCTACAATCGCGGCTGGCTGGATCCCGGTAGCCACGTGATGCGCGTGGGTGGAGAACCCCGCACCTCGATCCTGACCACGCCAAACGGTCAGCCGCCGCGCCGCAAGGATGGGGCACCGGCGTCCCCGCGCATGGGGGCCGGCACGGGACCCTTCGACAGTTACGAATCCCGCTCGGCAGGTGAGCGCTGCATCATGTCGTTCGGACGCAATGCTGGCCCGCCGATGTTTGCCAACGGCTTCTACAACAACAACTACCAGATCTTTCAGACCAAAGACGCCTTCCTGATCGAGGTGGAGATGATCCACGACCTTCGGGTTGTGCGGCTGAATTCACAGCATCGAACGGACGGCGTGCGGCCCCTCATGGGCGATAGTATCGGCCGGTGGGAGGGCGACACCATGGTGGTGGAAACCACCAACATCCCGCAGTCGCAGGCCTGGATGGGCTCGTGGAAGGACCTGAAGATCACCGAGCGCTTTACCCGCGTCGGCAAGAACCGGGTGCACTATGCCTTTACCGCCGAAGATCCGACCTTCTGGGACAAGCCCTGGGGTGGCGAGTACGAGTTCGGCCCGTTGCAGGGCGTGATCTACGAATACGCCTGTCATGAGGGCAACTACGCCTTGCCGGGGATCCTGGCGGGCGCTCGCGCCGAGGAGGCCGAGAAGGCCAAGGCCGCGATGGCCAAGCCGGCGACGACGGGGTCGGCGAACTAAGCGGGTCTATATGTGAACGAGCCGCCACCTGCCCAGGATGGCTGGCCCGTCGCCCGCGGACCGGCGAGCGTCTGACCGAGGTCAAAATATGATGAGGCTGGGGCCTGTCAGCAGTTTGTCGGCGATCAGCGCATGATCCCTCCCGTCAGTGGGGGCTGCTAAGGGGTGTTTGGCAAGCCGGTCAGCTCGCATGCGTGAGCGTTATGGCTCAGCACCCAATGCTCTGCTGACTATCGATCCGCCCCGACCTTTGCGTTCGCTTCCACCTCGGCCCTGTCTGCAGCCCGACTTCCGCCGAGGATGCCAGGCATGGCGTAGTTGCCCTCATGGCAGGCATACTCATAGACCTGACCATCCAGGGCCGCGAACTCGTACTCGCCGCCCCAGGGCTCGGCCCAGACGCTGGGGTCCTCGACGGTGAACTGGTAGCGAAGCCGGCCCTTGTCGGCGCGGGTGAAACGCTCGGTGACCTTGAGGGTCTCCCAGCTGCCGAACCACGCCTGCGCCTTGGGGAAATTGGTGGTCTCGACCACCAGGGTGCCGCCGTCGTACCAGCCAACCGAATCCCCGAACCAGGGCCGGATCGACGCCGGCGCGTGCTCACGCGTGTTCAGCCGGATCACACGGGCGTCGTGAACCATTTCGGTGATGATCAGCACGGCGTCCGGAGCCTGGGCGATCTGGTAGTTGTTGTTGTAAAATCCGTTGGGCATCATGGGCGGCGGACCGTTGCGGCCGAACGAGGTCAGGCACCGGTCGGCCAGGCTGAGCTCCTCGGGGTTGTTGAACCGCCGGGCCGTCTGCTGGTCCTCGCCGAACAGGGCGGCAGAACCATATTCATCGATGAAATAGGGCGAGCCGGAGAAGGTCCGCATCTCGGCGGCAGATACCCTTGACCCGGCCCGGGGTGCCGGGACCTGGCCGTTTGGCGTGGTGAGCAGGGACGTGCGCGGCTCACCACCCACCCGCATGACCAGGATGCCGGGATCCAGAAAGCCGCGGTTATAGCCGCCGACGGAGCCGTCCGCGACGGTCGGCGCATCGGGGTCTGTCGCCTTGTTGCCACGTTCGATCTGGGCGGCGGCCGCACCCTCGATTTTTGCGACTTCTGCCGGCGTCATGGCCCGCCGGGTGCCATACTGGGCAGGCCGGGTCTGTGGTGTCATGGTGGCGTTGGTCCAGCCACCCTCGAGGTCGGGCTGGCCCAGGGCATTGCGCGGGGACTCGTAGCTTTGCGCCGAGGCAGAACCGGCCAGAAGCAGTGTCACCAGCACCAGAGTTGCGGCGTGTTTCATTTTTTGAGGCCTCCCACTCCACACCATGGCCCGGGCTCGATCAGACGACAACCTGCAACGCCGTTGGCATTAGACGGAGCGCGCCAACGCGCTCATATTCACAATGACGTCTCATCCCAACCCCGGTGTGATCTTGACCCTCAGCATCGATCGCATTGAAGCCTTCGACATCCGCTTTCCCACATCGCGATGGCTGGCGGGGTCGGATGCGATGAACCCTGACCCAGATTATTCAGCGGCCTATGTGGTGATCCACACCAGCCGCGATGACCTGAAGGGTCACGGGTTCACCTTCACGATCGGTCGCGGCAACGAGCTCTGCGTGGCGGCGATCCAGCTGATTGCGCCGATGCTGGTGGGCCGGACGCTGGACGACCTGGTCTCGGACATGGGGGCGGTGTGGCGCAGGCTGGCCGGCGACAGTCAACTGAGGTGGTTGGGCCCGGAAAAGGGCGTCGTCCATCTGGCGCTGGCCGCCGTCATCAATGCGCTGTGGGACCTCTGGGCCAAACAGCAGGACAAGCCCTTGTGGAAGCTGGTCGCTGGCTTCTCCCCTGAGGAGCTGGTTCGGGTGATCGATTTCCGGCACATCACGGACGCGCTGGACCCCACCGAAGCCAGGGACATCGTCACGCGCGGTATCGCAGGCCGCGGCGCGGTGATGCCCATCCTCGAAGCCCAAGGTTATCCAGCCTACACCACCTCGGCGGGTTGGCTGGGCTATCCCGACGACCAGATCCGCGAGCTTTGCAGGCAGGCTGTCGACGACGGCTGGGGGGCAATCAAGATGAAGGTCGGGCGCGACCTGAAGGACGACGCCCGGCGCTGCGCCATTGTCCGCGACGCCATTGGCGAGCGCCTGCTGATGATCGACGCCAACCAGGTCTGGGAGATCGCCGAGGCCATCGATCATGTCCGGGCCCTGGCGAAATTCGGCATCTACTGGATCGAGGAGCCGGTCAGCCCCGACGATATCCTGGGTCACGCCGCCGTTCGCCGCGGCGTCGCCCCGATCCGTGTCGCCACCGGCGAACACGCGCACAACCGGGTGATGTTCAAACAACTCTTGCAGGCAGACGCCATCGACGTGGTGCAGTTCGATTGTTGCCGTCTGGGCGGGGTAAGCGAGGCCTTGGCGGTCTTCCTGTTGGCCGCGAAATTCAACAAGCCGGTTTGTCAGCACGCCGGCGGCGTCGGACTCTGTGAGGTGGGCCAGCATCTGGCTTTCGTGGACGCGCTGTCGATCAGCGGTTCGCTGGAGAACCGGATGCTGGAGCACGCCGGTCACCTGCATGAGCATTTCTGTGATCCGATCACCATCGATCGGGGCCGCTATCGCATGCCTCAAGCGTCGGGGTTCAGCACCGAACTGAAGGCCGACAGCCGGCTCGAATACGCCTACCCCCATGGCGCAGCCTGGGCTGCCGGGTCGTGAGCCCGGCGACGTCCGCGCGGTGA
The DNA here is from genome assembly GCA_945883235.1 of Phenylobacterium deserti. Classification (GTDB taxonomy): domain Bacteria; phylum Pseudomonadota; class Alphaproteobacteria; order Caulobacterales; family Caulobacteraceae; genus Phenylobacterium; species Phenylobacterium deserti_A. The sequence continues at coordinate 58,048 of CAMCXF010000006.1, read as the reverse complement.
TAATCGACGCCCACCATCATGTCTGGACGCTCGCGCGCCGTGACTATGCATGGCTGACCCCGGATCTGACGGCGCTCTATCGGGACTTTCTGCCGCGTGATCTGGGACCGCTGCTGTCGACGCATGGGGTTGTCGGCACGGTGATCGTGCAGGCCGCACCGACGGAGGTGGAAACGCTGTTTTTGCTGGACCTCGCCGGCAACTGGCCGATGGCCCGCGCCGTCGTGGGGTGGGTCGATATGGCGTCGGCCGCCGGCCCGCAGAGGCTGGCCCACTTGGCGCAGAGCCCACTGTTGCGCGGCATTCGTCCGATGATCCAGGACGAGGCCGATCCCGCCTGGATGCTTCAACCGACCGTCGGCGCGACTTTTCAGGCCATCGGTGCCTGTGGCCTGACCTTTGATGCGCTGGTGCGTCCGCCGCAGCTGAAGGCTCTAGCGCAATTGCTGGATCGCTATCCGGACGTCCCGGTTGTCATCGACCATGGCGGCAAGCCCGACATTGCGGGAGACGGCTTCCAGCCCTGGGCCGATGACATCCGTGCGCTTGCCGAGCGGCCGCAGGTGATGTGCAAGCTCTCCGGCTTGCTCAACGAGGCGGGCGCACGTACGGCGGACGCTGACCTTCGCCCCTATATAGATCACCTGCTTGACGGCTTCGGGCCTGGGCGTCTGATGTGGGGCAGTGACTGGCCGGTGCTCAATCTGGCGGGCGACTACGACGGCTGGATCACCCAGGCGCGCCGGTTGCTCGAGGTGCTGAGCCTGGACGAACAGGCACAGGTTTTCGGTCGCACGGCGGCCAGGTTCTATGGGATCGAGGCGACATCATGAGCGGACGACTGGCTGGAAAACGCGCCGTGGTGACCGCCGCTGCGGCTGGAATCGGACGAGCCATCGCGCTCGCCTTCGCCGCTGAAGGGGCCGATGTTCTGGCCACTGACATCGACGACGAGGGACTCGCGACGCTCGGCGGCGGCGGGGTCTTGCGGGTGCATGCGCTGAACGTCACCGATCCCGACGCCGTCCGCGCCCTGTTTGCGGCGGAGCCCGCCTTCGACATCCTGGTGAACGCGGCGGGTCGTGTAGATGGTGGCACCATCCTTGAATGTTCTGACACTGTCTGGGAGGCCGCTTTCGACCTCAATGTCCGCTCCATGCACCGGATGATCGCCGCCGCCTTGCCCGGAATGCTGGCTGCAGGCCGAGGCTCGATCATCAACATCGGCTCTGTAGCGTCGTCACTCAAGGGCGTTACAAACCGGTACGTATATAGCACCACCAAGGCCGCCGTCATTGGGCTCACCAAGGCGGTGGCCGTCGACTTCGTGGCTCAGGGAATCCGCTGCAACGTCATCTGCCCCGGAACCGTCGACACGCCCTCGCTGGGCGGGCGTATCGCTGCGTCAGCAGACCCCGAGGCGGCGCGCCGCGACTTCGTCGCCCGCCAGCCCATGGGCCGTTTCGGTACCGCGCAGGAGATCGCACACCTGGCGCTCTACCTGGCCAGCGACGAAGCCGCATTCACCAGCGGAGCCGTCCACGTGATCGACGGAGCCTGGTCAGCCTAGTTCCGCGACGGGATCACCACCGACAACGTCTCGTAGCCCTTGACGAAGGTCGAGTAGACCCGCTTCGGTGCCGCGACGACGCGGACTTCCGGGAAGCGCTTCAGGATTTCTTCCCAGATGATGGTCAGCTGCAGTTCGGCCAGACGATTGCCCACGCAACGATGGATGCCGAAGCCGAACGAAATATGCTGACGTGGCCGCTCGCGGTCGATGATGTAGTCGTTGGGCCGGTCGATGACCTCTTCATCGCGGTTGCCCGAGACATACCACATCACGACCTTGTCGCCCTTCTTGATCTGCTTGCCGCGGAACTCATAGTCCTGCAATGCCGTGCGGCGCATGTGGGCCAACGGCGTCTGCCAGCGGATCGTTTCCGACACCATCGAGGGGATCAGCGATGGGTCAGCGCGCAGCTTGGCATACTGATCCGGGTTCTGGTTCAGCGCCAGGATCGACCCCGAGATCGTGTTGCGGGTGGTGTCGTTTCCGCCCACCGTTAGGAGCACCACGTTCCCGAAGAACTCCCGCGGCTCCATGTTCCGGGTCGCGGGACTGTGAGCCAGCATCGAGATCAGGTCGCCGGTCGGCGGCGCGTTGACCTTGGCGTTCCACAGCTTGGTGAAATAGGCGTGATACTCGGTAAAGATCGCCATCTTCTGCTCGAGGGTGTCGATCAGACCTTGGCCGGGCGCTGCGGTGACCACATCGGACCAGTAGATCAGCTGGCGACGGTCTTCCTGGGGCATGTCGAACAGGGTGGCCAGCGTCATCCCGGTCAACTCTTTGGATACCAGGTCGACCCAGTCGAATTCCTCTCCGATCGGCAGGCTATCCAGGATCTGGCCAGCCCGCTCGCGGATCTGCGGTGCCAGCAAGGCCAGGTTCATGGGCGAGACTGCGGGCGTCACCGCCTTGCGCTGCACGTCATGTTTGGGTGGATCCATGGCGATGAACATCGGCAATGGATCCATGTTGGACTGACCACCGGCGATGGTGATTCCGCCCAGCATGAAGTCCGACGAGAACACCTGGTGATTGGTGTCGATCGCCATGATGTCGTTGTACTTGGTGATGGACCAGTAGGGCCCCAGTTCATGCTCGGTGCAGTAGTGTACAGGGTCCTCGGCGCGCAGACGCTCAAAGATTGGCCACATGGCGTCGGCCTGAAACAGTTCCGGCTGGGCCGGGTTCAACTTTTCCAGCGGAAGAGCATAGGCCTCGGCCCGCGCCGCTTCCAGACCTGCCAGATTTCCATCAGCCGCCATCGTCGTATCTCCTCGGGTCTTTGCGCTTCACTGAACGCCGATAACCGACGTTTGAAAAGCGAAGATCACTCAACACGCTCTCTTAAACCTTGGAGCCTACACTCGCCAGTCACCGTCAAACGTCGGGGCCTAGACCAATGCAGACCCAGTTCGGAACCGCTCAGCACTTCCTGTCGCGCCGAAAGATTGTGCTGGGCGTCGGTGTCGGGCTGATCGCGGCCTCGGCGGCGCTGGCGGAAGAAGCCGAACATGGGGCCACCCATCCCGCCGCCAGGCCGAAGCCCCGGCCAAGGAAGGTCGCGCCGACGGCAAAGCCCGCCGCCGTTGTGCCGGCCCAGGGTCCTGCTGTTCATGCCGTCGCAGGCCTAGACCCGGAGGCTGCCATGGCGCGCCTGGTGGCTGGCAATGAACGCTATGTCTCCGGCTTTTCGGCCCACCCCAATAACGATCTGCCGCGCCGCGCCAAGGTGGCGAGCGACCAGACGCCCTTCGCCACGATCCTGACCTGCGCCGACAGCCGCGTGGCACCGGAGCTCCTGTTCGACCAGGGTCTCGGGGATCTGTTTGTTTGCCGCGTGGCGGGGAATGTCGTGGACGACGCCCTGCTGGCATCGCTCGAGTACTCGGTTATTCACCTGGGTTCGACCTTGATCATGGCCTTGGGACACGAGCGTTGCGGCGCGATCAAGGCCATCATCGACGCTTTGGCGGGTCGGGGTTCGCCAGAGGACGCAGGTACCAAGATCGGCGCGCTCGCCGCCCTCATTGCACCGGCGATCCGCGCCGTTCCTGCCGACGCAACCGACAAACTGGACGCCGCCGTCTCGATTAATGCCAGTCATGCGGCCGCCGAGATCTTCGTCAACAGCCCGCCGCTGCGCGCCCGCGTGCTGGCCGGCAAGCTCAAGATCGTCGCCGCCCGCTACGACCTGGACGACGGCAAGGTCACGCCGGCGCGGGCGTAGGACAGGTAGCAAACGGCTCCGGCGTTTCCACCGGAGCCGTTGCTGAGATCGGGTTGAGGATCATGCGAGGGCGAACATAACGCCTTCCTAAGCTACACTGCAGCCTTCAGCATCCACTCTCCAGTGTCATGCCGATACCTCTCGAAACCCGGGAGGAATCTTTCCCTGAAAGGCGAGTAGCGCTCAGGTCCACGCCTTAAGCCCCGCCCCCCAGCCGCGTCATCCAGTAGTCGGCGTCGAACGCTGGATCGCCGCTCAGATAGCGCCACAGCTTGACGCGGTTCACGAACTCCAGCCGACCGGTGTCCTGTTCGAACCAGGGTTCCGGCGTCATCAGGATCGCCGCCACGCTCTCGGGATCGGAAGGTGTCTTGACGTAGAAAATTGGCCGTTGCGGCGCCCTGGGTTCAATCGGCTCCACGTCCCAGCGCCGCACCTGCGAACCCGAGGCGCGCATGCGGATCTTGAACATGTAGCGAGTTCGGTCTGACAGGTTCACCCCGCCGCCGTGCCAGATGCCGTGATGCAGGAAGAGCAGCGTGCCGGCCTCGCAGACCATGTGCTGCTGGCCGCGAATGTTCTGATAGCGCCCAAGCGCCACCTCGCTGACCTTGCGCAGGTGGGTGCCGGGGATGAACCGGGTGCCGCCCATGGGCCGGGTCACCTTGTGCGGATAGTACATCACCTGCACGTCGAACGCCTGACGCGGGTCAATGGTTGAGTCCTGATGGGTGTGCTGGCTGACGCTCTCGCCGCCGGACGCTGCGTGATAGGCGGGCGGGAAGGTGATGTGCAGGAAGTGGTGATCAAAAACCGGGTCATCGCCCAGCAGACTCTGCAGCGCGCCACGCACCAGCGGCAGGTCAAGCAGGCGGGCAATGGCACTACCCGGCGGATAGGTCTGGCTGAGCGGCGTGCCGGCCGAGACTTCGGGGATGGCATTGGCGGCCAGCGTCTGGCCATAGGTTTTCATCAGGCGCTCGCCCGGTTTCGGCTCAGCGACCTCGCCGGCCTCGGCCATGAACTGCGCATTGATCTCGTCCGGCACCACGGCGTCGAACCGCAGGAAACCGCGGGCCACGAAGCGCGCCATCTGAGGGGAGCTGAGCAGGGGAGGGGCCTGGCTCATGGGGTCACCTCAACCAGTTGTTCGAACCAGAACTCGTATTTCAGATAGGCGATGTCGAACTCCTCGCCCCTCGCATGGGGGTTGAGTTGCGATGCCTGGAACAGCCGCCAGCCGTCCTTCAGAGCCGCCAGACCCGTCGGGTACGGGACTTCCTCGCTGTCGCCGGCCATGTGCAGGGTCTTACCGGTCCCGTCATAGACGGCCCAGGCGATGGTCGGCGCATCGAGCGCGCTGTTGGCCAGATAGAGGACCAGGATTTTTTGACGGGTCACGGCAGCTGGCTGCCTTTGCCCAGGGCGAAATTCAGCATGGTGTTCAAGGCTTCCCAGGGCACGCTCATGTGGGACTGACCGTCGAACACCTTGCTCTCGACCTTGTAGCCAGCGGCACCCTTGAGGGCGGTCAGGCGTGTGGCGAGTTCCGAGGCGTTGTCGACCATGCGGTACTCTGCCGATGATGCTACGGCTGGTGGTTGTTCCTCGCCGCCCACGCCAATGAAGATGCGGGGTGATGTCTGGCCGGCCTTCACTTTCGCCGCGAAGGCGGCCTCATCCTTCAGCACGGATCGCCCCGTCCACCAGATTGACGGGCTCAGCGCCAGATAGGTGCGGAACGCCTCCGGGTGCTCGAACATCGTGTGCAGCACGAAAAGCCCTCCCAGAGAGTGGCCAAACAGCACGTCCTGACCTTGTGCTACCGGCGCCACCGCTGCGACGCGCGGACGGATCTCTGTCGCGATCACCTTGTAGAAGGCGTTGGCACCGCCGGTCTCGACGGGCTTGTTCGCAACGCCGAGGGCTGGCCGAGAGGCGTCTGGCGAGTTGTGGGTGAGGTCCAACATCCGCCGGTCCTGCGCCACCAGCATGCTCTCCGACGGATAGGAAATGCCCACGATGACGGCCGGTGCCAGTTCCGCCCCCAGCGCGCTGCGAAGCCGGGCCGCGCCAGCGAAGGTGCCGAAGTATGCGCCGCCGTCCAGCACATAGACGACCGGATAGCCACCCTTCGGCGGGAAAGCGTAGGGTTTGGCGATCGTGATCCGGTAGGTCTTGCCGTTGATCGTCGAGGTAAAATCGATCTGCTGCGCCGTGCCGACCGTCGCCGGGACCGGCGCGGTGGCCGAAGCCTGGGCCAAAGCCGGCGGTGCCGAGGCAAGCGCCAGTGCGGCCAGCCAAACGCCTGTCGCCCGGATCATGATCTCAACCCTTCAGATGCTCATCGAAGAACTGGGCGATGTCCTGGAACGCCACCGCCGATTCCGGGGCGTCGAAGGCATAGATGTATTCGGCGTGGCTCATGGCTTCGTGCACCTCCAGCCGCGCCGTGACCCCCGCCGTCCGCATGGCGCGGTAGACCCGCACAGTGTCGCTGAGCAGGATGTCGCGGGTGCCCGTGACAAACACTGTCGGCGGGAAGCCCGAGAACTCGCCGAACACCGGCGACACCAGTGGGTGGGTCACGCCTGCTGCGCCGGCGTAGAGCTCCGCCATACCTTTTCCGAAACCATCGAAATTCGAGAAGATGCCATCGACGTGGGCGTTTACCTGATAGCTGTCGCTGGCCCCGGTGAGGTCAGCCCAGGGCGTGCCGAGCGCCAGGGCGCCAGGCAGCGTCTCGCCCAGTTCTTTCAGCTTCAGCGCCAGGGCGAGGGTCAGCCCACCACCGGCCGAGGTGCCGAACGCTCCCATCGCCGCCGCCGGCCTGTCGGCCCTGAGCACACGCCAAACCGCTACCGCATCATCCACAGCTGCGGGGAAAGGGTGTTCCGGCGGCATCCGGTAGTCCACCGAAATCACCTTCATCCCGGAATAGTGCGCACCCAGCACAGCCTCGCCGGTGCTGGCCTCGCCGCCATTCAGCACGTATCCGCCACCGTGGAAGTGCACCAGCAGCTTACCGGCCTTGGCCGGATCCAGGGTAGAGGGCGTGATCTCGCGCACCGTCACGCCGGCGATCTGACGTAACTCGGAGGTGTGCGGAAACATCGCCTTGATGGCCGGCGCGACGCTGAGGGCCTGGGCGTCCATCTGGGCGATGACGGCTTTCCACTCGGCAGCGTTCTGGGGCGCCCAGCCCACCGGCAGACCACCGCCCGCGGCCGCCGCGGCCGCCATGCCCGAGATCGAGCGCTGCAGCTCCGGGCTGACGGTGGTGGGGGTCTTCAGGCTCTTGGCGGGGATCTCGCGGTTCATCTGAATCTGGCCGGCGTCGTCCATGATGGTGTTCCTCCTGCTCCGTCCTGGCGGATTTGATCCATCGTGGACCGAAGGGCCTGTCGGACGCCAGCTGGAATCGTCTGCGCCGGTTTCGCCGTGTCGATTTCGCCTGACAGGACAGGTGAGGCCGCTAGAGTTGAACAGAGGGAATGCAGGGGGAAACGCGGCGATGCTGTCGGACGCTGAGAAAGAACAGTTCCGCAAGCAGGGTTATCTGATCAAGCCAGGGATGCTGAACGCCCGCCGCGCCGCGGCGGTGGCCGAAGAGATCGACCGCTACGTGCAGGTCGAGCCCCGCTTCGACGGCAGCAATATCTGGAAGTATGACCGGCTCTGCGATCTGATCGTCGATCCCGAGACACTGGCGATCACCGACGATATCATGGGTGGCGCCGCGTTCACCTTCCACCACTGCCACGCCGCCCGGCACGACCCCGGGCTGGCCGGCATCGCCTGGCATCACGACTACGAACAGATTCCCCAGACCAACCGAAGTCACACCCAGTTGCATGTGCTGCACTATCTGGACGGTTTGAACGGCACGGTCGGCGACCTGCTGCTGCTGCCCCGCAGTCACCGCTCGGTCATGCGCCGCGACGCCATGTCGTTCCTGGGTGATCAGGAGATTCCGGGCACGGTGGTGGTCAATGATATTCCGCCCGGCACCGTAATTTTCGCCCACTCGGCCCTGGTCCACGCCCGCCGGCCTCAGCCCGGCGGCGGCGAGCGCAAGCGCTACTTCATCGACATCGCCTTCATGCAGGACGGCATTCAGTGGCCATCCTATGGTCGCGAGGGCTGGCGCGAAACGCTGGCGGCGCTGGACCGCAAGCTGCACATTGAGGCGCGGCCCCAGCTGTTCAGCGAAGACGCCTTCTTCGACATCGCCGACGCCGTCGCGCGGGTTCACAAGGTGCCGGGCAGCCTGGCCATGCGCCTGCCGGAACAGGCCGGTGCCACCCGTCCGGTCTCCGGCGCGATCCCGATCGTACAATGACCCGGCTTTCCGCCGACCTGCCCGAGCCCAGCGGCATCGACAGCACGGTCGAGATCGACGCCCGGACCATTTCGGGATTCCAGTCCAACGGACACGCCGTGGTGCGGGGTCTGGCGAGCGGCGATGAGATCGCTGCGTTTCGCCCGACTCTCGAAGCGCTGGTGGCGAGGATGACCAGCCGCGCGCCGCCGATCGCGGACCGTGACACCTACGGCAAGGCGTTCCTGCAGGCGCATAATCTCTGGACCCGTGACGAGGCCGCCAGGCGTTTCGTGTTTTCCGCCCGCTTCGCCAAGGCCGCAGCAGACCTGATGCAGGTTTCCGGCGTGCGGCTCTATCACGACCAGGCGCTGTTCAAGGAGCCCGGCGGCGGTCACACCCCATGGCATCAGGACCAGACCTACTGGCCGCTGGACACCAACGACACCATTACCATGTGGATGCCACTGGTCGACGTGCCGGCCGATGTGGGCACCATGACCTTCGCCAACGGCAGCCAGACCCACGGCGACCTGGGCCGCTACATCATCGGTGATGAATCAGAAGCGCGGTTCAACGAAGTGGTCACCGACATGGGGCTGCCCACGTCGACTCACGGTGCGCTGAAGGCGGGAGACGCCACCTTCCATCGGGGCTGGACCCTGCATCGCGCGCCACCAAATCCCACGCCATTGCTGCGCTCGGTGATGACCATCATCTGGTACGCGGATGGTGCCCGCGTCAGCGCCGACGTCAGCGGCGCCCGGTTTTACGATCACAAGCTCTGGCTGGCGGAGACATCGCCCGGCGAGCGGGCCGAGGGTCCGCTGAACCCGCGTCTGTGGCCGAGGTGAGCGCCGCCCTGTTTGACCTTTCAGGTCGTACCGCGCTGATCACCGGCTCCACCCGGGGTATCGGCAAGGCCCTGGCGCGAGGTCTCGGCGCGGCTGGTGCGAGAGTGATCATCAGCGCCCGTGACCGCGAGCAGACCAGTGCCGTCGCTGCGAGCCTTCGCGACGAAGGCATCCTGGCGCACGACTGTCCTTTCGACGTCACCGACACGGAACAGGTGGTCCGCGCTGTGGCGACGTGTGAGGCCGGGTTCGGGCCGATCGATATCCTGGTCAACAACGCTGGCATCCAGCGGCGCGGGCCGCTGCTGGACCTTGATCCGGCCGACTGGCGCGCGGTGATGTCGACCAATCTGGACGCAGTGTTCGCCGTCAGCCGCGAAGTCGCCCGGGCCATGATTCCGCGGGGCCGCGGCAAGATCATCAGCATCGCGTCCCTGATGAGTGAGGTCGCCCGGCCAGGCACCGCGCCCTACGCGGCGGCGAAGGGCGGCGTGAAGATGCTGACGCGGGCCATGTGCGTCGAGTGGGCAGTCCATGGCCTGCAGGTCAACGCCATCGGGCCAGGCTATTTCGCAACCGAACTGACCGCCGCGCTCGTGGCCGATCCGGCGTTCGACGCCTGGATCCGCGGCCGCACCCCGGCGGGACGCTGGGGGCGGGTGGAAGACCTGGTCGGCGCCGCGGTATTCCTGGCGTCCGGTGCCTCCGACTTCGTCAATGGCCAGACGCTCTATGTAGATGGCGGCGTGCTGGCGGGCCTTTAGCGGCTGACGGGCGCTTCAACCGGCATCCATTTGAAGCTGTCACGCTCTAACGTGCACTGGCAGTCGCCCTGGCCAGCGCCAGGGGCAGATAGAGGTCCAGTTGTTTCAGCACCACCCGGTAGTCGGCCATCGGCTTGCCCCAGGCGTCGGGAATGTCGGCAGCGGCATTTGACGCGTACTGCGCAAGGGTGAACGTCCTGGCCGCCGCCTGCGGATGGGCCGCGACCACGTTCTGAAGGTGTTTCGACGTCATGGTCAGCAGCAGGTCCGCGTGCGCCACGTCCGCTGCCGCCAGGGCGCGGGCGCGATGAGCGGCCACATCGATGCCCCGCTCCGACATCAGGATCGCAGCATTGGCCTCTGGCGCCTCGTCAAAGGGATCGACGTCCAGACCCCGCGAGATCACCGCCAGATTCAGGTTTCGCCGCCGAATCATGTCGCGGGACAGCATCTCGGCCATGAGGCTGCGGCCGGTGTTGCCGGTGTCGACAAACGCGATCTTCAGGGGCTCTGACGCCGCGCGGGCGAGGCCCGGAGTGACCGCGAAACCGAGCATCATCGTCAGGGCATGCCGGCGGTCCATCATCAGCTCAAACCCCCGGAAACAGCGACGCCGACACAGCGTTCCGCAGGATCGGAACACGACGGCGACATCCCGGCTATTCGAATTTTACTTGCGCTGCGGCGCTACCTGCGTCGTGATCACCAAAACGGCGCCTAAAGATGCGTCGTACGGGAGAACGACCATGTCCGACGGCAACACCGAAATCAAATCCGGCTCACAGGCTGACGTCTACGCCCTGCCGCTCGAGACCCTTCACCCGGCCCAGGCCGAACTGTTCGCCGCCAACGCCATGTGGCCCTATTTCGAGCGCCTGCGGGCTGAGGCCCCGGTCCACTACACGCCCGATAGCGAGTACGGCCCCTACTGGTCGATAACCCGCTACAACGACATCATCGCGGTCGACACCAATCACCAGGTGTTCTCGTCCGCGGACGGTATCGCGCTGCAGACGCTGGAGGCCAAGGCCGAGTCGGAAAAGCGGCCGCGCGGCTCCAGCTTTATCGGTATGGACCCCCCGGAGCACGACGTGCAGCGCAAAGCCGTCAGCCCGGTCGTCGCACCCGCCAACCTGGCGGCCATGGCACCCCTGATCCGCGAGCGGGCCGGGGCAATCCTGGACGGGCTGCCGATCGGCGTAGAGTTCGATTGGGTCGACCTGGTGTCCAAAGAGCTGACGGCCATGACGCTGGCCACGCTGTTCGACTTCCCGCAGGAAGACCGGCGGCTGCTGACCCACTGGTCCGACATGTTCACCAACATGCCCGGCCACGGCCCGGCCAAAAGCTGGGAGCACAAGCGCGAGCAGGCCGATGAGTGCTTTGGTCGGTTTACCGAGCTCTGGAACGAGCGGGTCAATGCGCCGCCGAAGTTCGATCTTGTCTCGATGATGGCCCACGCCGAGGCCACCCGGAACCTCAGTATGAGGGACTATCACAGCAACGTCGTGCTGCTGATAATAGGCGGCAACGACACGACGCGGAACACCATCTCCGGCTCGATTTATGCCCTGAACAAGAACCCTGACCAGTACGACAAGCTGCGCGCCGATCCGTCGCTGATCACTGCGATGGTCTCCGAGACTATTCGCTGGCAAACCCCGCTGGCCCACATGTCGCGCACCGCCACCCAGGACTTCGAGATGGGCGGCAAGACCATCAAACAGGGCGACAAGGTCGTCATGTGGTACGTCTCGGGCAACCGCGATGACAGCGTCATCACCGACCCCGAGCGCTACAACATCGAGCGCGAGCGCCCGCGCCAGCACCTGTCCTTCGGCTTCGGCATCCACCGCTGCGTCGGCAACCGCCTGGCAGAGCTGCAGCTGCAGATCATCTGGGAAGAAATCCTCGCCCGCTTCCCCGAGGTCCGCGTCGTCCGCGAACCCCAGCGCACCCACTCAGCGTTCGTCAAGGGCTACGAGACCCTGCCGGTGATCATCCCGCACCGGAACTAGGCCAGCACCGCCTCCGCCTCGATTTCTACCCGGGCGTTGGGATCCACAAGGCCCGTGACACCGACGAGGGTCATGGCCGGATAGTGGCGTCCCAACGTGGCTGCCCAAGCCTCGCCTACCATTGCCCCTCCGGCATTGAACTCGGTCATGTCGGTGACATAGGCGCGCAGCAGCACGATGTTGCCGATATCGCCGCCTGCCGCCCGCACCACGGTGATCAGGTTCTCCAGCGCCAACCGCCATTGCTCACCCAGGGTCAGGCCGACGGCGACGGGCGCATTGCCCACCCGCGCCAGCTGCCCCGACACCCGGATCGTCGTGCTGCCCTGCGAACTCACCGCATGCGCAAACCCGCGGGGTCGCGTCCAGCCCTCAGGCAGGACGGCCTGATAGTTGATGCCTGCATCGCTCATCGTCAGTGATCCTTTCAGGCCCGGGGCGGCTCGAGCCCCAGGGCGCGCTTCATCGCCTTGATGTTGCCCCGGCAGAACTTGGTGAGTTGTTCCGTGGTGGCCTCCAGTGTGGACGCGTCCTTCGGATCGAACTTCACGATGTACTCGATCCGCGACGAATTGGCGTCGCCCGGCACCACCGACACCGTCGAGAAATAGGCGTTCATGTCGGGCCGATCCAGCGTGTAGGTGTAGTGCCACGGCCCCTCGTCAGTCATCAGTTCCTGAATGGTACGTCCGCCCGGCATGGTCAGGGTGCGAACCTTGCCCTTGGGCGTCACCTCGGTGCTCTCGGCCTCCAGCGCTCCTGCCCATTTGCGGATGCCGGAAAAGTCGCCGATCACCGCCCAGACGGCCTCGGCGCTCAGGGCCGCATCGTCGCCTACCTTGATTTCATGCATGTTCAGGTTTCCTCATATTTGCTGGCCGCTCGCGGGCCAAACAGGGGTTATTGAGTTGCTGCCCGATCGCTCATCTTGGACATTTCGGCAGCGTCGCGCTCGCGGCGACGTTCCCATTCCTCCGGCGTCGCGCATATCCGCTTCTTGAAGTGCGACCCGAGTTGGGCCTCGGTGACGCAGACCTTCTTGGGTTCCGCGGGCTTGGCCTGTTCTGTCGAGGCTGCGGCGCTTGCTGACGGCGCTGTCTGTTGCGCGGGCTCGCCAACTATCGGCGCGCCCAGGGCCGCCACGAGGATCAAAACCTTAGTCAGCATGGTATCTCCCTTGCTTTCGACCTTGCCCGAAGACATGGCGCGTTGGCTACCCTACACACGGATCGCCCTGACCCAAGAGGAACCTTCAGTTGATGGATACCGAAGCCCCAACCCTGCAATCCGCCCTTGGCCAGGTCCGCACGGTAAGCCGCGAAGGCGGCCGCGCCGTGATCGAATACCTCTGCGCGCCACACATGTGCCACTCGGGCGGCGTCGCCCAGGGCGGGTTCGTCAGCGGCTGGATCGATGCCGCCATGGCCGGCGCGGCGATGTCGCAGTCACCCGGTATGACGCCCATGACGCTGGAGATGAAGGTCAGCTTCTTCGCCCCGGCGCGGCCGGGCCTGGTCATCGCCGAAGGCTGGATCGAGCGCGCGGGCCGCTCCACCTGCTTCGCCGAGGGCCGTCTGCTGAACGCCGCCGGCGACGTGATTGCCAAGGCCAGCTCCACCATCCGCCTGATCCCCACCGACGCCGTCCAGGCCACGACGCGGCGAGCGATGGAGTAGGGCCCTACCTCACCGCCAACCCCGCCATCTCGCCCGTCGCACGCCAGCCCTCCAGCACCTGGAAGAACTTCAGCGGCCCCGCCCCGTACATGTCGGAAAAGAAGCCGGCGCGGTTATCCTTGGCACCTTCGCTGTTGTAGTAGCCCGGCGTGCACTCCTCGTAGAAGCGGCGACCCATGCGGGCGAGGCTGCGGACTTCCTGAACGTAAGCGTCCTCGGCTTCGGCTGTGGGCTCGAGGACAGCGGCCCCACGATCCCGCACCTGACTGACAATATAGGCGACGTGGTTAGCCTGTTCGTTCAAGGCCTGCGGCACGCTGATGGTGATCGCCGTCTGGGTGAAGCCCAGGAAGAAGCAGTTGGGGAAGCCGTGGGTGGTCAGGCCGTGCAGGGTGCGCAGGCCCTCGCCCCAGTGTTCCGACAGGGTTTTGCCGCCGCGCCCGACGATGTCGTAACCGGCGCGCCGGGTGTAGGACGTGCCTACCTCAAAGCCGGTGGCGAAGATCAGACAGTCCAGTTCGTATTCTTTGCCATCCACCACCACACCACGCTCGGTCAGCCGCTCGACGCCATGGCCGTGGGTGTCCACCAGGGTGACGTTCGAGCGATTGTAGGTCGGCAGGTATTCGTCGTGGAAGCATGGGCGTTTGCAGAACTGGCGATACCAGGGTTTCAGCGCGGCCGCCGTCACGGGATCCTGCACGATGGCGTCCACCCGGTCGCGGACCTGGTTCATCTTGTTGTAGTCGGCCAGCGCCATCAGCTCGGCACGCTCTTCCCGCGTCAGCCGTCGGCCCATGCGGCGCGAGGCCTCCTTGGCCGCGTTGCCGGTCACACGGCGGAAAATATCGGTCCAGCCGTCGTGAACCAGGTCCTCGTCGGTGTCGCCGCCGCTGACCAGGATGTTGAAGTTCTCCATCCGCCGGGCCTGCCAGCCAGGCTCAAGAGACGCCGCCCAGGCCGGGTCGGTCGGCCCGTTGTTGCGCACATCGACGGACGAGGGCGTCCGTTGGAAAACGAATAGTTCCTTGGCTCCTTCGCCCAGGTGCGGGATGCACTGCACGCCGGTGGCGCCGGTGCCGATGATGCCGACCCGCTTGTCCTTCAGTCCTGTCAGACCGCCCGAGGAATCCCCTCCGGTGTAAGCATAGTCCCAGCGGCTGGTATGAAACGTGTGGCCCTTGAATGCGTTGATCCCTGGAATGCCGGGCAGCTTGGGGCGGCTGAGCGGGCCGTTGGCCATAGCGACATAGCGGGTCGCGAACCGATCGCCGCGGTTGGTGCTGATGATCCAGCGCTGGGTGGCCTCATCCCATTCCATCCCGGTGATCGAGGTCTGCAGCAACGCCTTGTCATAGAGCCGGTAGTGGCGGGCGATGTTGCGGCTGTGCTCCAGAATTTCCGGCGCAAAAGAGTATTTGTGCTTCGGCATGTAGCCGAGCTCTTCCAGCAGCGGCAGGTAGCAATAGCTCTCTACGTCGCACATGGCGCCCGGATAGCGGTTCCAGTACCAGGTCCCGCCGACGTCGCCGGCGGCTTCCACCAGGCGGATGTCCTCGAACCCCGCCTCGCGCAGGCGCGCACCCATCATCAGGCCGCCGAACCCGCCACCGATGATGGTAAACTCCACCTCGTCGGTCACTGGCGCGCGTGTGAAGCCCGGCTCGACATAGGGGTCCTCGATATAGCGCGAGAACTCGGCGGTTACCTCGGTGTACTGGGCGTTACCGTCGTCGCGCAGGCGCTTGTCGCGTTCCGACAGATAGCGGGTGTGCAGGGTCTCGGTGTCGACAGCGCCGCCGGCCAGTTCGACCAGTTCGGGTGGCAGGCTCATGGTGCGTTTCCCTCTTTTCAGAGAGGTTAGGCCGCCGGAACGCAACAGCGCAATTTATTCTGCTGCATGGCGTGTTGCGGGATTGTAGCCGTCACGATTCTTGGCTCATGTGCGCGCCTTCATCAGACAAGGAACGCAACGATGTTCTCGCATATCATGGTCGGCGGTAACGACCTCGACCGCTCCAGGAAATTCTATGATGCGGTGCTCGGCACGCTGGGTGCCGGTCCAGCGATGGTCGACGGCCACCGCATATTCTACATCACGCCCACCGGAATCTTCTCGGTGTCCCAGCCTATCGATGGGGCACCCGCTACCCATGGCAACGGTGCCACCATCGGCTTTGCCTGTACGTCGGGTGATCAGGCTGACGCCTGGCATGCCGCCGGCATCGCCAATGGCGGGACCACCTGTGAAGATCCCCCCGGCGTGCGTGAAGGCGGCATGGGCAAGATGTATCTCGCCTACCTGCGCGACCCCGACGGCAACAAGCTGTGCGCGCTGCACCGCATGGGCTGATTTGAAACGCCGAACTGGAATTGCGACGGTGGCCGCCTCATGGGGCGGCCACCGTTTCGCTATCTGGACCGAAGCAGAAGCGGCAACCCGCCCTGCCAGTGAATTCCTACTTCGCGGCGACCTTTTCGGGTGCCGGGCGCTGACGCGGGCCGCCCCGCATCATTTTCATGATGGGTTCGAATTCCTTCGCGTCGATGCCGCCATCCTTGTTGGCGTCGGCCAGTGCAAACCGCGGGCGGATCGCGTTGCCCAAGTCGCCCTTGAGCTCGTCGATCTGCAGCTTGCTGTCGATGTTGGCATCCATCATGCCGATCAGACGGGTTTTCATCATATCGTCGTCATAGGCTGTCTGTTTGGCGGCGGTCTCATCGACCCAGCGATAGCGCAGCTGGGTGAAGAACATCTCCTCGAACGACTGGTCGCCCCAGGTGATTTCCTTGCTCGGGTCCGGATTGGCCGGGTTGCGCTTTGAGTTATCGTAGACGTAGGTGGCGATCAGCTTGGAGCCGGCGGGCACCTTGATGGGCTCGGCGAACTCATACATCCGCTGCCAGTTGAAGTCGTAGCGCGGCACATTGATCAGCTGCTTTTCAGTGCCGTCCGGATAGCGGATCGACAGGTCGGAATAGGTGCCGCGGTAGTGGGCGTGGACCACTGCCGAATAGAGCAGCGCCTCGTGCGGGAAGTCGAGGTAACTGACCTCGCGGTGCGCCTCGGCGTTCGGCGGGATCTTGATGAACAGGTTGGCGATGGTGTTTTCACGCATCATCAACTTGGGCATCTCGCCGTCCTTGTAGAAGTAGAGGCCGATCTGCTGGGTCGAGAGCACTTCCTTGCCGAACGGCGTGTAGTGCATCTGGTAGCCAATGGAGCCGCCGGCCGGGATGTAGGTGCCGATGTCGGTGGGCTGGACGATACTCTCCATGCCCACGGTGTAGCCGCCGACGCTGCCGCCCCAGTTACCCATGCCGCCCTGCTTGTTGGCACCGGGGGGGATGTAGCCGGACAGGATATGATGCACGGCCTGGCGTTGGCCGACGCGCGCGGTCGACGCTTTTAGCCAACGGCCCTCGGTCAGCGGGTTGTCCATCACGGGATACTGATAGTCGACGATGCCGCTCGCCGGGATCGTATAGGATGGGATGTCGATCACCACGTCCGGCTTGCCCAGCGGCCACTCGGGGGCCACGTGACGCACCTCGGCCAGCTTGTCGGGACCCTCGCCGCGTTGGGCTCCGGCCTCGATCCAGCGGACCAGGGTCTTGATCTGGGCCGGCGACAGGCTCTTGTCGTCCTTGAAGTGACCGACCTTGGCGTCGACGTCCCACGGCGGCATGCGGTCGGTGCGCACGGCCTCGCGGATCATGGGCGCAAAGCCCTTGACCTTGGCATAGCCGTCCATGGCGAAGGGCGCGATGCCGCCCTCCTGGTGACAGGCGATGCACTTCTGCTCGATGATCGGCACGATGTCGCGGGCGTAGGAAATCTTCTGGAACGCCGCCTGGGCGGCGGCGCTGCGGTCCGTGAAGCTGATCATGGCACCCTTGGCGGCGACCTGGCTCATGGCCACCGGCTTGCCGGCGATCAGGGCGTCGAGCGCGTTCGCTGCGTAGGCCATCTTGGCGCCATCGTTCAGCGGGCCGCGATAGACTACCGCCCAGGAGCGCGGATTGATCACGAACACTTCCGAGACGCGGGTGGCGCCCATCTGGTCGCCCGCCAGCTGGTTGTCATCCATCAGGATCGGCAGGTTGAGGCCCAGCGCCTTCGCCTCGGTCAATGCGGCTGCGCGGGTATCCTTGGCTGTGGAATTCAGCAGCATCACCTGAACGCCCCTGGGCGTGTAGGCGGCCTGCAGTGCACTCAACGCCGGTGCCAGCTTGCGGATTTCCGGGCTGCCGACCGCATGCATCACCAGCACCACCGCCTTGGAGTCCTGATAGCGGTAGAGATCCTGCGAGTGGCCAGTCGCTGTCACCAGCCGGAAATTGTCGACCTGGGCGGGCGTCGCGACCGCCGGGGTTGCCGCCTTGGCAGCGAAGGCTGCCGGCGCAGCGCCCACGACGATTGTCAAGGCCAGCCCGAAGGCTGTGGCGATCATGGACGGGCGCATAGAGGGCGATCCTTGGTGACGTTAAGGCCTGGAACAGGAGAGCGTTCCGAGAACACCGTATCCCTTATGCTGTAAAGGAATGTCAAACGTCGAAGAATTACAACGTTGTCACAGAGACGCGCCCAGGTCTCAGCCCAGCGACAGAGCGCAGCTTTCGCCGATGGTGGGGCGAGACACCACGATCCGCGAAAGGCCCGGGAACGTGGTCCGCAGACGCTCTGCGAAATAGAGACAGAGGTGCTCAAGGGTGGGGCGTTCCAGCCCCGGCTTTTCATTCAGCAGCCCATGGTCCAGTTCACCGGCCACCAGCTTCAGCGCCGCCTCCAGGTCGGCCAGGTCCGCAACCCAGCCCACAGGCTCCTGCGCCTGGCCGCGAACGGTCGCTTCCACCCGGAACGAGTGGCCGTGAATGTTGGCATAGGGCCGGTGTTGCGGGCCCTCGGCAAAGAAGTGTGCGGCGTCGAACGTCGCGGACTTGGTGATTTCGAAGGTGGGTTGGCTCATGAACGCTGCAATGGGGCGGCTCAGGCGCGCGGGCCTAGGCGATGCCGAGATATTTGTGGGTTTGCACGCTTAAACGCCAGCGAGGGTGGACGAGGCAATAGGCGATTGTGGCTTCGGTGTTGGCGGCGCGGCGCGGCCCGTCCATCGGCTGCAGCAGGAAACGCTCGAAATCCAGCCCCTCAAAGCGAGCAGGATCGACGCCCGACTGAGGATAGACCAGCTTCAGTTCCTGACCCCGGGTCTGGACCACCGGTGCCTGCGCCTTGGGGCTGACGCACACCCAATCGATGCCCTGAGGCGCGACCAGCGTGCCGTTGGTCTCCAGCGCAATGGCAAACCCGCGCGCGTGCAAGGCGTCCACCAGAGCCGCATCTACCTGCAGCAGCGGCTCGCCGCCCGTCAGTACCGTCAGCCGGTCAGACGGCCCGCCCGTCCAGGCGGCCTCAACGGCGGCGGCCAGGGCGTCGGCGTCGGTGAAACGCCCACCGCCCGGCCCATCCACGCCGACAAAATCCGTGTCGCAGAAATTGCAGACGGCCTTGGCGCGATCCTGCTCGCGACCGGACCACAGATTGCAGCCCGCAAATCGGCAGAAAACCGCCGGCCGTCCAGCCTGACCGCCCTCGCCCTGAAGGGTCAGGAAGATCTCTTTGACCGCATAGCTCATGACCGCACTTCCGGCCGGCCGTCTGCGTCCCAGGCCTCGTAGCCACGTTGACGCAATTCACAGGCCGGGCAACCGCCGCAACCATAGCCCCACGCGTGCAGCGTGCCGCGTTCGCCAAGGTAACAGGTGTGGCTGTCCTCGACCGTAATGGCGATCAACGCCTCGCCGCCCAGCGCCTTGGCCAATCCCCAGGTCCCGGCCTTTGTCAGTCGCATCAGGGGCGTTTCGACGCGGAAGGTCTGTTCCATGCCCAGGTTCAGGGCCTGCTCGGTCGCATCTAGCGTGCTGCGCCGACAGTCGGGATAACCCGAGAAGTCCGTCTCACACATCCCGCCGACCAATGCGGTCAGGCCGCGACGATCCGCCAGCGCGGCGGCGTAAAACAGAAACACCAGATTGCGCCCGGGCACAAAGGTCGATGGCAGGCCCTTGTCCGTGATCTCGATGGCGCGGTCGCTGGTCATGGCCGTGTCGCCGATCGCCCCGAAGCTACGGATGTCCAGCATATGGTCGTCGCCCAGACCGGCCTTCCATTGCGGAAACTCCGTCATCAGGCGCTCGCGCACCCGCTGCCGCGCCTCAAGCTCCACGGCATGGCGTTGCCCGTAGTCAAAGCCCACCGTCTCGACACGGCCATAGCGGTCCAGGGCCCACGCCAGACAGGCGGTGGAGTCCTGCCCACCTGAAAAGAGCACAAGCGCGCTGTCGTTCATTGGCCCCATATGGGCGCTAAGCGCAATTCTGGAAAGTCGGGTCTGGCTTAACCTCTACGCAAGCGCTGCGTGTCTATACCGGGATGTCAGGTTCCTTGGTTCCCCAGTTTCATGTCTCTTCCCGACTTCTTCGCCGACCGAATGAACGCCGATATCCGTCAGAAGATGGAAGGCGTGCTGGCGCTGACCGAACAGCTGCGCAAGCAGCGTCTGAGCGCTGACGGCGAAGCCTGTGTCGCCAGCGTGGCTGAAACGGTGTCGGCGGTTGCGCGGTTGATTGATGCGGAGCGGGATCTCAACCGTGTCACGGTGAGTGGTCCGTCCCTGGATCTGGAGCCGGTTCGCCTGCGCGATCTCATGGACGATATAGAGGCCCGCTGGCAGCCACGATCTGCCGACGCCGGCGTGACCCTGCTGGTGTCCTATGACGGCGATCCCGAGGCAGCTGCATTTGGCGACCGCCGCCGGCTGCTGCAGATTTTTGACGGCTTTATCGGTGAAGCCGTGGCCGCACAGGCTCGTGGGGCGGTCGAAGCCGGCCTCCATGTCCACATTCAATCTGACGGTGTCCACCTGGAAGGCCGCGTGCGCGGCCCGCGTGACACATCCTGGGATGCCAAGGACGCCGAGGCCCGCATCCAGATCATCGAGGAACGGCTGGGCCTGGAGGTCGCGTTTGGTGCCATGCTGTCGCGCCGGATCCTGGAAGGCATGAACGGCGTACAGCGTAAGGAAGCCAACGCCGGTGCCTCGGACACCGCCACCGTCGAGATCGTCCTGGCGCACGTTCCGGAAGCCTCCAAAGCGCCGTCGGAGTCTGCGGGACGTCAGGCCCATATCCTGGTGGTCGACGACAATGCCACCAACCGCATGGTCGCCCAGTCGCTGGTCGAGATGTTCGATTGCACCAGCGAGGCGGTCGAGGATGGCGAGGAGGCGGTCGACGCCGCAAAGACCGGGCGTTTCGACCTCATCCTGATGGATATCCGGATGCCGAACATGGACGGTGTGGCGGCGACACGCGCCATCCGCGCCTTGCCCGGTCGCCTTGGGGGCGTACCGATCATCGCCCTCACCGCCAATGCCGATCCCGAGGATGCCGTGGGATACCTGGCGGCGGGTATGAACAGCGTCGTCGAAAAGCCGATGAAGCCGGAGCATCTGCGGATGGCGCTGAGCAGCGCGCTGAACCCGCTCAAGGATGTAGCGGCAGCCTGAGCCCAAACACCCGTTTCAAAAGCAACTTTCTTGCGTGATCCCGTCCTATTGCGCGTAGCCGCGCAATGACCTAGGTCGCGGGCTCCTGCTTTGGGGGAGTTTCATGTCCGAGGCGAAGACCGTTGCTGCGCCGTCCCTGGCCATGGTGCGACAGCGCATCGATGCCCTTGATGCGGAGCTTCTGCGTCTGGTCGATGAGCGGGCGTCGCTGGCGCGGGTCGTCGCCGCTGCCAAGCAGGCGGCGGGTGACGGTGCCAAATTTGGCCTGCGTCCGGCTCGCGAGACCGCCATCCTGCGGCGACTGATCGCCACGGAACGCGATGCTGCCAGCCCGGCCCTGGTCGTGAGGGTCTGGCGAGAGTTGATGGCCGATAGTCTGGCGGGGCAGGGACCCTATCATGTCTCGGTCTGGGGCGGTCGCGATCCCGGTCGCGCGATGGAGCTGGCCCGTCAGCGGCTGGGCGGCGCGCCACCTCTGACCCAGGTGGCCAAACCCGAAGACGCCCTGGCCGCAGCGCGGACGCCCGGAGGCGTCGCGGTCTGCGCCTTGACCCCGGACAGCGCCTGGTGGGGCCGCCTGTTGGCGCAACCTGCGTTGAAGGTCTTCGCCGCTCTGCCGTGCCTAGCCGCCTGGGGTCCCATGACGGCCTTGGCCGTGGCCGCCGTCGAGGTCGAACCCACCGGTGACGACCACACCTTCTGGGTCACCGACGCGCCGGGTTCCGCCCCTTCTATTGTTGAGACCTTGAGCCGGGACGGCGTTGCAGCTGAACTGGTCGTGGCGGCGGGAGGACTGAAACTGTTCCAGCTTGCCGGCTTCTACCAGGCCGACGACGAACGTCTGGCCCGAGCACCGGGCAAACTGAGCGGCGTGATCGGGGCTGCGCCGCCGCCGATGGACGTGTAAGAGGTCGCCACCTCGCTTCTCGGCGCAAACCCAGCTTCGTCAAATCTCATGTCCGATACCCAAGACCTGCCAGACCGCGCCCGCGCGTCAAAACCGGTTCCCAAGCCCGGGGTCATGGACATCCACGCCTATGTGCCCGGCAAGGCGACAGCAGAGGGTGTGGCCAATCCGATCAAGCTGTCGGCGAACGAGAACATCCTGGGGGTCAGCCCCAGGGCGCGCGAGGCCTACGCCGCCGCCGCCGACCTGCTGCACATGTATCCGGACAGCCGCACGACGATCCTGCGTGACGCCATCGCCTCGACGTTTCGACTTGAGCCTGAGCGCCTGATCTTCGGCTGCGGATCGGATGAGGTTTTCCAACTCCTCAACCAGGCCTATCTTGAGCCCGGCGACAACATCGTGCAGGGCGAGTTCGGGTTCGCCGCCTACGCTATCGGTGCCCACGCCTGTCAGGCCCGGATCCGGCTGGCGAAAGAGCCCGGCTACCGCATCGACGTCGATGAGATCCTCAAGGTGGTCGACGACCGGACGCGGCTGATCTTTCTGGCCAACCCCGGCAACCCCACCGGCAGCTGGATCCCCTTCTCCGAGATCGAGCGGCTGCACGCCGCCCTGCCGCCCAGCGTGATCCTGGTGCTGGACGGGGCCTATGGGGAGTTCGCCCTCGACGGCCGTTTCAGTGATGGACTGGATTTTGCCCGCTCGACCGAGAACGTTGTGGTGACCCACACCTTCTCCAAGCTCTACGGCCTGGCCGCGCTGAGACTGGGCTGGGGCTATGCGCCATTGGCGATTGCGGAGGCCGTCGACCGCATTCGTTTGCCCTTCAACACCTCGATTCCCGGCCAGCTGGCAGGCGTCGCCGCGCTCGCCGACAAGGACTTTCAGGACCGGTCCATCGCTCACGTCGAACAGTGGCGGCCCTGGCTGACCCAGCAACTGGGCGGGATCGGGCTGGACATCGTGGGGCCGTCCGCCACCAATTTTCTGCTGGTCGGCTTCCCCCATCGCCCCGGCAAGACCGCCGCCGACGCCGACGCCTTCCTCAGTGCGCGAGGTTTGTTGACCCGACGCGTGCTGAACTACGGCCTGCCTGACCACCTGCGCATCACCATCGGTCTGGAAGAACACAATCGCGCGGTAAGTGACGCCCTGGCCGACTTCATGCGCGGTTAGGCCCGCTTGGCAGCGACCTGTTCCAGCAGGCTCTGGGCCTCACCTACGAACTTCTCGACCACCTCGGCGGCGAAGGGGTTCTGGGTCTGGATAGCCGTGAACAGCTCGAAAGTGTCGGCCCCGATCAGGGCGCAAAGCTCCAGCAGGTGCTGGTATGAGGCTGTCTTGAGCTGCTCGTCCGGAATCCCCAGATTGACCAGCGAACGCCCGATCAGGTGGGTCAGGGCCTGCACGTAGGCCATCTCCCGGTCGTGCTCTTCCGGCGTGGTCACAGTCACCGTCAGGCCCAGGGAGCGCCCGAACGCCGCTACCTTGTCATGCCGGTCACCGCGGATCGGACAGACCACCAGCCGAAGTCCGTCGAGCCCGGTCCTGGCGCTTTGTGGACCAAACAGCGGATGGGTGGCCACCAGGTCGACGTGGGCCGGCAGGATCTCGGTCATCCAGCGTGAAGGCAGCATCTTCACCGAGCCCACATCAATGACCAGAGCGCCCGGCTGGAGATGCGGTGCTGCGGCGCGAAACACCGCCTCCATGGAAACCACCGGCACAGCAAAGATCACGATCTCACGCGATGCCACGTCCGCAAGGCTGCCAATTTTGACGCCGATGTCGCGGGCCCTCAGAGGCGTCGCCGGCGCGGGATCGGCGACCTGAACGTCAAAGTGCGACGTCAGGACCTGCGCCGCCAGCTGTCCGAATTGTCCGAAGCCAATGAGGCCGACGCTTTTCATGGGCGCTCCCTAGCCTGCAGGCTTGCCGTGCGCAAACGGGCCAAGGGCAAGTCCTCGCCACAATGGCGCAAT
This sequence comes from Phenylobacterium deserti, assembly GCA_945883235.1. GTDB lineage: Bacteria > Pseudomonadota > Alphaproteobacteria > Caulobacterales > Caulobacteraceae > Phenylobacterium > Phenylobacterium deserti_A. The sequence continues at coordinate 34,155 of CAMCXF010000006.1, read as the reverse complement.
AAGCTGGCAACAGTCGGCGCGTTGAATGACGCAGCAACATCCGGAGACACCCATGCGTACTTTCATCATCTTTGCGGCCACCGTCGTCGTTCTGGCCGCCGCCGGTGCCGCCTCGGCCCAGATGCCGGCACCCGCCGACATGATCAAATCCTGGGACAAGAACGGCGACGGTGCGGTCACCCGTGACGAATGGACCGCCGCCGGTCGCCCGGCCGAGCGCTTCGACATCATCGACGCCAACAAGGACGGCAAGATCACTGCCGCTGAGCTGGAAGCCGCCATGGCGGCCATGCGTCAGCGCAACGGCGGTTAGGTTCGACAGGAGACCTTATGAACCTGGTCGAGACCCGCACCATTTTTGAAGGCCTGACCGCCCGGGCTGACGGCGATCCGCGGGCATTGGCGGAAGGTTTGCGCCGACAGGTGACGCAAGACGCTCTGCAGTCGCTCGCGGCGCTGTGGATGTCGGTAGCAATCGCCGAACCTGAGCGGCTGGCCGAGGTCTATGATCGTTCGGCGCAAGGATGGCGAGGTGAGGTTGTCAAGGCACCGGCGGTCAAGCTGGGCACCGCTCAGCCCGAGCCAATCCTGCCCGCCTTCTGGACCGCGTTCTGGGCGTTACTGGATACGCCACAAGGCACGCTGGGTGCGGGCGGTGTCACGCAGCGGACCGCCGAATTGCTGGCCTATGTCTCGCCCGGTCTGCGTGACCGGGTGGCGCGATCGTCCCTGTCCTATCCGGGTTGCGCGACAGCAGCGGCCCAAGGCTATCCGGCCAAATTCACGATGGCGTCGCTGGCGGTGTGCCCCAAGACGTCGCTGGGTGGCGAGTTCCACAGCCTGATCGTCGACAACGGCTTTGATCTTGAGGTGCTTGACCGCGACGCGCTGGGCCTGGCCGACCTGCCGCCGCCGCTGGACTATCTGAACGCCCGCATTTTGCAGTGCCACGACCTGTGGCACTTGGCGGCCGGCTACCGGACCACGGGCCTGCACGAGGTGGCGATCTCCGGCTTCCAGCTTGGTCAGTTCGGGCACCAGTACTCGGCGATGTTTCTGGCGATGGTGCTCGCACGAACCTCATTTGACCGACCCGAAGCAGCCACCCTGCTGCTCGACATCATCCTCAGCGCCTGGGTTCACGGCCGGGAGAGCCCGCCCCTGCTGGGCGTGGACTGGGAGGCGATCTGGGACCAGCCGACGGAGGCGGTGCGCGCTGAGCTGGGATTGAAACCCTATCAGTCGCCTTGGCCCGCGGATCTGTTTGAGCAGCTGGCGGCGTAGACGAGGCTCTATTTCGGCAGTTCGACGCTTGGCATTGCCACCACCTGTTGAACGTCGAGTTGCGCCTTGCGGAACTTTGTCCGTATCCCGCTTGGTGACCCAAACTCCATGAGCTTGTCGGAGGACGGTCCATACGTCGGCCAGACGTCGGGTCCGCAGCTCGGCACGGATGTCCTGGCGAACGATACCCAGCAGCCATGCATCAGGGTCGCCATGGCACGGTCCTCGTCCGAGACCACGCTCATCGGCGTGCGCCGGCCCCAGTATTCCCAGACGTACTGGATTTCGGCGGCGTGGGCGGCTGTGGTCATGCGCGGGCGGAACCGGGTGCCGACGTAGGAGAAGTGGTAAAGCCAGGCTGGCTTTCCCCTTGAGGCCCGGGCGGCCACCCAGCGCGCCGGGGCACCGAACATGCGGTCCGTAAAGGCTTCTCGACCCTCCGGCGTACGCACCGCGTCGCGGTCGGCCAACGATCCGCCGAATGCCACAGTATCCTCGCCCGAATTCCAGCCGATGATCAGCGGTACATCCGCCGCCCGACCGGCCGCCAGCGCCTGGGTGGGTGTTGCTGTCAACAATCGCCCGTCCTGGAAGAGCCCGGTGCGGGCAGACAGAGCCACCAGTTGCTCGACCTGCAGAGCCCGAAGTTGGTCGGCGCTCGTCTGGCCCAGCGCCGCGGCGCCGTCAGCTTCAGCCTGAGCCAGTGTCCGGGGCGCAGTCCAGCCGCCACCGGATTGCACGATGGCCTTGTGAAATAGCCCCTTGGCACTGGGCGTCGCCAGCAAGGCCAGCACGTTCTCGCCGCCCGCAGACTCCCCGAACACCGTCACGTTGGCCGGGTCGCCTCCGAACGCGGCGATGTTGCGTTTGACCCACTTCAGCGCCGCAATCTGGTCCATAAGGCCATAGTTGCCGGCGGGCCCCTTGCCCGCCGCGCGGGTCAGCGCCGGATGCGCCAGATAGCCCAGCGCGCCCAGCCGGTAGTTGATCGAAACGATCACCACCCCGTCCCGCGCAAAGTTCGAGCCGTCATAGACCCAGCCTGCGCCAACCCGATTGCCGCCGCCGTGGATCCAGACCATCACCGGGGCTTTCCGCCCGGCTTTCGGGGCGAAAACATAGAGCTGCAGGCAGTCCTCTGACACGGGGCCATTGGCGCCGCCGAAGGCATTGGGCGTGCCGTCGGCGTTCATCGGTTGCGGACACGACGGACCGTTCTTCGAAACGTCGAGTGCCACGGACCACGGTTTGGCGGGTCGCGGGGCCGCCCAGCGCAACGCGCCCGCCGGCGCCATCGCATAGGGGATGGCACGGAACACATTGGCCCTGTCGCTCGCCTGACCCACGACCACCCCGTCGGCCGTGCGCACCGAAACGGCCTGAGCCTGGGCGCTGTTGGCCAGCAGTATCGCGGCGAGGCATGTCCCGAGTATCCGGATCACGGTCGGTCTCTCCATATTGCTGCGGGATTTGCTCTGGTTTTCGCCCATCCGGCAACCAGGTCGCCGGGGCGCGGACGCGTTGCGATTTGATCCCGGGGTGGAAGTCTCTACTAGGAACCTATGAGATTTGCGTTTTTCGGAGATGTGGTCGGTCGTTCAGGCCGCGAGGGGCTGGCCGAGCACCTGCCGGGGCTGCGCCGCGCGTTGAAGCTTGAGTTCGTGATCATCAATGCGGAGAACGCCGCCGCCGGGTTCGGGATCACCGAGGCGACCGCGCGAGAGCTGTTCGACGCCGGCGCCGACTGCCTGACCCTTGGCAACCACTCATGGGATCAGAAAGAGGCGATGACTTACATCGTCCGTGAACCGCGCTTGATCCGCCCCCTCAACTATTCCGCCTTTTCCCGCGCGCCGGGCCGGGGCTCGCAGATATTCGACACGCCAGACGGCAAGCGGATCCTGGTGATCAACCTGCTGGGCCGGGTCTTCATGGACGCCCTGGACGACCCGTTCGCGGCCGTCGATCCCGAGCTGGACGCCTGCCCGCTTGGCGCGGTGGCGGACGCCATAATCGTCGACATGCATGCCGAGGCGACGTCGGAGAAAATGGCCATGGGTCACTTCTGCGATGGTCGCGCCACCCTGGTGGTGGGCACCCACAGCCATGTGCCGACCGCTGACGCCCAGATCCTGCCAGGCGGCACGGCCTATCAGACCGACGCCGGGGCCTGCGCCGACTACGACAGCGTGATCGGCAACCAGAAGGAAGAGCCGCTGCGACGCTTCACCACCCGCATTTCCGGCGGCCGCTACAAGCCCGCCGAGGGTCCGGCCACGGTCTGTGGTGTGTTTGTGGAGACCGATCCAAAGACCGGCCTGGCGATCCGGATCGAACCCATCCGGATCGGCGGGCGGCTGAAGCAGGCCGTGCCCACGCTGGACGTCTCCGCGGCTTAGGCGGCGGCCTCGTCCTGCGTGGCCAAGGGGTTTCGGGACAACACCTCGGCAATGGCCGAGATTAGCGCCGCGGGCTGAACGGGCTTGGATTGCAGGCCATCGAACCCCAGCGCCGTAAGGCGCTCCTGTTCTCCGGTGCCGGCATCGGCGGTCAGGGCGATGACCGGCATATCGACCCGGCCAGCTTCGCCGGCCCGCAGGCGCCGCACAGCCTCGACCCCGTCCATCACAGGCATGTGGACGTCCATCAGCACCAGATCGAAAGCGGATTCCCGGAGACGCTCGAGGGCCTGGCCACCGTCATGCGCTGTGACGATGTCGGCGCCGATGGCCTCGAGGACCGCACGGGCGACGGCCAGATTGACCGAATTGTCGTCGGCCACCAGAATTCTCAGGGTCGCCAGGGAATTGGGGGTTGTTACGGTCATTTCGTGGTCCGTGACCGCGGGCAGCGGCAGCCAGACACAGAACCGCGATCCGATCCCTGGTTCACTGTCGACCTGGATATCGCCGCCCATCGTGATCGCCAGGGTCTGGCAGATCGAGAGCCCCAGACCGGTCCCGCCGAAACGGCTGGCCGTCGATGCGTCGGCCTGTGTGAAGGGCCGGAATATCCGGGTCAGCTGTTCCGGGGTCATGCCGATGCCCGTATCACTGACAGCCAACTCCACACCGTTGACGCCGTCACGTGCGACATTGCGCAGCGTCAGGCGGACGTTGCCGTTCTCCGTGAACTTCACTGCGTTGGAGATGAGGTTGAGCAGGATCTGCCGGACGCGGATTTCGTCGCCCATCAGCCGCTCCGGCAGGCCCGGATCGGTCTCACAGGTCAGTGCCACCCCTTTGCTTGACGCCAGTTCGGACCATAGCTGAACACATTGGTCGCCGGATACGCGCAGATCGAAAGGCACCGGGTTCAGGTCGGTATGGCCGGCTTCAATTTTCGAGATGTCTAGCAGATCGTTTAGCATCGCCAGCAGCGTGTCGCCGGACTTCAGAATCGTGTCGAGGTGGCCGCGCTGGCGATCGTCAAGATCGGTGCGATACAGCGCACGCGCCATGCCGAGCACCCCGTTCAGGGGCGTGCGAAGCTCATGGCTCATCACCGCCAGAAACGCGGACTTGGCCTCGTTGGCGGCCACTGCCTCGCGCTGGGCAACTTCCAGTGCGTGGGCGGTGCGCATGTTGGAGGTCGCACTGATGGCCACGTAGGTCAGCAGGAGCCCAAGGGAACCGGCCAGGGTGACGAGCGGCATGCCGGAATAGTCCAGGTGGGCCAGCGGCAAGCCCACCATCGCGAAGACCGGCGGAATCGCCAATGCCCCAAGCGCCGCCGGCGCCCGGAAGCAGAAGCACTGGGCATGCACCAATATGCCGGCCAGCACGGCGAAAGCGATCAATCGGAAGGGTTCGGAGCCGGCCCACCAGTACAGCGCAGCCAGCATCGACCAGGTGGTCCCGGCGACAAGCAGGGTCACAAAATATTGGAGTCTCGCGGGCCGACTGAGGCTGCCGCCCAGGATGGCGGGTCTGCAGACCCGCCAGGTCCAGATCTCGCAGACGCCGATGGCGGTCGCCCAAAGGCCGCCGGCGATGGGGCCGACATTGACGGCCAGCAGCCCGGCGCACACTGCCGCGATGATGATGCGCGCGACCAGCGTGTCGGGCGTGGTGGCGGCCACCGCGTCCATCCGCTCGTCCAAAAGGTCTTTGACCCTGCCCGCCACCTGAGCGCACCCCCTCGTGCGAAGCTGGCCACCTTCTTGAGTGTGACCGCCCGGCCTGTTCAGTAGTGGAGAGAAGTAAATAGACCATTGTTCTGCGAAACGCGTTCCGCGAGCAATCTCGACGCAAGTCGGTAGCCGCGGGCCTCGCAAGCGGCTTAGGGTCGCCGACGTGTCCACAGGAGCTGTTCAAATGCTGGCCAGGTTTCTCGTCCGCGCCGTCTTTGCCGCCCTTGGCCTTTGGGTCGCCTCGGAGATCGTGCCGGGTGTCGACGTCACGACATCGGCGACCCTGATCCTGGCGGCGGTGCTTCTGGGCGTGGTCAACGCGATCGTGCGCCCGGTGGTGTTCATTCTGACCCTGCCCATCACCATCGTCACGCTGGGCCTGTTCCTGCTGGTAGTGAACGCCGCGATGATCGGTCTGGTGGCCTGGTTGTTGCCTGGTTTCCGGATCGATGGCCTGCTTGCCGGCTGCCTCGTCGCCATCGTCACCGGCGTCGCCAGCTGGATCGGTGGCATGGTGCTCCGCGATGACCGCGGCGGGCGGCGCTGATCCCACCGCCCGCGCCCTGTTCCGGATCATCAGTCAACTCGGGAGCCATTTCCGCTGGACCCGCGCGAAAGGGCCGTTAGGTTCGCAGCGAGAGACGAAACAAGAGATCACCCGGAGAGAAATGCCTATGCGTCGCGTCTTTGCGCTTGCCGCCGCCGCCACCCTTGCTGTGAGCAGCGCCGCTTCCGCTGAAACCTGGACCAAGTATGTCGACACGCCCAACGGCACGTCGTGGTCGATCGACAGCGATTATACCTATCGGGATCGCCAGAGTGGCCGGTTGATCGTCATGCAGGCGATCTCCAAGCCCTCGGCCAATCTGGGCCCGGCCGGCCCTGGAAAGCCGGACGGTGTCGGCAATGTTGTCGGCCTGGATTGCGCCAACAAGAACATGATCATGCTGGGCGGCTACAAGCCCTCGGCGCCGCTGGAGATCAAATCCTCCTGGCGGCTGGATTCGCCGAAGAAGGCCGTCGGTGCCGACAACGAGGCCCTGCTGGCGGCGGCTTGTCCGACGGCGGCCAAAGCACCGAACAGGTAGTCGCTTTCGCGGCGGACGGGTGCGCGGCGGGCGTGACACATGCCCGCCGGCCGAGCGCGCGCTGGAGCTTGCTGTGGGCTGACTTAAAACGTTTGTTTGATTCGCGTTGGAAATGACGCAAAGCTGTTTGCCAGTCACGACGCCTGCGGAAATGCGCGGGCACCATGAACCGGGGTCCCTCGAACGGGCTCCAGCCAACGAAACCGCTACGGGAGACATCAGATGAGCGAGACCCAGACCAAGGCCCAGTCCAGTTTCGGCCTGAGCCCCCAGGATGAGATGAACGACCTGCGCATGTCGGCCAAGGCCTTGCCGCTGCTGGAGCACGTCAAGCGCTTCATCCGTGAAACGGTGAACCCGATGAGCGAGGAGTTCCATCGCCTGGGTGAGAACAAGACCGACATCTGGACGTATGCGCCCGGCCAGCTTGAGTGCCTGGAAAAGGCCAAGGACAAGGCCAAGGCCGAGGGCCTGTGGAACTTCTTCCTGCCCAACGCCGAGACCGGAGAGGGCCTGTCGAACCTGGACTATGCCTATATCGCCGTCGAGCTGGGCAAGAACCGGATGGCCTCGGAGTGCATGAACTGCGCCGCCCCGGACACCGGGAATATGGAAGTCCTGGAACGCGTCGGAACGCCCGCCCAGAAGAAGCAGTGGCTGGAGCCGCTGCTGGCCGGCAAGATCCGCTCGGCCTTCGCCATGACCGAGCTGCACTCCGCCTCGTCGGACGCCAAGAACGTCAACACCCGGGCCACCCTGGTGGGCGATGAGTACGTCATCAACGGCGAGAAGCACTACATCTCCGGTGCCGGCGACCCGCGCTGCAAGATCATGATCACCATGGTCCAGACCAGCCCGGACGGCCCGCCCAACCTGCGCCAGTCGCAGATCCTGGTCCCCACCGACACCCCCGGGGTGAAGATCATCGGCCCGCAGCACGTGTTCGGCAATCCCGACGCGCCGCACGGCCATATGCACATCGTGTTCGACAACGCCCGCGTGCCAGCGTCGAACATGCTGCTGGGTGAGGGACGCGGCTTCGAGATCAGCCAACTGCGCCTCGGCCCCGGCCGGATCCACCACTGCATGCGCGCCATCGGCTCGGCCGAAAAAGCGCTGGACCTGCTGGTCACCCGCGGCATGACCCGCGAGGCGTTCGGCAAGCCTCTGGTGCAACTGGGCGGTAATCTGGAGATCATCTCGCGCGCCCGCATCGACATCGAAGCCATGCGCCTGATGGTGCTGAAAGCCGCCAAGGCGATGGACGTTCTGGGAAATCACGAAGCCCGCGTCTGGATCCACATGGTCAAGGCCATGGTGCCCGAGCGGGTCTGCCAGATCATCGACCAGGCGATCCAGATGCACGGCGCGTTGGGCGTCTCCCAGCATACGCCGCTGGCTCAGATGTACTCCAGCACCCGCACCCTGCGGATCGCTGACGGCCCGGACGAGGTTCACCACATGGTGGTGGGCCGCAACGAGCTGCGCCAGTACCGCGAAATGCCGAGCGATCCGTCTCTGACGGCCTTGTTCCGGCACGGCTGATCGGCGAACAGAATCAATCTGAAATCTGCGCGTCATTACCCGACCTGGTCAGGTAATGACGCGGCTTCGGGTGGCCGCGACCTCGGCTGAACTATCCGTGAACTCCGTCATCCCGGACGCAGCGGGGCGGAGATTCGGATTCACATATCGTTGAAACCACAAATACCTCAATGAGATGACCGCCCGGCCTTCTCCCCTTGTGGGAGAAGGTGGCAGGCGCAGCCTGACGGATGAGGGGTCCCTTCCCCTAACGGAATAGCGCTCTTTTCTACTGAAACAATCGCCGCGCGACCCCTCATCCGACCGCCTGCGGCGGCCACCTTCTCCCACAAGGGGCGAAGGAACGTCGCGGCTTCGAACGACGCTGTGTGAATCCGGTAGAGCGGAGCGGCGATCCGGGACCCAGTCACCCAGCGCACCGCTCTGGGTCCCGGCGCTTCGGCCTGCTGGCGCAGTCCTGCGGCCGGGATGACGGCCAATTTTGTGGTCTGGTCGACCCGAGGTTCTCAATGTCAGCTTTTTGGGGGATACCGCCGCTCAGCGCCTTGCCGCGCGTACCTGCGCCACCACCTCGGCCACGGCATCGACCACCGCGTCGGGCTTGTCCTGCTGGATGTAGTGACCGGCCCCGGCGATCACCCGGTGGACGCCGCGGGGTGCCAGTCTCATCGTCTCGACGTGCATCTCGCGCCAGACCTTGTCGGCAGCCGCCTGTTCGGCCTTGTCGCCGCCTGGCATTGCGCTGTCGCCGCGCGTCAGCATCTGAACAGGCCAGGCACCGAACGGTCGCCACTCGGCCTCCATCTGGGCTGAGTTCGGGCCCATCATGCCGTCAAGCTCCGATCCCACGGTCTGGAAATGACCCGGCCCCTGCAGGTGCGTCCACCTCTCCGCCAGGGCGACTGGAAGATCTGCCGGCGCGCGGACACAGATTTTTTCCATCGCAGGGGACCGCGACGACTGGGCGCAGGCCTTGCCCGCGCTGGCCATCAGGGTCTGGGCCTTCATCATCCCCGGCGCCGCAGCCGCCAGTCGCGGACCCTGCCCCTCGGTGGAGGGATCCACGAGGACCAGCCCCGCCACCCGCTCCGGATGGCGATAGGCAAATAGCCGGGTGGTCAGTCCGGCCGCAGAGTGGCCGACCAGCACATAGGGGCCGGGAACCTTTCCCGCCGTCAGCACCGCTTCCAGATCCCGGGTCAGGGCGCGCAGGTCGCGGGGTTCCGGGCCGGGGTCACTCTGGCCATACCCCGCCCGGTCATAGGCGCAGACCCGGGTAGTCGCCGCGATCCGGCCCTGCACCGCGCGCCAGCCCCACGCCCCGTCGCCCAGACCGGCATCCAGCACCACCGTCGGCGCGCCCTTGCCCTGGCAATAGAGATTGATCCGCCGCCCGTCGGGCAGCGCCACGCGGGTCGCGCTGGCGAAATAGCCGTCCCACCAGGGGTTTGGAGCCTGCGCCTGGGCTGAGGCGACGCTGGATGGCGACAGGGCGAGGACGACGATCGAAAGGACAGTGCGCATCTTCTGGTTACCCCTTCGTGCAGGTTGCGGCGCGAACCAGCGCGCGTCAACGAAGGGCATGGTCCCGACGCAAAAGCCCCGGTCGAGGACCGGGGCTTGGCATTGTCTAGACTTTCACTGGGTCAGGCGAGCGCCATGCGTCGACGACGCAGCATGGTACCGACCCCGCCGAAGCCCAGGATCATCAGCGCCCAGGCGGCGGGCTCAGGAACCGCGGCGCTTCCGAACACGCTACTGCCGCAGTTCAAGCCCGAGCAGGGCGGCGGGATGATCGGCGCGGATCCCGTCAGGAACAGCCTCGCATTGGAAAGGCCCGGCCGGGCGAAGGTGAAGGTGTTGAGGCCCGAAGCGCCTGCGTCAAACTGATAGAATGCTGTGGCGTTGTAGCCGACGCCATTGGCCTGCCCATTGGCGGCACCAACGTGGAAGCTCACCACCGTGGAGCCATAAAGCATCTGTGCGAAATCAACGACGCCACCCGACAGGACCGATCCGCTTAGCTCACCCAGATTGGTGAAATTGGTCGGGGTATAGGTCGACACGCCCAATAAGGTATTCAGCGCCAGGGCGGTCGCCGTATCCTTGGCGACGCCGCCGCCGTTGAGGTTGCCCTCATAGAACCCCGCGCAGGCGATCGCTCCGATCCCGATATCGCTCAAGGTGCAGAGCGTCGAACCCAGCACCAAGGGCGAGGGTGCCGACTGTCCTGGCCGGCCGGCAAGCGCCGGTTGGCTCGCCATGGCGAGGGTCAGGACGGCGGCGGCGAAGAGGCTCTTGAACTGCATTGAAGGCTTTCGGTTCCAGATTTGTGGGTCGGCTGTAGCAGGCGGGAATTAAGAGTGACTTGCGATACCCCATCACGGCGTTTCCCGGACCTCTCCGGGGAGTTCTCGCCGATCTTGTGAATTTGGTTCATTCGGGACGAACCGGATCGCCCTGCGGTCATACGAGCAAGGATTGCGCCTGGATGCCTGGCGCAACGAAAAAGCCCCGGCTGTGCGCCGGGGCTTCGTTCAGATCGGTATAATTTGTCGGCGGATCAGATCGCGACAGTGTGCCGACGACGCAGCATCGAACCAGCGGCTCCAAAGCCAATGATCATCATCGCCCACGTCGCAGGCTCGGGAACAACGCCTACCCTGAAGGCGTCTCGGGCCGCGATGTTGAATGTGTCACCGGTATTCGTGACAACATCGGCCGAGAACCAGAAGCCGGCAGGAGAAGCTACGGTCGAGAGAAACTGCGGGCCTGTACCAGAGCTCAACAACCGACCATCGATGGCGTCAAACGTAGCGCCAACCCCGGCAAATGTGAGCCCGCCCAGGTTGGTAACGATAAAGCGCAGGTCTGTTGGATCGTTGGCGCCGCCGCCCTTCTTGCCGCCGCAGCAGTCGATCTTGTTGGTGTAGAGCCCAAAATTGTTATTCTGGAAAGATCCAAACCCGCCATCGGCAAATTCCTGTCCGGCAAGATCGTTAAAAACCTGCACGTCATAGTCGCCGTTAAGGCTGAAGGTGAACGGCGCCTTGTTGGTTCCATTACCTGTGTTCACAAATCCGATCTGCGGATCGTAAAGTTCGACTAGCACCTCAACGGAGTTCGCGTTGAGCTCGTTGAGCGTAACTATGCCAAACGGAGCCACGGCCGTGTCTGGGGCTGTATTCTTGTACTCGAGGTACGAAAAATACGTCGCCGCATTCGCCGTCGCGGCCGGGATGGAAAGTGCAAGGGCGGCTACGGCCCCTGCAAGAAACATCTTTGACATCGCATAACTCCAGAAAGACATTCAATTGAGCTTGACAATAACTCCCAAGCACAAGCGCTACCACAAACTTAAGGATGCATAATTCGCGCCACAGGGGAATCCCGAGGTCCCATTTCGACCGGGACAGGCGAATTGGGGCTGCATATACCTCGGAAGACCAGCAGCGCGCGCGCCGCCCATCTCTCATGACGCCTTGAGCCGACTGGCCGCGACCGATAGCGTCCACGCCAGCGCCCATTGCGCTCACAACAAGGACCACCTCATGAAAGGCATCACCCACCTCGCCGCCGCCGTCGGCATCTGGCTGGCGATCAGCGTACTGTCGATCGGGTTTGGCCTGATCCCGCTGGCGATCTGGGCCTTGCTGGTGTTTGTCGGTGCCGAAGGGCGGGCAGCCAAGGCGCAGGCGCAACTCGAACGCATCCTGATGACTGGCGAGACCCTGATCGTCGCCGCCCCCCAGCACCGGGTGTTCGCGCTGTTCAAGCGCCGCGCGGTGCTGGCCATTACGTCCAGCCGTGTCCTGACATTACAGCGCGGGCTGATCGGCGGCTTCAGGATGGTCGACATGCAGTGGAAGGACCTCAAGGACGTCCGCATCGAGCAGAATATCCTGGACCAGCTCTGCGGGTCGAACCTGGCGTTTGATCACCTGAGCCAGCCCCAGATGGCGGTGGCCGTCGACGGCGTGCCCAGCGAGGTGGCGACGGCCATGTATGGCCGCGGCCAGTCCGAGGAACAGGCCTGGGAGGAAAAGCGACGTATCCGGGGGCTGGAGGAGATGCGCGCCCAGGCTGGCGGCGTCACGGTCGGCACCATGACCGACGCAGGCGGCGGCGGTTCCGAGAGGATCGTCGACGACATCCAGCGCGCCAAGAGCCTGCTGGATTCCGGGGCCATCAGCGACGTCGAGTTTCAGGAGATGAAAGCCAAGATCCTGGGGCGTGCGTGAGGGTGTTCCGCCACGCCGGAAGCCTTCTGGCGCTGGGCCTGTGTCTCGCCGGGCCAGCCATGGCGGGCACCCCGGTCACGGAAAGACAGACCTGCCCGGTCGGCGGCGAGCGGTTCACCCACCAGACCACGGCCGCCTACACCACCTTCGGCCAGCGGCCGGACGGCAAGCCCTATGGGTCCTGGACCTTTCCGCTGGCCCTGCCGCAATGCCCGAAGAACGGACTGGTCATGTACCGGGCGTTTTCGAAGGTCGAGATCGCGCGGCTGCCCGCCCTGCTGGCCGATCCGGTGTTTGTCGAACTGCGCGAAAGCCAGACGCCCTACTACCGTGCTGCCTGGCTGGAGCATCAGCTGCAAGCGCGCTCGCCCGCCACCGCCTGGCTGTTGCTCAACGCCAGCTGGGAAGCCGAGGACGGCTCCCTGCGCAAGGCCCGCGATCAGGACGAGTTCATCGACGCTGTCGCTGTGCTGGCCCCCACCACCGAACCCCGCGAGCAGTTCGCGCTCAAGGTCCGCGCCGCTAACGCCATGCGCGAACTGGGCCGGTTTGACGCCGCCGCCGCGGCGCTGAAAGCCCTGTCGCGCCAGGTGCTGGACGTCGATCCTGATCGTGCGGCGTGGACGGACTTTCTGGCCCGACTGGAGGCGGCCATCGCCCGTGCCGACCGCAGCCCCGAACCCCTCGACCTGATCCCCGCCCGCATCGCCGCCGGGTTCTGTCTGGGCGACGAGCGCGCCCCGCCCCGCAACGATCCCTGGTGCCGCGATCCAGCCATGGTCCAACCCATCAGCCAGCTCCGCGACGCCCGCGGCGGCCACGCGGCGCACTAGCTACCTTTTCGCAAGCTTTTGAGCGCTTCATGCGGCATCTTGGCCGGAACAGACGATGAACGCTCCGATTCGCATTTTGGGACTGGACCCGGGCCTCCGCCGCACTGGCTGGGGCGTGATCGACTGCGCCGGCACCCGGATTTCTCACGTCGCTCACGGGGTGATCGCGCCCAAAGACACGCTGCCGTTTTCCGAGCGGCTGCTCTGCCTGTTTACCGGGATCGAGGCGGTGCTGAACGCCTATGGCCCCCATGAGGCCGCGGTCGAGGAAACCTTCATGAACAACAACGCCCAATCGGCTTTGAAGCTGGGCCACGCCCGTGCCATGGCGATGATCGTGCCCGCCCGCGCGGGCCTGTTAGTCGCCGAATACGCCGCCACCGTGGTCAAGAAAGCCGTCGTCGGCACAGGGTCAGCCGACAAGGCCCAGGTCGGCTGGATGATCGTACGCCTGCTGCCCACCGCCGGCAAGACCGCCAGCGACGCCGCCGACGCCCTGGCCGTCGCCATCGCCCACGCCCACGCCCGCACGGCGCGACGGGTGGCCTGAGGCGCGGTGCCGCGGACGCCCTCCTCGCCCCCGGCGAAGCCGAGAGGGAGAGGGCCGGCTCGTGAAATCGTGGTCCGCCGATGGTTGTCCGAGGGCCAGCGACGGTGAAGCCGTAAATCCTCGCACTCACATCAGAGTCGCCCAGCCGGCCCTCTCCTTTATCCTCTCCCTCTCGACGCCCCCGCATTCGCGGGGTCGCGGGGGCGAGGAGGTTTTTACCCGGCTGCTTGCCGCATTCCGGCTTTAGAAATCCGTCGACAGCGAGATCTGGATGGTCCGCCGCGGCCCGGGCCGGAAGGTCGCAGGGGTGGCCGTGGTGGCGGTGATGGTGCCCAGATAGTCCTTGTCGAAGATGTTATCGATGTTGATCCGCGCCTTGACCTGTTTCAGTGGCCCGACGCCAAACCCGTCGCCCAGGTCCACATAGGCGTTGTAGATCATGTAGCCGTCGGTGGATTCGGCATTGGTGAAGTTGGTGAACCGCTTGGACACCCTGCGGGCCGAGATATTCAGCACCGCCCCGGGCGCCGGCTCAAACGTGACACCGCCCTGGAACACCCACTTCGGGAAGTCCGGCACCTTGTTGCTCGCAATCAGGAAAGTGGCGAAATTGTCTTTGAATTCCGAGATGTTGTAAGAAACGTTGGTGTTGAAATAGACCTTTCCACCGAGGAGCTCAGGCTTCCATTGGCCGCTGAATTCCAGGCCGTGCGCCTCCACACCGCCGACATTCTGGAAAAAAGTCTCGGTGGTGGTGCTGCCCGGGACTGGCGAGGCAAAGGACTGCAGCCGGTTTTCGAACCGCGTGAAATAGGCCACCAGAGCCGCGTTGAACGTCGGCCGGTTGGTGCGCACCCCCAGTTCGTAGTTCTTGGCCGTCTCGGCGTCGGGTCCGGGCGCCAGCGGGCTGGCGGTGGAGAAGATGTCGTCTGCGCCGCGCGGCAGGGCCATGTTCTCCGAGTAGGACGCAAACACCTGGTCGGTGCCCGTCACAGACCAGACAGCCCCCACCTGTGGCAGGAACCAGTCCTTCCATCGGTCGGTGATCCTTGGCGTCCGCCGGTTGATGAAGTCCGCAGCATTGCGCGAGCCGGAGATCTCATAGTCGATGTTCAGCCCCTTGAACCCCACGTCCAGCTTCAGGCGGTCATCGAAGAAGCCGATGGTATCCTTCAGGAATATCTGGGTGGTCTTTCGGGTCGAGACGTAGTTGCGCTGCAGGTGCACCGGCTCGTTCAGCAACGGCGCGCCGTCGGGGTTGCCGTTCTCGACGTTGTAGCGCTGCTGCGTGCGGTGATAGTCGTCGTCCTCGTACCAGACGCCGCCCTGGATGTGGTGAGTGCCAAACTTCCAGCCCGCCCGGCTGTTCAGGCCCTTGCGGGTGCCGTCGACCGTCGAAAGGCCGTACTGCAAGCCCTTCGGCGCGGTCAGTCCCGGCACGATCAGGCGCTCGGCGTTGTAGTTGGCCAGCGACGTGGAATAGGCCTCTGGTGACACGCCATAGCCGTTCTTGTCTTCGTAGTAGCCGGTGACTGAAACGTCGAAAGCGTCACCGATGGGGGTTGCCAGCGTCAAGCCGTAAAGGTGGTCCTTCCGGCTGTTCACGGCGAACTTGTAGTACTGGTTGAAGGCAGCGTTTGAGTAGGGGATGCCCGCTGCCGTGACCGGCAGCGAGGTGGCGCTGGCCGTCGATCCGAGAGGTCCCGACAGCGGCACGTAGCCGATATAGGCAAACGATCGACCGCTGCGCCCGAAGATGTCGTTCGCCGTCCCCAGATACTGGGCCTTGGTGATCGAGGGGCTGTCAAAGTCGAAATAGTCGTTGTGAACGGTCTGGAAGGTCAGGGATCCCTCGCCGAAACGGTAGCGGACCTGCCCCTCAAAATGGTTGCGGTCGATGGTGCCCGGGCCGCGCCACAACTCTCCCGACGTGATCGAGCCGCTGGCAAAGGCTGAAAACCCGTTGTGCTCGCCGGTGTCGATCCGGGCGAAGGCGCGCAGCAGTTCGTCGCTGCCGCGACTGAAGCTGAGCTTGCCGCCAAACGCCTCCTCGGGACCTCGGGTGATGTAGCTGACGATCGGCCCCAGCGACGCATAGCTGGCCAGCGAAACATCGCCTGCGCCGGCCGACGCCGTCAGCCGCGCCAGGTTTTCGTTGTCCACGTAGCGATAGATCGGGCTGCCGCCGAACTGGTCCGAACGGCCCATCGGGATGTTGTCCAGCAGGAAGCCGATCTGCTGAAAGTTGAAGGCCCTCACCGAGACCGAATTGCCGAACTCGTAAAGGCCGAGCGCGTCATTGGCCTGGACGTTGAAGCCAGGCAGTGATTCCAGCATCTTCAGGCCGGTGATGCCGGCCGGGGCGGACAGCAGTGCCTCACTGGTGATCGATACTGTGGCGGTGACCTTGTCGGTGCCGATGGCGACCGAAGCTTCCGACACCCGCGACCCTGTGACCACCAGTTCTTCCACCGACGTGGTTTGGTCCTCGGCGGCGAAGGCCGGGCCTGCCAGGATCGTGGCACTCAGCAGTGCAAGCTTCAGGACGTAAGGTGCCCGCAGGCGGCGGTGTGGATGGTTCATGAGATCCCCTCGGTCTTAACGCCGCAGCCATCGCCCCCGACTTTGTCAGTGGGCGATGTCACACGTTCTACACGAACGTGCGCGGGCACGCTACCGGGCGACAGCGCGCGGCCGCAAGGGGCGGCAGCGTCGTCAGATATGCCTATTGGTGAGCCGTTCCGGACCGCCGATTGCCCATTCGCTAGCCGACGCCCGGCTATTTCGACGTCTCGACGGCACCGTCCAGCCGCGACCATTCTTCGAAAGAGCCGTCGTAGAGCAGCACCTTGAGGCCCAGGGACCGCGCCGCGAAGATTGTCGCGCTCGCCTGTTGGCCGACGTGGCAATAGGCCACCACTGTGTCACCGCTCTTGACGCCCGCCGCCTTGAACTTCGCGGCGATCTCATCGGCCGGGGCCAGCTTGAAGTCAGGCGTAGTCACGGACGTGAACGGCACGCTTTGGGCCCCCGCGATGTGGCCCGATTTGTGCGGCTTTGCCGGGGATCCTCCGGCGCGAACGCCTGAATAGAAGTCCGGCACCCGGGCATCGACCACCACGAAGCCGCGCTTGCCCGTGTGCTCTCGTACAAAGGCGGCGTCCACCACCAGCGGGCGCATCTTCAGGGGTGAAAGCTTGCCGGGCGTGACGGCGGCGACCTCGGTCGAGGCCTTGCCGCCGCTGGCCGTCCAGGCGCTCATGCCCGCTTCCAGCAGAAAGGTGCGTTTGCCCAGTCCCGCCGCGTCCAGCGTGAACACCACCCGGGTCGCCGACTGGATGCCCTCACGCGTCGGATAGATGACGATCTTCGACTTGTCCGACACGCCAAATGCGGCGAGGCGCGCCCGCAACGCCTCCGGCGCCGGCATCTGCAGGATCAGCGCATCCGGACCGGTGGACGGCGCGGCAATGTCAGACAGCGCCAGCAGCCTTGCCCCCGGGATGTGGCCCGCCTCATAGCCGGCCTTGTCGCCGACCTGAAGGATCACCAGGTCCGGGTCCCCCAGCCGTTTGGCCACCCAGGCTGGACTGACCACCAGATCGTCGCGCGGCGTCGCAGCCCAGACGGGCTGGGCCAGCATCAGCAACAGAACCGCAAACAGCGCGCGCATGGCCGTGATCTCCCGCAATGGCGTGATGCTAGGTCGCCGGCGGTGTCATGGCCAGACGGTATCCGACGCCCTGCGCCCCTTAATGCGACCATCTCGAAAATTCGACTTGCCGGCATCGTTCTGCCGAAATTCTGTAGCGCGACGCCACGCCGCATGATCCAGTGTCCGCGGGGGAAGTGAAATCTTGGACGCGGCATCGCCGCAGGATGACGTTTCCTATGGCCGAAAGCCCCGAGACTGCCACCGCTCCGTCGGCTGCGCCACCACCGCCACCCTCACTCTGGACCAAACTGGCCTATGGCTTTGGAGCCGGCGTCACCGGGGTGAAGGACAACGGCTTCGCCTATTTCCTGCTGCTGTTCTACAGTCAGGTCGTAGGGCTGGATGCGCGCCTGGTCGGACTGGCCTTGACCATTGCCCTGATGATGGACGCCATCATCGACCCTGCTGTGGGCTACTGGTCCGATAATTTCCGCTCGCGCTGGGGCCGTCGTCACCCCTTCATGTACTTCGCCGCCATTCCCTTGAGCAGCATCTACTTCCTGCTCTGGAGCCCGCCGGTCGGGTGGTCCGATATGGCGACCTTCTGGTACCTGCTGGGGCTGGCCGTGGCGATACGCATGACCGTGTCGATCTATGAGATTCCCAGCACCGCCCTGGCCCCCGAACTCAGCCAGGATTACGACCAGCGCAGCTCGTTGTTGTCTTTCCGGTCATTCTTCGGCTGGACCGTCGGCAATACCATGTCCGTGTTGATGTTCGCGGTGCTGTTCCCGATGTTCGTGACCGCCGACATCAAGAATGGTCAGTTCAACCGCGAGGCCTATCAGGTCTACGGGATCATCGGATCCGTCATCATGCTGGTGGGCATCCTCGGGTCGGCGATCGGCACCCACTCGCGCATCCCGTACCTGAGGGCCCCCCCGCCCAGGCGCCAGCTGAGCCTGGTGATGATCTTCAGGGAAATCTTCGAGACCCTTTCGAACCGTTCCTTCATCGCCCTCTTCGCCGCCGCCGCGTTCGGGTCAGTGGCAGCGGGCTTGTCGGCGGCGCTCAGCTTCTATTTCTTCAACTACTTCTGGCAGTTCAGCTCCCAACAAAGCGGCCTGATCACCACCGGTGTTTTTGGGTCAGCAATTATCGGTGCCGTGCTCGCGCCCATCGTCAGCCGCACCATCGGCAAGAAAAAGGGCGCGATCATCATTGGCCTGTTCGCCTTCCTGGGCTCGCCAATGCCCATCGTGTTGCGTTTGCTGGGGATACTGCCGGACAATGGCGATCCCTTCGTCTTCTGGTTCGTGTTCACCTGCACCCTGATCGACGTGGGTCTGATCATCTGTTTCCAGATCCTGTCCGCCTCGATGATGGCCGATCTGGTGGAACAGTCAGAGATCAAGACCGGGCGACGTTCGGAGGGCGTGTTCTTCGCCGCCGTCGCGTTCATCCGGCAGATGGTAAATGGCCTTGGCCTGATCACAGCGACCTTTGTCCTGACGGTGGCCGGGGTCCAGGCCGGCGCTGATCCGTCTCAGGTCTCCGCCGAGACGGTCTTCAAGATGGGTGCCTACTATGTGCCCACCATCCTGACCTTGTGGATGATCATGATCGCGATCATGAGCGGTTACCGCATCACCCGCGAAGGCCATGAGGAGAACCTGCGCACCCTGGCCCGGACGCGCGCGGCGGCGGAGTGAGGGTCCCGGACGGGGTTCCCGTCCTCGACGGGAGCGGCTAAGCGTCGCCCTCAACCTGGAGCCAGTTCATGCCGCCTAGAGACGCCAATGGTGCAGAGCTCACCGAGGGTGGCTCGGTCACCCTGATCAAGGACCTCAAGGTCAAGGGCTCCGGCGGCGTCACCCTGAAACGCGGGACCTTGATCAGGAACATCCGCCTCACGGATGATGACAACGAGATTGAGTGCAACGCTGACAAGGTAAAGGGGCTGGTTCTGCGGACGGAATTTGTGAAGCGGGCCTGACGCCGCCACCGGACATTCCCCCCGACTCCGGCCTGCGGTAACTCTGGTGAACACATGCCGAACGTGATTCGCCCCGCTGTCGCTCACGAGCGCCCCGCATGATCGGGCGCCTGCGCGGGATCGTGGCCGAGGTGTCGGAAGAAGACGCGCTGATCGACGTCATGGGCGTGGGCTATGTGGTCCGTTGCGGCGGCCGCACGCTGGGTCGCCTGCCGCCGGTGGGCGACGAGACGCTGTTGCACGTGGAGAGCCAGTTCGGCGAACAGACCGGCCTGACGCTGTACGGATTTCTGGCGCGTGAGGATCGTCGCGCCTTTGTGCTTCTACGCACTATTCAGGGGGTGGGACCCAAGGCGGCGCTGGCGGTGCTGGATGTGCTGCCGCCGGCCGAGCTGGCCCAGGCCGTGGCCCGTGAAGACAAGGCCCTTGTGGCCCGCGCCCAGGGCGTGGGGCCTAAACTGGCGCAGCGCATTGTCACCGAGCTCAAGGGCAAGCCGATCACCGACGGGCCTGTTGCGGCCTTCCAGGGTCAGGCCGCCGTGCATACGCCGCCAAAACCAACCGCTGTGGGTGAGGCCGTGGCGGCCCTGCTGGGGCTTGGCGTTGCCGAACCCGCCGCCCGCCGCGTCGTCGAAGGTGCCGCCATCCGCCTGGGCGACGACGTGGAAGCCCCGGCGCTGATCAAGGCAGCCCTGCAGGAGTTGGGGCGGTGACCCGGCTGGTCTCTGGCGAACCCGCCGCCTTCGAACCGGCCGACAAGGCGCTCAGGCCGCAGACCATGGCCGAGTTCGTCGGCCAGAAGCAGGCCAAGGGTAACCTCAGCATCTTCATCGAGGCGGCGAAGAACCGCGGTGAGGCGCTGGATCACGTGCTGCTGTTCGGGCCGCCCGGCCTGGGCAAGACCACGCTGGCCCAGATCGTGGCCCGGGAGCTGGGGGTCAACTTTCGCGCCACCTCCGGGCCGGTGCTGGCCAAGGCCGGAGATCTGGCGGCGATCCTGACCAACCTTGAACCGCGCGACGTGCTGTTCATCGATGAGATCCACCGGTTGCCCGCCAATGTGGAAGAAATCCTCTATCCCGCCATGGAGGACCATGTGCTGGATCTGGTGATCGGCGAGGGGCCCTCGGCGCGCTCCATCCGCATCGATCTGGCGCCGTTCACCCTGGTGGCGGCGACCACGCGGGCGGGCTTGCTGGCCACACCGCTCAGGGATCGCTTCGGCATTCCGATCCGGCTGGAATTCTACACCCACGATGAACTGCAACAGGTGCTGATGGCTGCTGCGGTGAAGATGGGAACGGCGCTGGCCGCCGACGGCGCCGCCGAGATCGCGACCCGCGCGCGGGGCACACCGCGCATCGCCGGGCGATTGCTGCGACGCGTCCGCGATTTTGCCGCCGCCGACGGAGTGGAGGTGATCGGTCGCGCCGCCGCCGCCTCGGCGTTGGCCAGGCTGGATGTGGATCCGCAAGGTCTGGACGCCCTGGATCGCCGCTATCTGCGCGCCCTGATCGAGAACTATGCCGGCGGTCCTGCCGGGGTCGAGACGCTGGCCTATGCCATCGCCGAGGCGAAGGACGCGGTTGAGGACGTGATCGAGCCCTTCCTGCTCCAGCAGGGGTTCCTTCAGCGCACGCCACGCGGCCGCATGGCCACAGCGCGGGCCTATGCGCACCTTGGGCTGGTCGCCCCGCCGACGCCCGCGCAGGCTACGGCCACGGACCTGTTCGAATGAGTGACCCGAGTGCAGGCTGGCTGGAAGGCCGCGAGCACGTTCTGCCCGTGCGCATCTACTATGAAGACACCGACTTCACGGGGATGGTCTATCACGCCAACTACCTGCGCTATTTCGAGCGGGGGCGCAGTGACTTCTTCCGGCTGGCCGGGATCAGCCACACAGCCCTGCTGGGACTTCCAGAGCCGACGGCCTTCACCCTCGTGCGCCTCGAGCTGGACTTCAAGCGCGCCGCAAGGATCGACGACGCCTTGCTGGTCCGCACCGCCTATGACGAGGTTAAGGGTGCCCGGTTGATGGTCAGTCAGCACATTGTGCGCGGAGCCGAACTGATCGCCCAGGCCCGGGTCGAGGCCGTCTGCATTAACCTCGCGGGCCGCGCCATCCGGCCGCCTGCCGCCATGGTGGAGCTGCTGCGTCCCTATTTCGCGACGCCTTAAGTTTGCCACCGACCGCCCCCAACCTTGACCCTTACGATTCACAGGAGACACGATGAACCCGGCCGCCGCCCTCACCCCGGAGAGCTTCGACCTCATTAGCATTTTCTTGCGCGCCGACTGGGTCGTGAAGCTGGTGATGACGGGGCTGGCTGTTGCGTCGCTGTGGTCGTGGACCATCATCTTCGACAAGCTGTTCAAGTTCTCGAAACTGAACCGCGAGGCCAATACCTTTGAGGATGCCGTCGCCTCGGGCCGCAGCCTGGAAGACGTGGCCGCCGACGCTGGCGAGCAGCCAACACACGCCCTGCCACGCATGCTGCAGGCGGCGTTGAAAGAGTGGCGCGACAGCCGCACCAGGGGGGGCGCCACCGAGGGTCAGCTGGCGTTTCTGGTCCAGCGAATTGACCGCACCCTCGATACCATCATCGCCCGCGAAAGCGCGCGCGTTGAAACCGGGCTGGGCAGCCTGGCCATCGTCGCAACCGCGTCGCCCTTCGTCGGCCTGTTCGGCACCGTCTGGGGGATCATGCAGTCGTTTCAGGCGATTGCGATCCAGAAGAACACCTCGCTGGCCATTGTCGCGCCGTCGATCGCCGAGGCCCTGTTCGCCACCGCCATCGGCCTGGTCGCCGCCATCCCGGCTTACATCTTCTATAATGCCTTCTCGACAGCGGCAGGGACCTACGCCGGGCGGCTCGAAGGCTTTGCCGACGATCTGTCCACGGCGATCCAGCGCCGCCTTTCCGAGCGGGCTTGAGGCGTGGCGCTATCGGCTCATGACGCGTTCTCGGCTGGCGGCAAGCGGCGCCGGCGCGGCCGCGCGCGGCGCGGTGCACTGAGTGAGATCAATGTCACGCCGCTGGTCGACGTGATGCTGGTGCTGCTGATCATCTTCATGATTTCGGCGCCGCTGCTGACGGCGGGCGTTCCCGTCGAACTGCCCAAGACCGAGGCCGGGGCCATGCAGGACGTGCCGGATCCGATCACGGTGTCGATCCGGGCGGACGGCCGCATTTATGTGGCCGACAATGAGGTGCCGTTCGCAAATCTGTCGCCCCGCCTGAAAGCCATGGCCGACGACACCACCCGACCGATCTATGTCCGCGCTGACGCCAAGGCATCGTACGGCACCGTGGCCCAGGTGATGGCCTCGCTGTCGACTTCGGGGTTCAGCGCCATCAACCTGATCACCGACACCGGTGGCCCATCCTCCGGCGGTGATGAAAATGAGGCCGCGCCGTGAGCTGGACCCGGCGCATCGAGGTCTCTCCGGCGGCGCTGGGCTCGGTCGCGCTGCACGGTTCCATTGCGCTGGCGGTGATGATCTCCTGGGGCAACCGCGACCTGAAGGTCGGCTCCATCGTGCCGGTGACCATCGTCTCCAACGCACCCGATATCGACACTCGTCCGGCGGAGCAGGCCCCCGACACCCAGACCGCCATGACCGAGGCACCGGTCGCCGACGCGCCGCCCGCGCCGGTGCCGCCACCCCCGCAACCGGCAGCCGCAGTGCCGTCGACCAAGGCCGCCAAACCGATCGAAAAGGCAGCAACGCCGAACGCTGCGAAACTCGCCACAAAGCCCGCCGAAAAGGCGTTCGACCTCGACGCTCTGGCCGCCAGTCTTACCAAACCCTCCCGCAATGCGCCGCAGCGCCCGGCGTCTGCACCCAAAGGCCCGACCCGCCCTGAAACCGCCCCGGTCGCGCGTCAGACCATCGGAACCGGATTGGCCGCAGGGGCCGCTGTAACCGGCATGACCGAGGAGCTGCAGCGGCGATGGAACCCCAACTGCAACGTGGAAGGCGGCCGTGATGTGCTGGTCCGCGTCACCTTCCAGTTGGGTGCCGGTGGTCAGGTTGTGGGTGATGTCTTGAGCCAGATCCAGGGCGTCCGCTCACCCGTGGCGACCGCCGGTGCCGAGCGGGCCGTCCGCGCCGTCTATGCCGCCGCGCCTTTCCGGGGACTGCCCCGCGAATTCTATGGCGACAAGGTCGCCGTCAATTTCAACGCTCGAGAGGCTTGCGCCCCATGACCAGCACCCTCCGGAAATCGGCGATCCACCTGAGGGTGACGCTCTTTGCGTTGCTTTGCGTGTTCGTGGTGGTGGCCTCCGTCCAACCGGCCCATGCGGAGATCGAGGTCAACGTCAATCGTGGCGACGTCCAGCCCCTGCCGGTGGCCGTCCCGGCGTTTGGCGGTACGCAGGGGGCCGATATCGCCCAGGTGATCGCGGCCAATCTTCAGCGCTCCGGCCTGTTCCGGCCGCTGGATCCCGCCAGCTTTGTGGAAAAAAACCTCACCGCCGCCGTCCAGCCCCGCTTCGGCGACTGGAAGACCATCAACGCCCAGGCTTTGGTCAATGGTCAGGTCACGGTCGAGGGCGGCAAGTTGCGGGTGGATTTCCGCCTCTGGGACGTCTTCCAGGAAAAGCAGATGCTCGGTCTGCAATTCACCTCCAGCCCGGAGAACTGGCGGCGCGTGGCGCACAAGATTTCCGACGCCGTCTATGAGCGGCTGACCGGCGAGAAGGGTTATTTCGACACCCGCGTGGTGTTCGTCGCCGAGAGCGGCGGGCGCGGCAAGACCATCAAGCGTCTGGCCATCATGGATCAGGACGGTGCCAACCCCAGCTATCTGACCGGCGGTGACTCCATCGTCATGACCCCCAGGTTCTCCGCCAACAGCCAGGAGATCACCTACATGTCCTTGCGACCTGAGAGCTCGTCGATCTTTCTGTTCAACCTGGAAACCGCCCGCCGCGAGAGCCTGGGTGCCTTTGCGGGCATGGTATTCGCGCCGCGCTTTTCACCGGATGGCGGCAAGGTCGCGTTCTCGGTAGAGCGCCGGGGCAACAGCGACATTTTCCTGATGAACCTGTCCAGCCGGACCTCGACCCGATTGACCTCCGACCCGGCCATCGACACCTCGGCGTCATTTTCGCCGGACGGATCGAAGATCGTCTTCAACTCGGATCGCGGCGGGTCGCCGCAGCTCTATCTGATGGGCGCGGACGGTTCGGGCCAGCGGCGTGTGTCCAACGGCGGTGGACGCTACACCACCCCGGTCTGGAGCCCCACCGGTGAGTTCATTGCGTTCACCAAACAGACCGGCGGTGAATTTCACATCGGCATCATGCGGCCCGACGGCTCGGATGAGCGGCTTCTGACCACCAGCTATCTGGATGAGGGGCCGACGTGGGCACCCAACGGTCGGGTGCTGATGTTCTCGCGTGAAACCCCAGGTGGCCCGCCCAAGCTCTGGAGCGTGGATGTAACGGGCCGTATTTTGCAGCCCGTGCCCTATCCTGGCGCAGGATCTGATCCGGCGTGGTCACCCTTGCTCAACTAATCTTGCGTTTGCATACCGACGCATAGAATCTGATAGTGATTTGCAACCGTAATCCGAGGAGATGCAGATGATCCGTAGCGTAAACGGCAATACCGCGTTCCGCCTGGCGCTCATGGGCGTCGCCGCCGCATCCCTTGCGGCGTGTGCCACCAAGAAGCCAATGCCCATTCGTACCGAGACGCCGCCCGCCCAGACCCAGACACCGCCGCGCACCGAGCTGCCGCCCGCCCAGCCCGGCGTGACTCAAGTGCCCACCGGTGCCCTGCCTGGCTCGGTACAGGACTTCGTCGTCAACGTGGGCGACCGCGTCTACTTCGACACCGACAGCCACGACGTGCGCGAGGATGCCAAGCCGTTGTTGGACGCCCAGTCCACCTGGCTGCGCCGCTATGGCGCGGTGGCCGTGCGGATTGAAGGCAACGCCGACGAGCGCGGCACGCGCGAGTACAATCTGGCCCTGGGCGCGCGTCGCGCCAACTCGGTCCGTGACTATCTGATCAGCCAGGGCGTCACGGCGGACCGCATCGCCACCATCTCGTTCGGCAAGGAATCGCCGCTCGACGCGGGGTCCGGCGAAGCCGCGTGGGACAAGAACCGTAACGCCCGGACAGCCGTCGTCTCTGGCGCACAGTAGGTCGTGAAGACCCGCCATCCGTTGCTGGCAGGTCTGGCGCTGGTCGTCACATTGACGGCTGGACCGGCCCTGTCCCAGACGCCCATGGAAGATCCCCTGGACGCCCGCGACGCCAAGCGCGTCGAGCGGATGGAAAAGGTCGTCCGCGAGCTCAGGTCCATCGTCTTTCAGCTGCGCGACACCGGCAAGCCCGTGGTCGTGCAGCCGGCGGACACCGACGCGCGCATGGCCGAGATGATGACCAAACTCGCCGATCTTGAGCAGACCCTGCGCGGCCTGAACGGCTCGTTCGACACCGCGACCCGCGACGTTGACCAGGGTCGCCGTGAAAATGCGGCGCTGAAGAAGGAACTGGCCACGCTTTCCGAGCGCCTGGCTGTGCTGGAACAGAAGCAGGCCCAGATGGCGACGCCTGTCGCGCCGCCGGAAGGCGTGGCAGAGGCCCCGGCGGGCTCAGTAGGTGATCCGGCCAAGGACTTCGCCCAGGCCCGGCAATTGATGCTGGCAGGTGACTACGATGCCGCCGAGGCCGCATTCTCCGCCTTCATTGAAACCTGGCCCGACGTGTCCCGCACCCCCGAAGCCCGTTACTGGCTGGGCAAGACCCTGACCGTTCGCGCCGCCCACGCCGACGCCGCCAAGGCCTATATCGGTGCCATCCGCGGCTGGCCGCAGATGCCCTGGGCACCGGACGCCGTGGTCGAACTCGCCCGGTCGCTGGTGGCTCTCAAGAAGCCCTCCGACGCCTGCCAGACCTTGGGGGAGTTTGCGCGGCGCTATCCGAAACCCCCCGCCAATGTGCTCAGCCGCGCGGCCGCGACCCGTACCCAGGCAAAGTGTGCGGCCTAGGAGCTGTGGACTCTAGGGCGGTATGACACCCTCGAGACCAGATAAGACTCATTCCCAAAAAACTGCTCGTCATTGCCCGGCTTGTCCGGGCAACCCATAAACGCAGGCGGTGTTGAAGGAACCTCGGCGGCGACGCTTTGGCTTTATCCAGCCAGCCTCGGTGTCTATGGGTCAATCGGACAAGCCGGGTGATGACGAGCTTTTTGGGGGGTGTCGAGCCTCCTGTGGATGCGATGGTTCAAGGGAATTGCTCTTTATCGGCCGCCGTAAGTGCGCGCCTGAACCTGCGCCTCATGCGGGACACCGACCAACCTCTGGTCATTGGGCTGTCCGGCGGCGGCGACTCTGTAGCGTTGGCGCTGATGGTAGAGGAATGGGCCAGGACGGCGGCCCGACGACTGGTGTTTGTCACAGTTGATCACGCGCTCCAGCCTCAGAGCCGAGACTGGACGCGCCACTGTGCCGAGCTGGCCGAGCGACTTGGCCACCGCTTTCTGGCGCGCGTTTGGACGGGGAGAAAGCCAAAGACTGGCCTGCCCGCAGCAGCACGGGGCGTGCGACACCGCCTGTTAGCCGAGGCGGCGCGCGAGTTGGGTGCGTCTGTGATTCTGTTGGGCCACACAGGCGACGATCTGCTTGAGTCCGAGGCCATGCGACGGGAGGGCGCGACCACGCCGGATGCCCACGAATGGGCACCTTCTCCTGTCTGGCCTGAAGGCCGCGGTCTCTTTGTTCTGCGTCCGATGCTGGGCATCCGCAGGGCCGCGCTGCGCGACTGGCTCGTTGAACGAGGTGAGACCTGGATCGAAGATCCGGCCAATGGGAATTTGGCCTATGCCCGCGCCCGCGCCCGGCCGTCGATTGATCCGGGGACCAAAGTGGTGCGTTTCGATCCACCCGCTCTGAAACTTGCGGCGCAAGCGACCCACCGGGCCGGCGTCATCACCTTATCCCGGACAGCCTTGCGTGAGGTATCTGTGCCGGACGCGCACCGGTTCGTGGCGCTCGCCGGCGTCAGCGCCGGGGGTGGAGCCCGACTTCCCGCCAGTGCCCGGATCAACCGCGCGGTTCAGGCCTTGCGTGGCGAGGCCATTGTTAAGGCGACGCTGGCGGGTGCACGGCTGGAGGCCGATGACCGTGACATCCACGTCTTCCGTGAGGCCGGCGAGGCCGCCCGTGGGGGCCTCATGCCGATCACGCCCGAACCCGGTCTTTCGTTCATCTGGGATGGTCGTTTTGAGATTGCAGCGTCGTTCGCGGGGGCCGAGGTTCGACGGCTGGCCGGTCTCGTCGGTCGCCTGCCGTCTGCACAGCGTGCGGAACTCCGGTCCCTGCCACCGGCGGCCCGAAGCGGACTTCCCGCGACGCTCGACGTCCTGGGATACGCCGGCTGCCTGACGCTGACCGGGCAAGCGGAGAGTCTTGTCGCCGCGCGCTTCGCCGCCGCTGCGGGACTGATCGGCCGCGAGCCTAAAGCAGGCCCCGCGCTTCCAACGTCGGACGCAGAGCCGCCGGGTCGGTGAAATGATGGGTGTCGAACCCCAACGCCTCGGCCGCCGCGATGTTGCGAAGGCTATCGTCGATAAACAGCAGGTCGCCCGGTGCCAGTCCAAAACGCTCGCAGCAGAGGGCGTAGATCGCCGGGTCGGGCTTCATCACACCTTCAAGCCCTGACGCGACATAGTTCGAGAGCCGCGCAAACGCCGGGCTCATGGCCAGTGTCATGTCCAGAGTCTCGTGGGAAATATTGGAAAGCCCGAACTGGGGGACGCCGCGCTGATGGAGCGCTTCGATCGCGGCTTCGGTTTCCGGTATCGGACCAGAGAACATCTCGTGCCAGCGACTATGCCACGCGAGGATTTCAGCTTCGTGGTCGGGATGTACCGCGATCAACCGGGCACAGTTGTCGGCGAACGTGACGCCGCAGTCCGTCGGCGTGTGCCACGCGAGCGTGCAGACATCGTTGAGGAACCTGTCGCACTGGACCGGATCCGGAAAAATCTTGGCGTAGAGCGTGCGCGGGTTCCAGCGCACGATGACATTGCCGAAGTCCCAGAGGACGGCCTTCGGCATGCGCGGGGCGACTTAGCCCTGCTTCGCCTTGAAGCGCGGGTTGGTCTTGTTGATCACGTAGATCACGCCCTTGCGGCGCACCAGCTTGCAGTCGCGGTGGCGCGTCTTCAGCGACTTGAGTGAGCTTCTGACCTTCATGGCACCGTTATCTTTGATCGGGCCGTGGTCGGCCGTGGAGAACAAGAGCGGGCGCATATACGGGGCGACCCGGCATGAGTCAACCTGACGCCGATTTGATTGGGGCTCAAGGCGACACACACTAGATGTCACGGATGGCTCGCCGTCTTACCCTTGGCCTCTTGCTGGTTTCGATCCTGGCGATTTCGCCGGCCGCGTCGCAGTCGATCGTGCCGCCGACGGCGTCCGGCGACATGATTTTTGACGCGTGGGCGTCGGAGTTCCAGGGCCGCGCCCTGGCGGCAGGGATCGATTCGGGGATCCTGTCGCGAGAGATGGCCGACCTGAAGCCTGATCCGGGCGTCGCCGGTGCCGACAGTCGCCAGCCGGAATTCTCCAAGCCGATCAGCGACTATCTTAAGGGCGTGGTGACGGCTGACCGCTTGGCCATCGGCTCGCGCCGTCGGGCCGACCTGGCGGCGTTTCCAGCCATCGAGAGCCGTTTCGGCGTGCCGCGCGATATCCTGCTGGGGGTGTGGGCGCTGGAGAGCGGTTTCGGCAGTATTCAGGGTGACCGCGACGCCATGCGCTCCTTGGCGACCCTGGCGGCCCAGGGTCGCCGACGGGCCTGGGCCGAGGGCGAGCTGATCGCCATCTTGCGGATCATCGAATCCGGCGAGCATCCAAGATCCCGACTGCGCGGATCGTGGGCCGGTGCCATGGGCCAGACGCAGTTCATCCCCTCGACTTACCTTGCCACTGCCGTCGATCAGGACGGCGACGGGCAACGGGATATCTGGAACTCCAGCGCCGACGCCCTGGCCTCGGCTGCCAACCTGCTGGCCAAGGCCGGCTGGGTCCGGGGGCAAAGCTGGGCACGGGAAGTCACCGCGCCGCCGGGCTTCGATTTCAGCCTTACTGAGGGTCCGAAAGAATTACCTGACTGGTGGGCTGAGCGCGGCGTGGTGGCGGCCGACGGTCGGGCGTGGTCGCCGCAGGACCTTGCCGGACAGGCTCAACTTGCGGCCCCTGCCGGAGCGAGCGGCCCGCTGTTCCTGTTGTTCCCCAATCACTTCGCAATCCGGGAATACAACAACAGCCTGGCTTATGCCCTGGGCGTCGGGCTGCTGGCAGACCGGTTCGCGGGTGGGCGGCCGCTGGTGCGCGCCTGGCCGCTGGAAGTTTCACTGTCGCTGCTGGACCGGATGACGGCCCAGCGCGCCCTGGCGGCTCTGGGCTTTGATCCGGGCACGCCCGACGGCGTTGTCGGCATGGGCACGCGACGGTCACTGCGCGCATGGCAAAAGTCGCGCGGACTGGTAGCGGACGGCTATCTTTCCGGTGATATGGTGGCGCGGCTGAAGGCCGAGAGCGGCGGCTGAAGACTATGGACAAAAGGAAGCGACCGATGGCGTCAAAAGCATGGCTGATGGCGGCGGGCATGACCGCGGCTTTGATGTCCGCCAATCCGGCCGGCGGCCAGGCTCCGGCGGCCCCGACTGTCCTGACCCGGGTCGCCGGGTACCTGCCTACAGGAACAACTCCAGGTAGTTTGACCTTGCTGCCACCTCCTCCTATGGCCGGGTCAGGTGCCCAGGCCCGTGATGAGGACGGAGCCAGAGCCGCCCTGGCTCTGCACGGCGGACCAAGATGGGATCTGGCCACCCAGGACGCCGACCTGAGCTTCCCCAACGTTGCCGGCACTTTCTCCTGCGCCATCGGCGCGCCGGTGACAGAGGTTGATACGCCGGCACTCTATAAGCTGCTCCGCCGCAGCCTTGCGGACATCGGACTGTCCACCTACCCAACCAAGACCAAGTACCAACGCCCGCGCCCTTTCACGGTGAACAACAGGCCCATGTGCACGCCGGCGCTGGATGCGGGGCTGCGCAAGGACGGCTCCTATCCCTCTGGCCACAGCGCCATTGGCTGGGGCTGGGGGCTGATCGTGGCCGAGGTGGTACCCGACCGGATCGACGCAGTGCTGGCGCGAGGCCGCGCCTACAGCGACAGCCGCCGGGTGTGTAATGTCCACTGGCAGAGCGACGTCGACGAAGGTCGCACCATGGGCGCAGCAGTGGTCGCCAGGCTGCATGACTCCGCCGAGTTCCGCGCCGACGTGGCAACCGCAAAGGCGGAGGTCATCGCGGCCCGGGCCAAAGGCCTGATACCAAACCGCGACTGCGCCGAGGAAGCCCGCCGGTTAGCTGCCGGGTAGCGGGGCCTCAGCCCTCGGCGCTCTTTTCGAGGGGCACCAGAGTCGCGGCATTGCGGCTTGCGGGCTTGGGACCAGCAATGCGCCCATCAACACGGCATCGGCGATCAACAGTGCCGGTCCGTAGTGCTGCTAGAGGAATACGAACAGCGGCGCGAAGATCACGTTGATCCCGTCGACTGCGGCAATCGCGCCGGCCACACGGGCCTGTTCTGCCATGCCCACCGCGATAGACGACCCCGCTGTGAACCCCGGCCGCAGCGGCCTGGCGGGCGCACGCAAATGGTTGGGATCGCTCACGGCCCATTAAACATTAACGACGATGCTTCGCCCTACCTTCGAGGGAGTCCATGTTCCAGATTATCGGCATCGTCCTGTTGTTTGCGATGGTTTTCGGCAGCTACATCCTGACCGGCGGCAATATGGGTGTGATCCTGCACGCCACGCCACACGAGATGGCTGCGATCGGTGGTGCCGGCGTTGCAGCGTTTCTTATCTCGAATTCCCTGCGCGTTCTGAAGGCCACAGGCGGCGGGCTCGCCAAAGTGTTCAGTGGGCCCAAGTGGAAGCCAGCGGACTATCGGGACCTGCTGTCTCTATTGTTCCTGCTCACAAAAACCATGAAGTCCAAGGGCGTGATCGCTTTGGAAAGCCACATTGAAAATCCGAAGGAGAGCTCGATCTTCTCGCGCTTTCCCAAAATCCAGAAGGACCACTTCGCCATCGATTTCATCTGCGACACGCTGCGGATGATGACCATGAACCTGGAAGACCCGCACCAGGTCGAGGACGCGATGGAAAAGCAGCTGGAAAAGCACCATCACGAGGCGCTGGGTCCCAGCCACGCCATCACCAACCTGGCCGACGCCTTGCCGGCCCTGGGCATCGTGGCCGCCGTGCTGGGGGTGATCAAGACCATGGGCGCCATCACCGAGCCGCCGGAAGTGCTGGGTGAAATGATCGGCTCGGCCCTGGTCGGTACCTTCCTCGGCGTGTTCCTGGCTTATGGTCTGGTGGGGCCAATGGGCACGCGTATGAAAGATGTGGTCGAGGAAGAAGGGTCGTTCTACCGCATCATCCAGGCGGTGCTGGTGGCCCACCTGCACGGGAACGCAGCCCAGATCTCGGTGGAAATCGGGCGCGGCAATGTGCCGTCGGGTGCCCAGCCCAGCTTCCTGGAACTGGAAGAAGCGCTTTCCAACATTCCGGCCGAGTAGTCACCTTCAAGGGCCACGGTCGCCTGAACGCCGGTGCCGACAAAGGTAAAAAAAGTGATCACAACTCCGTGATTTTAAGGCTTGCCAAGCCCTCGAGCAGAGGCGTATTCCTGCGAACTGCATCGGACTGACAAGCCTGCCTGTTTCGACTTCGAACATGGGTAGGAGGGTCGGACCGGCGTATGGCTCTCCGAATTCATAGGATATGTGACATGACCAAAGAACTCATCCGCGGCGCGCTCGTCGCCGCCGCCGCCGTTGCCCTGATGGGCACCGCTGCCTGCCAGAAGAAAGAAGAAGCCCCGGCCGTTGAAGCCCCCGTTGCTGAAGCTGCTCCGGCCGCTGACGCGATGGCGACCACGGCCGACGCTGCTGCTACTGCTGCTGCTCCGGCCGCTGACGCCGCTGCCGCTGCTGTGGCTCCGGCCGCCGACGCGATGGCTGCGCCTGCCGCGCCCGCCGCGAAGTAATACACTTCACGTCGACGCAATTGCGTTACGGAAGGGCCGCCCTCTGGGGCGGCCCTTTTGCGTTTCGGACACGTTAATGACCGGCGACGAAAGCCCCATCGAGTGGCAAGACGACGGCCAGCCGCGCTCGCGACGTTTCGGTGACGTCTACTTCTCTGCCCAGGATGGCCTGGCTGAGGCCCGGGCGGTTTTCCTGCAGGGTTGCGGTCTGCCGGGTGCCTGGGCGGGTCGCCGGCGCTTCGTGGTCGGTGAGCTGGGATTTGGCACCGGCCTCAACATCGCAGCCTTGCTCGACCTCTGGCGCGAGACGCGTCCGCCGGGTGGCATGCTAAGCATTCTCTCCGTCGAAGCCTTTCCCGTCTCCGCCGACGAGGCGATGCGCGCACTGGCCCATTGGCCCGAACTCTCTGACATCAGCCGATGCCTCATAGCCGGTTGGCCGGGACGTGCGCGGGGCCGGCACCGCGTGGACCTGGCCGAGTTCAACGCCATCCTCGATGTCGTCGTCATGGACGTGCATGATGCTCTCAGCGGCTGGACCGGACGGGCTGACGCCTGGTTCCTGGACGGCTTCTCACCGTCAATGAACCCGCAGATGTGGACGGACGAGGTGCTGGGCCTGGTCGCAGCCCGCTCCGCCCCCGGCGCGCGTGCCGCGACCTATACGGTTGCGGGCCAGGTCAAACGGGGCCTCGCCCGGGCAGGCTTCGCCGTTCAGAAGCATCCGGGCTTCGGACTGAAGCGTGAGCGGCTGGAGGCCCGTTTGCCAGGACTGGCACCTGATCCTGCAACGCCCAGGGTCGCCATCATCGGGGCCGGGATCGCTGGCGCCGCCGCTGCGCGCGCCGTGCGCGCCCTGGGGGGGGAGGCCTTGGTCATCGATGCGTCACGCGTGGGCGCAGGCGCGTCGGGCAATCCTGCGGCGCTGGTGACGCCGCGTCTGGACGCGGGGCTGGGCGAGGCTGCCCTGCTGTTTGCCGAAGCTTTTCGCCGCGCTATCCGGCTCTACGGTGAAGTGCCTGACGCGACGCTATCCCGAGGCGCTCTGCAGTTGGCAGCGGATGATCGGGATGTGGAGCGATACAGCCGGATCGCGGGCTCGGACATTTTCGAGCCCACATCCTTGAGCTTGATGTCGGCGGCCGAAGCCGGGTTGCGCCTCAATGAGCCCGCCCCGATCTCGCTGGATCAACCCGAGGCGCTCGTCGTCGATCCTGCACCGATCCTGGCCGCTTGGGCGGGTCCTGTTCTTGAGGCGAGCGTCTCGGCCTTGCTGGCCGAGGGTTCCGGCTGGCGGCTGCTCGACGGCGACGGTGGCGAAATCGCGCGCGTCGACATTGTCATCCTGGCGGCGGCGCTGGGATCGATGCGGCTGGCCGATGGATTACCGCTGTCGCCGGTGCGCGGGCAGGCCAGCTGGACACGGGACGGCACTGTCGGGCCAGCGGCTGCCTTTGGCGGCTATGTCGTGCCGACACGCGACGGAATTCTGTTTGGCTCGACCCATGACCGCGACGACACCGGTGACGACTTGAGGCCCCGCGATCACGACCGCAATCTCGCGACCCTGGCCAAGGCCTTGCCCGGGTTGGCCGGCCAGATCGCGACCGCGTCCATCGAGGGCCGGGCCTCGGTCCGCGCCGTCAGCCAGGACATGATGCCGCTCGCCGGCCCAACCGGATTGAGCGGCGTCTATGTGCTGGGCGGTTTCGGTTCCCGCGGCTTTTC
>CAMCXF010000005.1 GCA_945883235.1 Phenylobacterium deserti | reverse complement strand
CGACGCCGCCCTTGCCGCTGGCGATGGCGATGACTTTTTTCACATGCGGAGGGTGTTCGGCGCTGACCATGGGATGCAGCGCAGCACCCGGGTCCTCGGCAATGCGTGCGCGCCGCGCCGGCGGGGTTTCGCCGGGCAGGGGCCGACGCGGGCTGACCTTGAACCCCGGCCCGGACGGCGGTGGGGCCGCGCTGGGCCCCTGAACCTCGGTGGTCAGCACGACCTGGGCCGATTCGACGCCGTCCAGATCGGCCAGGACATCTTCGGCGCGATCCCGAACCTGCCGATAGACGTCGATATCGCCCGGCGCCACTTCCAGCATGAAGGCCACGCGACCACTGCGCAACACCAGTCCACGGACCAGACCGGCGCTCGTCAGACCCGCCCCGGACTTGGGGTCGATGACCTGATCCAGGGCCTTCAGGATCGCTGTACGGTCCGGTCCGGTGAATTCACTCATGCTCTTGGACTTGCCTTCGTGCTGGTGGCGTCACATATCCGGCTCACTGCGCCGGTTTACAAGCCCACTGTGGGCTTAATGGACCCAGGCCCACGGATGATACGTACCGGCTGATGCCTTGGAACGATAATGCGAACCCCGGACCGTGGGGTGCCCCTTCTGGCGGCGATGGCGACCGCAAGGACCCACCCAAACGCCCCCAGGGCGGCGGTCCCCGTGGACCCCGTGGTCCCGGCGGTCCCGGCGGTCCAGACCTGAATGAGGTCTTCGAACGGCTGCAACACCGGCTGGGCGACATGTTCGGCGGACCTGGTGGCAACATCAAACCCGGTGCGCTCGTTGCGATCGGCGCCGGTGCGGTTGGCCTCTGGGCTCTTTCGGGGTTCTATATCATCCAGCCCAGCGAACGCGGCGTCGTCCTGACGTTCGGTGCCTTTTCACGGATTTCGGGGCCGGGGCCGAACTACCGCCTGCCCTTCCCCATCGAGAAGGTCGAGAAGGTCTCGGTCACCTCCCTGCGCCGGACTGACGTCGGCGGACAAGGTGAGGGCGACGCGCCGAAGGAGAGCCAGATGCTCACCGGCGACGAGCAGATCATCGATCTGGATTTCAGCATCACCTGGCGGGTCGCCGACCCCAAGGCCTATCTGTTTGCAACCCGCGCACCCGACGATGCAGTCAAGGCCGTAGCCGAGAGCGCCATGCGCGAAGTCGTCGGCAAAACGCCGCTGCAGCCGATCATCTCGACCGGGCGCGGCCAGGTGCAGCTTCAGACGGCTGACCTGATGCAGCGCACGCTCGACAGCTGGAAATCCGGCATCACGATCGTCGAGGTCCAGATCCGTTCGGCCAACCCGCCGCCCGAGGTGGTTTCGGCCTTCCGCGCGGTAACGAACGCCGAGCAGGACGCCGCTGGCGCGATCAACGAGGCCAACACCTATCGCAACCGGGTGATCAACGAGGCCAAGGGTGATGCATCCAAGGTCCTGCAAGCCTCGGAAGGCTATCGCGAGCAGGCGGTCCGGGACGCCCAGGGAGAAGCCGCCCGCTTCAACCAGATCCATGCCGAGTATCGCAGGGCGCCGGGCGTCACGCGCGACCGCCTGTACATCGAATCGATGGAACGCATCCTGGCACGCTCCAACAAGGTGGTGATCGACGCCAAGGGCGCCAGCGCTCCTATCATTCTGCCCCCCGACGTATTCCGCTCCAGAGCCGTGCCCACGCCGCAGCCGCAAGTCGAGGTCGGACCGCCGCAAGCCGCCGGGAAGGCCGCCCAATGAGCAATCGCGTTTTCATCTGGCTGGCCGCCATCGTCGCCATCGCGGTGCTGGCTGCCAACACCTTCATCATCGTCGACCAGCGTCAGCAGGTCGTGATTGTTCGCTTGGGCGATCCCGTTCGCACCATCAACGACAAGGGCACCGAGGCGGGCCTGAACGTGAAGGCGCCGTTCGTCGAAAGCGTCATCCGCTTCGACCGGCGCAACATCGCGCTGGAAGCCGCCCAGGAAGAAATCATCACCTCGCTGCAGGAACGACTGGTCGTCGACGCCTTCATCCGCTACCGGATTTCCGACCCGCGCCAGTTCTACAACACGCTTCGCGATGAACAGATCGCTGCCGACCGGATCGAGCGTCTGGTGAACTCTTCTCTGCGTCAGGTGCTGGGTTCGGCTACCGCGCGTGAGATTATCTCCGGCCGCCGTACGCAGCTGATGCAGCAGGCGAAGCTTGACGTCGCCAAGCGCGCGAAGTCCTCCAGCCTCGGCATCGAAGTGATCGATCTCAGGATCCGCCGCGCTGATCTTCCCGCCCAGAACCGAGAGGCCGTCTTCCGGCGCATGGCGTCTTCGCGCCAGCAGGAAGCAGCACGGGTCCGCGCCGTGGGTGAACAGCAAAAACGCGAGATCATCGCCGGTGCCGACAAGGAAGTGGCGATCACCCTCTCGACCGCCCGCCAGACGGCCGGTCAGGTCACCGGCGAGGGCGACGCCCAACGCACCCGGATCTTCGCCCAGAGCTATGGTCGCGATCCTTCCTTCGCGGCGTTCTTCCGCTCGATGCAGGCCTATGAGCAGAGCTTTGCCGACGGCCAGACGACGATGGTGCTCTCGCCGGACAGCGCGTTCTTCAAGTATTTCCAGCGGGGCCCGTCAGGGCGTTAGGCCTGGGCCACCAGCATCGTCCGCACCTCATGCAGATCGCGGGCGATGCGGACGCACAGGCTGTACATCTCTTCGGTGGGATCCAGCATGTCCGGCACCATGACGGTCATCATCCCGGCGGATGAGGCGGACCGGACGCCGTTGTGACTGTCTTCCAGCGCCAGGCAGTCGGCGGGATCGATGCCTAGCGCCGCCGCGGCCTTCAGGAACGGCTCGGGGTGGGGCTTGTGATTGTTCTGCACGTCTCGGGTGATCAGGGCGTGGAAACGGTCGACGATGCTGTGCGGCCCAAGGCTGGCGCGCACGCTTTCCAGACTGGATGAGGTGGCGATGGCGCGGGGCATTCCCACTTCGTCAAGGTGATCGAGGATCTCCAGCACGCCGGCTTTCAGCGCGATGCCGATGGCCAGTTCCTCGCGGAAGTGGAGGCTGACCGCTGCGTTCCAGCCCGGAAGGTCAAAACCTTCGCCGAAGTGATTGATTGCAATCGCGTCGCTGGCGTAGTTGGGCAGGCCTACCATTTGAATAAACGTTGCCATGGGAAATTCCTCGGCGATGCCGACTGTGGCTCTCTGCATGGCGCGGAACACAACCGCCTCGGTGTCGACCAGCAGGCCATCCATGTCGAAGACCACGGCGCGGATCGGGCGAGGAAAGCTCATGCCGCGCTTTAGCCGCGTTCACACAGCGGCGGAAATCAATCGGTGCTTCAGTCGGTAACGAACTCGCTGGCCCGATAGCCCTGAAAATATAGCAGCGACGTCAGGTCGGTGTGGTCGACCTTGGCGTGGGCTTGCGCGGCGACGATGGGCTTGGCGCGGTAGGCGACGCCCAGGCCGGCAGCCTCGATCATCGCCAGGTCGTTGGCGCCGTCGCCGACCGCAAGCGTCGCCGAGAGGGGGACGCCGAGGTTCGCGGCCTCTTCCTGAAGCGCGGCAAGCTTGGCTTCGCGTCCCAGAATGGGCTCGCCGACCGTGCCGGCCAGCACGTCGCCGGCCTCGATCAGCGTGTTGGCACGGTTGGCGTCGAAGCCCGCAGCTTCGGCGACACGGCGGGTGAAGAAGCTGAACCCACCGGAGACGAGGAACGCCTTGGCCCCGTGGACGGTCATGGTCCGCACCAGCGTTCGGGCACCAGGGTTGAGCTGAACCCGTTCATCGTAGGCGCGCTGAAGGTCGACCAGCGGCAGACCCTTCAGCATGGCCACCCGTTCTCGCAGCGCCGCCTCGAAATCCAGTTCGCCGCGCATGGCACGTTCGGTGATCTCGGATACCCGGGCCTTTACGCCCGCGAAATCGGCCAGTTCGTCGATGCATTCCACGTTGATGATGGTGGAATCCATGTCGGCGATCAGCAGGCGTTTGCGGCGACCGATGGCTGGCTGAAGGCAGTAGTCGAGCACCCCACCAGAAAACTGGCCGTCAATGGCGGCGCGCGTCGCGGCCAGATCGTCGGCTTCCAGGAAGGTGTCTTGCGCGACAAACCCTTCAGCGCCCAGGTCTTCGGTCTGGCCGATGCGCAGACCCATGTCGCTGAGCGCCGAGAGACTGAAGTCGACCTCTTCGTTTGCCGTGACGTGCGGGATGATGGTGGTAAGGACAAGCAGCATGGAACCTCGCATCTGGCTGATCGCCGGGCCTACGGCAAGTGGCAAGTCCGCGCTGGCGCTTCGACTGGCGGAGACGACGGGGGCCGAGGTCGTCAACGCCGACGCCCTGCAGCTCTATGCCGATCTGCGGGTGCTGACGGCGCGGCCGGACGCCGCCGAGATGGCCCGCGCTCCGCACCACCTGTTCGGGACGGTCGATGCGTCGGAAGGCTGGTCGGTTGGACGCTGGCAGCGGGCGGCGCTGGCGCTGATTGCCAAGATCGCCGGGCGTGGGCGCGACGTGATCGTGGTGGGCGGAACAGGCCTCTACTTGCGGGCCCTTACGCAAGGGCTGGCCGACATCCCTGTGATCCCGACGGAGGTTCGGCAAGCCGCAGCGTCCGAGTTCGCAAGCCTGGGCGAGGCGGCGTTCCGCGCCCGGCTGGGTGAGGTCGATCCCGCCGCCGCCGCTCGCATTGCGTTAGGCGACCGTCAGCGTCTGTCCCGGGCCTGGGAGGTTTATGCCGCCACCGGCACCTCGCTGGGCGACCACCATGCCACCGCCTCCGGGGGCCTGCCCGCCGGGAGCTGGACCGCCGTCGCCCTGGAGCCGCCGCGCGCGGAGCTCTACGCGCGCTGCGATGCGCGGCTCGAGACGATGTTGACGCAGGGCGCGCTGGCGGAGGTGGAGGCCCTGTTGGCTCGCAATCTCGATCCCGCCCTGCCCGCCCTCAAGGCCGTCGGCGTCCAGGCCTTCGCCGCTCACCTGCGGGGTGAAACCAGGCTGGAGACAGCTCTGGCCGCCGCACAGCAGGACACGCGGCGCTACGCCAAACGCCAGATGACCTGGGCGCGCGGCCAGACGCCGGACTGGCCAAGGTTGAGCGGGTTGGACACAGGAGACCACTGGAGGCAGTTTCTTGCCCTCAACCGCGGCTTGACGCGCTGACCCGGGCATGGCACATTTGGTTCTCTGAATTTCGAGGAATTCTCGTGCGCAAGATCCTTGTACTTCCCGGGCGGCCGTAACGGACTGACAGAGGTGTCAGGACTGACCGGTCGCTCGTCCCAGGCCCCCAGCGGGCCTTTTT
Organism: Phenylobacterium deserti; assembly: GCA_945883235.1. GTDB lineage: Bacteria > Pseudomonadota > Alphaproteobacteria > Caulobacterales > Caulobacteraceae > Phenylobacterium > Phenylobacterium deserti_A. Next base: position 136,994 of record CAMCXF010000005.1, on the reverse strand, counting down.
TAATGTCCAATCGCCCAGCATTCAGGCAGCTCCCATGACCGCTCACCAAACGATAGAAGCCCAGGCCGACACCCTCTCCGGCGCGGAGATGGTCGTGCGCGCGCTGATCGACAACGGGGTTGAGGTACTGTTCGGATATCCGGGCGGCGCGGTGCTGCCGATCTATGACGCGCTCTATGCCGAGGAGCGCCTGACTCACGTGCTGGTCCGCCACGAGCAGGGGGCGACCCACGCAGCCGAGGGCTATGCCCGCTCGACCGGCAAGCCGGGCGTGGTGCTGGTGACATCCGGCCCCGGCGCAACCAACGCGATCACCGGCATTGTCGACGCGCTGATGGACTCGATCCCGATGATCGTGATCACCGGTCAGGTCGCCACCCACCTGATCGGCACCGACGCTTTCCAGGAGTGCGACACCGTCGGCATCACCCGGTCCTGCACCAAGCACAACTATCTGGTGAAGTCGGTCGAGGACCTGCCGCGTATCCTGCACGAGGCTTTCCACATTGCGACGACCGGACGCCCCGGCCCCGTGGTGATCGATATCCCCAAGGACGTGCAGTTCGCCAAGGCGATCTATCTGGGTCCGGATGAGGTGAAGCACACCCACGGCTACAGCCCCCGGGTCAAGGGCGACGCCGGCAAGATCGCCGAAGCCGTCGCCATGATCGCCAAGGCCAAGCGGCCGATCTTCTATACCGGCGGCGGGGTGATCAATGCCGGCCCGCACGCCTCAGAGCTGCTGCGCGAGTTCGCGGCCCTGACCGGCGCACCGGTGACCTCGACCCTGATGGGCCTGGGCGCCTATCCGGCCTCGGGTCCTGCGTGGCTGGGCATGTTGGGGATGCACGGTTCGTTCGAGGCCAATAACGCCATGCACGACTGCGACGTCATGGTGGCCATCGGCTCGCGCTTTGATGATCGGGTGACCGGGCGTCTCGACGCCTTCTCGCCGGGCTCGAAGAAGATCCACATCGACGTCGACGCATCCTCCATCGGCAAGAACGTGCGCGCCGACATCGGCATCGTCGGCGACGCCGGCAATGTGCTGGCCGACATGATCGCGGCCTGGAAGCAGCGCAATCTGGCCACCGACAAGGCCGCCATGAAAGAATGGTGGAGTCAGATCGACGCCTGGCGGGCTCGCAACAGCTTCGGCTATCGGCCTGACACCAAGCTGATCAAGCCGCAGTATGCCATCCAGCGTCTGTATGAGCTGACCAAGGGCCACGACACCTACATCACCACCGAGGTGGGCCAGCACCAGATGTGGGCGGCCCAGTTCTATCACTTCGACGAGCCCAACCGCTGGATGACCTCAGGCGGCCTCGGCACCATGGGCTATGGCCTGCCGGCCGCCGTGGGCGTGCAGATGGCGCACCCGGACAGTCTGGTCATCGACATCGCCGGCGACGCGTCGGTGCAGATGACCATGCAGGAGATTTCGACGGCCATTCAGTACGACCTGCCGATCAAGATCTTCATCCTCAACAACGAGTGGATGGGAATGGTGCGCCAGTGGCAGCAACTGCTGCACGGCGAGCGCTATAGCCACACCTACTCCTCCAGCCTGCCCGACTTCGTGAAACTGGCCGAGGCCTACGGCGGCGTCGGCTTCCGCGCCGAGACGCCGGACGAGCTGGACGACAAGATCCTGGAAATGATCGCGGTGAAAAAGCCGGTGCTGTTCGACTGCCGGGTGACCAAGGAAGAAAACTGCTTCCCGATGATCCCCTCCGGCAAGGCCCACAACGAGATGATCATGGCCGGAGATACCCGAGACCTGGGCACCATCATCGACGACGCGGGCAAGGGACTGGTTTAGGCCCGTTATGGGCCACTCCGGCGGATGCCTCTGCGGCGCGGTACGATATGAGGTCGAGGGCGAACTCGCTCCTATCCAGCTCTGTCACTGCGGCCAGTGTCGCAAGGCTCAGGGTGGCGCGTTTGGCGCCAATATCCCGGTCCGGGCGACCGACTTTCAACTGATCCGGGGCGAAGACGCCCTGCGAGACTACCGCGCCTCACCTGACAAGCGCAGGGTGTTTTGCGGTGTTTGCGGAGGCCCTGTGTACAGCCAGCGCGACGATGCGCCTCACACCCTACGGCTGCGGGTCGGCGGACTTGACGACACCGAGGGCCTTCGGGTCGGTCTCCACATTCAGACATCATCCCGGGCTGCCTGGTGGCTGATCGACGACGACCTTCCGAACTATCTGGCCGCCGGACCCGGCTGACTACGTCCAGGACCATGCCCGGCATTGCGCCAGGGATGACGATCCCGTTTTTCTGGATGAACGCCGGGGCCGCCCTCTACGCCTTCATGGGCAGCGCGCCCAGATAGTCCCGCTTGCCCAGCGGCACGCCGGCCTGACGCAGGATGTCGTAGGCGGTGGTGGCGTGGAAATGCAGGTTGGGGATCGAGAACGACATCAGGAACGCGGGCACGGTGAACGGCATCTGCCGCTCGCCCAGCTGGAACACCATGTCGCGGCCTTCCAGGGCGTTGATCTCATCCGGCGTCATCGCCTGAAGCGCGCTGCGCGCATCGGCCACCAGCTTCTGCAGACCAGCATAGTCCAGCGTGCCAATGCCGCTCGACGGTGAGAATACGCCGGCCTTGGCACCTGCAATGGCGCCGCGCGTGTGGTGCGCGACCGAGACGACCTGGAACATGAAAGGCAGCATGTCGTCCTTCAGCTGGGTCTCGACGAGAGTCGCCGGGTCGATGCCGTTCGCCTCGCAATGGGCCAGGCCCTTGTCGAGAAAGCCGGACACCGCGCCGAGCGTGCGCAGGAATGAGGCGACGCTGACGTCGTAGAGCGAAATGGTCATGTGGTGGTTCCCGTCCCAAAGACTGTGGTTGCTGCGACCATGCCCCGTCCGGCCCAACATAGGCCAATCAGTAATTCTGAGTCAGCGCGCGCCGATCCGGGCCATGACCTCGCGCGGGATGCCGTACTGGGCGACAACGGCGTTGCGGTCGCGAAACCCCATCACCTCGCGCTGGACCAGAAATTCCCAGACGGCATTCGCGGCGGCCTTGACCAGCGCGGCCCGTCCCTCGCCGCCATCGTGCCCGGCCAGGGCCGCCAGCGCCGCCTCGACCTTGCGCCCCGCCCGGCCCAGCGACTGGGCCTGTTCCTCCAGCAGCTCATGGCGAAACACCGCGTCGCCGGTCTCGACGCCGAGCCGCGCGTTGAGGGACTGGGGCATGCGGAAGGAGGACATGACGCCAAGATGTCAGGCGAATTGCCTTCCAGAGCAAGCCACACTCAGGTCGCGTAGAAGAACTGCTCTTCAACGATCAAGCCATCGACCAAGGTGTATAGCCCGACCTCGTCCATCGTGGTGCGTTCGCCGCCTTTAGGTGTCAGATCCATCTTGAACCGAACGACGAACTGGTCGCCGTTAACGTAGGGCCCTTCGACCACAACGCCGTGCACCTCGTGATTGGCCGCCCACCATTCACCTTTGGCGCGCACGGCTTCCTTGCCGGCGATCTCCGCCATCTCACCTGGCATGGCCTCGAGACTGACGACATCGTCGGACCAGAACTTTTCGCCGGACTCATCAAATTTCCCCTGACGGCACAGGGCGACCAGGTCTTCGGCGATCTCTTGGGTAGTGGGCATGGAAAGCTCATTAGCGAACGCGATCCGCACACATTAGTCGTGGCTGATGACAGCGTTCCGGCAGCAACACGACAGAACCTTCGCAACTTTGGGGCTTTAGTCTGGGCTGGTACCCTACGCCCTGTTGCGACCGCGACCATCCTGTGACACCTCGTGACCTCGACCGTTAAGGAACCCTGCCCCATGTCCGACACCAGCCAGCCCGCCTCCGTCTATGACCTCGCTCACGCCGAGCAGGAGGAGAGCCGCGCGACGTTCGCCGTGCTGGTGGAGAACGAGCCGGGTGTGTTGCACCGGGTGGTCGGCCTGTTTGCGGCGCGCGGATACAATATCGACAGCCTGACGGTGGCCGAGACCGATGGCAGCGCTCACACCAGCCGGATCACCATCGTCACGCGCGGCACGCCGCAAGTATTGTCACAGATCGAGGCCCAACTTCAGAAGATGGTCTCGACCCGCCACGTGCAGGACGTGACCAAGGATCCCAACGGCCTGGAGCGCGAGCTGGCCCTGATCAAGGTGCGCGGCGCGGGCGTGGAGCGCGTCGAAGCGCTCCGGGTCGCCGACATCTTCCGGGCCAAAGTGGTGGACACCACCCACGAGAGTTTCGTGTTCGAACTGACTGGCGCACCCACCAAGATCGACAAGTTCGTCGACCTGATGCGCGGCCTGGGTCTGGTCGAGGTTTCGCGTACCGGCGTATTGTCGCTGCAGCGGGGTGTTGAGGTCTTCTAGGACGTGTGAGCGAAAGCCATCTGTGCCCGCATGCTGCGGATCGTGACGTGCCGCATGACAGCGTACTGCGCCGCGAACAGCGCGATCTTGGAGGCGGTAGGGAAGATCGCCAGGAAGGCTGGCCAGAGATGCGGAAACTGCACCGCGACCACGAGGTTCGCCGCGCCGGTCAGCGCCATCAGCCCCGCCCAGACGTAACCGAACACGATCATGGCTCGCTCGGCATGGCCGGTCGAGATCGGCGGCATGTAGCGCAGCATCCAGCCACGCTTGAGCATCATGACCGTCAGGATCACATAGATCACCGTCGGCTTGGCCATCAGGAAGCGGGCGTCGTGTAGAAACAGGCCGAGCGCGCCGAATGTCAGCACCAGGGCCAGGCTGGCCCACTGCAGCGGTGCCACCGGCTTGCCCAGCAGCTTCCACAGGATCACGTGACCCAGGCCGACGCCCATCGCGATCAGGGTGGCGATCTGGGTGTCGACCCCCAAAGCCACGAGCGCCGCAAACAGCAGGCTTGAGAACAGGTCATTCGCCAGTGGGCGGGCGGCGTGCATCAGGTTGTGCATGGAAGGCTCCGGTCAAGTTCGAGAACCGAAGGCTAGCGGCGACGGCCAACAAGCCGTGAGTCCACCCACGAAACCGAGGTGGCGTTCCGCGAAATCCCGCCTCCCTTCCGCGCTTCGTGAACCACACCGGACGCAATGTTCTTCATTTTTCAACCCGGACCGCCTATATGGAAGAGGTCGGGTTCGCCCGACTATGGAGATAAACGCGCACGTCATAAGCGGACTGGACCCGGGTGCGATTCCCGGCGGCTCCACCAATCTTCCCCCGGGTATCGCCGGACAGTGCGGGGCCGATCAGCATCGACAGACGTCTAAAGGTGTTGCTTTCTCTCGGCGTGACTCACCGTCCCGGGTCTTTAGACTAAATGCGAACGATAACTTCGCTGAGGAAGTCCGCCTCGCCGCGTAATGCGGTTCGGTGACATCCGACCTAAGTCCTAGGGGTTCAGATCCTTAGGCGGGGCCCGGGAGGCGCCTGCCAACAGAAGCCTCCCACCTAATCCTCGCAGATCATCTCCATTTGTCGTCCAGCTTGAACAATGCCGTGACATCCAGGTTCATAGTTCGACTTCTGACAAAGGCCATAAGATCCATCCGCCGGGTATTCTGCACACTGGGGGCCTTTGCAAGCCGCCCAGTCGGCTGGGTCCTCCCAAATGCAGTGACCAAGACATTCCTTGCCGTCGCGGCACTGCTTGCGAGCATCCGAAAACTCTACGAGACAGGTACGAAAACCAAATGCCGTGCGGCTCCAAGTCCCGCCTGCGGCGCGACAATTTTTTGGCGTCTCAACTTTTAACAGCTCGATGGGAGTACTCGAAGGGAACCTCTGGCTAGTCGCGATGCAAGCCGTGAGGCTCACAATGGCGACAACGACTACTCCTGATTTCAGCAAGCCGCTCATCCACTTATCCTCCCGCACGCTAAAACCGGGATCTGGAATCGCGAGACAAACGGTTGCCAGACAGGCGGTGGGGACGCGCAATCTACTTCAAGCTCGCCCCTTTTGGACTGCCCCTATCGGTGAGATTCGCAAATCAGGGACCGCGCAACACCACCCCAACTCGCTCTTATGCCCGCGCCAGATCAGGCAGGCCGTCGGAAATAGTCGCCCATACGACATCGGGGATCACCTGATCGTCGTAGTCATGGGCCAGAAAATCCCGGGCCCTTGCCGGTTCCTTCCACGGGCCCTCCGGGTCCACCATCTGAAGATTAACCACCCGGCTGAGATCCTTGACCGCCTCGCCTAGCGCAATGAAGGCCCGCTCGACCGCATAGCGCCGCAGTTCGTCCGCGACATACGCCTCAACATCCAGACCGATCGTCCACCGGTTGATCAGGACGATCTGCTGTCTGGCCCGTTCAATGATCGCTGCCGGCGGCAACGGTTTACGGCGGTCAGAAGACATGGATGAGGTCGGCTGAAGCGCCCTGCAGCAGGCGTTGGGACCGGTCAAACCCCGCCTTGGCTAGGATATCCACCGGGCGGCCCAAAATCGCCGCAAACTGGTCGTGCAACGGGCCCAGGGTGAACAGGGTGATAGGCTTGGACGTCTCGACGATCAGATCGACGTCGCTGTCCGGGCCCGCACTGTCGCGAGCTACGGAGCCGAAGAGTGTGACGTGCACGATGCCACTCGCCCGCAACTCATCAGCGCGGCGCAGCAAGGTGGCGATGACGTCGGCCCGGGTCATGCTGGCACCATAGCAGAATTCAGATCCGACAGCACAGTCCAGCGGCGTTCACAGGTGCAGGGTCGCAGAACCCAGGTTCCGGCAGCCCCAATCTGCGCGTTCGACAAGCGAACACATTGGCCCCGCCGCGCTTCAAACCCTTGCGCCAAAAGCGCCACGCGCTAGGGTCTTTCGACGTTGTTGTTTGGAGTGCGCATGGCCCAGGATCCGCCGGTCCAGGATCTGATGAACTACGAGGCCCTGGCGCAGGATGCGCTTCGGGGCGTCGCCAAGGCTGCGCTGAAGCGGGCCGCCTCACCTGAAGGGTTGCCGGGCGCGCACCATCTGTATGTGACCTTCAAGACCGACGCGGCGGGAGTGTCCGGGCCCAATGACCTGCTTTCGCGCTATCCGGACGAAATGACCATCGTGCTGCAGCACCAGTACTGGGACCTGGCGCCGGGCGAGACGTTCTTTTCCGTCACCCTGCAGTTCGGCGGCCAGCCCAAGCGGCTGTCTGTGCCCTATGCGGCGATCACGCGATTTTATGATCCGTCCGTGCAGTTCCTGTTGCAGTTCGAGGCCCCGCCGTCGGCACCGCAGGAAGCGAAGATCGCCATCGTCGCGCCGGTCGAGACCAAGGCGGAGGAGCCCCCCGCCAAGACCGGAGACGCCACCATCGTTTCCCTGGACCAATTCCGGAAGAAGTGACTGCGGAATGAGCGACGTTGTGAGTCCCGAGCCTGAGACCCTCACCGACGAGGCCATCCTGGCGCGGTTCCAGCGCACCAAAAACCAGCCCACAGGCTCCCAGACCCTGGGCTTCCGGATCGTCGGCGTCAGTCAGGCGACCAAATCGGTGGAGGTCGAGTTCGAGGCCAGGGCTGAGTTGCTGCTCAATCCGATGAAGCAGATCCAGGGCGGCTACCTCTGCGCCATGCTGGACGAGTGCATGAGCGTGGCCTGCATGGTGGCGTCCGGCATGACTGCCGTGGCACCGACGCTGGAAATGAAGACCAGCTTCCTCAGGCCCGGCGCGCCCGGCAAGATCAAGGGCATCGGCCGGGTCCTGAAGTGGGGTCGGCAAGTGGCCTTCACCGAGGGCGAACTGTTTGATCCGGAAGGCCGCATGCTGGCCAAGGCTACCGGCACCGCGATCCCCACGCCCTTCGCCAAGTACAAGACTTGACGGCGGCCCCGTGACCCGGCTTCTCGCCCTCATCTCCGCCCTCTGGATCGCTGCGGCGGGCACCGCAAATGCCCAGGCTTTTGCGGATTGGTCGGCGGTGGTGGTAGCCGGGGACTGGCATGCCCACGACGGCGGACCGACCGAGGCCTTCGACAATGCGCGGCGCGACGTGACCCTGGCACTGGGCCGCGTCGGCTTCCAGACCGCGAACATGCGCCAGTTCTCGGTGCGACCTGAGCGCTACAAGGACACCCGCCCCGAGAAGTCGGACGCGCGCGGGATCTATGCGGCAATGGTGGACCTGTCGGCCAAGGCCCAGGGCGGGTGTCTTTTCTACATGACCTCGCATGGTGCCCCCCAGGGCGCGCAGCTGGATCAGGGCATACTGCAGCCTGGGGTGCTGGCCACCATGCTGGACCAGAGTTGCGGTCAGCGACCGACGGTGGTGGTGATCTCGGCCTGTTTCTCGGGCGTCTATGTGCGGACCCTGGCCAAACCCAACCGCATGGTGCTGACCGCCGCCCGACCTGACCGCACCTCATTCGGTTGCGGACAGGACAACAAGTATCCCTATTTCGATGACTGCTTCCTGTCGTCGATGGACGGCGTGCGGGACTTTGCCGGACTGGGCGGCGCTGTGCGCGAGTGCGTGCGAACGCGCGAAATCACCGAGAAAGTCAGCCCGCCGTCCGAGCCTCAACTCTGGATCGGCGGCGAGTTACGCCCGATGCTGCCGCTCTTTGCCTTCGCAACGCCGGTCCGGACGGACTGATCGCCTGCCAGATACCGCAGTTGGCCTCTAGGCAGGCAAGCGTTCGCCAAATCTCGGACCGCGACGTGCGCAGCGACTCAACCGAGATGCTATGGTCTGACTTGCGAGGGCCTCTTGAACCATCAACGAAAGCGACGTTGCGGCATTGTCGTCCTGGCCATGACGCTGTCGGGCGTTCTAGCCGGCCCGGTCAGCGCCCAGACGACGCCTGTTGCTGCGACACCGCGCGCACCGATCCCCTATGCCCAACTGCAGTCCGGGTCGGGCCCCCGAAGTGTGGCCACCAAGATTGCCGCCACGCCCGTCGCCGCGCCAAAGGTTTCCGTCCAGCCGCCGCTCGATCCGATGCGTCTCGAAGCATTTGTGGATGGCTGGATGGCCGACGCCATGACGCGGGAACATGTGCCCGGGGCCACGGTCTCCATCGTTCAGAACGGTCAGGTCATATTGAAGAAGGGTTATGGCCTCGCCGGCCTGTCCCCCCGTCGGACTGTTGATCCTGACCAGACTCTATTCCGGATCGGCTCAATCTCGAAAACCTTCACCTGGATCCTGCTGATGAAGGAAGTCGAGGCCCGTCGCATCCGCCTGGATCGCCCGATCAACCTGTATCTGCCGGAGAAAGTGCGTCTGCCCAGCCAGTCGCGGGACGTGATGGTGCGTCATCTGCTCAACCACAGCGCGGGGTTTGAAGATCTCGCGCTGGGTCAGCTGTTTGAACGTGACCCGCTGCGCGTGCGGCCGCTGGACCTCTACCTCCGCCAGGAACGGCCTGATCAGGTCCGCAGCGCCGGGGCGATCGCCAGCTACTCCAACTATGGTGCGGCCCTGGCCGGCGAAGCGGTAGCCTTTGTCTCGGGCAAAACCTTCGAGCGCCGGGTAGAGGACGAGATCACGATACCCCTTGGCATGAACCGCACGACGTTTCGGGAACCCCGCGCCGAGCGACGGGGCTTGCCAGGCGCTATGCCGGCGTTGCTGCGCAACAGCCTGGCCACCGGCTATGGATGGCGCGATGCGGGCTATTCCCCCAACCACTACGAATACATCGGGCAGGTAGCGCCAGCCGGCTCAGCGTCGTCCACAGCCGGTGACATGTCGCGCTACATGCTGATGCTGCTGGGGAACGGCAGCTGGAACGGGGCGACCGTGTTCGGACCCCAGGCGGCGAAGGCATTTCGAACCCCGTTGCTTCGCACGCCGCCGGGGATCAACGGCTGGGCGCACGGGTTCATGATCTTTGATCTGCCGGGCGGATATCGGGGCTTTGGTCACCTAGGCGATACGGTTGCCTTCCACTCGAACATGACAGTGATCCCCGCTCTCGAGCTGGGGGTCTTCATCAGCACCAATGGCGAGGCCGGTGGTTCGCTGGCGGAGCGGTTACCGCGCGAGGTCGTCAGACGCTTCTATGCGGCGAGCACCACCTTTCCCAGGCCAGGTTCCGCCGCGCTTGTCGAAGCCGCTGACAGGTTCGACGGCAACTATATGTCGACGCGGCGTGCCTATAGCGGTCTGGAGGGCTTCGTCGGCCGGCTGGGGGGGGGGCAGCGATGTAAGGGTCACCTCTGGAGGACGGCTGATCCTTAGCCGGCCCGGTCAGGCACGCGCCTTTGTGCCAGAGGGCCCGCTCGATCAGGGCCGGTTCATTTCGGTCGTCGATGACCAGCGCATCGTGTTCAAGACCGTCGAAGGCCGCGCCATAGGAATCCGAAGCACCAACAACGGCGAAACCCTGAGACGAACGTCATTGATCGACAGACCTATCACCCTGATCACGCTGGCGGCGCTGACCGGAATCGCGGCCGTCGCGACCCTCGCCGGCCTCATCGTACGGAACCGGCGCGATCTGCGGCAAAATCAGGTACAGGCGCGGACCTCGATGGTGCAGGCCATGCAGGCGGGGCTCTGGATCGCCGCACTGCTGTTCTTCGCCATCTGGGGCGCTTCGGCATCTGATGCCCAGGCACTCATGTATAACTGGCCGGGTATACCGTTGGTGATCGCCTCGACGTGCGCTCTGGTGGCTGCTGTTCTGACACTGATTACCGTCGCCGCACTTCCCGCGATCTGGCAGGGCGGGCGGCGGGTAGATTCATGGACTAGCCTGCGCAAGGCGTACTTCACGACGACGGTGCTGATTTACACGTCGTTCTCGCTATTGCTCGCCTTCGCCGGTGGCCTCGAGCCTTGGAGTTGAGGGCGTTTCCCACGACTGGAACCTGTGTAACCCCGGCGATCTCCGGCCGGGCTTAAACCTGCCTTAACCAAGCACTGGGTAAATCCTGCCTAGCAAGGGGCCGGGACCGCATACGCGTGCGCCGCCTTGGTAGTGTGGAAGGGGCGTTCGGATTTGAACCCGTTGATGAGCCTGCTGCGACGGTTCGGGATCGGTCGGGTGGCTGCGGTCATCGGGATCGGTGCCGGCTTTACCGCCGTCATGGCCGCCATCTTCCTGAACCTGGGTCAACCCAAGTCGCTTCTGTATTCGAATCTGGATCTGAAAGAGGCGGGCTCGATTACGGCCGCCCTCGATCAGGCCGGCGTCAAGTATGAGGTCAAGGGCGACGGCTCGACAATCCTGGTGTCGCGCGACGAGGTGGCCTCGACCCGTCTGATGCTATCGGGGAAAGGGCTGCCGACAGCGGGGTCAGTCGGATACGAGATCTTCGACAACGCCAGCGCGCTGGGCCAGACCGACTTTGTCCAGCAGCTGAACCGCCAGCGCGCACTGGAAGGCGAGCTCGCCCGCACCATCGGTGCCCTGGACGGTATCACATCAGCCCGCGTACACTTGGTTCTCCCCAAGCGCCAACTGTTCGAGGAAGACGCCGAGCAGCCCGCCTCGTCTGTGAGCATCGGCGTGGGCGCGCGTGAGCCGACCGCCGAACAGGTGCGCGCCATCCAGAACCTGGTCGCAGGTGCCGTGCCCAACATGCGGCCGGATCGCGTCACTGTGGTCGATCAGCACGCCAAGACCCTGTCCGGCGGTGAAACCGGCATGGCAGTCGAAGCCGATGGCCGCAAGTCCGAGGTCGAACAGCGCATCGCCAAACAGGTGAAGACCTTGGTCGAGGGTCTGGTCGGCGCCGGTAAAGCCCGCGTCAACGTATCAGCCGATCTGGACCTGGCACGGGTCACCACGCAGGAAGAAAAATATGACCCCGACGGTCAGGTGATCCGGTCCGAATCCACCACCGATGAGAACAGCCGGGAAAAATCGGCGGACGCGTCCGGTCAGGCCTCGGTTGCCGCCAACATTCCCGGCGCTGCAGGCGGGAGTGACACGACCGATAACACCAATTCCGCCGGTCGCCAGGATTCCACCACCAACTACGAAATCTCCAAGACCGTGCGCACCGAGGTGCAGGAACCGGGCACCGTCAAGCGGCTGTCAGTCGCTGTAGCCGTCGATGGGGCCACAGCCATCGGCAAGGATGGGAAACCGGGTGCCTACTCCGCGCGCTCCGCGGAGGAAATGCAGCGCATTGAACAGCTGGTTCGCGCCTCGGTCGGATTCAACCAGGAGCGCGGCGACCAGATCAGCGTCATCAATGTGAAGTTCCCCGTCGCGGCGGACACCGGCGGCGTTGAAGCGGCCAATCCCCTCAAGGACTTCGACAAGAACGACATCATGCGCGCGGCCGAGCTGGCCGTACTGGCGATCGTCGGCATCCTGATGATCTTCTTCGTCGCCAGGCCCCTGCTGGGGGCGGGCGGAAGCAAAAAGGGCAAGACCGGCAAAGATGGCACCCCGGCGCTGGGCGGACCGCCGAAAATCACGCGCATTATGGTTTTGCCTGACGGACAGCAGGTGCAGGTCGCCGCTGACGGCAGCATGTCCCAGTTGGCACTACCCGGGCCCAATGGCGACGGTGCCCGGCTGGACATCGCCAACATTGACGGCCAGGTCCGCGCCAACAAGGTCAAGCAGGTTTCGGACTTCGTCGCCAGCCATCCGGACGAGTCGGTCTCGATTCTGCGCTCCTGGCTGCATGAGACAGCCTGATGGCGGCAAAATCCGGCTCCAAGAATGTCGTCGATATCACCCGCCTGACGGGTGCGGAAAAGTGCGCCGTCATTCTGCTGGCGCTGGGCGAAGAACACGCTTCGGTCTGGAAGGCCCTCGACGAGGAGGAGATAAAGGAAATCTCCCAAGCCATGGCAGGGTTGGGCAACGTTTCCGCAACGGTCGTCGAACAGATGCTGTTGGAATTCGTCACCGGCATGGCCGGGACTGGTGCCATCATGGGCTCGTTCGAACAGACCCAGAAGCTGCTGGCCACCATCATGCCCGACGACAAGGTCGAGTCCCTGATGGAGGAGATCCGGGGTCCGGCCGGCAGGACCATGTGGGACAAGCTGGGCAATGTGAACGAGGCGGTGCTCGCCAACTATCTGAAGAACGAGTACCCGCAGACCGTCGCCGTGGTGCTGTCCAAGATCCGGCCGGACCATGCCTCCCGCGTGCTGTCGTCGCTGCCGGAGGACTTTGCGCTGGAGTGCGTGATGCGGATGCTGCGCATGGAGCCGGTGCAGCGCGAGATCCTCGACAAGATCGAGCAGACGCTTCGCAACGAGTTCATGTCCAACCTGGCGCGAACCACCAAACGCGATAGCCATGAAATGATGGCCGACATCTTCAACGCCTTCGACCGCCAGACCGAGGCCCGGTTCATCACGGCCCTGGAGGAGCGTAACCGCGAGGCTGCCGAACGCATCCGCGCTCTGATGTTCGTGTTCGAGGATCTGTCAAAGCTGGACCCCGGCGGCGTGCAGACGCTGTTGAGGACTGTCGAAAAGGATCGCCTGGCCATGGGCCTTAAAGGAGCCTCCGACGCGCTCAGGGAAATGTTCTTCTCCAACATGTCCGAGCGCGCCTCGAAGATCATGCGCGAGGACATGGAATCCATGGGCCCGGTTCGCCTCAAGGATGTTGACCAAGCTCAGATGGCGATTGTGCAGGTCGCCAAGGATCTCGCCAACAAGGGCGAAATCATGCTGGCAGGCTCGGGCAGCGGCGATGACGAGTTGATCTACTGATGTCAGATCTCCTCGCAAGATTTCAATTCGACACCGAGTTCGACGCCGGCGGTGAGGTGTCGTTCGTACCGGAGCGTGTAAAGCGCCTGTTTCCCGCCGAGGAGGTCGAGCAGATCCGCGCTGCGGCCTATGCCGCCGGCGAACAGGCCGCCCTCACCAGCATCAGCGCCGGCCAGGCCAATGCGATCCGTGAGATCATGATCGCCTGTGGACAGGCCTTGCCCCGACTGGCCGAAGTCGCCCATGATCATCGCGTCGGCTCCGCCAACCTGGCGCTGGCCTGTGCGAAATCAATAGCCGGCGCGGCCCTGGACCGCTTCCCGGAGGCTGCTGCCCTTGCCGCGCTGGAAGCGCTGGCCCGCGAGATCGACGCCCAGCCGAGACTGGTGGTCACAGCCGAACCCGCCCTCGCCGAGATGTTGCAATCAACCCTGGACGCGGCGGCACGCGGCCTCGGTTTCGAAGGCGCTGTCGTCGTCAAGAGTGATGCCACGTTCGGGAGCCACGCCTTCACCCTGGACTTTGGCGACGGCCAGGCGACTTACGACCCCGCCATTGCGGCCGAACGCGTCTCTGAAGCGCTCACGGCAGCACTGGCCTCGGAAGGCCTGCACGCCGAACCTCTGATCCCCGGCAGCGAAAGCTAGACCCATGGCCGATGACGACCTCAAGCTCGACGAATTCGCGCCCGACGACGGCGCAGTGCACGATGGTGGCGGTGACGGCATCAAGAGCGCAACAGATCTGGAGACGGTGTTCGACGTCCCTGTGGCCATTTCAGCCGTTCTGGGCCGCTCGACGATGACCGTCGCACAGCTCCTGCAGCTGGGTCATGGCAGCATCCTCGAACTCGATCGCAAGGTCGGCGAGGCCATCGACATCTATGTCAACAATCGCCTGGTGGCACGCGGCGAGGTCGTCATCGTCGACGACCGCCTGGGCGTGACCATGACGGAAATCATCAAGGACGGCGACGCGGCGGCCTAATGCCGGCCTCGCGTCAACAAGGAGTAGACCCATGCGACTTCTGGTCGTCGGAAAACTAAGCGGGCAACTCGCCACCGCCGTCAAAATGGCGATGAGCGCGGGTGCCAAGGTAAGCCACGTCGAGACTATTGAGGCGGCCACGCATGCGCTGCGGTCGGGTCAGGGCGCTGACCTTTTGATGGTCGATTATGATCTGGATATCGCCGGGCTGATCGCCGCCAACGAGGACGAACGGATTCGCGTACCGGTGGTGGCCTGTGGCATTGCCGCCGACCCTCAGCGCGCCGCCGCCGCCATCCGGGCCGGAGCCAAGGAGTTCATTCCGCTGCCGCCTGAGGCAGCACTGATCGCCGCCGTGCTGGCTGCCGTCTCTGACGACAACCGGCCGATGGTCGTGCGCGACCCCAATATGCAGGTGGTAATCTCGCTGGCCGACCAGGTGGCGGGCTCGGACGCCTCGATCCTGATCACAGGCGAAAGCGGCGTCGGGAAGGAGGTCGTTGCGCGGTATGTCCACCAGAAATCGCGCCGGGCGAACCGCCCGTTCATATCGGTGAACTGCGCCGCGATCCCTGAGAACCTGCTCGAAAGCGAGCTGTTCGGCCACGAGAAGGGTGCATTCACCGGCGCGCTCGCCCGGCGGATCGGCAAGTTTGAGGAAGCCACCGGTGGCACCCTGTTGCTGGACGAAATCTCGGAGATGGACACCCGCCTGCAGGCCAAGCTGCTGCGCGCGATCCAGGAGCGTGAGATTGACCGGGTGGGCGGCACCAAACCCGTAAAGGTCGACATCCGCATCCTGGCCACCTCAAACCGCGACCTGACCCAGGCGGTCAAGGACGGCACCTTCCGCGAGGATTTGCTGTACCGCCTCAACGTCGTGAACCTGCGCCTGCCGCCGCTGCGCGAGCGACCAGGCGATGTGGTCGCCATGGCCGAGTTCTTCATCAAAAAGTACGCCGCCGCCAACAGCCTACCCGAAAAGCCGTTGAGCCAGGAAGCGCGCCGCCGCCTGATCGGCCACCGTTGGCCCGGCAACGTCCGCGAACTGGAAAACGCCATGCACCGCGCGGTACTGCTCGCGCCCGGCACAGAGATCGACGAACACGCCATCCGCCTGCCCGACGGACAGCCCCTGTCGCCCTCCGACGCCCACGCCCGCACCGCGATGGCGGCGGCCACCGCAGCAGAGACCATCAGTCGCGCCTTCGTCGGGCACACAGTGGCCGAGATGGAGCAGCACCTGATCATCGACACCCTGGAACACTGCTTCGGCAACCGCACCCACGCCGCCAATATCCTGGGCATCTCGATCCGGACGCTGCGCAACAAGCTGAAGGAATATGGCGAAGCCGGCGTCGCCGTCCCCGCCCCGCAAATGGGCCAGAGCGCGGCATGACGCGCACCCTGCTCAATATGATCGGCAGATAGATGGCCGACGCCTACCGCTTCGATACGGCACCCTCCGCCGGCCGGGTCTGGAGCTGGGTGGCGCGTGGCGAAGTGCTGCTGGCGCTGGGCGTTGTCGGCGTCGTTGTCCTGCTGATCGTGCCCATTCCGGCGTGGCTGCTGGATGGCCTGCTCTCGCTATCGATCGCCTCGTCGATCCTGATCCTGATGACCTCGCTGCTGATCAAGAAGCCGCTGGAGTTCACGGCATTCCCGACCGTGTTGCTGGGCGTGACGCTGTTCCGCCTGGCGCTCAATATCGCCACGACCCGGCTGATCCTCAGTCACGGCCATGAGGGTGTTCACGGCGCAGGTAAGGTGATCGAGACGTTCGGCGAATTGATGATGGGCGGCAATTTCGCGATCGGCGTCATCGTCTTCATCATCCTGGTGGTGGTGAACTTCGTCGTCATCACCAAGGGCTCGGGCCGGATCGCAGAGGTCGCGGCGCGGTTCACCCTGGATTCCATGCCCGGCAAACAGATGGCCATCGACGCCGACCTGTCTTCTGGACTGATCGATACTGATGACGCAAAGCTCCGTCGCAAGGAACTGGAGCAGGAATCCACCTTCTTCGGTGCCATGGACGGCGCCTCCAAGTTTGTCCGCGGCGACGCCATTGCGGGTCTGGTGATCCTGGCCGTCAACGTAATCGGCGGCATCCTGATCGGCGTGCTTCAACACGACGTGCCGATCGGCGAGGCGTTCTCGACCTACACCATCATGAGCATCGGCGACGGTCTGGTCAGCCAGATCCCGGCCCTGATCGTCTCGATCGCGGCGGGTTTCCTGGTCTCCAAAGCCGGTGTCGAGGGTTCGGCTGACAAGGCCCTGGTCACCCAGCTTGCCACCAATCCGATTAGCCTAGGCATGGTCTCTGCGGCCGCAGGCGTACTGGCGATCATTCCCGGCATGCCGATCATCCCCTTCAGCCTGGTTTCGATCGGTTCCGGCGTGCTGGCCTGGCGCAGGTCAAAGGACGCCTCGCAGCCAGAGGCGGTCAAGATCAGCGACGCGCCTACCGAGGCCGAAGACGAGCCGATTTCCCAGACCCTGGCCATCGACGAGATCAAGATCGAGCTGGGCTATGGCCTGCTGCCTCTGATCAACGATCTGGAGGGCCGCCGCCTCACCGACCAGATCAAGGCGCTGCGCCGGACGCTGGCGGCCGACTTCGGCTTTGTGATGCCCAGCGTCCGCATCCTCGACAACATGCGCCTGCCCGCCATGGGCTACTGCCTGCGCATCAAGGAGATGGAGGCTGGGTCGGGTGAGGTCCGCATTGGCCAGCTTATGGCCATGGACCCGCGCGGCGCCCAGGTCGACCTGCCGGGCGAGCACATGAAGGAGCCAGCATTTGGCCTGCCCGCCACCTGGATCGACGATGGCTTGCGCGAAGAGGCTACGTTCCGGGGGTACACCATTGTCGATCCGGCTACGGTGATGACCACGCACCTGACCGAAATCCTCAAGGAGAACATGCCGGACCTGCTGACCTACGCCGAGGTCCAGAAGCTGCTCAAGGACCTGCCAGCCGAGCAGAAGAAACTATCGGAGGACCTGATCCCCACCATCGTCACCGCCTCCACGCTGCAGCGGGTGTTGCAGGCCCTGCTGCGCGAGCGCGTCTCGATCCGGGATCTGGGCGCGATCCTGGAGGGCATCGGCGAGGCGGCACCGCACACCACTTCGATTACCCTGCTGGTGGAACAGGTGCGCGGTCGGCTGTCGCGCCAGCTCTGCTACGCCCATCGCGGCGACGACGGGGCGCTACCGATCGTCACCCTGTCGGCCGAGTGGGAGAACGCCTTCGCCGACGCCCTGGTCGGCCAGGGCGACGACAAGCAACTGGCGCTGGCCCCCTCACGCCTGCAGGACTTTATCCGCGGCATCCGCGAAACCTTCGAGCGCGCAGCGCTGGCCGGGGACAGCCCGGTGCTACTGACCAGCCCGACCATCCGCCCGTACGTCCGCTCGATCATCGAACGCTTCAGGGGTCAGACCCCGGTGATGAGCCAGAACGAGATACATCCCCGGGCGCGGCTGAAGACGGTGGGGGCGCTTTAACACTGAGCAGCCGCATAGTTGCGTCTCGGGCAGATTTGCCATAGCCGTTTGTCATCGGGATCAAGCGGTGTCCCGGACAGGCTTCGGCCCAACCACCGCGCATCTCCACACGGAGACCGCGCATGCCTGTCGCAAACCTTTCACGCAGAACCCTCACGCTAGCTCTGGCGTTCGCCCCGACCGGATTGCGCGGCGGGACTGAACCCTGTCCACCCCTGCCGAAGGTCCTGTTCGTCTGCCCTGCGGGCTCGGTAAAGAGCGCCATTGCCCGCGAGACCCTGAAGTCTCGCGCCGCGAGGTTGGGTATTCGCGTCCAGATACAGTCGCGGGGCCTTGTCCCCGAAGACCACGTCTCCCCCGCCCTTGCGGCGAAACTGACCGCCGATGGCATCAATCCTGGTGCCGAAGCCCTGCGCGCTTTGAGCTCTGAAGATGTCGCCGCTGCGACGATCGTCGTGGCCTTCGATGACGCAGCGGCGGATTCCCGGCTGGGTCAGGCACGGCCCTGGACCAGCCCGTCTTGGAATGCCGACTATCCGGGGGCCAAAGCTGCACTGGCCGCACGCCTCGACACGCTCCTCGACGAATTGGCAGGCCGTAGCCCGACCGGTTGTGAGCGCAAAGCGCGATGACTGCGACCATTCATCCGATACCCGCCGTCCCGTTCGGTGAGGCCGTCAAGGTCTGGGCGCGGGTTGCGGCCCTGAGCTTCGGCGGCCCCGCCGGTCAGATCGCGGTGATGCATCGCATCCTGGTGGAGGAGAAGCGCTGGCTGGGTGAGCGGCGGTTTCTGCACGCGCTGAACTACTGCATGCTGCTACCGGGTCCTGAGGCACAGCAACTGGCCATTTACATCGGCTGGCTGATGAACCGCACGGCGGGCGGGCTGATGGCGGGAGCGTTGTTCGTGCTGCCCGGCTTCCTGGCGATTATGGGCCTCAGCATCATCTATACCTTGTTCGGGTCGCTCGGGCCGGTCGCCGCGCTGTTCTTTGGATTGAAAGCCGCCGTCCTGGTGGTGGTGGTGCAGGCGGTGATCCGGGTCGGCAGCCGGGCCTTAAAAAATTCGGTGATGAAGGGGCTGGCCGCTGCGGCCTTCATCGGCATCTACGCCTTTGACATCCCGTTTCCGCTGATCATCCTGGCCGCCGCCGCCGTCGGCTATCTGGGAGAACGCGCGGGCGTCCCGGCCTTCATCGTCAGCAGTGGACATGGGCCCAAGGTCGCCAACGAAGTCCCCGACGCTGACACGCTTCTGGGGGAGGAAACGCCCGAACACGCGCGGCCCAACTTTCGCTGGGCGCTCGCCACCGGAGGCGTCCTGATGGCCCTGTGGCTGGTTCCGGTGCTGGCGCTTGGGGTCGGCTTGGGCTGGGACAATCCGTTCTCGCAGATCGCGGTGTTCTTCTCGAAAATGGCGGTGGTGACGTTCGGCGGTGCCTACGCCGTGCTGGCCTATGTGGCGCAGGAGGCGGTCCAGACGTACCAATGACTGCAGCCCGGCGAGATGCTGGATGGACTGGCCATGGCGGAGACAACGCCGGGCCCGCTGATCATCGTCACCCAGTTCGTGGGCTTCATGGGGGCCTACCGGAACGTGACCGGCATGGATCCGCTGCTGGCCGGTGTGCTGGGCGGGGTGCTGACCACCTGGGTCACCTTCACGCCCTGCTTCCTGTGGATCTTCCTGGGCGCACCCTTCGCTGAGGCCCTGCGCGGGGCCCGGGCGCTCAACGCGGCGCTGGCCGCGATCACAGCGGCGGTAGTCGGAGTGATCCTGAACCTCGCGCTCTGGTTCAGCCTGCATGTGCTGTTCGGCGAGGTCCGTGAGGTCAGCGCGGGGCCGATCAGCCTCGACATCCCCACGCTGGCGTCCGTCCACTGGCCCAGCCTGTTGTTCGCACTGGCAGCCGCCGTCGCCGCGTTCCGGTTCAAGGTGGGGGTGATTCCGCTACTGCTGGGATGTGCCGCAATCGGCGTTGGCCTGCATCTCGCCGGATGGGTCTGAGCGGTCACGCCACCGACACGCGCAGTGCGATGGGTGCCATTTGGCCGCTGCCTGATATTCTGCGGCGTTGCAGCCTGCGTCGTCGGCTGGTAGCGGTTTGGACCTCGGGGCCGTGCCCCCGGTGCTTTTCAGTCTCAGGATACGGATGCGTCGACCACTCCAACGACCCGAAGGCCAGGACGGCAGGTTTTTCTGGGACCTCCTGACTTTTGAAAAGATGCTGACGGGAAGCGTCATCCACCTGGTCTACTGGGCCGGGCTGGGCATCATCGGCATCATCGCGTTCGGCGTGATCGGTGCCGCCATCGGCGTGGCGATCCGCGACAGCAACATCTTCCTAGGCATTCTGCTGGCGCTGGGTATCCTGGGCATCGGCATGCTGGGGGTCGGCGTGGGCGTGCTGCTGTGGCGCGCGTTCTGTGAGTTCTATGTGACGATCTTCAAGATCAGCGAGGACCTGCACGTCCTGCGTCAGGACGTGGAAGCCGAACGCGCCAAGCAGGGACACCGACCCTAACGCGTGGCGCGCCGGATCCCCAGTTCGTCCAGCGCAGCGACTTCCCGCCGGCCCAGTTCCTTGCGTTCGACGACGCGGATGTTTTCGGCGATATGCTCGTACTTCTTCTGGGTCTCGAAGGCCTCGGCCAGGGCGTCGCGGGCACCTTGTTCTTCCAGCAGGATCACATCGATGGCGACCTGCGCGCTGGACTTGCGCAGGCGAAGGCCGTCCAGGAAACCGGGGCGATAGAGGCCGGTGGCGGCTTCATCGGCGGAGAAAGCATCTTCGGCGTCGCCCTCGGCGTGCAGCATGGCCAGTTTCAGTTCGGCGGCGACCCGGCGGTCAACGATTTCGGACAGGCGCTTTTGCAGCACCTCGGCCTCATAGCTCGACAGTTTGATAAGAGACTGGGCCCAACTCACGCGGCGGCTCCGTTCAGGATGTCGTCGAGGCCGTCAAACGAGGCCTCCAGGCTGGTGGCGTCATCCTTGTCCTGGCCCAGGAAGCGCTCCAGGGCGGGGTTCAGATCGATGGCGCGGTCGATCAGGGGGTCAGCGCCGGCGCGGTAGGCACCGATGCGGATCAGTTCTTCCATATTGGCGTAGGCGGACATCGTCAGGCGAGCGCGGGAGACGATGTCCCGCTCGTGGGGCAGCAGGCACCCCGGCATGGTCCGGCTGATCGACTTCAGGACGTTGATCGCCGGGAACCGCCCGCGCTCGGCGATGGCGCGTTCCATGACGATGTGGCCGTCCAGGATTCCGCGCACGGCGTCGGCGATGGGTTCGTTGTGGTCGTCGCCGTCCACCAGCACAGTGAATAGCCCGGTGATCGGGCCAGCGGTTGTGCCATCTGGCCGGATCGGACCCGGTCCCGCGCGCTCCAGCAACTTCGGAAGTTCGGTAAAGACGGTGGGGGTGTAGCCCTTGGTGGTGGGCGGTTCGCCCGCGGCAAGGCCGATTTCGCGTTGCGCCATGGCAAAGCGGGTGACGCTGTCCATCAGGCACAGCACCTCCATGTCCTGGTCACGCAGGAATTCGGCGATGGCCATGGTCATATAGGCGGCCTGACGGCGCTTCAGGGCGGGCTCGTCGGAGGTGGCGACAACTACGATGGCGCGTTTCAGCCCCTCTTCGCCCAGCGTTTCCTCGATGAACTCGCGAACTTCGCGGCCTCGTTCGCCGATCAGGCCGACGACGACGGCATCACAGTCGGCGTTCTTGGCGAGCATCGACAGCAGCACCGACTTGCCGACGCCTGAGCCGGCAAAGACGCCCAGCCGCTGGCCGCGACAGCAGGTGGTGAAGACGTTCATGGCGCGGACGCCCAGATCCAGTCGGGCGCCCACCCGGGCGCGGGAGTGTGCGGATGGCGGCGAGGCGCGCAGCGGATAGGCGGCGATGCCCTGTGGCAATGGCCCCTTGCCATCGATGGGCTGCCCGAAGCTGTCGACGATGCGGCCGAGCCACGCTTTGGTTGGGCGAACGGCTGAGCCCAATGGCTGTATGCGGATTTCGGCACCGGGGGCGACACCCTCAACCGGCCCGAACGGCATCAGCAGCGCGCGGTTGTCGCGGAAGCCCACGACTTCGGCGGCGATAGGTTGGTCGGCGAACCGGACGATTTCGGCGCGCGCTCCGATGGCCAGCCGCGACAGCCCGCCGCGTGCCTCAATCAGCAGGCCGTTCACGGCGGCGACGCGCCCCGATACGGTCAATGGATCCAGCCGCTCGACCGCAGCCACCAGGCTCTTCAAACCCACCCCTTAAAGCTATGAGGGGACTGTCAGCCCGACACGCTTAAGGGGTGATGAAGAGTTAGGCTCAGTAAACGTTGGAAACGGTATCCCGGCCTTTATCGCCATGGCGCAGGCCGTTGGCCTTGGCCCCGATCTTTGCGCTGGCCACCTTGGCCTCTTCCATCAGGTCATGGCCTTTGGTCAGCGCCTCCTCGATCAGCGCATGCCCCTTGGTCCGGGCGTCTTCGATGATCGGCGAGGCGGTGCGGGCAATGGCATCGCGATTGCGCCAGGCCAGGATGCCGCCAATACCCACCAGGACTGCGCCGACGAGGAACATGGGATGGCGTGGTGCGTAGCGCAGCATCGGTGCCATATAGCTTCTGGCCAGCTTCATATGATCGCTATTCAACGGCAGGCGGTAGCGCGAGAGCGTTTCGGTACGGTCGGTCATGATAGCCTCGGATTGTTGGTGTGCCGGGCTAACCCCTTGCCGCGCAGGGAGTTCCCGCCCACCTGTTCGATCAGCCTGTCCAATCACGAAAGATTCAACGGCCACGCACCCCGTTGCACCACCGCCACGCCTTGTTCCCGGTTCCGAAATCAGACTAACGATTCGGGACGAGGGGCCAGCACCGTTAACCGGTCTTAAAGAACGACCAAGGCAGGTTAACGAGAACGAAAGGGGCGGATTCAGCAGAATTCGTCCGGGAATGCGGGACGCGGTAGGAGAGCCGAATGCGCGTATTGTTGATCGAGGACGACAGCGCCACAGCGCAAAGCATCGAGTTGATGCTGAAGTCGGAAGGTTTCAATGTCTATACGACCGACCTGGGTGAGGAAGGCGTCGATCTGGGCAAGATCTATGACTATGATCTGATCCTGCTCGACCTGAACCTGCCCGACATGAGCGGCATGGATGTTCTGCGCACGCTCAGGGTCGGCAAGATCAACACCCCGATCATGATCCTTTCCGGCACGGCAGAGATCGAGACCAAGGTGAAGACCTTCTCCGGCGGTGCCGACGACTACATGACCAAACCCTTCCACAAGGACGAGCTGGTCGCCCGGATTCACGCCGTCATCCGCCGCTCCAAGGGCCATGCCCAGTCGGTGATCAAGACCGGCGACATCGTGGTCAACCTGGATGCCAAGACTGTGGAAGTGGGCGGTATGCGCGTTCACCTGACCGGCAAGGAATACCAGATGCTGGAGCTGCTCTCGCTCCGCAAGGGTACCACGCTGACCAAGGAAATGTTTCTGAACCACCTCTATGGCGGCATGGACGAGCCCGAACTGAAGATCATCGACGTCTTCATCTGCAAGCTTCGCAAGAAGCTGGCGGCGGCGGCCGATGGCAAGCATCACATCGAAACCGTCTGGGGCCGCGGCTATGTGCTGCGCGACCCGCACGAAGCGGTGATGACCGTCGCCGCCTGACCCCGGCGACCTTCGAATTCCGGAAGCGCCCGCCCTCACCGGCGGGCGTTTCTGTTTGAGTGCGACGCGGTTTAGCCTTGGCACTTGAGTGGGCATTGGGGGAACCGTGATGGGTCGCTATCTCGCGCTGTTGCTGGCGTTGATTGCCGGGTCCTGGATCGCGTTCACAGACCAGCAACTGCCGGAGCCCATCCCGGTCAGCGCGCCGGCGACCAGCTTCTCCGGCGAGCGCGCCTTTGTCGACGTCAGCCTGATGGCCGCCGTGCCGCATCCCGTCGGTTCACCCCAGAATATGCGGGTGCGCGACGCCCTGATCGGCCGCATGACCGAATTGGGCCTTTCGCCGCAGGTGCGGCCGGGGACCGGCGTTCAGCTCTCACGATACGCATCTGACCGGGTTTCCGCCGGCTATGTCGAGAATATCGTGGGCATCCTGCCCGGCAGGGATAGGCAGGCGCCAGCCGTGGCCCTGATGGCGCACTATGACAGCGTCCCCGCCTCGCCGGGCGCGGCCGACGACATCATGGGCGTTGCGGCGATCCTGGAGACCGTGCGCGCCATCAAGGCGCGGGGCGTCCCGGCCCGCGACGTCATGCTGGTGATCACCGATGGCGAGGAAGCGGGCCTACTGGGCGCGAACCAGTTTTTCCAGCGTGACCCGCTGGTAAAGCGGATCGGCCTGACGCTGAATGTGGAAGCGCGCGGTGGCGGCGGGCGCGTGCAGATGTTCCAGACCAGCCCGCAAAACGGCGAGATCATCGACCTCTACCAGCGCACCGCCACCCGACCGGCGTCATCGTCGCTGGCGGTGCTGATCTACGAAAAGATGCCCAACGATACGGACCTGACCGAGACCCTGCGCGCGGGTCTGCCGGGCATGAACTATGCCATCATCGGCTCGCAGTTCGACTATCACAGCCCCACGTCAACGCCCGCCAATCTGCAACGTGGGTCGCTGCAGGATATGGGCACACAGGTGCTGGCAGCGGCGGGCGAGGCGGCGTTCGCGACCCAACTGCCGGGCAAGGCACCGTCGGTGGTCTATTCCAACCTGTTTGGCGACGTGTTGGTTGCCTATCCGGTCTGGTTCGGCTGGGTGCTGATCGGCGCGGTTGTCGTGTTGCTGGCCTTCGCCGTCCGGTGGGCGCGGCATGACGGCGCGTTCCCCCCATCCGATATCCTGCGCGGCATGGGCGGCCTGATGTTCGGCGCGCTGACAACCGTGGCGGTCCTGCAGTTCGCGCGCCTGCTGACCGGGGCAGAGTTCGGATACCTCGAACAGCGGTTCCTGCTGGCCCAGGTCGACCGCTGGGAATGGGCGATCATGCTGCTGTCGCTGGGCGTCATCATGCTGTCGGCGGGTGACATGGCCACGGGCCGTCGCTGGATGGCCGCGATCCCCGTGGCCGCGGGTCTGGGCTGCTCAGCGTTCGGCGGCTTTGAGATCACCGGCGCGGTGACGGGTGTGCTGGCCGGGGTGATCGGCGTCCTGATCTATGACCGTCCGACCACCCGCAAGGGTGCCTGGGGCGGTGCCTTGCTGCTGGGCCTGATTATTGCCATCGCCGCCCAGATCCTGGCACCTGGTGCAGCCTATGTGGTGGTCTGGCCACTGCTGGTGGCCTCAATCGGGGCCGCGGCGACGGCACTCAGCGCCAAGCGCGGCATCCTGTCGCTGGCGCTGTTGGCAGTGCTGGCGGTGGCGGCGCTGGGATGGCAGGGCGGCATCTCGCACTTCGCCTTCCTGGGCATGGACATGATGGCGTTGTTCTCGCTGCAGATGATCACTGCAGGACTGGTGCTGTGGCCGCTGGCGCAACCTGACAAGGGCGCACGAAAGGGACTGGTCGTGGGGTCCACGCTACTGATCGCAGGGCTGGTCATCACCCTGTTTGTGCGCTCCGATGATCCGTGGAGTACCCGACACCCGCAGGTGACCTTCGTCGGCTACCAGATGGACCAGGACACCGGTCGCGCCTGGCGCTACAGCCCGATTTTTGACCACAGCAGCTGGACCGAAGCCGTCCTGCGCGCCGGCGGCGGCGAGATCGCCAAGCGCGCTCATTGGGCCTGGCATCAGCCGATGCTGGCGGCTCCGGCCACGCCGCTGAATGAGACGCCACCCGAGATTACCGTCCAGCGGGCAGCGGACGGGACCCTCAATCTGGCAGCGTTGGCCCCGCCGGACGCGGCAACCATGATCCTGCGCGTCAGGGCGACCACGGCGGGGCGTCTGACGGCGATCAACGGCGTCGCCACCGCGCTGGCCCTGCCGCCCGGCAAGTGGGTGCAGATTTCCTGGGCGACGGCGCGCTATCCGTTGAACCTGACGATCCGGCCGGGCGGGCCAGGGCAGCTGGATGTGCGCTACCGGATGGTGCTGGGGCGTTGGCCCGCCGGCGTGCCTGCCCTGCCGCCCCGCCCCGCCGACCTGATGCCCTGGGACGATTCAGATAGCACCTTTGTGGTGGGAACCCGCGCCTTTACTTGGTGAGCCCCTTTATCTGGTAAGAACTGGGCAAGACGCTATCGGAGAGACCATGAGCGACGTCACCATCTACCACAACCCCGCGTGCGGCACCTCGCGCAACACCCTGGCCCTGCTGCGGGAGAAGGGCGTCGAGCCCACAGTGGTGGAATACCTCAAGGTCGGCTGGACCCGGCCGCAACTGGAGGACATGCTGAAGCGAATGGGGGTTTCCGCGCATCAGATCCTGCGCGTCATGGGGACGGACGCCGAGGCCCTGGGCCTGACGAAACCCGGTGTCTCCGACGAAACCCTGATCGCCGCCATGGTCAAGGAACCGAAGCTCGTGAACCGCCCCATCGTCGTGACGGCCAAGGGCGTGAAGCTGTGTCGCCCGCCGGAGCAGGTGTTGGGTCTGATCTAGATGTGGAGCCTGAAGTGGATACCGGTTCAGGCGCCCGTCACGCGCCAAATGTATGAAGAACGAGCCTGTTTATCCGTTTCAGATGAGTCCATCTGAAACGGACAGGCTCTAGCGTCCAGTGCTGGCGTTGGACCGGACGAAGCTGATATCTGTCGTCCATGCTCGACAAAACGACTGCGTACGGCCTTGAATTCACATTTCCAGCCGGTGACAAGATTGTTGGGGCTTCTTTGCGTCGGCATGGTGAGTTCGCGCGCGTGGAGCTTGATTTTCTGGTGGATCAAGCCACCGGCTCGGGCACCATGGTCGATGTCGGTGCCAATATTGGTGCCATTGCACTCCCGTTCGCCAGGCGATGTCCCGATTGGACAGTCCTGGCTATTGAGGCGCACAGAGGCTTGCACGGACTTCTGGCCGCCAATGCGGTGACGAACCGCCTCTACAACACCGAGGTCCACCACGCCGCAGCCGGGGCAGAGAGAGGCCTTGTAGAGTTCCCTGCCCTGTCGCTCGCGGAGCACTTCAACTTCGGGGCCTTGGGTTTTGGCTCGACCACCTCGCACACCGAGACGGTGCGTATGCTGACGCTCGATGAGATTTCCAGCGACGACACGCGGCTGGTCAAAATCGACGTCGAGGGTTTTGAGCCGCAAGTCTTGAAGGGGGCGACCGGGTTGCTGGCTCGAAGAAGGGCAATCTGGCTTGTCGAAGCGACAATCCAGAATCCTGAAGCGACCTCTCAGGTCATCTCGATCTTTCAAGGTCTGGGCTATGCGGTATTCTGGTTCTACGCCCCGCTTGCGACACCAAGGTCCGAAAAGGATCCACCCCTCGAGCCTGGTGCTGGGGACTCCAACATTGTTGCGCCTCCGCCGGGTGTTGCGAACACTTGGCAGCTGACTGCGGTCAGCGGACCCGGCGAGCGACGACCAAACGGTAGCACGGCCTATCCGTATCTTGCCCGATACGGATATTCCTGAGCCCGATGATGCGGGAACCCCGGCTGAAGTTGCCGATCAGTTGAAGACGATGACCGAGCGCGCCACGGCGCCGGTCTTCATTTCCTCGAAGGCCTCGTTCACCTGGTCCAGGCGGATGCGGCGAGAGATCATGTCGTCCAGGTGCAGTTTGCCGGTCATGTAGGCATCGACAAGCCGGGGCATGTCGACCGGGAACCTGTTTGATCCCATCAGCGAGCCCTGGATGCGTTTTTCGCCCAGGAAAGCCGCGCCCATCAGGCTGATCATCTGGCCGACCGGGATCATGCCGATGATGTTGGCCGTGCCGCCGCGACGCAGCATGTTAAACGACTGCTCGGCGGTGACCGCGAGACCAATGGCCTCGAAGGCGTGCTGTACGCCGCCGCTGGTCAGCTCCATGACCTCCTTGACCGCATCGGGGCCGCCCATGACGAAGTCGGTGGCACCCATGGCCTTGGCCAGGTTCGCCTTACCCGGTGACATGTCGATGGCGATGATGCGGCCTGCGCCGGCCATCGCCGCGCCGTTGATGGCCGCCAGGCCCACGCCGCCGCAGCCGATCACGGCCACGGTATCGCCCGGGCGGACGTTGGACGTGTGGATCACGGCGCCGACGCCGGTCATCACGCCGCAGCCAATCAGGGCGGCGCGGTCCAGGGGCATGTCCTTGCGGATCGCCACGCAGGCATGCTCGTGAATCAGCATCTGCTCGGCGAAGGACGAGAGGTTCAGGTACTGCAGCATCGGGCCGGTCGGCGTGGACAGGCGCGGCTCGTCTTCCTTGCCGCGCTTGGTGTCGGACGAGACGCAGAGGCTCATGCGGCCGGTCAGGCAGCTCTCGCAGTGGCCGCAGAAGGCCGACAGGCAGGTGATCACGTGGTCGCCGACCTTCACCGTGCGGACTTCGGAGCCGATAGCCTCGACAACGCCCGCGCTCTCGTGACCCAGAACTGCGGGCAGCGGGTGGGGATACTTGCCTTCGATGAAGTGCAAATCCGAATGGCAGACGCCGGCGGCCGCGGTGCGGATCAGCACCTCATGCGGGCCCGGCTTGTTGATCTGCACGTCTTCGATCTGGAGCGGCTTGCCGACTTCGCGCAGTACAGCAGCTTTCATGGCATTTCCCCTTGGACTTTGTGAATTTGGGAATCCTTATCGCCGTTCAGATGGCCGTGGGAAGCCCTTATCGGCGAAACCGGTCGACAGCGGCGCGAAGCACTCCCATCTAGGCGTTGATGGAAGACGCCCCGACGCCCCGGAACGTGACCGCCCTGACCGTGTTCGTGGCGTTCCTGCGGCAGGGCCTGACTGCGTTCGGCGGACCGACCGCGCATCTGGCCTACTTCCGGGCCGAGTTTGTGGAACGCCGCCGCTGGCTGTCGGAGGCCGCTTTTGCAGACCTGCTGGCGCTCTGCCACGTTCTGCCGGGACAGGCGTCCAGCCAGCTGGGCATTGCGATCGGCCTGCGGATGGCAGGCGTTTCCGGGGCGCTGGCGGCGTTCGCGGGCTTCACGCTGCCCGCCGCCGTGGCGATGATCGCGCTCGCCAGGCTGGCACCTCTGCTGACCGTGCACTTGGGACCCGGTTGGCTGCATGGGCTGCAGGTGGCGGCCGCCGCCGTCGTATTGCAGGCGGTGATCCAGATGGCCCGCACCCTGGCCGTGGGGCCGGTAAGGGCCGGTCTGGCCATCGGCGCGGCGCTGGGTTTGATCATTGCGCAGGGACCAGTGGCACATTTGATGGTTCTGGCGGCTGGCGGGGCGTTCGGAATGGCGCTTCTGCGCGAAACGGACCCGGATCCGCCTCGCGATGATCAGCCGCCTGTGGTCGATACCGGCAGCGCCAATGTCGCGCTTGGCCTGTTTGCGCTGTTGCTGGTGGGCTTGCCGATTGCCGCGAGCCTGCTTGCAAACCCGGGGCTCGGAATGGCCGGCGTCTTCTACCGCACCGGCGCTATGGTGTTCGGCGGCGGCCACGTGGTGATGCCGCTGCTGGAGCGCGAGGTGGTCGAGCGTGGCTGGCTGGATGCGCAGACGTTCGTGGCCGGCTATGGCCTGGTCCAGGCACTGCCCGGCCCGCTGTTCGGCTTCGCGGGGTATGTGGGCGCGGCCCAGACTTACGGTCCCGGTGGGATCGTGGGCGGCCTGATCGCCCTGTTGGCGATCTCCATGCCGGGGCTGTTGCTGGTGGTGGGCGTGATGCCGCATTGGGACCGGTTGAAACACAACGGTTGGGCACGTGGGGTCAGCGCCGGGCTGGGCGCGGCGGTCGTCGGCCTGCTGGCCGCGGCGTTGTGGGATCCGGTGCTGATGATCGCCGTTCGCCGCCCCGCCGACTGGGCGCTGGTGGCTGCGGCCTATGTGTTCCTGGCGATCGCCAGGGCACCGCCCTGGATGGTGGTGATCGGGTTCGCGGTGGCCACGGCGGTGTTTCTGCCCTGAGCTAGGCTGAGACGGGTTTGGTGCCCCAAAGGGCGGGCAACCTGGGCCAACGGAGGGTCCAAAGCTGCTTCCTGCGCGGAATGCAGCCTTCAATGGCGGCGATCAGCACCTCGGCCGGGCCGTCGTTGAGAAAGTGGTTGGCACCCTCGGTCCGCACCACACGGATCGGGCGGCGGGTTACGGTTTCGGCGGCCATCCGCTCGGCCACTTCCAGCGGCGCGAAGTCGTCCTTGTCGCCGTGGATCATGTGGATCGGGATGCGCAGGCGCGACAGCCCCTGCTCGGCGTGCGGCAGCTGGGCCTTCTGGCCGTTGACCTCGATCACGGCGTTGCGCAGGTCGCGCGGGATCAGCTTCAGCGTCCGGGAGCCCACATCCAGCAACCAGCGGGCGGTGGGGCCGGCCTCGCCGAAAAAGCCGGACAACAGCACCAGGCCGGCGACCTGGCGCGGATTCTGCTCGGCCATGATCGCGGCGATAGCTGCGCCATAGCTCTGGCCGACCAACAGTACCTTCTGGCCTCGGGCCGCGTTCAGCACAGAGGCCATAGCCTCCGCCTGGATGCGAATGTCGTGCACCGGATGGAGCGGCTCGGAGGCTGCGTAACCGGGCCGGTCGACGACAATCATCTCACGGTCCTAGGGCAACTCGGCCAGGGTCTCGGCCCAATACTCCGCCCATGACGGCGCGCCGGTGGTCACCACGATTTTCCACGGCGCCGGCCGTACGCGTGGCGTCTCGATGGCCGAAATGCGCCATCCATGATGCCCACCCGAAATGAAACTGGTGCGGCGAACCGCATGCTCGGGATAGTCGGCCAGGGTCGGCGCGTGCTCGGTCCGGCCCCGGGCGGCAGCGTCGATGGCGGCCCAGCCCATCGCCAGCAATCCCTTGGGTCGTTTCCGCGCCACCGCATTCTCCTGAAGTCCGCCTCCCCAAGCTGGGCGAGATGACGCATGGTTCAAGGCCTTACCTGTCAGGTCATTGCCTTTCGACGAACTGTTGCGCCAGTTTGCGGCAGCATTGAAGAAGAAGGTCGTGGTGCTGCTGATCGCCGTCGGGCCGCTTTGGCGTCCAGCCAGGGATTGAGGTTCAGGTTTCCTCTGCGACCCTCGTCATCCTGAACGCCGCCCATGCCCCGACAAGTGCGATGGGGACAACAGAGGCAAACACCCAGATCGCGGCCGAGCGGGCGCTGGCCTCGGTCAGGCCGTGCGAGAAGCCTGCCATATTGGCCGCCACACCTGAGATCGCTGCACCCGCAGCCGCACCGGTCTGGCGGACGGCGGAGACGGCCGACGAGCCGATGGCGCGGTCCTCATCGGACAGCGCGGCCATAATACGCCGCGTCATGAAGGCGAATGAGAACCCGAACGCCACTCCCATCAGCGCGCCGCCAATCAGCACCCAGGCCAAGGGCCCATCGGCCATTGCCCACGTCAGGATCACCAGGCTGGCGATCAGGCACGCCGCGCCGATACGGATCCAGCGCCCGTCCCAGGCCCCCGTGACTCCCGCCACCGCGATGCCGGCAAGGGTCCAGGCCATGGCCTCTGAGCCGATGGCATAACCGGCCCACAGCGGGGAGAACCCGCGAAGCTGTTGCAGAATTGGAGGCCCGTAGATGCCGAACCCCATGGTGGCGGCCGTCATGGCAAACATGGCCAGATAGCCCGCGCCCACCACCGTCCGCAGATCGCCTGCGGTCACCGGAAGCAGCCTGACTTTCGCCCGCCCATCGATCCAGATCACCAGCGCCAGGACAGCAAAGCCCGCGACCACCAATCCTGCGGCCGACGCCAGATCGTCAAGGATGTTGGCCATCGCGATAGAGACAACACCGACGGACAGGACGCCCAACTGGACCCAAGGAATTCCGGGGCCGCCCTGCCCCTTCGCAGAACCAGCCAGCAGAAACGGTGCAGCCACCGCGAACACCGCCGCCTGCAGTGCAAACAACCAGAAGACATCGCGCCAGTCCGCCGTCTCGACCACCAGCCCGCCGACCAGCGGGCCCAGAACCGTGGCCACACCCCAGACGAAGGTCACGGCGGCAAACACCCGGGCCAGGTGGCGCTCGGGGAACAGCAGCGCGATGGCCACCATCGCGAAGCCCGAGATCCAGCCGCTGCCCAGGCCCTGCACCACGCGACCGGCAAGGAACATGGTGATATCCGGGGCCAGCGCGCTCATCACGCAGCCCACCGCCATGATGGCTCCGGCCAGCGCGGTGGCGAGGCGAAGGCCGAACTGCTCGGACAATCGTCCGGCGCTGGCGCCTGCCATGATGGCACCGACCAGAAACCCGGCCGTGGCCCAGGCGAAGTAGGCATAGCCGCCCAGATCCGCGCCAACGTTGGGCATGATGGTGGCCGTGACCAGACTGTCGGCCGCGTTCAACCAGACGCCCAGGCAGATCAGGGCGAAGCGAGGCAGTCGCCCGTCGGCCAGCAGATCTGCCCAGCTGTTGGCGGGATCCCTGGTTTTGACAGCTTCACTCATGTCAAATTTGACTAGACGGCACGCGTTGATTTTGCAACATATAGATTGTCAAATGAACACTCCCGCTGACCGCATCCTGTTCCTGCTCAAGACCCGTGGCCCGGCGGAGACGCTGGCGCTGGCTGTCACGCTGGGCGTCAGCCGCCAGACGACCCTGCAGCAGCTGGAGCGCCTTGTCGCGGAGGGTCTGATTTCCCACGCCGACGAACGGCGCGGCGTTGGCCGTCCGCGGCGAATCTGGTCGCTAACTCTGGCGGCCCAGGCGCGGTTCTCCGACACCCACGCCCAACTGACCGTCGAAATGCTGGACGCGGTGCGCGCCGAGTTCGGCGACGGCGGTGTCGACCGGCTGATCGCGCGGCGCGAAGCGGTGACGACCCAATCCTATGCCCAGGCGCTGGCACCCTTGCAGAGCCTCGCGGCCCGCGTGGCCCGCCTGACTGAGCTTCGGACGGCGGAAGGCTATATGGCCGACTGCTCGCCCGACCCTGGCGGCGGCTTCCTGCTCGTGGAAAACCACTGCCCCATCTGCGCGGCGGCAGCCGCCTGCCAGGGATTTTGCCGCGCCGAACTGCAGGTTTTCCGTGACGTCATGGGGCCAGACGTCACGGTCGAACGCACCGACCACATTCTGGCCGGTGCCAGGCGGTGCGCTTACCGGATTAGCGCCGCGCACTAGCTCCCGGGAGCTGCGGCTCGAACCCTGGCTGGCGATGATTGGCGGTGCCGGAGGTCATGTACCAGCTGATCAACAGAGCGCAGATCAGCGCGCCCGGCACGTAGGAATTGGTCCGCCGCCAGGTAAAGGCTGCGATCACCCCCACGACCGCCAGCAGGGGGATGAACTGGATCGCGACGATGACGTTCAGCGGCTCGGTGGGCGTGGCCAGCAGGCCGGTGGTGAACAGGGCCGCGTACTGCCAGACCACCAGCACCAGGAACCCGCCGGCCATGGCGGTCTTGGCCCAGCCGACCTGGGCGATGAGGCCTTCGCCGCGCACCGGCAAGTTGATGGCCAGCGCCCGCAGCGCCACCAGGAAGAACAGCGTCCAGAGCACCAGATAGGCCGGCAGCTGCATCGCCCGCGTCGCGTCCAGCGGCTTCAGCCCCAGCACCCAAAACCGGTAGTCGACCTTGAACAAACCGTCGACCAGCACCAGCGACAGGTAGGCCACCGCCATGGTCACCACCGCCGCGCCCAGCGACAGAGCCCAGCGGTTGGTGAAGGTCGGCTTGCCGCGCTTGAGCACCAGGCCGATCACCAGGGTGATGAGAGCGGTCCCCAGCGCCCAGACCAGCAGCTGATTCTGGATCCACTGCGGGAACAGGGCCATCGGGAAGAACAGCTGCCCCACCTTCATAAGGGGGAAGTAGGTCAGGGCTGGTAGGGCGGCGGTGATCGCCAGACCCTGCCACCAGCGTCCGTCGCGCCGCTCTGCAAGCGGCTGCGCCGGCTGCGCCAGCGAGGCGAAGGGCGCAAACCCCAGTAGCAAGTCAAAGGTCGCCAGGATCAGGTAGACCATGCCGGCAAAGGCAATCAGGGTCCCGATCTCTTTCCAGAGCCAGATCTGGTCGTTGGCCACCATAGCCCGAGGCGCCGGCAAGGTCTTCTGGAACCACGTCACGGCGTCACCGACACCGGACCCGGAGAAATGCTCCCACGGGTGGGTGATCGGGGGATTTAGCAGCACGCGGGCCGTCCCCTCCGCAACCGAGCCATAGACGCGGCCGACCTCGACCGGCCCGGTGACGCCGAAAACCTTTGCCAGCTTGGGCGAGGTGGCGACCAGAGAGCCCTTGGGAACGCCCCACATCAGGCCGGCAAACTCGTCGTACTGGCCGAACACGACCGCGAGATTCCGGGGATTTGCCGGGGCCTTGGCACCCAGCAGACCTGGGGTGGAGCCTTCCAGCACGATTGCGCGATAGCCGTCGGGAACCTCGACGGCCGCCGCCATCACCGGCCCGCTTCCCATGGAGTGCCCCTCCATGCCGACGTTGGCCTTGTCCACGATCGGCAGGCTGCGCAGGTAGCGCAAAGCCGCTGGCCCGCCGAAGCCCGCCGTGCCCACGATGCCGCCGGAATAACCGTGGCCAGTCATGTCCATGGCCAGCACCACGAACCCGCGCCGGGCCAGCTCGATGGCAAAGGGGCTCTGCATCTCGCGGGTGTTGATATAGCCGTGGGAGACCAGCACCGCCGGGGCCGGTGTCTGTGCGGTGGCGTTGGATGGGGTGTAGAGCAAGCCGGAGACGGTGACCCCCTCCTCCGCCCGAATGCGCACTTCAGTGACTGTGGTGCCGCCGGACGTCTGGATGGAATGCGCCAGGAACGCGCCGCCCAGGATCAAGGCCCACGCCAGACCAAATGCCAGCCACTTCCGCATTACGTTGCCCCCCGGGGTGTTCTCTTGTTGCGGGGACGATGCGCCGGGTGCGGCGGAAGCTCAAGCGTATCCTCACCTCCCCCACGAAGCGGCGGGAGGTAGAGCCACTACCCCAACCGGAGCGTCATCGGCATTCCCCCCTCGGGGCGCATGGAAACCCGCATCAGGGGTCGGATTCTGTGGCCCGGGTCGGGTTCCAGCGTTGCGCCGCGCACCAGGGTGGCAAGGATGGCGACGGTCTCGGTCTGGGCGAAGGCCTGGCCGATGCAGACGCGGGGGCCGGCGCCGAAGGGCAGGTAGGCGAAGCGGTGGCGACCGGCGCTGCGTTCCGGACTGAAGCGATCGGGGTCGAAGACGTCAGGGTCGTCCCACAATAGGCGGTGACGGTGGATGGCATAGATCGGGATGAAGACGAAGGTGCCCTTGGTCACATTCAGGCCACCGACCTCGACGTCCTCCGCGCACATCCGGCTCATCAGCGGCAGGGAGGGGTAGAGACGCATCGCCTCCTGCACCACCTGGCGGGTGAAGGTCAGACGCTCGACGTGGGCGTGGGTCAGGGTGGCCTCACCGGCGACCTGCGCAATCTCGGCGCGCACTCGGGCGGCCGTGGGCGGATCCGCGCCCAGCAGGTAGAGCGACCAGGTCAGCGCCAGCGCGGTGGTTTCGTGGCCGGCACCAATGAAGGTCAGCAGATTGTCGCGCAGCAGGACATCGTCCATCTGGCGGCCTGTCTCAGGATCCTTGGCCTGCATCAGCATGTCGACCAGATCGCCGCGCGCCGAAGCTCGTCGACGGGCAGTCACCATGCGGTCGACCATGGCCTTCAGCGACACCATGGCCCGGTAGCCACGTGGGGCCAAAGCCACCCGCGTCCAGGTGGGCCACTGCAGCAGGTCAGCGGGGGTGATCTTGCCCAGGGTCTCCAGATAGTCGGTGATCATCCGCGCAGCGGCGGGCACGTCGATCCCCTCGCCCCCAGACAGCATTGTGTCGAGGATCACCTGGAAGGTGATGCCGGTCATCTCGGTGGCGATGTCGAGGCGCGCACCCTCGCCCCGGTCACGCCATCGGGCCAGCGCGGCCTCGGCGGCCTGGACCATCACCGGTGTCATGGCGGCCACGTTGTCGGGCCGAAAACCGGGGGCGGCGGCGCGGCGCTGCCAGCGCCAGTGGTCACCCTGGGCGGTCAGCAGGCCCTCGCCCAGCGCGGGCTTGGTCACCCGGTCGAACATCCAGTCCTTGGGAAAGGCCTCGGCCTTGTCGAGCAGGATATCCTTCAACATCGAAGGATCGGCCGCATAGAGGACCATCTGCCGGTCAGTGCCGCTGAGGAAGTACGGTTCCTCATAGACCGCCCGGGGCCAGGCCTCGATGGGATTGTCCATCAACTTCCACAGAGCGTGGAAGAACGGCAGCGGTTCCTCCGGCGGGATCACACCGGGCGGGGTGAAGTTCAGGGGTATGTCGTTTTCCGCGTTCACGTTTTCAATTTAGGACGCCGCGTTCCGTCCCGCCATGCCTACTGTCCAGGCAAACGCCGGTATCGGGGCACGCCCGTGCATTCAGTCTCTATTCTGAAAGACCGATCTGTTAAGGAACGACGGAAGTACGGGAGGACGTTTCGCCAAACCTGGCCTCACAGATCGCCCCTCGGGGGCAGCGGAGCCTGCTGAAGCAGATCCGCGAGGCGCTGGCCGGCGGAG
The DNA here is from genome assembly GCA_945883235.1 of Phenylobacterium deserti. Lineage (GTDB taxonomy): Bacteria > Pseudomonadota > Alphaproteobacteria > Caulobacterales > Caulobacteraceae > Phenylobacterium > Phenylobacterium deserti_A. The sequence goes on along the minus strand of CAMCXF010000005.1, from coordinate 100,280 downwards.
GGCCAGCGCAGCAGCGTCTGGACATGGTTGTGCGCACGATCGCGCTGTCGATGGTGGCGGAGGTCTGCTCGATCTACCTGCGTCGCGCCAATGGCGAAATGGAGTTCTTCGCCACCGAAGGCCTCGACGACAAGGCCGTCCACGTCACGCGTATGAAGCCCGGCGAGGGCCTGGTCGGCGAGATCATGAAGCAGGGCGCGCCGCTCAACCTGGCCGATGCGCCTGAGCACCCGGCGTTCTCGTATCGGCCCGAAACCGGCGAAGACCCCTACCACGCGTTCCTGGGCGTGCCCCTGTTGCGGGGCGGGCGGGCCATAGGGGTGCTGGTGGTGCAGAACCGCACGGCACGGGTCTATACCGACGACGAGGTCGAGGACCTGCAGATCGTCGCCATGGTGCTGGCCGAAATGGTCGCGTCGGGCGAGCTGATCTCGGTCGAGGATCTGGACGGCGTGGAGCTGTCGCCCCGGCGACCGGAGCGCCTGATAGGGTCCAAGTTCGCCGAGGGTCTGGCCTATGGCGTCGTCGTGCTTCACGAGCCGCCAGTCGCATCGTCACAACTTCTGTCCGACGACGTGGTCGCTGAGGAACTGCGGCTGAATACCGCGCTGGCCGCGCTCAGGGCCCAGATCGACCAGATGCTGGAGGGCCAGCACGGCCTGGTCGACGCCTCATATGACGTGCTGGAAAGCTACCGGATGTTTGCGCATTCCGGCAGCTGGAACCGCAACCTCGAGGAAGCGGTCAAGAACGGCCTGACCGCCGAGGCGGCCGTGGAACGGGTGCGCTCCGAACACCGCGCCCGTCTGGGACAGGCGCGGGACCCCTATCTGCGGGAGCGGTTGCACGACCTGGAAGATCTCAACGACCGGCTGCTGCGCCATCTGGCCGGCAATGGCAGCGTGGCCCGCGAGCTGCCTGACAACGCCGTATTGATCGCCCGCAACCTCGGGCCTGCCGACCTGCTGGAATATGACCGCACCAAATTGCGCGGGTTGTTGCTGGAAGAAGGCTCTTCGGCGAGCCATGCCACCATTGTGGCCAAGGCTCTCGACATCCCTTGTGTAGGTCGTCTTCAGGGGCTGCGGGACCGGGTCTCCGAAGGCGACCGGGTGATCGTCGACGCTGAAACCGGCGAGGCCTATCTGCGTCCGCGGCCCGACGTGGTGAAGGCGATCCAGGCCCGCATCGATGTCCGCCGCCAGCGCAAGGCCGAATTCGCCAAGCTGAAGGATACACCAGCCGTCACCCGCGATGGCGCTAAAATCACGCTACTGATGAACGCCGGACTGGATGTCGATCTGGAAAGCCTGGGCGACACCGGTGCCGAGGGGATCGGCCTGTTCCGCACCGAGTTCCAGTTCATGGTCTCCGAGGAGATGCCGCGCTTCAACGCCCAGACGGCGCTTTACTCGCGAGTGATGGATGCGGCCGGCGACCTGCCGGTGACCTTCCGCACGCTGGACCTGGGCGGCGACAAGGTGTTGCCCTACATGGAGGCCGAGCGCGAGGACAACCCGGCGCTGGGCTGGCGGGCGATCCGCATGGGCCTGGATCGGCCGGCGCTGCTGAGGCTGCAACTTCGAGCGTTGATCGCGGCATCCAAGGGCCGGCCCTTGCGGATCATGTTCCCGCTGGTGGCCAGTGTGGACGAGTTCCGGGCCGCCCGAGCCCTGGTTGACACCGAGGTCGCCTGGGCCCTGCGGCGGGGTCGACCGGAACCCTCTCGACTTGATGTCGGGGCGATGATCGAGGCGCCGTCGTTGATCTGGCACCTGGACGCCTTGCTACCAATGACCGATTTCGTCAGCGTCGGGACCAATGACCTGATGCAGTATCTGTTCGCGGCGGACCGGGGGAACCCCCGGGTGGCGGAGCGTTATGATCCACTTTCGCCGCCGGCCCTGCGCGCGCTCGAAACCATCCAGAGGTCTTGCGCGGAGTTCAACACCCCGGTCAGCGTCTGTGGCGAGATGGCGGGACGACCCCTGGAGGCCTTTGCGCTGGTGGCGTTGGGCTTTGAAAGGCTGTCGATGCCGCCCGCCGGGATTGGCCCAGTCAAACAGATGGTGCTCGGTTGCGACCGCGAGGCGGCCCGCAAGGGTGTCACCGCCTTGCTGAAATCCAGCGCAGGTACGGTCCGCAACGAGATTGAAACGCTCGCGCGCAAATTCTACCTCGCGGTCTGACTCAGGTCATACTGAGGATCGCCGGGTCGATCCTCGCCCGCTCTGGAGCCATTTAGAACCGCGTGTCGACCAAACGTCCCTTCTGGAAGTCGGCCAAAAACGCGGATCGCGCGCGCGCGCGGGACGTGTTCAATGGCCCCGCGCCAGGCCTTGAGGCGATCGATACGCCCGTGCTGAACGTGGTGACGGCCGAGCACGCGTTTGAGATCCCGCCGCCGCCGGCCAATGCGCTACTGGCCCATGAGACGCTCGGCGCGGCCCTGCGCGCGGCACGGATTGGCCTTGGCCGCACGGTGCAGGATGTTGCCGACGATACCCGTGTGCGGCGGGTCTATCTGGAAGCTATCGAGGAGATGCGGCTGGAGGCCCTACCCTCACGTCCGTTCGCCATGGGCTACATCCGCGCGTTTGCGACCAGCCTGGGTCTGGACCCCGATGTGGCCATTGAACGGTTCAAGACCGACGATCCAGTGCTGGACGAGCCCTTGCAGGCACCCGTCGGCATGCCGGATGAACGCGACCCCCGGGTCGCCGCGTTCCTGATCGGGGCCCTGGTGATCATTTCGGCCATCGTGCTCTGGAACGTCGCCCAGCGCGCCATGACGGCCAACGCGCCACCCTCGTCACTGACACCGAAGGCCGCGACTGCAAAGGCCCTGGCCAGTGTGAAAACCGGGGTGATGGAGTTGGGGTATCCACTACCAGCGCCAGTCGAATCCACCACGCCGCCCGCGTACGAAACGCCGGGACTTGCGGCCTCCATGGGACTGAAGACCGACCTTCCAGCTGGAGGGGCCACTTCGACGGCTGGAACGGCACCGACGGTAGACGTGGCGTCGTTGCCGCAGACCTTTACGCCCCAAGGCAAGATCTATGATGCGGGAACGCCGCAACAGGCCTCGGTCGTTATCCTTCAGGCCCTGAAGCCGGTGTCGCTGATCATTCGCGGGACAGACGGATCGGTCTATTTCGCCCGCCAGTTCGCCAAGGGCGAAGCCTTCCGCGTGCCAAAGCTGCCGGGCCTGACCCTCGATGTGTCCAGAGCCGACGACATCCAGGTCTTTGTCTCAGGGCGATCCAGGGGCGTCCTGCCGGCGCAGCAGGTGCTTGCATCAAAGCTCGAGGCGCCCCTGTCGGGCCCGGCTCGTCCAGGCCCCTGATGAACCGCAGATGTCTGCGCGCTTGGGTTTCCCGTCCAAACCGCCTATTTTCGCAAGCAGCATGACCGCAGAAGCCCACACCTCTGTCCGCCCCTGGCGCGCCATCCACCGCCGACCCAGCCGCAAGATCCGCGTCGGTAACGTCGAAGTAGGCGGTGACGCGCCGATCACCGTCCAGTCAATGACCAATACCCTGACCGCTGACGCCCAGGCGACGATCAATCAGGTGCGGGAGCTGGCGGAGGCCGGATGCGATATCGTGCGGGTTTCCTGTCCGGATGAGGACTCCACGGCGGCATTCAAGGCGATCGTCAAGGCGGCCAGCGTTCCCCTCGTGGCGGACATCCATTTTCACTACAAGCGCGGCATCGAGGCGGCCCAGGCAGGGGCAGCCTGCCTGCGGATCAATCCCGGCAACATCGGCAATGCCTCCCGCGTGCACGACGTCATTCAGGCGGCCCGCGACCACGGCTGTTCGATGCGGATCGGGGTCAACGCCGGGTCGCTGGAGCGTGATCTGCTGGAGCAGTATGGCGAGCCCTGCCCCGAGGCGATGGTCGAGAGTGCCCTGCGCCATGCCCGCATCCTGCAGGATCACGACTTCCACGAGTTCAAGATCAGCGTGAAGGCATCCGACCCGTTCATGACGGTGGCGGCCTATCAGCAGTTGGCCGAGGCCATCGACTGTCCGCTGCACCTGGGCGTCACCGAAGCCGGGGCGTTGCGCACTGGCACTGTAAAGTCGTCAATCGGCATCGGCGCGATGCTGTGGGCGGGGATCGGCGACACCATCCGCGTCAGCCTGGCCGCTGACCCGGTGGAAGAGGTCAAAGTCGGCTTCGACATCCTTAAGAGCCTGGGCCTGCGCCATCGCGGCGTGAACATCATCGCTTGCCCCTCGTGCGCGCGGCAGGGGTTCAATGTGATCAAGACCGTGGAGGCGCTGGAGTTGCGACTGGCCCACATCTCCACGTCGCTCAGCCTGTCGATCATCGGCTGTGTCGTGAACGGGCCTGGCGAGGCGCTGATGACAGACATCGGCTTCACCGGCGGCGGCAAGGGTGCGGGCATGGTCTACCTGGCCGGCAAGGCGCACCACAAAATGGACAATGACCAGATGGTCGACCACATCGTCGAACTGGTCGAAGCCAAGGCTGCGGAACTGGACGCCGCGACAGTGAGTTCCCTCTCCCCACGATAAGGGAGGCATTACAAAAGTGACACCTGCGTCACTCTTGCAAGTCGGCGATATCCGCGCTTAGGTGAAGGCTCAATTCCAGGGAGATATGAAATGTCTGCGGACGGCAATTGGAAGATCACGATGAACACACCCATGGGCGCGCGCACCATGGATGTCTCCATCACGACGAGCGGTGACAGCTTCACCGGCAAGGTCGAGTCCGAAATGGGCCCGGGCGAGGTCTCCGGCAAGATCGATGGCGACACCCTGACCTGGAGCACTGAAATCACCACCCCGATGCCGATGAAGCTCGACTTCTTGGCCAAGGTCGATGGCGACAAGATGAGCGGCAATGTGAAGCTCGGCATGTTCGGCAACGCCGCCCTGACCGGCGAACGCGCCTAACACCTTCGCGCTATCAGCGCAGTGATTGGGCCCCTTCCGGCGACGGAGGGGGCCTTTTCGTTAGAGCCTACGCGGCGGCACGACGTCGCTGAAGGCTTCCATCGATTTCCAGCGCGGTTCGACCGGCGCCACCCCGGCCACTGGCGCATCCGTCGACGCTGAAGTCAGAGCCAAGTCCGGAATGTAACGGGGACAGTTGGGGAAGATGTCGAGGGGCTTGACCTTGACCAGCAACTGGGCGCCCGGAAAGTCGGACATCAGCGGATCATTGCGCACAACCTCGGCGCGGCCGTTGACCCGTAGCCGGGCTGGCCGCTCGTCCATGGCGATGAAAAGCAAGCCGACGTGCGGGTTGGCCAGGATGTTCCCGAGACTCTTGAACATGCCGTTGCCGTCATAGTCGGGGAAGATCAGCAGATCCGGGGCCATCACCCGCGCGAACCCGGGCGCGCCGCCCTTGAAGGAACAATCCGGCCTGCCGTCGGCGTCTGCTGTCGCCAGGAAGAAGAACGACTGTGCGGCGATGAAGGCCGTGTCAGTCTCATTGAAGCTGACCCGCCCGAGCCTGTCGGCCAACCGGTCGGCCAAGGCCCGACTGCCGAAGTCGTCCTGCAGATCGCGGTTGCCTTGATGATAGTGCGGCATTGGGTGTCTCCCGGTCTTGCCTGACCATGATAACCGAAATTGTCGCCCGGCCTCGTGTGGGTTAGAGACACGCCCCGCGTTCAGGACAAACCCCTTTGCGACTTCCCCAGGCCCGGCTCGATCAGGTGCTCGACCGCTTCCGCGAGATCGAGGCGCGCATGGGCGCGGCCAAGGACGGGGCCGAGATCGTGCGCCTGTCCAAGGAACATGCGGAGCTGAAACCTGTGGCCGACGCAGTAATGGCGCTGGCCCGGGTGATGGCCGAGGCACCGGAGCTGGAGGAGATGGCCGCGAGTGGCGATCCCGAGATGGCGCAGATGGCGCGCGACGAACTGGAAGCCCTGAAAGACAAGCTGCCCGCGCTTGAGCACGAGGTCGCGCTGCTGCTGGCTCCCAAGGATCGCGACGAAAACGCCTCGGCGATCCTCGAAGTCCGCGCCGGCACGGGTGGCGACGAGGCAGCCTTGTTCGCCGGCGACCTGTTCCGGATGTACCAGCGCTATGCCCAGACCCAGGGCTGGCAGGTGGAGATCGACAGCATCTCGGAAGGCGAAATGGGCGGTTACAAGGAAATCGTCGCCGCCGTCACCGGCGACGGCGTGTTTGGACGCCTGAAGTTCGAGAGCGGCGTCCACCGGGTGCAGCGGGTGCCGGCCACCGAGGCACAAGGCCGTATCCATACCTCGGCTGCCACAGTCGCCGTGCTGCCCGAACCTGAAGAGGTCGAGATCGACATCCGCGACCAGGACCTTCGGATCGACACCTACCGCTCGTCTGGCGCGGGCGGACAGCACGTCAACAAGACCGACTCAGCCGTACGCATCACCCACCTGCCCTCAGGCATCGTGGTCACCTCATCCGAAAAATCCCAGCACCAGAACCGTGCGCGCGCCATGAAGGCGCTGAAGGTGAAGCTGTACGATCAACAGCGCGAGGCCCTGGACAGCGCCCGGTCCGACGCCCGCAAGAGCCAGGTCGGCTCTGGTGACCGTTCAGAGCGGATTCGCACCTACAACTTCCCCCAGGGCCGGGTCACCGACCACCGGATCAACCTCACCCTCTACAACCTGGCCAAGGTGATGGAGGGTGACGCCCTGGATGACGTGATCAAGCCGCTGATCGCCGAAGATCAGGCGGCACGTCTGGCGGCGCTCGAGGACGAGTTCGGATAGGCCGGCGAGCCTCTCTAACGCCCGAAGGGCTTGTCACCATCGGCCAGTTATCCGAAGGTTGCTTCAGGCACATTCGAGCAACGGCGACATCAATGCGGCGGACCCTGATCCTGACACTCATGGCCTTCCTGGCAAGTTCCGCCATGGCCGCGGATCCGCCTACGGTGCCTGCAACGGCAAGCAAGCCGGCAGACTTGGCCGTTGTGACTGTGACCGGTCCGGTACCGCCTGATGCCATAGACGATCCGGTTGTCTGCCGGTCCTCGCCAAACACCGGCTCGCGGCTGCGCCCCGCAAAAGTCTGTCGCAAACGCAGCGAGTGGGCCGCAAACTCCAAATCGCGCGGGCGGGCGGGCGACGACTTCAAGATGATCGGCTGCGACAGCGGGGGTACCAATTGCGGTGCAAGCGACCGCCCGCCCGGCAACTAGCCTAAAGCCCAAGCCGCCGCACCGGCTTGTCGGCGGCCTGCATTTCGGCCAGATACCGCGACATGAACGGTCACATCGCGGCGATCTTTCGACACCCGGTCAAGGGCTTTACGCCCGAAGGCATGACACACGTCGACCTTGCCCCCGACGAGGGCTTTCCATACGACCGCGCCTGGGCTGTCGAGAACGGTCCCTCGGGCTACGACGCGGCGGCACCGGCCTTTGTGCCGAAACAGAAGTTCACTGTGCTGGCGGCGATCCCGCGGGTGGCAGCGGCCCGGACGCAGTTCGACGATGCCACTGGCGTCCTGAGCGCTCAGGCTTCCGGTCATCCCGGTTTCGCAGGCAGGCTAACTGACCATGAAGGACGCAACGCGTTTGCGATCTGGCTGGCAGCTCTGCTCGACGATGAGGCCAAAGGTCCGTTGAACGTGGTGGAAGCGCGGGGCGACTTTCGGTTCACAGACCACCCCAACGGACAGGTCTCGATCATCAATCTGGCCAGCGTCCGCGACCTGTCACAGCAGATGGGCGTCGACCTCGACCCGTTGCGGTTCCGCGCCAACCTCTATGTCGAGGGCTGGCCGGCCTGGGTGGAAAACGACTGGTCGGGTCGTGACCTGATGGTGGGATGGGCACGTGCCAAGGTGTTCAAGCCGATTGTCCGCTGCGCGGCGACGCATGTTGACCCTACGACCGCAGTTCGGGACCACGATGTCGTGAAGGCCCTGTTCGACCACTATGGCCACATGTTCTGCGGAATCTATATCCAGATGTCGACGGCAGGCCGGGTCAGCCTGGGTGACGCTGTGACCGAGCCCAAGCCATGAGCTTGACGCTGGTGAAGGCCTGGGGCGAGGCCAAGGCGCGGCTGTCGGCGGCCGGAATTGCGGGCCCGGTGATCGACGCGCGACTGCTGGTGGAGGCTGCCGCTGATGCAACACGCGTGGACATCGTCACCGATCCCCAACGGCTGCTGACGCCAGCCCAGGAAGCAATACTGGATGACTACCTTTCGCGTCGCGAACGCCGCGAGCCGGTCAGCCACATCCTGGGTCGCAAGGGGTTCTGGAAGATCATGCTGAACGTCACAGCCGATGTTCTGACGCCACGACCCGATACGGAGACAGTCGTGGAGTATTCGCTACGTGACTTTCCGGAACACGCGGCGTGGTCAATCCTCGATCTGGGCGTGGGGTCAGGCGCGATCCTGCTGGCGTTGCTGGCCGAGCGCCCGGCGGCAAAGGGATTGGGCATCGATATCTCGGAGGAAGCCCTGGCCGTCGCGCGTGACAATGCGGCGGCGCTGGGTCTGGCCGGCCGCGTGGCCCTGCTGCGCAGCGACTGGTCGGCCATCCTGGACGACGGAACATTTGATCTCGTGGTGTCCAACCCGCCGTATATCGCCAACCACGTGATCGAGACCCTGGAACCAGAGGTTCGGGATCATGAGCCGCGTCTGGCGCTGGAGGGCGGACCCGATGGCCTGGATCACTACCGGACGCTGGCGCCAGAGATTCTACGGGTTCTGAAACCCGGCGGCAGGTTCGCCGTCGAGATTGGATTTGACCAGAAGGAGCCCGTCGAAACGCTGTTTCGAAACGCCGGGGCCCAGGGTGTCCAGACCATCCGCGACCTCAGTGACCGCGACCGTGTTGTCGTCGGCAAGAAAAAGCCCTTGGAAACCGCGACCTGACCCGTTACATCTTGCGTCGTCTCCACCCAAATTCGTCGGTGTTGTAGGTAGACGCGTTCCCTCAAGGGACGCCCGCCCGGCCCGACAGGCGTGACGCTTTCCTCAAAAAGGGCCTCTCGCTGATGAGATCAAGGGTGGAAGACGGGGAACACTTGCGTCTTCAACATTCTGACCGGGCCGGAGGCCCGATAAGCTGAAGGCATAGCCGCCGAACTGGCGCTCAGGAAAGAGCCGAACGGTTTTCAAAGTATGAGAGATTTCAAAGGTATGAAGCGCCAACGTGGGCGCAATCGCAGTGGTGGCAGTAGCGGCGGCAATACGAAGCCAACGCAAAATGCCAACCGGGCGTTTGATTCCAACGGTCCCGAAGGCGTCAAGGTGCGGGGCAATCCGCAACACGTTTTCGAAAAGTACCAGCAGCTGGCGCGTGACGCGAACGCCGCCGGTGACCGGGTCCTGGGGGAAAACTATCTCCAGCACGCTGAACATTATTTCCGCCTGCTTCGCGCCATCCAGCCAAACCGGCCGGCCAGCGAAATTCTGGGACGCGACCACTTTTCATCGGGCTATGACATCGATTTCGAAGACGAAACCGGTCAGGCCCAGGCTCTGGCCGCCGATGAGGCCGCAACGGCGGCCGGCGACCCAGCCGAGGACAATGAACCTCGTGAACAGCCGCGCAATCGCAATGACTGGCAGCCCCGGGAAGATCGCCCCCGTGACGAGCGGCCGCGCGATGAACGACCCCGCGACGAACGACCTCGCGATGACCGTCCACGTGATGATCGGCCTCGCGATGATCGCCCGCGCAATGAAGGCGGCAACCGCGACCGCTACGGGCGTGACAATAACCGTGACCGCAATCGCAATCGCGATGACCGCCCGCGTGACGACAGACCCCGCGACGACCGGCCTCGCGATGACCGGCCCCGCGCTGATGCACCTCGCGCCGATACGCCTCGCACGGAGGGCGAAGAGCCGCGTCGTGAGCGCTACGACCGCCAGGACCGGAATGATCGTCCGGAACGCGTCGAGCGTGATCCGCAGCCTGTCGTGCAGGCTGCGGCTCCAGAGGCGGTCGAACCCCGCGGCGGAGCCATGCTGCGCGATTCTGACGGCGGCGCCAGCCATGCGCCGGCGTTCCTGCAAGCACGCCCCGTTCCCGCGTCGGCCGCGGCAGCAGACGCCGATGTCGAAAAGCCGGTCCGTGTTCGCCGTCGCAAACCGAAGGCGGTTGAAGCTGGCGAAGGTCCAGGCCCCTCGGAAACCGAAGACGCATAGCGCCACCTGCGGCGCTCGCGACCAATTACGTTGCCGTCGGCGTCTGAACGGGGTTAGCTCGACGCCATGCCGGACGCCTGCAGCCATCACGATCAGCACCTGCACCACGGGCTGAAGACCGCCGATCTGGGCCCTGCCCTGCAGGCCGCAGAAGCGCGCTGCACGGCAGTGCAGGAGCGGCTGACCGCGCCGCGCCGCCGTGTGCTTGAACTGTTGCTGAAGGCTGACGCGCCCCTAAAGGCCTATGATCTGATCGCCGCCTTCGGGACGGATGGCGGGTCCGCCAAGCCGCCGACCGTCTATCGTGCGCTGGAGTTCCTGGAGCGACTGGGCTTTGCGCACCGCATCGAGAGCCTGAACGCCTATGTGCCTTGCCGGCTGGAAGGCGGGCATGCCGCAGCGTTTCTGATTTGCGACTGCTGCGGCGAGGCCGAGGAGTTCGCCCCCGACTTCGCCGCCCAATTGTCCGCCGCCGAGGCGGCCGGCTACACTGTGCGCCAGGTTACCCTGGAGGCCCGCGGCCTCTGTGCCGCCTGTCGCGCCAGCTGATTACCAGAACACATTGCGCACCACCTGGACGATGCGCCCGGAATAGGCGTCGATCAGCAAGGCGTCATAGCCTGCCCTCACCCAGTCATAGCCGGGCGGCGGCAGTGGCAGATCATAGCGCCACGGATCGATCAGCCAGGACCCCGGGCCAAACCAGGTGCGCGGCAGAAAGTCGCCGAAACCCCAGCTGTAGGCGTAGTAGCCGCTGGGTGGCCGCCACGCGTAGCGGTAGCGGCTGGAACTGAAGTAGACGGACGGATAGCGCCCGCGTTGCCAATGACTGTAGCGATTGTCGCGATCACGGCGGTTCCAGTCGCGTCGATCATTGTTCCCGCGATCCCAGTCCCGGCGGCCGTCGCCGCGCCGGTCGTCTCTTTCGCCATTTCGATCCCGGGTCCCGCGACCATCGCCGCGCGTGTCATGCCGGCGATCACCGCGATTGTCATTCGCCTGGTCACCGTCGACCCGGCGGTCATCGACACGCGGGCTGCCTTGATCTTTCGGGCTGTAACCGCGCCCGGTGTTCGGGGTCCAGGGCCCCGGCCGTCCGACCGAGTCGCCCGGAACCCATCCGCCCCGGCCGCGGCCACCGCCTTGCGGTGCTGCTGGAGGCTGCGGGGCATCGGAGGCGATCGGCGGCTTCGGTGCGTCGAGGCCACGACGACCGTCCTCGTCGTAGCGGGAGCCTCCGTTCCGGAAGCCATCATCGCGCGAGGCACCCCTCGGCTGGACGCTTTGTGGAGCTTCATTACTTCGCTCGGCGCGCTGCGCTTCCGCCGGCTCCGGGCGCTCGATCTCGTCGCGCTGTGCCAGCGCCGGCGCGGCCTGAGCCAGCAGCACAATCGCCAATGCGGTGGTTGCGAACTTCATCGTCTCGGTCTTCCATCTTGGGCCGTGGAGCACGGCCCTTGGTCCCTTGAGCAGCAGGATGCACAGGGATCGGGTGAACCGCGCTTGAACGGGTTCACATATCCGATCTACAGGGTGGTGGTGTGGGCTGGCTATCGAGTCACGCGAAACACAGAAGGCTCCGGGAAGGGTTCCCCTCCGGCGACCGCAACAAGGAGGCTGGGTTGGCCGCCACGCCAAACGATGTCCTGGGGTTCTGGCGGAACGCCGGTCCTGCGAAGTGGTTCGTCAAGAGCGAGCGCTTCGACGACGCCATCCGGCTGAAATTCGAACCCGTGCACCATCGCGCCGCGTGCGGGGAATACGACACCTGGGGACACACGCCGGAGGGTGCTCTGGCGCTGGTGATCCTGCTGGACCAGTTCCCGCGCAATCTCTACCGCGGCTCGGCGCACAGCTTTGCCACCGATCCCAAGGCCCGCGCGGTTGCGCGCGTCGCCACCGAACGCGGCTGGCACCACGTCGTGGAGGCCGACATGCGACAGTTCCTGTTGCTGCCGTTCGAACACTCCGAAGACCTGGGCGACCAGGAGTATGGCGTGCATCTGGCCGAAGATCTGGGCGATGGCGAACTGATCAAGTGGACCCGGATCCACCGCGACATCATTGCCCGCTTTGGACGCTTCCCGCACCGCAATCCGTTGCTGGGGCGCACCAACACGGCGGAGGAGCATGTCTTTCTGGATGGCGGCGGCTTTTCAGGCTGACCAGGCGAATCAGTCTGTGGACGAGGCTGTGCATGGCGTCGATTGGGCTGTTGGAGAATCGCCGGATGGGCAAGGTTGTATCCTGATGAACGCCCCCGTCTCTCCGGCCAGCCTTGGCCTTGCGCCTGCCGACCACCCTGAGCGGCAGTATCTGAACCTGCTCGCGGACATTCTGGCCAATGGCGTGCAGCGTGGCGACCGGACCGGCACAGGCACCCTGGGCGTCTTCGGGCGCCAGATGCGGTTTGACCTGACCAAGGGCTTCCCGCTCCTGACCACCAAGAAGCTGCATAAGAAGTCGATCATCCTGGAGCTGTTGTGGTTCCTGCGTGGCGACACCAATGTGCACTGGCTGCAGGAGCGCGGCGTCTCGATCTGGAATGAATGGGCTGACGCCGACGGGGAGCTTGGCCCGGTCTATGGCAAGCAGTGGCGCTCGTGGGCCGCGCCGGACGGTCGGGTGATCGACCAGATCGCGGCGGTCGTTCACAGCCTGAAAACCAACCCCAACAGCAGGCGTCACATCGTCTCGGCCTGGAACCCGGCCGACGTGGACGACATGGCCCTGCCGCCCTGTCACTGCCTGTTCCAGTTCTTCGTGGCGGAGGGAAAGCTAAGCTGCCAACTCTACCAGCGCTCTGCCGACGTCTTCCTGGGCGTGCCGTTCAACATCGCCAGCTATGCTCTGCTGACCCTGATGATGGCCAAGGTCACCGGCTATGAGCCCGGCGAGTTCGTGCACACTTTGGGCGACACACACCTCTATCTCAACCATCTGGACCAGGCGAAGCTGCAGCTGACCCGCGAGCCGATGCCGCTGCCGGTCCTGCATGTGGCTGACAAGGACGACCTGACGGCCTTCGACTATGAGGACTTCAAGCTGGAAGGTTACACCGCCCACCCTTCGATTTCAGCGCCGATCGCAGTCTAGTGACGCCTTCGCCCTTGACCCTCTCCGGCGTCTCCGATGCGGCCGAGCAGATCTCCGACATCTATGCCGGCAAGTACGACATCGACCGCAATGATGACTGGTTCCTGCTGAAGCTGCAGGAAGAGTTGGGCGAACTGTCGCAGGCCCACCTGCGGCTGTCCGGGCGTGGACGGGGCACGGCCACCGAGCAGGACCGCAGCGACGAGGCGGCAGACGTTCTGTGCATGCTGCTGCTCTATTGCCGCCGCTTCAGGATCGATCCGGAAGAGGCTGTGCGACGCAAGTGGTTGTCCTGGCTGGAGCCGGTGGCGTAAAACCGCCCCATGCCCCCCGCCATCCTCTCCGCCGGCCCCATCGCCCGCGCCCGCAACGGCGTCATCGGTCGCGGCGGCAAGCTGCCTTGGCGCCTGAAGTCGGACATGGCGATCTTCCGGGCCACCACCATGGGCAAGCCGGTGATCATGGGCCGCAAGACCTGGACCAGTCTCCCGAAGAAGCCGCTGGTAGGCCGCACCAACATCGTGCTCAGCCGCGACGGGTCGTTTGAGCCGGTAGGCGCGGTGGTGTGTGAGGATTTCTCGGATGCGCTGTCCATCGCCCGCGAGCAGGCCGAGGAAGACGGCGTCAATGAGGTCTGTGTCATCGGCGGTGCCTCGATCTTCGAGATCGCGCTGACCAAGGCACGGCGACTGTACCTCACCGAGGTGGACGCCGACGTCGAGGGCGACGTGGTCCTGTCCCCCATCGACGAGACCCGCTGGACCGAGGTTCGGTCCCAGCGCTACGAGGCGGGCGAAGAGGACGAGTTCGCGTTTACTTTCCGGGTGCTGGAACGCCGCTGAACCGGCGCGATGGTCACTCTCAACACTCAAATCGGAGACCACCACCATGGACATCGAACTGGTCGCGGAAGGCTTTGAGTTCCCCGAGGGGCCGATTGCCATGGCCGACGGCTCGGTGATCCTGACCGAGATCAAGGGACGGCGGCTGACTCGGGTAGCGCCGGATGGCACCAAAACACTGGTGGTCGAGACCGGTGGCGGCCCGAACGGCGCGGCCATCGGCCCGGACGGGGCGATCTGGATCACCAACAACGGTGGCGCGTTTGAGTGGCTGGACAACGGCGGCCTGACCATTCCCGGCCCAACGCCGGCGTCACACACCGGCGGGTCGATCCAGCGCTTTGACCTGACGACGGGTGCGCTGACGACGGTGTACGACAGCTGCGAGGGCCAACGACTGGTCGGACCCAATGACCTTGTCTTCGACAAGGCCGGCGGCTTCTGGTTCACCGATCACGGCTGTTCAACGCCGGAGGGTCGCAAGAATGGCGCGGTCTATTACGCCCGCACCGACGGCAGCCACATCAGCCGTCAGAAAGGCCACCTGATCAGCCCCAACGGTATTGGCCTGTCGCCAGATGAAACGGTGGTCTACGTGGCCGATACCCAGCTGGGCCGCCTGTGGGCGTTTGACGTGGCAGAGCCCGGTGTTCTGGCTCCCAACGCCGGGTTCGCGCCGGGCCGGGTGATCTGCAACCTGCCCGGCTATCAGTTGCTGGACAGCCTGGCGGTGGAGGCAAACGGCAAGGTCTGCGTCGCCACCATCATCAACGGGGGAATCACGGCCTTTGGCCCGTCCGGAACGACCGAGCACTACCCATTCCCGGACCTGATCGTGACCAACATCTGCTTCGGCGGGGCGGATATGTCGACGGCCTGGATCACCGCCTCGGCGACCGGAAAGCTGTTCAAGGCAAGGTGGCCAAGGCCGGGTCTGAAGCTGAACTTCAACGGGTGACACGATGGATCAAGTCGTACTCATAAGCTTGGCGATCGGAGGCGGGGTCATTTTCGTTGTAAGCTTGATGGTGATCTTCGGCCGACCCGTCGGGGCCCCACATAGTGGGAATATCGACCCCGGCGGCCCAGGCCCAGATGACGGCCCGGGCCCCGACTAGTACAGCGTCGCCATCGCCGTCCGGTCAAAGGCGGAGAGTTCGCTGTGGCGGCCCTCGCGGATTTTCACCACCCACTCGGGATCCTGCAGTAGAGCGCGGCCGACGGCGACCATGTCGAAGTCGCCGCGGTCCAGCATCTCTTCCAGCCGGTCGAGTGATGCGGGCTCGGACTTTTCGCCCGCATAGCCGCCGATGAAGTCGCCGCTCAGGCCCACAGACCCTACGGTGATGGTAGGAACGCCGGTGATCTTCTTGGTCCAGCCCGCGAAATTGAGATCCGAACCGTCGAACTCCGGCTCCCAGAACCGGCGCTGAGAGCAATGGATGACGTCGGCACCGGCATCGACCAGGGCGCCCAGCCAGGCTTCCAGCGACTTGGGGTCGTGGGCCAGCTTGACCGTGAAATCCTGCTGCTTCCACTGGCTGACGCGAATGATCACCGGATAGTCCGGTCCCACGGCCCTGCGGACGGCGCGCAGGATGTCGGCGGCGAAGCGGGCCCGACCGGGCAATTCTTTGGATCCGTAGGCGTCTTCGCGGACATTGGTGCCGTCCCAGAAAAACTGGTCGATCAGGTAGCCATGGGCACCGTGAAGCTCGATGGCATCGAAGCCCAGCGACTTGGCACTGGCGGCGGCGTCGGCGAACGCGCGGATGGCGTCGGCGACCTCTTCCTCGCTCATCGCCTCTCCGAACTGCTTGCCGGGGCTGGAGTAGCCGGACGGGCTGTCATAGGGGCCGGACGGCTGCCAGGTCTCGCTGCGGGACCGCACGGCACCCACATGCCAGAGTTGGGGTGCGATAAGGCCGCCCACGGCGTGGACTTCATCTACAACACGCTTCCAGGCGGCCAGTTCAGCCTCACCATGGAACCGCGGAATGTTCGGATCGTTCAGGGACGCCGGGCGATCCACGCCCGTGCCTTCGGTGATGATCAGGCCCACCTGGTTCTCGGCGCGACGGCGATAGTAAGCGGCCACCTCTTCCGTTGCCACGCCCCCGGGCGAGAACGAGCGGGTCATCGGCGCCATGACGATGCGGTTGGGGAGCGTCAGACCTTTGAGGGCGAAAGGCGAGAAGAGGACGTCGGAGGCCATGCGGGCACCTGTATGGGTAAAAATTCAAACGTCTGTTTATCCGTTGATCGGCAAGACGCCACGTCAGATTTCCTGAAGGCTCAATCAGTCGTCACTGGAAGTTGACGCCCACGTCATCTTAATTGACTCAGAACCTTCGCACGCTCATCGTATCGTCCATCATTCAGCGGGCGCTTTCGACCCGCGACACTGGAGGGTGAGCCATGGACGACGGCGCCATCGATCTGAAACGCGCAGCCCGTGAGGCCGCGTACAACATGCCGCTGGCGGACATCGATCCGAGCGATCCCGAGCTCTTCCGCAACGACACCATGTGGCCGTACTTCGAGCGGCTGCGGAAGGAAGACCCGGTCCACTGGTCGACCTCGCCGGAGGCGGAGATCGGCGGCTACTGGTCGATTACCAAGTACAACGACATCATGGCCGTGGACACGAACCACGAGGCCTTTTCGTCGGAGCCGACGATCGTCCTGCCGGATCCTGACGAAGACTTCACCCTGCCCATGTTCATCGCCATGGATCAGCCCAAGCACGACGAGCAGCGCAAGACCGTGAGTCCTGCGGTGTCTCCCGCCCAGCTGATGAACCTCGAGCCGGTGATCCGGGAGCGCGCTGGTGCCATTCTCGACAGCCTGCCGATCGGCGAGGAGTTCAACTGGGTAGACAAGGTTTCCATCGAGCTGACCACCATGACGCTGGCGACCCTGTTCGATTTCCCCTGGGAAGATCGCCGCAAGCTGACCCGTTGGTCCGACGTGGCCACGGCGGCCCCGAATAGCGGCCTGTTCAGTTCCAATGACCCCGAGGTCGCCAAGGCCGAAGGGCGCGCCGAACTCTTCGAGTGCGTCGACTATTTCATGCGGCTCTGGAACGAGCGGGTGAATGCTCCCCCGCAACCGGACCTGATTTCGATGCTGGCCCATGGGGAGTCTACCCGCAACATGGACCGGATGGAGTACCTCGGGAACCTGATCCTGCTGATCGTCGGCGGTAACGACACGACGCGCAATTCGATCACCGGCTCGATCCTGGCGTTGAGCCAAAACCCTAACCAGGAAGCCTTGCTGCGGGCAGACCACAGCCTGATCCCGGCCATGGTCTCGGAGACCATTCGCTGGCAGACACCTCTGGCCTACATGCGCCGCACGGCTTTGCAGGACGTGGAACTGGGCGGCAAGACCATTAAGAAGGGCGATAAGGTCGCCATGTGGTACGTGTCAGGCAACCGCGACGAAGAGGTTATCGACCGCCCCAACGACTTCTGGATCGAGCGGCCCCGGGTGCGTCAACACCTCTCGTTCGGGTTTGGCATCCACCGCTGCGTCGGCAATCGTCTGGCCGAACTGCAACTGAAGATCATCTGGGAAGAAATACTCAAGCGATTCCCGAAAATCGAGGTGATGGGCCCGCCACGCCGCGTGCCGTCGTCGTTCGTGAAGGGCTATGAGTACCTGCCGGTGATCATCCCAACGCGGAATTGATCTCTTCGTCGATTGACGGACAGGTGTGACTAGGGTTCCGTACCCCGGCTCAAGTCGGGGCGCAACGGAGTTACCTATGACGCACATCAAAGCTTGGTCTGTCGCGGTCGCCCTCGCCACTGGCGGGCTCGCCGCAACCCCGGTGACGGCGGCGGAAGTCGCGCTCTCCGCTCATCTTATGGGAATGGCCGAGAAGCCTGCGGCTGGCGACCCCGATGGCATGGGCCATGCGACCCTCAAGATCGACGCCGGCAAATCCCAGGTTTGCTACACGCTGATGGTCGAGGGCATCGCTGCCGCCACCATGGCACACATACACAAGGGCGGAGCGGACGCTGCCGGTCCGGTGGCCGTACCACTGACCTCGCCAGATGCTGCGGGCAAGAGCGCTGGATGTGCGACTGTGGATGCCGCCGTGGTGACGGACATGCTGGCCAACCCGGGCGGCTACTATGTCAACGTCCACAATGCGGAATTCAGAGGCGGTGCCGTGCGCGGGCAGCTTGCGAAGTAGGAACCCGGAGCGCGTCAAGGTGCCTTGGGTCGGACGACCGGAGGTCCCTTGGTCGCAGGGGCCTTCACTGACGCGACGCTCGAAGGCTTCTTCGCCGGTCCCTTCAGCGGGACCGTAGCCGATGGTGCGACCTTCGCCGGCGGCACCACCGCTAACGGGAGCGGGGGATCCCAGGAGGCCATAAGGCTGATCACAACTTTGGCGATACTGTCGGCCGAGACTACGGCATCACCGCCGACGCTTTGGCACACCACCTTAAACGCGGCATAGGACTCCCCCGCTTCAGTTGCAGGTCCCCATTCGGGGTTGGGATTGCGCTTGCTGATCAGCGCGCTGCCAGATCGCGAATAGGCCGAAAATTCCCGCCAGCGGACGCGGCTTTGGTCGCAGTCATATTCCGACAAAGTCCGCACATAGCCCGGTTGCGGCGGATTGCCGGTCAGGATATTGCGCTGGACCCGGACGGCCCACGCTTGGCGAAGCACGCCCGACCCGGAAACCGACTCGATTCCTTGGGGGTCCATCACCGTCCAGGCCTCAGGCCCCGATTGAATGATATAGAATGTACGCGCCGAGGCTCTGGTCGCCGCGCATGCAGCGATCAGGCAAACGAGACTTCCGAGCAGGTGGGCGAAGCGGCGCATGTCCAAGACATAGACGAAAGCCGCGCACCTGGCCAAGGCCTCCAGGCCTCAGAGCCCCAGCACCATCTTGGCCATAATGTTGTGCTGGATCTCGTTTGATCCCGCATAGATCGAGGTCTTGCGGTAGTTGAAATAGTGCGGGGCCACCGTTGCGGCATAGTCCGGGCCCGCGCGGAAGGTGTTGCCATCCGGCTTCAGCATTTCCCAGGTGTCGCGCACGAAGGGTTGGGCGTAGACGCCCGCCGCCTCCAGCGCCAGTTCCGTAACTGCCTGCTGCATCTGGCTACCTTCCAGCTTCAGCATCGAGGACACCGCGCCCATGGCCTCGCCGCTCGAGCGGCCGGCGAAGGCACGCAGTTCGGTTGCATTGAGCGCCTCGATCTTGATCTCGGCCTCGCACAGTTTTTTGCGGAAATCAGGGTCATCCATCATCGTGCCGCCGCGGTCAGCTCGCTCAACACCAGCGATCTTGCGGACCTTGCGCATCTGCATCGAAAGACCCGCCGCATAGGGATTGCCGCGTTCGAACTGCAGCAGATATTTGGCGTAGGTCCAGCCTTCGCCTTCCTTGCCGATGCGGTTGGCGACCGGCACGCGGACATTGTCGAAGAAGGTCTCGTTGATCTCCTGCTCGCCCTCTGCCGGGCCATCAAGGGTCGGGATCGGGCGAATGGTGATTCCCGGCGTCTTCATGTCGATCAGCAGGAAGCTGATACCCTTCTGCCGGATATCTTCAGTCGACGTCCGCACCAGACAGAACATCCAGTCGGCCCATTGCGCCAGCGTTGTCCACGTCTTGGACCCGTTCAGCACATAGTCGTCGCCGTCACGGACAGCCTTCATGGAGAGCGAGGCCAGATCAGACCCGGAGCCGGGCTCAGAGTAACCCTGGCACCACCAGACGTCGGTGGTGAGGATTTTCGAGAGGTGCTGGGATTTCTGCTCGTCCGTACCGAACGCCATGACCACAGGCGCGCACATTGTGGTGCCCATGTTCGAGGTCGAGGGAGCGCCGGCCAGAGCCATCTCCATGTCGAACACGTATTTCTTGCTCAGGCTCCAGCCCGTGCCGCCGTGTTCCACCGGCCAATCGGGGGCCATCCAGCCCTTTTCGCCCAGGCGCTTCAGCCACCGCACCTGACTTGCCTTGTCCAGATGATGATTCTTCGACTGCGCCAGTTTGTCGCGCATCTCGTCGTCAAATGCCTCGTTGATGAAAGCGCGGACCTCGTCGCCGAACGCCAGATCCTCAGGTGAAAAGTTCAGATCCATGTCGGGTCACCCTACGCCATCAAGATATTCAATTTCCGGCCGCCCCGCGAGCACGCCAGCGAACTTCGGGCCTGCAGCCTTGAAGTAGTCGGTGCCGCCGTGAAGCGTCAGTGCATCCTGGTCCACATAGAGCTCCAGGAATTTGTATGTATTGGGTTCGGTCCGGCTCCTGGTCAGAGAATAGACCAGATTGCCAGGCTCGTTGGCGCGGACCTGCCCGGCCAACTCAGAGGCAAACGCCTCAAACTCGGCCGCCTTGCCGTCCTGGATCCTGATCGTCGCAATCACACCGATGGACATGCGTCCTCCCAACGTCTGTTTGAATGGAGGGTAGAGGCGGGAGCGCAGCGCAGCAAGCCTGACGTCGCGGCCACCCGTTAGCGGCGCTCGTTCCAGCCGTAAGCCACCCAGTGATGGCCGCCCTGGTGCCGGGCTTCGATCACATCGTCGCCACGACGTCGGGCACGAACTGTCCGGCGGGCCCGCATGGCCAATCCGGCGAAGGCGAGCAGCGCGGAGGCCATGACAGCAATCACGGCGACGGTTGCGGCAGCGAACACCGCCAGAACTGCCCCGACGATCACAGCCGCAATGGTCGCCAACCCGGCTGCAAGCGCTGCAAGACTGCGCAGTGCAGAACTCCGGTTCGAGGCGAAATCCTTGACCATCGTTGCTCCTCAGCGGGCCACAGGGCCGTTCACTGATACGTCAATGTCGTCACACTTCATGCCGACGTCAACTGGTGATGCCGGGCAAATATTATTACGTGACGTCATGCCACGCCTTGAAGCGACAAAGACTTCCGCTCGCGTACGATCTCGCCATAGGCAGCATTTATTGCAGAAGACTTGGCCTCGGCGACCTCAACGAATTCTTCGGGAAGCCCCCGCCCCCGCGCCCGATCGGGATGCGATTGCGACAGCAATCCTCGCCAGGCCAACCGGACCTCTGCATCCGACGCATCGGGCACCACGCCCAGGATCACATACGGGTCGTCATTGGCGGCACCGAGGTGGGTGGCCTTGATCCGTCGAAAGGTCAGTGCCGAGAGACCGAAGAGCCCGCTGACCTGTTCGAGATAGGCAAGCTCGTCGCCGGTCACCGCGCCGTCTGACCGGGCGATGTGAAAGAGGCCATCGAGCACGTCTTCGAGGATCTGCGGGCAACTGCCGTATCGATTTTTCAGCCGACGCGCATAGCCTTCGAATCCACGCGTAGTCTGGCGGGCCAGCTGGTAGAGTCGGCGGATATTGCCTTCGCTACGATCATCAGACTGAAAGACCAGGGAAAAGGCGTCGTACTCTACCGATTGCGCCTCTCCATCCACCTTCGCCAACTTTGCGCCAAGCGCGGTTACAGCGGTGGAGAACGCAGGGTCCTCCCCCGGGAGGCCCGGTGGGCATTGGTCACATTCCGCCTCGTCCAGATTACGGGCGGCTAGACCGGCAATTTTGCGCCAGAAGCTCATTTCGCTATGGGCATGCCTTACGACTGGGGCGGACGTGTGACAATCACACGCAGAGGTTAAGTTTTGGACAGACGTTTCACATTCTGGATCGATCGCGGGGGCACGTTCACCGATGTGATCGGTCATGGAGACGATCACGGCGAGGTTTCGCTGAAGTTGCTCTCGGCTTCGTCGGCCTATCCTGACGCCGCCGTAGAGGCGATGCGACGCATCCTTGGCGTCGCGCCCGGCGTGCCGTTTCCTGCGGATCGCGTACAGGCCATCAAGATGGGCACCACCGTGGCCACCAATGCGCTTCTGGAACGCCAGGGTACCAAGACGCTGTTTGTGACAACCGCCGGGTTCGCTGATGCGTTGACCATCGGTGACCAGTCGCGGCCGGACCTGTTCGCTTTGAACATCGCCAAGCCGGAGCCCCTCTATTCCGGCGTCCTGGAAGCTGATGAGCGGATGGCGGCCGACGGATCAGTGGTAAGGTCGTTGGACGAACTCGCCCTTCGGACACGTCTTGTGGCCGCCGTCACGGCAGGGTTCACCTCAGCGGCCATCGCCTTTCTGCACTCAGACCTCAATCCGGCCCATGAGCATCGGGCGGGCGAAATCGCGCGGGCAGCCGGATTCGAGTTTGTCGCGCTAAGTTCGGAAGTCTCACCTCTGCCGCGCTTCATCCCACGCGCCGAAACTACGGTCGCTGACGCCTATCTGACCCCCGTTCTGCAGGCCTATGTGCGCCGGGTGACCAGTGCGGTCGCCGGCGCACCTCTCTACTTCATGACCTCGGCCGGCGGCCTGGTTCAGGCAGAGGGATTCCGCGGACGCGACGCCGTGGTGTCCGGACCCGCAGGCGGCGTAGTCGGTGTCTCACGAACCGCCGTATCCGCTGGGACAGCGATGGTTCTGGGTTTCGACATGGGCGGCACATCAACCGATGTCTGCCGCTACGCCGGTCAGCTGGAACGGCGAGACACCGCCAAGGTCGCCGGAGTGAAACTGCGCGCGCCGATGCTGGATGTGGAAACCGTGGCGGCAGGCGGCGGCTCGATCCTGACCTTTGACGGCATGCGCGCGCGGTCCGGTCCCGCTAGCGCCGGTGCAGATCCTGGACCGGCCTGCTATGGCCGGGGCGGGCCTGCGACCATCACGGACGCCAATCTGGTGCTGGGCAGGATCGATCCCCGGGATTTTCCGAAAGTGTTCGGCCCGAACGGCGACGCGGCCCTCGACCCTGATGCCAGTCGCGCTCGCCTGGCAGAGCTGGCATCGGCCATGGGTGCGCAGGATGTTGAAACAGCCGCAGATGGGTTCGTGGCGGTGGCCGTAGAGCAGATGGCGCAGGCGGTGCGCCGCATCTCTACGGAGCGGGGGTTCGACCCACGCGATCACGCCTTGGTGGCATTTGGCGGCGCTGCCGGCCAGGTCGCCTGCCAGACTGCCGAGACGCTGGGCGTGGATGAGGTGCTCTGCCCCCGCTACGGCAGTGTCCTGTCGGCCTGGGGGATCGGTCAGGCCGAGGTTACCGCTTTGCGACTTGCCGGTGTCGATGCGCCGTTAGGTGTTGCCGGACTTGTTGCTGCTGAGGCCACCCTGACCGAACTTGAAATCCTGGCCCGGGCCGACATGGCCGTTCAGGGTGCTGAGGTCGGCGAAATCCGTCGCACCCTGCGGCTGCGCTACGACGGGGCAGATGCGGAATTGCCCGTGGCGTTTGCAGAGCCGGCCAGCGCACAGGCTACCTTTGAAGCCGGACACCAGAGACTATTCGGCTTTGTAGAGCCCGAGCGCACGATCCTGATCGCAGCTGTGGAAGTGGAAGTCAGCGCGCTCCCCTCCCCCTTGCGGAGAGGGGTTGGGGGTGGGGCTGTCCAGACCGGAAACCCTGAGCCGACACCCCCACTCCCAACTCTCTCCCCGCAAGAGCGAGAGGGCTTTCGGATGTTCGCCCACGGGAAATGGCGCGCCGCGACCGTGATCGCTGCGGACACCCTGATCGTCGCCGATGGTCCCGCATTGATCGTTCGAAACGATACCCAGATCGCCTTGCTGCCCGGCTGGCGCGCCATCGCCGGGTTGGACGGTCTGATCCACCTCTCGCGAACGATGCAGGCGCAGCGCACATCGATTGCCATCGACAAGCCTGATCCCATAACGCTCGAGCTGTTCAATCGTCGCTTCATGGGTGTGGCGGAAGCGATGGGTGCGGCGCTGGAGCGCACGGCCCAGTCGGTCAATATCAAGGAGCGGCTCGATTTCTCCTGCGCCCTGTTCGACGCAGATGGAGGTCTGGTGGCCAATGCACCGCACATGCCGGTTCACCTGGGCTCGATGGGTGCCAGCGTGCGCGCTGTCAGGAATCGTCATCCTGACCTGAAGCCAGACCAGGCCTTTGCGCTGAACAACCCCTATGCCGGCGGCACCCACCTGCCGGATATCACTGTGGTCATGCCGGTGTTCATGGCGGGACCGGCAACCGCACCGGCCTTCTACGTCGCAGCGCGGGGCCACCATGCCGATGTAGGGGGTATCCAGCCGGGGTCCATGCCGCCGTTTTCAACCTCCCTCGGCGAGGAAGGCGTATTGCTGGACGCCCTGCCGATCATGGTTGAGGGGCGGTTTCTGGACCCCGAAGTCCGCACGGCCCTGGCTGCAGGTCCATATCCAGCCCGCGCGCCGGATCGCAACATCGCCGACCTGAAAGCCCAGGTTGCCTCGTGCCAGGCCGGTGCCACGGCGGTCGCCGAGATGATCCGGAGCCATGGTGCCGGGGTCGTCGCCCGCTATATGGGATTTGTGCAGGCCAACGCCGCTGAATGTGTCCGCCGCGCGCTGGACCGCCTGTCCAACGGCGAGGCGCGGGTTCCGATGGACTGCGGCGGCGAGATCGCGGTGAAGATCACCGTGGATGCGGCGGCGCGTGAGGCCACCCTCGACTTCTCCGGCTCATCCGATCAGCTGACATCGAACTTCAACGCCCCATCCGCCATTGTCGATGCGGCGGCGCTCTATGTGTTCCGCACCTTGGTCGACGACGACATACCCCTGAACGCAGGGTGCCTTGAGCCGCTCAGGATCCTGACCCGGGACGGTTCGATGCTGGCGCCGCATTTTCCAGCCGCTGTGGTCGCGGGCAATGTCGAGACCAGCCAGCATGTGGTTGACGCACTCTATGAAGCTCTGGGGGTGATGGCCAACAGCCAGGGCTCCATGAACAACTTCACCTTTGGCGACGAGACCCGGCAGTACTACGAAACCATCTGCGGCGGCGGGGGTGCGACAGCAACCACGGACGGCCCCAGCGCGCTTCAGACTCACATGACCAACTCCCGGCTCACGGATCCTGAGATCCTGGAGCGACGTTTCCCGGTTCGGGTCGAGGCATTCAGCGTGCGGAAGGGTTCTGGCGGCCACGGCATTCGTCGAGGTGGTGATGGCTCGCTACGACGGATCCGGTTCCTGGCACCGATGGAGGCCGCCCTGCTGGGTTCACGACGTATTCATGCGCCCCAGGGCTTGAGGGGCGGCTCGCCCGGATTGGTGGGCACCCAGCGTTTGATCGCAGCGTCGGGCGAAGTTACTGAACTTTCCGGCTGTTTCTCCGTTGTGGTGAAGGTTGATGACATGATCGAGATCGAGACGCCCGGCGGCGGTGGCTTTGGTAGGGCGTGAAGCTGACACTTTCCCTGAACACAAGGCTCTGAATGACCCCTCTGTTGATCTCCCTTGCACTTCTGGCTCAGACGCCGGAGGCCGCACCCATTGCGGCTGCACCTCCTGTTGCTGCTGAAGATCGCATCCCCAACGGCGCGCCAAGAGACGACTACCCCTTTGTCGCCTGGTGCTATGGAGCGCTGCGCGGCTACCTCGACATGAAGGCCGAGGTGATGCCTGAGGTCACCCGCATCGAAAACCAGTTCCGGAAGCCCGGGACCCGCCTCGCCGATGACCTCAAGGTCTACGACGACATGGAACGCGACGGCAAGGTCCAGCTCCGGACCTTCCAGGGTGCCCTGACCGCCGCCGAAAAGGCCTCGGTGCGGCCGATCAATGCCGTGGGTGCCCAGGCGGTCCGTCAAGGGCGCCAGACCTGGAGCGCGGGGCCTTCGGTCACCAAGGCCCGCAAGGCCCAGGAGTGGATGAGCTGGGCGCTGCCGGCGCGCTGCGACACGGTGGCGGCGTCGCTGGAAGCTCGATCACGGCTGATGGGCGCTACCCTTCGGATGAACGCTGAGGCCCCGGTGCCCACTGCACAGCCTGCGGAGCCGGCACCCGGCCATACTGAAACGTCGCATCAACACGACCACTAGCCCATGTCCGGATTTTTTGTAATTTATCTCTTTATTATCAACATAATAACCTATATCGCCGTTGCGGGCGACAAGCGCGCGGCAGAGCTTGGACGGCGCAGGACGCCCGAGCGAGACCTGCTGACCCTGGCCTTCATCGGCGGCACGGCGGGGGCTTTGGTCGCCCAGCAGATGTTGCGTCACAAGACCCGCAAGGAGCCGTTTCGCTCAACACTGTGGACCCTGGCCGCGCTGCATCTGGTCCTCGTGGCGATAGCCGCCTACCGGTTGATATAGGCCGCCAGTCGCGCCAGTCCGGCAGCGTTCTTCTCCGGACGCGCGGCGAAGCACCAGCGGAACCAGCCCTCGCCTTCCGGCCCGAATGCGGAGCCGGGTGCCAGGCCGAGGCCGACCTCCTGGATCATCGCCTTGCAGGTGGCCATGGAGTCCTCGTGGCCAGCGATCCGGAAAAAGGCGTAGAAGCCACCGTCAGGCATCGGGGCCTCAACGCCTGGCATGGCGCGGAGCGCACCGATCACCTGATCACGTGCTGCCGTCAGGTCCGCCCGGACTTCTGCGGTGATCGCATCCCCATGGTCGAGCGCGGCCTTGGCACCCTCCTGCACGAAGTCCGGCGCACAGGAGGTATTGTATTCGATCAGCACCCCCAGCCCCTCGAGCAGTTTCGGGGGAACCACCATCCAGCCCAGCCGCCAGCCGGTCATCCGCCAGGCCTTGGAAAAGCTGTTCGTCGAGATGATGCGGTCCTCGTCGGTCGCCATCGGCAGGAACGAAGGTGCACTCGGTCGTTCGAACGTCAGCCGCTCATAGACGTCATCGCCGACCAGCCAGATGCCATACTTGCGGCATCGCTCCAGGATCGCGGCGCGATCCTCCTCCGGCAGCATCCAGCCGCTGGGATTGTTCGGGGAGTTAAGGACCAGCGCGCGGGTGTCCGGCGTCAAAGCCTGCATCAACCGGTCGAGGTCCAGCCGCCAGCGGCCCTGGGCGGCTTCGAGCGAAACCACCTCGACGCTGCTTGAGAGAATCCGGGGAATCTCGACCACATTCGGCCAGATCGGCCCGACCACCACCGTGCGGTCGCCAGGCGACAGCACCAGCTGCGAGGCAAGCATGATGGCGTTCACGCCTGCACTGGTGATCGCCAGTCGGTCGGTCCCGATCGGGACACCGTGCAGGCGGCTCAGATAGGTCGACAGGGATTGCCGAAGGTCGGGGCGGCCCAGGTTGTGGGTATAGAACGTCCGGCCATCCAGCAGCGCCTTTGACGCGGCCTCACGGATGAACGCCGGGGTCGGCTGGTCGCCTTCGCCGAACCAGAACGCCAGGATGTCGTCGCGACCCATGCCGGCATTGGCGACTTCACGGATCTTGGACAGCCGGAGGTTCTGGACCTCCGGGCGCGGTGTGGGCGAGAACATACCCCTCACATAGGCCAGGCCGCGCGAGACGCAAACTCCCGCCCCGCGGCAATTGCACTCCTATTTTGGCGGCGACGTAATCGGCCGCGCATCCTCCCAGCGATAGGGCAGCACGTCCGGCTTCACCGAGACCTCGGTGGTGAACTTCAGCGGATACCTGCCGCCACTTGGATAGACCAGTTCGACGAAATAGGCCGTGTAACCACTGGCGGGCTTGGGGACATCGCCCACAAACGTCCCGTCCGGCTGGCGCGTCAGGGGCGTGCTGGTGAACGACTTGCCGATCGTGTCGACACGGAAATCACGATCCTTCGGGTTGGTCCCCTGCCAGAGAAGGACCTCGGACGGTGCCCCTTGCGGCGTCACCACGATGGCTCCGTCGGCACGCACCGTCCAGGCATAGTCCGGCATCGCGCGCTGGTTCAGCACCGCATCGTGGAAGGCGGTGATGCTCTCCATGATGTCCGTGCCGGCCGTAGAGTGGTTGGCGTTCGGGATCATCCGCAGTCGCTTTGGTTGGGCCACCTTGTGGTAGCCATAACGGGTGTTGTCTGGCGGGAAATACTCGTCGCCCACCGCATTGATCACGTACTTCGGGATCTTCATCGTGGCCCGATCCTGATAGTTCAGCGGGTCCTCGATCAGGTTCACGCCGGCCAGGCCGGGTTTGCCGATCTGGCCAGGGATCAGGCCAGCGTCGACGTAGTCCTGCAGCGCCGGCGAGAAGTAGCCAAGCGCCCGCCAGTGATGGATCGCGGTGTCCTCAACGCTGAGCAC
Organism: Phenylobacterium deserti; assembly: GCA_945883235.1. Lineage (GTDB taxonomy): Bacteria > Pseudomonadota > Alphaproteobacteria > Caulobacterales > Caulobacteraceae > Phenylobacterium > Phenylobacterium deserti_A. The sequence continues at coordinate 72,090 of CAMCXF010000005.1, read as the reverse complement.
GTTGATGACGATGGGCACGATGGCCACGACGCGCTTGTCGACCGCACCCACGAGCCAGGCCGTCCAACCGCGTTTGGAGCCACCGGATACGACGAAACCGTCGATCTTGAGCTTGCCGCCGGTCTCGGCCTTGATGAAGGTCTGTACGGCGGTCATCGCCTGTGTCCCGCTCTTGACCATCGGCAGGCGGAGCAACTCATCGGCGTTTTGCGTCGTGGCATAACGGGCCTGCAGGTAGGCGATGATCTCGTCCTCAACGCGGGCCTTGCGCTTGGGATCGTCGGCGAAGGTCAAGGGTTGGTTGGGAACGTCATCCAGCTCGACCACCACCGAGCTGGTCTCGACCGCCAGCCTGGCGAAGCGATCCGCAGGCTTTGTGGGGGCCGCGTCGCCCTTTTCGCCGCCGGTGATGTAGAGGAAGGCCTTGGTATGGCTCACCTTGTCGGGGATGACGACCGTCATCCAGTGCTTCCAGACCCTGTCGTCGACGTCCTTGGGGCCCCAGGTCTGGCTGGTCAGTTGCAGGATGGCGCAGCGATAGCCCTCGCCCTTGCAGGAGCCCACGACCTTCACATCGTAGCTGGGATCGGCCTTGGCCACATAGGCGTCGAGCGCGTTGGGCGGACCGGCGGTGGCCGGCGCGGTCGCCAGAAACATCGCAGTCAGCACGCCGCCCAGCAGTTTGAAAACCCTCATCGCATTGCCTCCCCTGGACCTGTCGGCAGTCCTTGGGCGCACGATAGCATACTTGCCGCACCTATTCGTGGGCTGCCGAGTGCACGGAGGTGATTCAGTGGCCACGATGGCAGGCCCGGCTTTCTTTCTCCTCCCCCGTCGGGGGAATGGGACCAGACGAAGTCTGGTGGAGAGGGCTTGCCGCCCCAAGGCAGCGAACTCGGGTTGATCAGATCATAAAATTCCCCGTCATCCCGGCCGCAGGCCTGCGTCAGCAGGCCGAAGAGCCGGGACCCAGGGCGGTGCGCTGGGCCCCTGGGTCCCGGATCTCCGCTGCGCTGCGTCCGGGATGACGGTGTTTAAGGAAAACTTGGCCCGGATTCGTTGCCCGGCTTGCCGCCCCCCACATGTTGACATTCTGGCCCCCTTGCGAACTCCGACAACCACAATCCGTCGCCAGATGTCACCGCCGGAGCCGAACGCATAGGCGCCGGGCGACGGCGGCCCCCTCCACCCCGCTTCGCGCGGTCCCCCTCCCCCGATGGAGGAGGAGAAGGGCGGCTGCAGCACGCTGCACGCGCGGCAAAATCAGAGTTTGCGCTTCTGTGCGAGGGCTGTGCAGCTGGCCGAGCCGATAAAGCCCTGCTCGTCGTGCAGCAGGCAATCGCCCACCGCCACGCCATCTGTCGCGCCGTGGGTCAGGGTCTCGAAGCCGATCCATTCGCCGACCGGTTCGCGGTGCAGATAGACCGTCACATCGGTGTTGATATAGCCCAGCCCCTGATCGCTGGCGTGGGCGAAGGGGCTGGCGAAATCGGCGGCCACAACCACCCGGACGAACGGGGTCAGCGGCTCGCCACCCACCACCTCGCGTACCTCGGCCATCCAGGTCCGGCGCGGCTCCGCACCGCGCATCGTGCCGGAGATCGGGCGCATCTTCCACATGCCGCCCATCGGGCTCTGTGCGGCCTGTTCGCAGTCCATCGGCGGCGGGGCATCCCAGGGTTCGCGCTTCCAGACGGTGCCGGGCGCATTCTCGGTTCTGCGCAGCAGCTGGCAGGTGGCGCGACCGGCGCTGACTCCGCCGGAGATGAACTCGGCGTCGATGACCTTGATCCGGTAGCCGTCCTTGACGATCCGGGTCACGACCTCAACCGGCGACAGGTCAGGCAGTTTGTACATGTCCACTGTCAGGCGGGCCGGCATGTAGTCCGGGCTGCCGTGCCGGCGCTCGATTTCGGACCCCAGCAGGCCGATGATCACCCGGCCGTGCAGCGAGTTGGCATCCCATGGTCCGACACCGGCGCGGGTAGGCTGGAATGTGTCGCCAGATTTTAGAAAGAAAGGTTCGTTTGTCATGGCGGCGGACCCTGCCGGAGTCGCCCGGATTTGGCTAGTGGATAGGCTCCGGCGTTTGGCACCCGTCCAAGAGGGCGGCAACCAGCCTCGCACGGCGGCAGCCGATCCCTGCCTGTGAGCAGACCTTCAGAAGGTCTGAGTTGGGGGATAGCAGTCGTTGGCTTAGCGACCATAGTCGGACGCTCCCGACCTACCCGCTGAACAGGCAACGCAACCCTCGTCTAAGGCGCATTCGGGGAAGTTGGCCTAGAGCGCAGTTTTCATAGGACTGACACCACCCTCACGATATACCCGCCAATCGCGGCGACCCGGGCGTCGTGAGGTCCGTGGACCATCCACCACCCCACCCGACCATCGCTCGCTGCGACTAGCGCCCCGCCTCCTCCCGCGAGGGCCGCGCGGCAGGAAGAGCGGGCGGCCAAGTCTTGATGACGAACTTGGCGACGGCCTCGACCTCGGACGGACTCATGGTGCCGCCGAGCGCCGGCATCTCCCCCTGTCCCTGGGCGACCACGCGGACGATGTTGCCGAAGTCGGTGCGCCCGGCGAGCGACGGCGCCGCGCCGCCACCGCCCTCCGCGCCGTGGCAGGCCGCGCAGCGGGTAGCGTAATGCGCCTTGCCGACGGCGAGATCCTCCGGCGAGGCTGTGATGGCGGCGGCGACCGCGGTCGAGGATGGCGGCGCCGCGGCGACTCGTACCCCGCCTGGCGGCGCAGGACCGTTGTCGCTGGCACCCTCGAGGGTGAGCGCCACCAGTTCGGCCGGTCTGCCTGGGCCGGAGATGGCCACGACGACGTACTGGCGGCCCTTTTGCACGTAGGTCATGGGTGCGGCGGTTACGAAGCTGGGCAGGCGGGTGTCGAACAGGATCGCGCCGGTCCTCTTGTCGTAGGCGCGGAAGTGGTTGCTGCCCGTGCCCGGGCTTATGTTGCCGGACTCGCCCAGAAAGAAGAGCTCGCGGGTCAGCAGCGGGCTGGGTTTGATGTTGAAGGCGCCCATGCGGCCGAAGTCCAGTTTCAGCCCCTTCAGCGCCGGATGGTTGCGGACGCTGTCGGGCGCCCCGCCGATGGGGACGCGCCAGAGCTGGCGGCCGCTGTCCATGTCCAGGGCCACCACCTCCGAGTACGGCGGCTTCATGATGGGCAGGCCCCGCGGCCCCTCCACGACGTGGTTGCCCGACTGGACGTAGGCCATGTTCGTGCGCGCCGGGTCGCCCTTGACCAGACCGGCGGCGGTCCAACGGTAGCGGACCGGCACGTACATGATGTTCGTGGTGGGATCGACCGCGGCACCGTTCCAGTTGGCCCCGCCGCCGTAACCCGGGCTGATCAGCGTGCCCTTCTGGCCCGGCTTCAGCTCCACCAGGGGGGTGTAGATCGGACCTTTGTTATAGGCCTTCATCATCTCCACGGCCTCGGCGCGGAGCGCCGGCGTGAAGTCGATCAGCATGTCCTCGGCGTAGCCCTGGCGCACAAGCGGCGCGGGGTTGGTTGGGAACGGCTGGGTGGGCGAGAGTTTCTCGCCGGGGACGCCGCCCTGCGGCACGGGGCGTTCGACGATCGGCCAGATCGGCTTCCCGGTCCGCCGGTCGAAGGTGAACACGAAGCCCTGCTTGGTGAGCAGGCTGACCGCCTTGATCCGCCGCCCGTCCTTGACGATGTCGTGCAGGATCGGGGCCGCCGGGTTATCATAGTCCCAGATGCCGTGGTGGACGGTCTGAAAGTGCCAGACCCGCTTGCCGGTCTTGCTATCGAGCACCAGCAGGCTCTCGGCGAACAGGTTGTCGCCCGGCCGCTCTACCCCGCCGAAGTCGTTCGATGGGGTGTCAGTGGCGAAGTAAACGTAGCCGGTCTCCGGGTCGGCGCTCATCATCGTCCAGGTCCCGGAGTTGCCGGCGTACTTCCAGCTGTCGTTCTCCCAGGTCTCGTTGCCGAACTCGCCGGTCTGCGGGACGACGTTGAAGCTCCAGATGAGCTTGCCGGTGCGCACGTCGAAGCCGCGGAAATTGCCCGGCGTCGCCTCCTTGTTGCGCGCGCCGCCTGGAATCACCTGAGTGACGATCACGTCGCCGACGACGATGGCGGGCGAGACCGAGCGCACCTCGGTGACGGCCCGCCCCTCCGTGAGGTTCTTGCGCAGGTCGATCCAGCCGCGGCCGCCGAACTTCGGGTCCGCCTTACCGGTCCTCGCGTCGACGGAGATCAGGCGGCCGTCCAGGGAGTTGTGGAAGAGGCGTTTCTCCGCGCCATCGGTCCAGTAGGCCAGCGAGCGCGGCGCCAACGACGCGCCGGGCGCGATCTCCACCGGCTGTGGCTCGAAGGTCCACAGCGTCTTGCCCGTGCCGGCGTCGATAGCGGCCATGCCGTTGTTGACCCAGGGGACGTAGAGCACCCCGTCCGTGAGCAGCGGGGTGGACTTGTAACTGTTCGACGACGCCCCGCCCGACGTATCCGCACTCCAGCGCCAGGCGATCTTCAGCCGGCCCACGTTCGAGCCGTTGATTTGGTTCAGCGGCGCAAAGCGCGTCTGGCCGGCGTCGCCGCCCCAGTAGAGCCACTTGCCGGGGTCGTAGGTGTCCATGGTCGAGGTGACCGGGCCGGCGGAAGTGGGCGCGGCCAGTGCCATGGACAGCGAAAGCCCCAAGGCCGCGGGGCCCCGCAGAACTCGCCGCATCGGATTCTCCCCCGCCCGCCCGGCTGGCGCGCCGGATCGTGAAATCTGGGCGCAGTCTAAGGCGTTGAATAGGCCTCGCAAGGCCGCAAGGTGCGCGCCGCACGCAATGCCCGGACGCGGACTCCGCTGAGCTCGCCTGACCAGAGCACGGCAGTGGATACCGGTTCAAGCGCCCGTCGTGCTCTAAACATATGAAATCGAGCCTGTTTATCCGTTTCAGATGACTCCATCTGAAACGGACAGGCTCCAGGGTTCGCGGACCGTCAGGCCACGATCGACCCTGGAAGGAAACTACCGCCCCGCCGGCACCTGACCCTGCTCTCGTCCCGCGGCCTGGGCGTCTTCAGCCCGAGCCCCGGCGAGTATGTTCGCCAGTCCATAGTTGCCCTCGTGGCAGGCGTATTCGAACATTCGCTCGCCGCGTACGAACTCGTACTCGCCGCCCCAAGGCTGGTCCCACATGGTTGGGTCGATGATCTCGAAGCGGTAGTTCATCCGCTGGGGCGAGACCATGGTGAAGCGCTCGATCACCTTCAGGTTCTTCCACGCCCCCCGATACGCCTGGCTTTCCGGCAGGTGCGTGGTCTCGACCACCAGGGTGTCGCCCTCCCACCAGCCGATGGAGTCGCCGAACCAGTGCCGCACGTCATCCCTGCGGTGGGTGGAATTCAGCCGGATGTCCCGAAGGTCGTGGATCATCTCGGTGACAATGGCGACGTGGTCGGTCCCCATCTGGAAGAAGTGATTATTGTTGTAGAGCCCATCGAACATCGGCGGATCGGACCGCACGACGATGCAGCGCTCGGCAAGGCCACGTGTCTCGGGGTTGTCGTTCTGCGGACCACGGTTCAGCTCGGCGGCGCTGGAGCCGCCTTCGCCTGTGGTCGCCCGGGCACGGCGCTCCTGTTCCGCCACGGTCTGCTGACGTTTGGCTCTCGGATACTGGCCGTCCGGTGTGGTCAGGAGGGACGTGCGGGGCTGACCGTTGACCCGCATCACCTTGTCTCCGGGCGCTGTCCATGCCGCATCGTAGTTGCAGACCTGGGCCGCGCCCGAGCGGCCGCCCGAGCAGGTGTCCTTGGCTTCGATGTCCTCTACGGTGGCGCCTGCCTCTGTGGGCGCGCTGGCGCGGGCAAGCAGGTTGTCGTTGGCGCTCTCGATGATCCGGGCCTCTGCCGCGGTCAGGACAAGTCGCGAGCCAAAGACCGGCGCCCGGCTGATGCCTGTGAGGGTTTCGTTGTTCCACACTCCAGTGAAGTCGGGCTTGCCGTTGAAGCGCGGCGGCGAGAAGCCGGGTGCGATACGCGGTCCGAGAATCGGTACCGGCGCGTCCACGTCTTGCAGCGAGCCCGACGCGCCCTCTACAGCGCTGGTGCCGGGCCGAACCTTGAGCTCCTGGGCTGGCGCCGGGCCAGCCGCGAGCAAAGCGCCCGCGGCTATCAACAGAGCAGTCAAGCGAAGCGACGCCATGTGCCGGTTCCTCCCCACGGCCCTTTCTCGCGCGATCCACGCCGTGGGGCCAACTGGAACCGGAGAGTAGCGCAAATCGCGGCGCGGGTAACGGGCGCTCCATCCGGGGGCTTCGCCTTCTTCCTGGACCGGAGCGCGGCAGGCAACCCCGTCCCGTCTGCTCCGCCTTGAGCGGACCCTCCCGAGTCCCGCCAAGGGTCGTTTCTCCCCGGTGGATCGGTGCCCGGAAACAGACCTCCGGCTAACCGACCTATAAGCGGACGCAACTAATGTCGGTTCAGGTGGACGAAGGGCCGATTCACGTTGATACATCAAGAGGGTGGCAAGGACTCCACGAAGCTATCCAGCCGTCTCCTCCGGCTCGTCCCGCGCCACGATGGCGGTGACGGCCATGTCGCCGGTGACGTTGCCGAGGGTGCGGAAGATGTCGGGGACGACCTCGACGGCCAGCAGGATCGGCAACAGGTCGATGGGAATGCCGAGCGCGATGCAGATCGGGGCCACGCTGACGATGAAGGAGACCTGGCCCGGCAGGCCGACCGAGCCCACACTGACAGCCAGCGCCACCAATACGCCACCCGCGTACTGAAGCGGCGACGGCTCAAGACCATAGACCTTGGCCACGAAGATGCAGACCGCCAGGTTGACGGCCGGGCTGGTCATCCGGAAGACCGCGACAGCCAGGGGTAGCACCAGGTTGGCGATCCGGGCCGGGACGCCCAGATTGTCGCGCGACCGCTCGATCATCGCCGGCAGACAGGACAGCGATGACTGGGTGGCGAACGCCGCCGCCAGCACCGGTGACGTGGCGCGCGCCCAGCGCCCCAGCGGCACGCGCCCCACGGTCACGGCCAGAATGTAGCCCATAATCGCAATGACGAGACCGGCCAGGGACGCCGTCACGACATAGTGCCCCAGCACGCCCGCAGCCCCGACCCCGGCGCGCAGGCCGACGCCGAGACCCAGCGCGAAGACGCCCAAGGGTGCGGCCATCAATACCCAGCGGACGATGACGATCATCGCCTCGCCCAGACCGTTGAACACCTCGAGCAGCGCCCGCCCGCGCCCGTCCGGCAGCCGGGTCAGGGCGAAACCGGTGAATATGGCAAACACCACCACAGGCAGCACGGCGTCTTCGGCAGCAGCCTTGATGGGGTTGGACGGCGCCAGGCTTTTCACCCAGGCGGCGAAGTCCGGCGCTGTGGCCATGCCGGCCGCAGGTGCCTGGGCTCCGGCCCTTAGCGCGGCGGAGGCGGCCTCACCGACCGGCCATGCGGCCAGCACGCCGTTCACCAGGAGGACTGCTGTGACCGCCGAAATCGCCAGCAATCCCAGGAACCAGAGCGTGGCTTTCATCGCCAGCCGCCCTGTGGCGGCCGCGTCGGAGACCTGGGCGATACCGGTCACCAGCACCGCGAAGATCAGCGGCACCACGGTCATTCTAAGAGCGTTCAGCCAGAGCCCGCCCAGCGCCTCGATGGCTTCAATGATCGGTGTTGCGGCGGCTCCGCCCCAGGCAGCCGCGACGGCGCCGATGGCCAGGCCCGCGATCAGGGCGATCAGCACCAGGACGCTGAGAGACTTCAGGAACTTCAAGTTCGGCGCGCCCCGTAGAAACAGGCTGCAATCAGGCGCATGTCAGCGGCCGATGGCAACCCCGCGAGTCTGATGCCGAAGGCGGATCAGCGCCGGGGCGGCGAAATTTCCGGATCGCAGATGGTAAAGCCAGCGCCCTTTGACCGTTTGAGAGCAGCGATCCTGGCCTGAAACGCCGGTCCACGCGGGTCCTGCGCCCTCAGGTCGGGCCGCTCGGCGACGGGAATGTCGGCGGCCACCCGCACGCGCAGCATCAGGTCCGGCACGGCCGGAGGCTCGCCGACGTTCACCGCGCGCAGAACCTCCAGGCCTTCGACCGCGCGCCCCACGACGGTATAGTCATGGTCCAGACGCCGCGACGCCTCTCGCATGAAGAAGATTTCGCTGTTCGCCGTGCCAGGGTCGGCCTGGCGGCCCATGCCCATGACGCCGGGGCAATAGGCACCCCAGCCCCGCAACCGCTGGTCCGGCGACAGTCGCTGTTCATTGGCGGACACGGCGGCGAACGGCGTGGCACCCACAAAACCCTCGCGACCGTCGCTGCGACCGACCACCACCGTTGCGGTCTCCGTCGGGATGCGGAAGCTGAACTCCGGCGGCAGGTCGGGGTGGGCCGAGACGCCCCCGTCACGGTTGTTGGGGTTGCCAGTCTGGGCGACGAAGCCGTCGATGACGCGGTGAAACTGCAGGCCGTCATAGACCTTCTCGCGCGCCAGCAGCTTGATGCGGGCCACCGCCTGTGGCGCAAATTCGGGGCGCAGTTCGACGACAATGCGGCCCTTTGTGGTGTCGATCACCAGGGTGTTTTCGGGATCAAGCTGCCGGAAATCCGCCGGCGCCGCGCCGATGAGACCCAGGGCCGCAAAAAGAACCGTTGCTGTTCGAAACATGTCGCCAAACTCCGTCGCCGTCCGCGTTAGGCAGTCACACTTTGTCTACGAAAGCCACTGCCGCCCTTCGCCTTTTGTGGGACCGCTGGGTCATTCCGGATTGGCGGCGGAACTTGACCCTATGCCCCTTCGCCCCTTGTGGGAGAAGGTGGCCGCCGAAGGCGGTCGGATGAGGGGTCGTGCCGCCCTATGGCTGGAGTGGCGGCGTTCCGACGACTTCGAGAATTCGCCCGATGACCTGCCAGTCCTTGAGCTGGATCTCGGTGTTCGGGAAACGCAGGACCCGAAAACCCTTTGCCGCCAGCCAGGCGTCTCGCACAGCATCCCGTTCAGGATCGTGAAACGGGCCGTCCGCCTCGATCACCAAACGATGGCGCATACAGACGAAGTCCAGAACGTAAGGCCCGAGCGGGACCTGTCGCCGGAACCTTCCAGCTTGCGATCACGCAGCAGCTTCCACAGCAGGCGTTCGGTCTCCGGCGCATTGCGGCGCAGAGCGCGAGCCTGCGGAACGGTGGTGAGGCGAGCCATATTGCAGCGTGACTTATCCTGAACCGGCTTTCGACCCCTCATCCGAGCCGCTCGCGCGGCCCACCTTCTCCCACAAGGGGCGAAGGGCCATGACCTCCCGTCGCAGGAGCCAATCTGGAATTACGCAACGGCACCACAAGGGGAGTGGAGCCAAGGTTGCTCGAATTAACTTCTAGCGCCGTCCGCGAGAGAGGCAGGCGGGTACGTCGCGGTCAAGGTTTGCGGCAGAGCAGGTCGCGCAGGACGCTGGAGCGCCCGACGATCTGGCCCTCGGGGCCGATGGCCTGCGGGGCGCGCTGGCTGGAATCAAACCACTGGGCTCGGTCCAGTCCCTGGCTGCGGCAGAACACATCTGCGCCGCGATCACCCGCCGCTACGTCGAGCCCGTCGACAGTCGGGCGGGGGAAGAACACCGTGGTTACGCCTTCAATTCCGCGCGCATCGCGCCGGGGGGTGTCAGGACGCCCTGGTCCAAGGCCTGCGGGACGGCCAACAGGTTGCAACGACGACACCTGCGCCATCAGACCCAGGGTGTGGAGATTGGCGACGTCGCCCCTCACCTCCTGGCAACGGCCCTTGAAGTCGTCGTGCTCGCAAATCAACCAGCGACCCTCGAAGCGGGCGCTCTGGGCGCGATCATTGAAGCGCCATTTGCCAAGGTCCGGCGCCGACTGGGTGATCGTCACCGACGCGCCCTGAAAGCCGGGCTGGTCATATAGCGTGACCGAGCCCGGCCGATAGGGCTGGGCCTGGACCGCGCCGCTCAAGGCCACAGCCCCGGCAAAGATCATAGCAACCGTCGTTTTCATCGTCCTGCGACCTCTGTTGAGCCTCGTAGCTCCATTTGAACCGCGTTCAGGATGAACCTTGGCTGAAGCCGGGCTGGCGGCGCAGAGCCTTATTTCCGTTGGGGCAATTTCCTATCTGTGGCCCTGACTGGATCACCGCGATCCGCTGCCCTAAAGGAGCCATTACCTCCATGATCGAGCATCGCCCCTTCAATCGCCTCGGCAAGGCCAACCATGGCTGGCTGAACGCCCGTCATCATTTCTCGTTTAGCGACTTTTACGATCCGAAGAACATGGGCTGGGGGGCGATCCGGGTCTGGAATGACGATGAGATCGCGCCGAATTCAGGCTTTCCGCCGCACGCCCACGCCGACATGGAAATCATCACCTATGTCCGGACGGGCGCGATCACCCACAAGGATAGCCTGGGAAACCAGGGACGCACTGAAGCGGGTGACGTGCAGGTGATGAGCGCCGGGTCCGGGATCCGGCATGCCGAATTCAATGCGGAAGCGGAAACCACAACGCTCTTCCAGATCTGGATTGAGCCGACTGAGGCCGGCGGCGCACCCAGTTGGGGCGCGCGGCCCTTTCCGAAGTCTGATCGGGCGGGACGGTTTGTGACTCTGGCCAGTGGATTTGAGGACCAGGATGACGTCCTGCCGATCCGCGCCAATGCCCGGGTCGTCGGTGCGACGCTGAAAGCAGGGGAAAGCGTGGACTATGTGCTGGGCGCAGGGCGCCATGCCTATCTGGTGGCGGCGGCCGGCGTGATCGAGATCAATGGCCTGCGGCTCGAGACCCGCGACGGTGCCGCCGTGATGGATGAGCCGAACCTGACAATCAAAGCCCTTGAAGATGCGGAAGTGGTTCTGGTCGACGCCGCCTGAGCGGCGTCTGGTCAGGATGCGATTGGGCCCGCGGTGGGGGAGACCGCGGGCCCGTTCGCACGTCCGCTGTTTCGAAGGGAGAGCTTAGCGGGCGGCGAAGGTTGTGGCGGCGCGTGACACCTGGGCGCTGCGGATAGCGTCCAACTTCTCGCTCAGTTCGACACGAACGCCTTCACGGCAGTTGGCGCGGGCTGACAGGGAGAGCTCGGTGTTGCAGAACTTGCGGGCAGCGTAGTCGGCGCGGTGGTTGAAGGCGGTGACCCCGGCCTGGCTGGCCAGGTTCAGATCGGCCACCTTCACCGACGCGGGAGCGGCCTGGGCACCGGTGGCCAGGGCGGCGATCGGCAGGGCGGCCAGGGCCAGCATGGCGATGCTGGAAATGGTGTTGGTCAGCGTGTTGATCTTTTGCATTGTCGTTATCCCTCGAAGCGGTTGTGCTGGGGCGGTGTTGTCCGCCGGCAAGGGATGAATACTTGGATGATCCCATTAATACCCGTGAATAGGACGTCATGAAGCAGATGTAAGAATATTACAGTCCGTTAATACTTAACATTCACGTAACACGAAGGCTGCGCGGTGAGCATGGAAACTGCGGTTGCGATGGGAGCCTCCAAGCATCCACACCCGTTGCGCGACACGCTTGCGAGGGCAAGGTAGGAGACATGCGAACGACCATGCGCCAGTTGACGCGGTCGCGGGTCTGCCCGCAGGAGTCCGTGGAATGACAGATCCCCTGGCATTGCAAGGTCTGAGGGTCCTCGTCGTCGAGGACGAGATGATGGTCTCCATGCTGCTGGAGGACATGCTGGCCGACCTGGGGTGCCTGGTCGTTGGCCCCGCCGCACGCCTGGATGAGGCGATGATGCTGGCAGACAGTCAGCCATTCGACTGCGCCCTGCTGGATGTAAACCTGGCGGGCCAGCAAAGCTTCCCTCTGGCCGACAGCCTTCGCAACCTCAAGACGCCCTTTGCCTATGCAACGGGCTATGGCGAGGCCAGTCTCCGCGCGCAGGATCGCGGGGCCATCATCCTGATGAAACCATTCCGCGAAAGCGATCTGGTCCGTGTGCTGACGGAAATGTCCGAGCGCCGGAAACCCTAAAGTCCCTTGGCGATCAACCCGGCCAGCAGCTTGTCCGGCGTGATCGGATAGTCCCGGACCCGGACGCCACAGGCATTGTAGATCGCATTGGCTACTGCGGCTCCAGCGCCTGAATTGCCCAGCTCGCCGACGCCTTTCACGCCCATCGGATTGGCCTTGTCGTCAACTTCATCCAGCATGATGGCGTCGAGGTCACCGATATCGGCCTGCACCGGCGCGAGGTACTGGGCCAGATCCTGATTGATGAGCGATCCGTATCGGGTGTCGACGGCGTTGCCTTCGGTCAGGGCCGAGCCGATGCCCCAGATCATGCCACCGGTCAGCTGGCTGCGCGCGGTCTTGGCATTGAGGATACGGCCGGCGGCGAACACCCCCAGCATGCGCCGCACCCGGACCTCGCCCGTCACGGGATCAACGCCCACCTCGCAATAGTGGCCGCCATAGGTCTGCTGGCTCCACTCGCGCGCATCCTGAGCCGGTTTGATCTCGCCTTCGACGGTCAGGCCCTCCGGCGCGGCGCGGCTGATCAGGCTGGCCAGGGTTTCGGAGCGGTTCTCGATGGCGATGACGCCGTCCTGGAAGGTCACATCCACCGGCCGCCCTCCGAACAGCGGCGAGGCTTCATCGCCGGTCGCCAGTTCAGCAATCGCGGTCCGCAGATTCTGGCCCGCCGCCAGCGCCGCCGAGCCCGCCGTGGCGGCCCCGAACTGGCCGCCGGAGCCGGGCGCGGGCGGAAACTCGGAATCGCCGATCTCCACCTTCACATGGCCCAGAGGCACGCCCAGCGTCTCGGCGGCGATCTGGGCCAGCACGGTGTAGGTGCCGGTGCCGATGTCCGTCATGCCCTGGCGCACCGTGATGACGCCGTCGGCGTCCACCGTGAAGCTGCACTTGGCCGGCAACAGGAAATTGCCGCGGATCGCAGTCGCCATTCCCATGCCCACCAGCCAGCGGCCTTCGCGGACCAGCCCCGGGGTCGGCAACCGCCGGTCCCAGCCGAACTGTTGGGCACCCTCGCGCAGGCAGCGCACCAGCTGGCGCATCGAGAATGGGCGACCGTTCTCCGGATCGGTTTCAGGCTCGTTGCGAATGCGCAGCTCGACCGGATCCAGGCCCAGCTTCTCCGCCAGTTCATCCATGGCGCATTCCAGCGCCAGCGTACCGGAGGCCTCGCCCGGGGCCCGCATGGGCCCGGCACCCGGCAGGTCCAGCTTGACCAGCCGGTGGCCCGTCAACCGGTTTGGCGCGGCATAGAGAGCACGCGCAAAGTTCGATGCGTGCTCGGTGAAGTTGCCTTCGCGATGACAGTGGGTCCATGTCATCATCGAGAACGCGTTGAGCCGGCCATCCTTTTCCGCGCCCAGCCGCACCTGCATCACCGTCGCCGGGCGGTGAATGGTGCCGTGCATCATCTGCTGGCGGGTGTAGGCAACCTTGACGGGCCGCCCCAGCGCCTTGGCCGCCAGTGCAGCCAGGATCAGGTCGTCATAGGTCTGGCCCTTGCCGCCAAACCCGCCACCGATGTAGCGGGTCAGCAGGTGAACGTCGTCACGTGGGAGGCCAAGGGTTTCGGCCAGGCCGTGCTGGGCCGGCTTGACCATCTGGATCGAGGTGTGGGCGATGCACTTTTCGCCTTCGAACCAGACGGTGGAGGCGCAGGGCTCCATCTGGCAGTGGTTCTGGATCGGCGTCTCCCAGGTCTCGTCGACCTGTATGGGCGAGCTGGTAAAGCCGCGCACGAAATCGCCAACCTCGATGTCCTCCTCGCCGGAGGGCGAGACGGCGCGGTCCAGACTGGCGCGGAAATCCACATCGGGCGTGTCGGCGGCATAGGTCAGCTTGACCCGGTGCGCGCCGGCGGTGGCGGCTTCCAGGGTCTCGCCGACCACGAGCGCCACCGGCTGGCCGAAGAAGAAGATGCGGTCGCTTTCCAGAGCTGGTCGCGATCCAGCGCTGCTGCGCGGATGGGCCTTGGTGCCCCGGGGAGCTTGCGGTGGCGCATTGAGGTGGGTCCAGACCACGAGGACGCCCGGCGTCGCCTCGGCCTCGGCAATATCGACGCCGGTGATCCGACCGGCCGCGATGGCTGCGCCCACCATCACGCCATAGGCTGGCGGCGACGGCGGCTGCACCTCATAGGCGTAGGGCGCGGTGCCCGTCACCTTGAGCGGCCCCTCGTAGCGGTCGACCGGCTTGCCGATCAGGCCCGAGCGGTTTTCCTTGACGGGGTTATTGGGCGTCCAGTCGTGAACCGAGCTCATGCGCCCCTCCCGTTCGCTTCGCTGATGGCGGCGGCGGCGAGCCGAGCGACCAGCGGTAGCTTGAAATCATTACGCCCCAGCGGGCTGGCACCTTCCAGCTCGACGGCGATGGCTTCAGCCGGTGATGCACCGGAGGCCAGCGCCGTTTCAACCGCCGAGGCGCGCCATGGCTTATGCGCCACCATGCCCAAGGCAACCTGCCGGCCCGCCACCGCGACGCTGGCCAGACCACCTGCGTACGAGGCACGGTCGCGGACCTTGCGATAGATCTGACCACCGGGCGGCGGCGGCGGCAGGACCACGGCGGTGATCAGTTCGCCGGTCTCCAGGCAGGTTTCGATTTCCGGCGTCTCACCGGGCAGCCGGTGAAGCACCAGCATGGGGAGTGTTCGCGATTGCCCGGACGGCATCAAGGTCTCGACGTTGGCACCAAGCGCCGTCAGCGCCACCGCCATGTCCGAGGTGTGGGTGGCAATGCAGTGGTCGGTCGCGCCAAAGATCGCCGCATTGCGGTTCAGCCCCTCCAGCGCACTGCACCCGGTTCTGGGCGCGCGTTTGTTGCAGGGTTTGCTGGTGTCGTAGAAATAGGCGCAGCGGGTTCGCTGCAGCAGGTTGCCGCCCACGCTGGCCTTGTTGCGCAGCTGCGGCGAACCACCGGCCACAATAGCCTGCGAGAGCACCGGATAGCGGGCGCGGACCTGCGGGTCCGCGGCCACAGTGCTGTTGGACGTCGCCGCACCGATCCGCAGGCCTCCGTCGAGCGTCGCCTCGATGGTCGCCATATTCAGGCGGCTGACGTCGATCAGATGCGCGGGGGTCTCGATTTCGAGCTTCATAAGGTCCAGCAAATTGGTGCCGCCGGCGATGAACCGTGCGCCTGGCGTAGACGCCGCGGCCTTTACCGCCGCCTTGGCATCACCGGCGCGTTCGTAGGTGAACGCCCTCATGCCATCACCTTCGCCGCGTCCTTGATCGCCGCCACGATCTGGGGATAGGCCGAGCAGCGGCAGATGTTGCCGCTCATCCGCTCACGGATTTCGGCGTCACTCAGCACAGGCGCGGCACCGGGCGGCGTCTCCTGACTGGGCGCACCGGCTGAAAGTTCGCTCAGCATGCCGATCGTCGAACAGATCTGGCCCGGCGTGCAGTAGCCGCACTGATAGGCGTCGTGGGTCAGGAACGCCGTCTGGATGGGGTGAAGATGTTCCGGCGTGCCGACGCCTTCGATCGTGGTCACCGCGTCGCCGTCATGCATCACGGCCAGGCTCAGACACGAATTGATCCGCACGCCGTTCACCAGCACCGTACAGGCCCCGCACTGGCCATGGTCGCAGCCTTTTTTGGATCCGGTCAGTTTCAGATGCTCGCGCAGCGCGTCGAGAAGCGTCGTGCGAGGGTCGAGGTCCAGCGACCGCGCCTCTCCGTTCACGTGGATCGTGGTCTTCAAGCGGACATCCCCTAGATTGTGGCTACGCGACCGCAGCTCTTCTATTCGAAACTCATGACGCCTTGACGCAAGGTCTCAGGCTTCGCCGGGCGCTGAGGCCTTGACTGACAGCGCATGGACCGGGCCGGCCAGTTCCTCGGCCAGCGCATGATAGACCATCCGTTGGCGCGCCACTTTCGCGGCGCCTGCGAAGGCTGCGGCCTCGATCGTGACGTTGAAGTGGCTCTCGCCGCCCTCCCGCGCGCCGGAGTGCCCGGAGTGCCGATCCGAGTCGTCCTCGACCACCAGACGCGACGGCTGGAAGGCCGCCTCAAGTTTGGAACGGATGTTTTCAGATATGGCGCCCATTGGCTTCATCTTCAATTCTTGCAGGGAAGTTTCTCATCTCCATAATCAGGCCATGGCCGCTTCGTTTCAATACAAGCCTCGACTCGTCGATATCCGTGTCCGCCCCCCGTCGGAAAACGATGCGGCGGAGCAGGACGTCAATGCCCTGAAGAAGGGCGAGCGAGGCTGTGACCACCCGGCTTGCAGCAAGGCGGCAACTGCGCGCGCACCCAAAGCCCGCGATATGCTGAACGAGCACTACTGGTTCTGTCAGCCGCATGCGGCCGAGTATAATCGTAACTGGAACTTCTTTTCCGGACTGTCCGACGCGGAGGTTCGCCGTCGTCAAACCGAGGAGCTGATGACCGGGGGCAGGCCCACCTGGGACATGAAGGCCAGCCGCACCTCGCGAGAGGCCGCAGCCTTCGCTGCGAAGTTCGGCAAGGGACAGGGCTACAAGGACCCGTTCGGCATGTTCAACGGTGCCGGCCAGGCCTCACCCCAGCCCGAGGCCCGCCGGCTGGGCAAGATCGAGCGTAATGCGCTGGCCGACCTCGACCTCGACGAAACCGCCGACGGGGCCAAGATCCGCGCCCGCTACACGGTGCTTGTCCGCCGCCTGCACCCCGACGCCAACAAGGGCGACCGCTCCGGCGAGAACCGCCTGCAGCGGGTGATCCGGGCCTACAAGGTGCTGCAGAAGATGGGGTTGGTCGGGGGGTAGGCCTTAAGCCACCTCCGGATGCGCCTCATCCAGTCGCCAGAGCTGCGAGAACACCGAGACCCCGCCAACGATCACCAGCATGCCCACGCCCGGGAACAGGATCGCGGCGTGGGGGCCGATAGCGTGAGCCAGGACGCCGTAGAGCACGGCACCCGCCGGTGCACCGCCCATTGTGCCGAGCGTGAAGATGGAAAGCACACGGGCCACCTTGTCCGGCGGTGCATACTGCTGGACCAGACTGCGGCCAAGCGTCATGGCCACGCCGCCCCCCAGGCCCCAGACGAAGTTCAGGCCGCACAACAGCCAGAACGGCATCGGAATGCTGCAAAGCACCAGGACCGAGGCACCGGTGAACAGCGAGGCCAGATAGACCACGCCCTTGCGCCGGATATGGCCGAACCGCAGCAGCGCGGTTGCCGACAGGATCGACCCCACCCAGAAGGTCAGGCTGAAAATGCCCAGCGCCGTGGCGATCTGGGTCCGGGCGGGACCGACAAGGTCACTGGGGAAATAGTTCTGCACGATCAACGGCAGCAACACTGCGAACGCGCCCATGAAGCACATGCCCATGCCAACGGCGCAGATGATCACCGGCGCAATGACCGGCGAGGCGATAGCGGCGCGGAAGCCTCCACCGATCTCGCTCGCCATGAACCCCAGGACGCTGCCTTCGCGAATTCTTGGGGCACCCGCCGGACGGGGTTTGATCCGCATGGCCGCTACAGCAGCTGCAGCCATCAGCGCGGCCTGTCCGAACAACAAGGCCGGCAGGCCCAGGAGTGGCGCAGCTGTCGCGACCGCCATGCCCAGGATCTGGCCACCGAACTGGGCGAGCGACGCAAACCCCACGGCCCGGTGCACGCCACCCGGCGCCACGCGGCTGAGCAGGGCGTCGCGGGCCGGCGTCACGAAGGCGCCGATGGTCCCGATGATCAGCGCATAGATGATCAGTGTTCCGTAGGTCAGGCGACCCCCGGCCACGAAGACCCCGAGCCCCAGGAAGGTCGCGGCACAGAGCCCGCATCCGATCAATACAGTGCGCCGGGTGTCGGTCCGGTCGGCCACAAACCCGCCCAGCAGGATCAACAGCACCGTGGGCAGTTGCATCGACATCTGGGCGAGGCCGAAGCGGATTTCGTTTTCCTGCAGCAGCACCCGCACCAGGTAGGGAAACAGCACCATTTGCAGCCCGAACGCCAGAAACCAGGCGCCTTGCGTGAACAGATAGCTGGCGAAGCCGGTCGGCGGGGCGGGGATGGCGTCCCGGGTGCCAGGCGCCGGGCGGTCGTTGGCCGTCATACTTAACCTGAAACCTTCCCCGGATTCGCCGATGCAAACTGTCGCCCGGCGAAGATCTAAACGCTAGCGGATAGATTCCGGCACTTGGTCCCCGATGACCACCCTCCAGCGGACCTTCGGAATGACAGAAATGGGGGGTTAGCTCCGGGGTGGGCAACGCGTCCCGTCTACAGAAATATCGTATCCCGGGTATCGGCGCGTGGGTGGAGATCCACCGTCGCGCTGTGCCCGCTACCTCGCGGCGCCCTTCACAGGGGGCGTGGCGTTCGGCCCCTGCCCGGCCAGCCTGTCGAACTTGGCCGCGGCGGCCTCGCCTTCAGCCTCAACCCAGTCCTGACGCAACTGCGCGTAGGTGTAGGGTTTCAGCAGGGTCCGTCGGGTGTGGAAGACATAGACGATGATACCCCAGCCATTCAGGGCGAGACAAAGGCCGAGAATCTCCGGTCGAACCAAATGGCGGAACAGGACAAACATGACGATCTGAAGCCAGAACTCCGGCTTCATCGCCAACACCACGGGCCCCAGCCGACCCGGCAGCAGCGTAGCCCACAGCGTCGCCATGATGACCGCGAAGCTGATGAAGATCAGTTCGAGTTCGAGGCGCGTGACCGCCCTTTCGAGAACGCCATTCAGGGCGACGAAGCCGAGGATGATGCACAGGCCCGCATGCATCTTGTGGCCGATCTTGTGCGACAGAACCACGTAGCCGTTCGGCCTGTTGTTGATGCGCATCCAGGGTCTTGGCTGGACCAGAAAGTCATCGAACAGTTCGATGAGGCCAATGCCGAGATAGACGACCGCCTCGATCCAGAGGACGACGGTCAGCGCCATCGTGGTCGGATAGAATTCCGTCGCGCTCAACATGCAGCACCCTACTCCGTCCTGACCGTAGCGACAATGCTGGAAATGTCGCGTGGCGTCGTCGGACCAGACGGACAGCGTCCCTCGCCGGCAGGAAGACGATCCATGGCCAGGTTCGCGCACGTAGGTTCACGGTGACACCTTATGAAATAGAACATTCCCTAGTGATCTGCTGCACAGCGAGGCTCTATTTTCTACAGAGTCACGGCAACCGCAGCACGATGCGCAACTTGGAACTGTGGATCGCCTCCTCGCGGATAGTATCTGACGCCTGGTGCCCGCACGGCCATGGACCGGCAGGACCGTGGATTGCCAATTCGCCATGAGCGGACATTCCGAACGGCAGGGATGGGTCGTTCTTTCGCGTTGGGTTCGGGCCCGCAAGCGGACCTTCGCGAAGCCTCCAACGGGACTACAGTGTTCTGTTCCATCCAGTGGCTGCGCTTCCCCCTAGGTAAGCCAAGGCCACGAAACGGCTACACCCTTCGACAACTGGGGTATGCTGACGCAGGTGCGACGTGGGGAGCGGAAAGCGATGAACGGCACGGAACAGGGCTCATATGACGCAGTGATCGTCGGTGCCGGATTTTCCGGTCTCTACATGTTGCACAAGCTGCGGGGCCTGGGTCTGAGCGCGCGGATCTATGAGGCCGGGACCGGCGTCGGCGGCACCTGGTACTGGAACCGCTATCCGGGCGCGCGGGTGGATATCGAGAGCCAGGAGTACTCCTATTCTTTCTCGCCTGAGCTTGAGGACGAGTGGGTCTGGAGCGAACGCTACGCCACTCAGCCGGAATTGCTGAGGTACCTCAACCACGTGGCCGACCGGTTTGACCTGCGCCGGGACATCCAACTCGAGACCCGCGTCGTCACCGCCCACTTCAACGAAGGCACCAACCGCTGGACCGCAACCACCGACCGGGGGGAAACGATCACGGCCCGCTATTGCGTCATGGCGACCGGCTGTCTGTCGGTGCCGAACGATGCGAGCTTTCCGGGCATGGAAACCTTCCAGGGCAAAAGTTGGCACACCAACAGCTGGCCGCGCGACGGCGTGGATTTCAAGGGCCAGAGGGTGGCGGTCATCGGTACGGGATCGTCGGCGATCCAGTCTATCCCGGTCATCGCCGCAGAGGCGGACCACGTCACAGTCTTCCAGCGGACCCCCAACTTCAGCATCCCGGCCCACAACGGGCCTGTGGACGCCGAGATTTCGGCCGACTGGAAAGCCAACAGGGCGCAACGTCGCAAGGAGCAGCGCGAGACGGGTTTCGGCTCCCTCATGATTACGCCCGGCGAAACCCTTGCCCTGGAGGATACTCCCGAGTCCCGGCAAGCCAACTATCAGGCCCGCTGGGACGTCGGCGGCTTCGCCCTCCTGGGCGGGTATGCCGATCTCATCGTGGATACGGACGCCAATGACACGGCCGCGGAGTTCGTGCGTGGAAAGATCCGGGAGATCGTCAAGGATCCTGTTGTCGCCGAGAAGCTGGCGCCGAAATCCTTCCCGATCGGCTCCAAGCGCATTTGCGTGGACACCGGCTACTACGACACCTTCAACCGCGACAATGTCAGCCTTGTCGATCTGCGAGACGAGGCGCTGGAGGCCATTACGACGACCGGTGTTCGCACGACGGCGGCGAATTATGAAGCGGACACCATCGTCTACGCGATCGGGTTCGACGCCATGACCGGCGCGCTCGGCAAGGTGGATATCCGCGGGCGCGGCGGCGAAAGCCTGAAGGCCGGATGGGAGGACGGGCCGCGCACCTATCTGGGCCTTATGGTGGCGGGATTCCCGAACCTGTTTCTGGTCACCGGCCCGGGCAGTCCCTCGGTGCTGTGCAACATGGCCGTCGCCATCGAGCAGCATGTCGAGTGGATTTCGGACTGCATCGGCTGGGTGGGCGCACGCCAGATGGGTGCCATCGAGGCCACGGCGGCGGCGCAGGACGCCTGGGTCGAGCACGTCAATGAGGTGGCGGAGCCCACGATCTTCCCGCTGGCGAACTCCTGGTATCTGGGTGCCAACGTGCCAGGCAAACCCCGGGTGTTCATGCCCTATATCGGCGGGTTCTCGACCTATCGCGACAAATGCAACGAGGTGGCCGCCAACGGCTACGAGGGCTTCGCGGTCTCGTCCGACGCCCGGTGAGTTGGGCCGGACTTCCGCACTCTGACCTGCGATCCCGGATCGCGGCCAACCTCGCGGACTTCTCCCGCCGGGAGATTGCGCCAGACGGCCTGCGGCTGGCAGCCGTGGCCGTTGTAGTGTCGCCCCACAAGGGCGCACCGACATTCCTGCTGACCCGGCGCGCGCTGACCATGCGCCGCAATGCCG
Source organism: Phenylobacterium deserti (assembly GCA_945883235.1). Classification (GTDB taxonomy): domain Bacteria; phylum Pseudomonadota; class Alphaproteobacteria; order Caulobacterales; family Caulobacteraceae; genus Phenylobacterium; species Phenylobacterium deserti_A. The sequence continues at coordinate 50,855 of CAMCXF010000005.1, read as the reverse complement.
GCAACTACGCCCTGCCCGGCGGAAATATCGAACCGGGCGAGGACGTCATCGACGCCGCCCGTCGCGAGACGTCCGAGGAACTGGGTGTGTCGCTGGGACGCGACGCCGCCCTAGGTCAGCTGGATGACTTCAAGACCCTGGGCGGTCATCGGGTGACGCCGGTGGTGTTCTGGTCCGACGCCGAGCTGACGGTCACCCCCGACCCGGTCGAGGTGCACGTGGCCTGGCGCGTCCCGCTAGCCGAGCTGGATCATCCCAGGTCGCCGCGACGGCAAGCTCACCCGCACGGCGACAACCTGATCCTGCAAATGCGGCTGCGCGGCCAGTGGGTGAACGCGCCCACGGCGGCATGGCTCTATCAGTTCCGCGAGGTCGCGCTGCACGGTCGGGCAACCCGACTGGACGACGTAGGCCAACCGGAGTGGACGCGGGGGTGACAGGCTTCGCTGACCAGCGCAGTCTGGGACAAATCGGGAGAGGTTTTGCAATGCTCGGGAAGAAATTCCGCCGTATCGGTCTGGCGCTCCTGCTGGCTCTGCCCGCGTTGCCGGTCGCCGCAGCCGCCAAGCCCGATATCCGCCTCTACGCGATGGATTGCGGCCGGCTGACCATGGCCAACGCCGACGGTTACGCCGATGACGGATCCTACAAGGGCAAGCCCGCCAGCATGGTGGTGCCCTGCTACCTGATCCGCCATCCCAAGGGCGATCTGGTCTGGGATACAGGCGTCCCTCAGTGGATTGCTGACAACCCCGGAGGCACCTTGCCGGGCGGGATCACCGTGTCACGCAAACTGACCGACCAATTGAAGCAACTGAACCTGACCCCCGCCGACATCGAGTACCTCTCAATCTCGCACAGCCATGTCGACCATATCGGCAATGCCGGCCTGTTTGCCGCCAGCACCTGGATCGTTGATCCCGATGAACGCGCCTATGCATTTCGCCCCAGCGCACGAGCCGACGTGAAGGGCTTCGCCGCCTATTCGGCGCTGGAGACCTCGAAGACGGTGTTGATCGAGGGTGACGCCACCCACGACGTCTTCGGCGATGGGTCGGTGACGATCCACCAGACGCCGGGCCATACCCCCGGCCATACGGTGCTGATGGTGCGACTGCGCAAGGCCGGCCCCGTGATCCTGACCGGCGACATGTGGCACATTGCCGAAAGCCGCGCCGCCCGCCGGGTCCCCCGCTTCAACGTCGACCGGGCCATGAGCCTGCGCAGCATGGACAAGGTCGAGGCCCTGGCGGCGGCCAACAAGGCGCGCGTGATCCTCGAACACGTCCCCGCCGACTTCGACGCCCTGCCGAAGTTCCCGGCGGCGCTGCGGTAGAATCACACATCTTGCCTTCCCCGTTCACGGGGAAGGGGGACCGCGGCCGCAGGACGCGGTGGAAGGGGCGGGACCGGGCTCGTCGCTTGAACTCGCCCCCACCACCACGCCCTCTACGGGGCGCGGTCCCCCTCCCCCGCTTTGCGGGTGAGGCAAGGCTACCCCTCGGTCGGCATCAGCTCTGTGTCCACCGAGGCCTGCATAGCCGGGGCGTAACGGGAGCCAGTGACGGTGTCGCCGTTTACCAGCTGATCCACCTGAGCCATCACGGCGTCGGACAGGGTCACTCCGGCCGCCGCCGCATCTTCGCGCATGTGGTCAGGATTGGTCGTGCCTGGGATGGGGACGATGATCTCGTCCTTCTGCAGCAGCCAGGCCAGGCACAGCTGCGCCGTCGTACAGCCGGCGTCGCGGGCCAGGGCCTCGAAGTTTCGATACAGCGCCAGATTGGCCTGGAACGCCTCGCCCTGGAACCTCGGCATCCCACGGCGAAAGTCGCCCTCTTCCAGTTTCGCGGCATCGGTGACACCGCCGGCCAGGAACCCGCGGCCTACCGGCGAGAAGGCCACAAATGCCACGCCCAGGTCGCGGCAGGCGTCCAGCACGGCAATCTCGGGATTGCGGGTCCACGGCGAGTATTCCGTCTGCAACGCGGCAATCGGATGCACGGCGTGGGCCTTGCGCAAGGTCGGCGCAGAAACCTCGGACAGTCCGATCGCGCGGATCTTGCCCTCTGCCACCAGCTCGGCCAGCGCCCCGACGCTGTCCTCGATAGGCACCTGACGGTCCATACGGTGCAGGTAGTAGAGGTCGATCACCTCGGTCTTCAGCCGCTTGAGGCTGACCTCGCAAAGCGCCTTGATCGTCTCCGGCCGGCCATCGATGCCGCGCTGGGTGCCGGTGGCGTCGGTGATACCGCACTTGGATGCCAGCACGAACTTGTCGCGATGCGGGCTCAGGACCTCGCCGACCAGCGTCTCGTTGTGGCCCAGCCCATAGACCGCCGCCGTGTCGAAGAAGGTATAGCCCGCGTCCAGCGCGCCCAGCAGCACCTGTTCCGCCTGTGCCCGGGGCGGAGGGGCACCGTAGGCGTGGCTGAGGCTCATGCAGCCCAGGCCGATGGCGGAAACCTCGAACTGACCGATGCGGCGCGTCTGCATGTATGTCTCCCTGCTCGGCTGGGAGAGACGGCGCCCGGGGTGGCGCGTCAAGGCCCCCACACCATATCAGCATTGCGACGTCGCATCTGTCAGATGCCGAGTTGGAATTGGATAGCGAGACGACTATGGCGCATGGAACCCGCGCATCTGGTCGGCCTGGAGGACTTCTATCGTGATGAACCTGCGTCTTGGTCTTGTTCTATTGGCCGGTCTGGCCCTGGTCGCCTGCGACAACGCCGGATCAGCGATCAAGGCCGGCGCGGGAGACTTCGCGAAGGAGGCCACCCGCACGGCGTCCGGGATGGTCAGTCTCAAGACCGCCTGCACGGTTGCCGGCCAGAGCGAGGCGTTCTGTGGGTGCGTCCAGGATCAGTTGGGCTCAAAACTCGACGCTGGCCAGCTGCGCGGGCTGACCGAGATTATCGTCGAGACGGTCAAGACCGGCACGCTTGAGGGTGCGGCCGAGAAGAGCCAGGCGTTGAGCCCGGAGACCCGCACCGCCTTGATTCAATGCGCCGCGCGCGCCACGGTGGCCGGTGCGGTGGGCGAGGCGTCCGGACGGTAGGCCCTCATGACGTGGCCACGCCTCTTGCGGCGAACCACGGCGTCAGCCGCCGGATGGCGTCTTCGACCTCTGGCGTCGAGACCGCGAAGCTCAGCCGGATGAAGTGGTGGCCAAGGGCGGGGTCGAAGTCGATGCCGGGGGCCAGGGCGACGCCGGTGTCGCGCAGCAGTTGCTTGCAGAAGGCCAGGCTGTCGTCGGTAAAGGCCCCGACATCGGCCCAGATGTAGAACGCGCCGTCCGGCGGGGCGATCTTCTCCAGCCCCAGCTTCGGCAGCGCCTCCAGTAACAGCTCCCGATTGCGGCGGTAGGTGGACAGATGGCCCTCGAGCTCGTCGCGACAGTCCATGGCCGCCAGGGCGGCGTGCTGGGCCAGCGACGGCGCGGTCAGAAACAGCGCGCCCATATAGGCCACGGCGCGCGAGGCCTCTTCGCGCGGCACGATCAGCCAGCCCAGGCGCCAGCCCGCCATGCTGAAATATTTGGAAAAGCTGTTCACGACGATGGCGTCGGGGGCGAACTCCAGCATCGAGTGCGTGGGCCGGTCGTAGCTCAGGCCGTGGTAGATTTCGTCGGAGACGATGCGGATGCCCCTTGCCGCGCAGACCTCGGCGATGGCCGCCAGCTCTGGTCCCGGGATCACTGTGCCGGTCGGGTTGGCCGGGCTGGCCAGGATCACACCGGCGGGGGCGGGCTCAAGCGAGGCCAACATCGCCGCGGTCAACTGGAACCGGGTTTCCGCCCCGCAGGCGATCTCCAGCGGCACCATGTGCAGCGCCTTGACCGTGTTGCGATAGGCGACGTAGCCCGGCCGCGCCATGGCGATCACATCGCCGGGCCTGAAGGTGGCCGACAGTGCCAGCACCAGCGCAGGAGACGCGCCGCTGGTGAGCGTAATGCGGGCAGGTTCGACCGCGACCCCGTAGATCTCCGCGTAGTGACGGCAGATCCGGGCTTTCAGGGGATCGCTGGACCAGTAACCCATGGGCTCGGCATCGAGCACCGCATGAGCGGCCACGATGGCAGCTTTCGGCGCGCCGGTGGACGGCTGGCCGAACTCCATATGGATGATCGAGCGCCCCTCGGCCTTCAGCCGCTGGGCCAGCCCGCTGATGGAGATGGCGTGGAAGGGATCGACCTGAGCGCTCATCCTATCGCCCTAGAGCCTGTCCGTTTCAGATGGAACCATCTGAAACGGATAAACAGGCTCGTTCTCATACATTTAGAGCACGACGGGCGCTCGAACCGGTATCCACTTCAAGCTGTCGTGCTCTGGCCGCAAAGGTGCCGGGGCGCCAACCGGCTTGACCCCGCCCGCTCCGGAGGCGAAGTCATTCGCAACAGGGGGACACGTCCGTGGCATCTGAAACGTCTCGCGCGGGCAGCGCTTCCAACCGCCGTGTCCTGACCGCCAGTCTGGTCGGAACAGCGGTGGAGTTCTATGATTTCTACATCTACGCCACGGCCGCGGCGCTGGTGTTCCCGGACCTGTTTTTTCCCAAATCATCGGATTCGGCGCAGCTGCTGCAGAGCTATGCGACGTTTGCCGTCGCGTTCTTTGCCCGCCCCGTAGGTGCCGCTGTGTTCGGCCACTTCGGCGACCGGATCGGACGCAAGTCGACGCTGGTGGCCTCGCTGCTGACGATGGGTGTGTCGACGTTTCTGATCGCGTTCCTGCCCAGCTATGCCCTGGTTGGCTGGGTGGCGCCGGCGCTCCTGTGTCTGCTCCGATTCGGCCAGGGCTTCGGGCTGGGCGGCGAGTGGGGCGGGGCGGCCTTGCTGGCAGTGGAAAACGCGCCGCCCGGCTGGCGGGCGCGGTTCGGCATGTTCCCGCAGCTGGGGGCGCCGGTGGGTTTCATCGCCGCCAACGGGTTGTTCCTGCTCCTGGGCCTGTTCCTGTCGCCCGAGGCGTTCCAGGCCTGGGGCTGGCGGCTGCCATTCCTGGCCAGCGCGATCCTGGTGGGCGTGGGTTTGTGGGTCCGTTTGAGGATCGGCGAGACCCCGGCATTCCAGAAAGTGCTGGAACAGTCAGAAACCAGCCACGTGCCCATGGCCGAGGTGGTCCTGCGTCATCCGGGCGCGCTGATCGGCGGCACATTGGCGGCGGTGGCCTGCTTTGCCGTTTTCTACATCTCGACCGCGTTTGCCCTGGGATACGGCACGAAAGTGCTCGGCTACAGCCGCGAGACGTTCCTGCAGGTGCAGCTGGGCGCGATCATTTTCATGGCTGCCGGCATCATCGCCGCCGGCTATGCGGCGGACGCCACCACCTCGCGGCGCGTGTTGATGGGCGGGTGCCTGGCGACCGTCGGCGTGGGCGCAGTGATGGCCGGAATGATGGGCGCAGGCTCGCTGGTGATGGTCTGGGCCTGGCTGTCACTGGCGCTGTTCGTGATGGGCTTCGTCTATGGTCCGCTGGGGGCGTTTCTGCCCAGCCTGTTTCCGCCGCGCGTGCGCTACACCGGGGCCTCGATGGTGTTCAACGTCGGCGGGATCATCGGCGGCGGCCTGACCCCGGTCATCGCCCAATCACTGGCGAACGCCGGCGGCCTGGTGCCAGTGGGCGGCTATCTGGCCGCCGCCGCGGCGCTCAGTTTCGTCGGGTTGCTGATGCTGCGGACGCGGTTCGAGGACTGATTTCAGCGCGACGGCGGTGTGTACAGCTCCACGGGATTGCCCTCGGGGTCGGACAGGAAATAGGCCACGCCCGGCACAACCTCGCTCGTCATGATCCCCTGTTTTGCCAGATGGGCGGCCAGAGCCCTGGCATCGGGTACGTGCAGGATCAGCCGGCTCAGGGTGTTCACACCTGGCTTGCGCTGCGGCGTGGCCAGCAGCGCCAGGATTGCGCTGCCCGGCGGGCCCTCATAGCCCATGATGTACTCGATGATTTTGCCGTCGCGGGCATAGGTCCCGACCTGTTTCATGCCCAGCTTGTCGATGTACCAGGCCCTTGCGGCTTCCAGATCCATGACACTCCAGCCGGAGCCGGAGATCGCTTTCGGCATCAAGGCCGGCGGCGGCGGCTCGGCTCGCGCCGACCCCGCGATCGCCAGCGCGGCCAGTGCGCCCAGAATCTGGATCTTCATGGTCCTACCCCCTGCCGGGCTGCTAGACCGGCGCCTCGCCCGCCACGGTGGTGCGGTGCATGACGCGCCGGTGGCCATCATAGCCGCCCAGCGCATTGTGCATCGTGCACCGATTGTCCCAGATCACCACCATCCCCGGCGTCCAGTGGTGGCGATAGATGAACTGGTCCTGGACCAGATGCCGGTGAAGTTCCGCCAGCAGCGGGTCGGCGTCGTTGGGAGCCATGCCCTCGATGCCGACGGTATAGACAGGCGACACGAACAGCGCCTTGCGACCCGTCACCGGATGGGTGCGGACAAGGGGATGGACATAGGTCTTGTCGGCCTCGGGGCTGACGATGATCGGCATGGCGCGAAGGTGGAGCTCCCGCGAGTAGGCGCTCTGCGGGCCATAGGCGCGACTGGCCGAATGCACCGCGCGCAAGGGGGCCAGTTTGTCCTTGGTGGCCTGAGGCAGCGCCTCATAGGCGCTGGCCGCGTCGCAATAGAGGGTATCGCCGCCGACCGGGGGGATGGTCTCGGACCGCAGGATCGTCGCCGCCGGGGGCCGGGCCTGAAAGCTCCAGTCGGAGTGCCAGTTGCCGCCGAATGGGGTGACCTTCTCGTCCGGCTCGCGCCGCACCTCCAGCACATTCGGATGACCCTCCATCGGCTTGACATAGGGGTCGTCGCCGAAGGCACCCATCTGCAGGGTGAAGGCCTCAAGCTGGTCGAGGGTCAGGGGCTGGCCGGGAAAGACCACGACGCTGTGTTGAGCCCAGGCGGCCTTCACCTCGGCCAGGGCATCTGTGGCCAGCGGCCTCGACAGATCAACCCCGGTGATCTCCGCGCCGAAGCCTGTCGGCTGGGGTGCCACCCTGATCGTCCGCCAGGCGCTTTGCGCTTCTGTTGGCATCGTTGTATCCTCCGTTGTCACTTTAGCATCAAACACCTGTTTGCGTCCGCCACGGCAAGCCTGTAATCGAACCCGACCATGGCTGCATTTGACTCATCCGAAGACAAGCTCATCGCGCTCACCCCGGACCGGGAGGTCGACGTGCGCGCGACCTTCGGCGTCGACATCGACATGAAGGTTCCCGCCTTCACAGATCGCGACAGCCACGTGCCGGATCTGGACCCAGCCTATCAGTTCGATCCGGAGACCACGCGCGCCATCCTGGCGGGCTTCGCCTTTGATCGCCGTGTCATGGTGCAGGGCTATCACGGCACCGGCAAGTCGACCCATATCGAGCAGGTGGCCGCGCGCCTGAACTGGCCTTTGATCCGGGTGAACCTGGACAGCCACGTCAGCCGCATCGACCTTGTCGGCAAGGACGCCATCGTCCTGAAAGACGGCAAGCAAATCACCGAATTCCGCGAGGGTATGCTGCCCTGGGCGATCCAGCGGCCCATCGCCCTGGTGTTCGACGAGTATGACGCCGGCCGTCCGGATGTGATGTTCGTGATCCAGCGCGTGCTGGAAGCGCAGGGCAAGCTGACCCTGCTGGACCAGAACCGCGTGATCCAGCCCAACAAGTGGTTCCGGCTGTTCTCCACGACCAACACCATCGGTCTGGGTGACACGACGGGCCTCTATCACGGCACGCAACAGATCAATCAGGGCCAGATGGACCGCTGGTCGATCGTCACCACGCTGAACTATCTGGCCCATGACGTGGAAGCCGAGATCGTGCTGTCAAAGGCCGCCAGCTACAACACCGTCGAGGGTCGGCGCACCATCAGCGCCATGGTCCGTGTCGCCGACATGACCCGCAACGCCTTCATGAACGGCGACATCTCTACGGTCATGAGCCCGCGCACCGTGATCACCTGGGCGCAAAACACCGAAATCTTCGGCGGCGACATCGGTCTGGCGTTCCGGATGACCTTCCTGAACAAGTGCGACGAACTGGAACGCGGCACGGTCGCCGAGTTCTTCCAGCGCGCGTTCGGCACGGATTTGCCGGAAAGCACGGCGCGGGTGCGGGTGGCGTAGGGGGCGGCGGGTTCGTTCAGCGCCGGGTATGGCAGGCCGAGAGCTCACAGTTAGGCTCGCCGCTTGCGCCAGAGTTAGGGTTGACGTCGACTTGGGAGGTCGTAGTCTTCGCGGGCTCTCCACAATCGACTGGCAAACTCCCATACAACAGCCGACTTGGTCAGACTGTCGAATTCCCTCAATACGTCGCGATTGATTGCGGGGTTTCCGTTCGAGTTAACGTAAATGAACCGCTCGCCGAAGCGGTCAGAGATTTCCCAGGCGACACTATCTTGAGCGAGATAAGTAACTCGCACCAACTCGCGCATCATCCACTCGGCTATGACGCGTGACGTCGCCACTACTTTCCCGGCGAATTTCCTCCAGCGGGATGCATCAAGACAACAGGCTCAAATTTACTAACCTCAAGTTTCGAACCTGCAAACCATCTACACCATACATAAGCATCTTTGTCTTGATCGATTCCCGCTTCGGCAACCGTCATTTTGGGGCCACCAGATTTGAGTTGAACTACTTGACCGGCCACAAAATTATCTGCCATTATAAAATCCTTACGATAGCTCTCTATTAATGATAAATGAACTATATTAGTCATGTAGACAGTTTTTCCGATCTTTGCAGAATATTAGTGTATTTTCAGCGACGACAATTTAAGGATTACACGAAACGGGATGGACATTTTCAATTGACAATGGAATATATCAATACACACCGTCGTCAATATCATTTCAGTGTTGTTGCACACCTCGAAACGATCAGCCAAGATATGCAGTGCGACTGACGAATAGAAGCACTAGAAGATCTCGAGATGCTTGCTAATTGAATAGCATGAACCTTCACCCGACACTCAATCCGCGCCGGTTCCGCAATTCAAGATAAACCAAGCTTCCCCTTCGGCCAGCGTGCGAAAGCTTAGGTCGACAGGGGTCATGCGGCGCTCTCCGTTCGGCAGTTGGAGGAATGTGGAGCCGCGATAGATCGACACCGGATTGCCGCTCGGGTCATTGCGGTCCTGTCGCCAAAGTTCGGCCCTCGGATGAGACATCAATTTTGTCCAAGGCTGGCTACTCAAGGTTAGGATCCTTTGTGCTAACTCCTATGTAGAGGGAGGAGATGCGAAATGCCATTACGGTGATCGCTCCGCCGAGCCTCGACGACGGCGACGACATCGACGCCCACATCGACTGGTCCACTGCACGGCTCCCCGGCTGGCCAATCGGCGGGTCAACATAGACTTCACCGATCAGATGGTGCGGTGCCTGGACATCGAAGCCCAGAGACGCGGCGTGACCCGGCAGGCGCTGATCAAGATGTGAATCGCCGACCGGCTTGATCAGGCAGCGTAGGGAGGCCATTTTGAGCCGCTGTAGGTGCCCACCATCCTGGGCGCGCTTCAGGCCGCCCGCGGCGTGATCGCGTCCAGAGCCGGGCCCAGTTCCCGCCGACGCTGCATCAGGTCGTAGTCCATCTGCAGGCCCAGCCAGAAGCCTTCGCTCATGCCCCAGTAGCGGGCAAGGCGCAGGTCGGTGTCGGCAGTGATGGCACGCTTGCCGAGTACGATCTCGTTGATACGCCGCGGCGAGACTCCAAGGGCGTGGGCGAGCGCAGTCTGGCTCATGGCCAGGGGCGCGAGGAATTCCGCCATCAGGATTTCTCCCGGTGTAGGGTTGATCAGCTGATCCGAAGTGTCAGTGATAGTCGCAGATTTCGACATCGTCGCAGTGTCCATCATTCCAGCGGAAACAAATCCGCCATTGCTGATTGATCCGTATCGAATGCTGTCCTCGGCGGTCGCCGCGCAGCGCCTCAAGCCGGTTGCCCGGCGGGGCCAACAGGTCTTCCAAACGTCCCGCCCTGTTCAGCAAGCGAAGTTTTCTAAGCGCAGCATCCTGTATGTCAGGTGGCAGACGTCGCGAACGTACGCCGGCCCATATCCGCTCGGTTTCAGAATCCCGGAAGCTACGCAGCATCAATCAATATATAACGTATAACGTTATGAGTGTCAAACTCGCGGATCACACGCCGACCGCCTCACGAATACCGCACCTCTCCGCCCGTCGCGCCGTCGCCGCCCCTCACCTCTCCCAGCGCCCACGCCAGATCGGCCAGATACGTATCCGCCACTTCAGCGTGAAATGGCGACAGCATCAGGTGCAGGCTCCTCGGCTCGGTCGCCAGGCTGGTGAACCAGCCGCGTTCGCGGAGTTTTCCCCAGACTGCCTGGCTGTCGACCTCCGGGTGGGTGAAGGCGAGAATGCCGAGTTTCGGTTGGCCCAGGACGGAGAAGCCAAGCGCCTCCGCGCCCGCCGCGATCTTTGCGCGCGTCGCGGTGACCAGCCCCTGCTTCTCGCGATAGCCCGCCACGCCCAGAAAATTCATCACCGCCCAGGCCGCCGAGATGGCCCCACCGGGCCGGGTGCCGGCCAGGGTGGGGGTGACCATGCGGCCGCCGGGCCAGTCCCTGAAGTCGAAGATCATGAACTTGCGCAGGGCGGCCGTGCGGAACAACACCGTCGAGGCCCCCTTCGCACAGTAGCCGTATTTGTGCAGGTCGGCGGACATCGAGCGCACGCCCGGCAGTTCGAAATCAAAGGGCGGAATGTCCTCGCCGTTCATGCGCACGAAGGGGGCGATATAGCCGCCGACGCAGGCATCCACGTGCAGCCACAGGTCGCGGGCGATGGCCAGGTCCGACAACGCCGCGATGGGGTCGATCAGGCCGTAGGGAAAGCTGGGCGCGGAGCCGACGATCATCACCGTGGCCGCGTCGCAAACCGCCGCCATGGCCTCGGGATCGGCGAGGTAGGCGTTGAGCGGGGTGCGGCGGACCTCGATCTCCATAACTGCGGCGGCCTTGTCGAAGGCCGGGTGGGCGGACCTGGGCAGCACGATGTTGAGGGGGCCAACGACGCCCTTTTCCTTGCGCGCAAAGTCGCGGGCCGCTTTCAGCGCCATGGTGATGGAATCGGTGCCACCCGAGGTGATCGTGCCGACCGCGTCCTCCGGCCCGTGGAGCAGCGACAGGCCGAAACCCACCACCTCAGCCTCCATCCGCGCCAGGCTGGGAAAGGCGGCTGGGCCCAGGCCGTTCTCGGACATGAAGGCGGTGTAGGCCTCCTTCTGCACCCGCTCGACCTCGGGGCCAGCGTTGAACACATAGACAGCGGTCTTGCCGTCACGCCAGGCGACGTCGCCGGTGGCGTACTCGGCCATGCGGGCCTTCAGCGTCGGCCAGTCGGTTCCGGTGGCGGGGAGCGGTGTTGCCATCTGCCATAGTTACCCGACGGACGCAGGTCGCGAAGCCCCAATCTTTGATCGCAGCACCCACACCGCTGCCAGTGCCAGCGCGGCGAAAACGACACCACCGGGGGCCGGGAACAACGGCCAGGCTTCGGGACGTTCCAGCACCACAAGACCGGACAGAGCCATGAAGCCGGTTAGCAGCACATTGGGCGCTGCGTGGCCGGCGGCCGCGCCAAGCCAGGTACCGCTGCGCTCGACGAAGCGTGTCAGGAGTTCGCGGTAGATTACGCAGGCGATCACGAAGACGACCAGCATGAGCGGCGGGGCGGCCTCAAGCTCCGGGAACAGGCCGATCTTCAGGAACGTCGGGATCAGGTGCCAGGCGGCCCAGACCAGGCCTAGGATCAGCACGCCGGCTCGGCGTCCGAAGGCCTTCAGCGCCAGCGCCAGACCTCCGCCGGCCCAGCCCAGTTCCTCCAGCACGCTGGTGAGCAAAGTGCCCGCGACCAGGGTCGCCGCGTCTGGAACCGCGCGGGGCTGGCCACTGAAGCTCGCCGCCCCGGTCACCAGCGCGGCCGCCAGCGCCAGCCCGGCGATCGTGAGCGTCACCAGCGCCGCCAGCCCCACGCTGCGCCACCGGATCGGACCGTCGCGTTTGCCGAGACCCCAGTTGAGCGCCAGTCCGGCCACGGCCGGGCTGAGGATCATCACCAGCTTGCCGAGATCGCCGATCCGGGGGTCATCGAGGGCCATCAGGCCGGCGGGCAGCGCCAGAACGATGATACAAAACAGACCAAACCTTACGCGTGCCGCCATCGTTTTCCCCGGAGCGCCGTTGGACGTCGCGATTGCCACTCTGAGCCTATGGCAAAGACAATATCTCTGCACGCCGGATTCCCGGAATGGACTGTTCCGCAAGGACATCAGAACCTGCATGCGCGTCAAAACTGCGATACGCCTAGAACCAACGACTTCGGGGGGAATGATCCATGCTGCTCGCACGATGGGGCGCCGCTGCGCTGGCAGGGATGGCGATCACGCTCGCGGCGGGTGGGGCCTTGGCGCAGACCCGACCGGTCGTGGTGCCCTTGCCTGGTTATGTGACGCCGCCGGAGAATTCCGCTGGCCTCTATCCGATCAGCGGCGAGCCGATCTTTCGCGATAAGTGCGCCACATGCCACGAGCCCGCCGTCGACCGCGCGCCCAACCGGCAACAGCTGAATGCCCGCTCGCCGGAGGAGGTCTATGACGCCCTGACTGTCGGCGCGATGAAACCCGTGGGCGACGCCATGACCCCGGCGGAAATCTATGGCGTAGTCCGGTTCCTGACCGGCAAGTCGCCGACGCCACAGACGGCTCAGGGGCCCGACCCCAACGTCTGCCGTGTGCACGGGCCTTTGCAACCTGCAGGACCGCGATGGAACGGCTGGGGTCGCGACCTGGCCAACAGCCGATTTCAGCCGAACCCGGGCCTCAACGCCGCCGACATCCCGCGCCTGATGGTGAAATGGGCGTTCTCATACCCCGGCACGAAAAACACCCAGCCGCTGGTGTTTGGCGACCGACTGTTCGTGGCCAGTCTGGCGGGCAAGCTCTATTCGCTGGATGCCGCGACGGGCTGCGTTCACTGGCGCTATGATTTCCGGGGTGGTGCACGTGCGTCGATGAGCATTGGCAAGCATCCCGACGCCGCGAGCGGCTATGCGCTCTACGTCGGCGACGACCGCATGTTCATGCGAGCTCTGGACGCCGCCTCGGGCAAGGTGCTGTGGACCACGCAGGTCGACGATCACCGGGTCGGACGCATCACCGGGTCACCGGCCCTGTACAACAACGTGCTCTATGTGCCTCTGTCGGCGTCGGAGGAGAGCCAGGGCAATGTCGCGACCTACAACTGCTGCACCTTCATCGGGACGGTGGTTGCGCTGGATGCCCGGACCGGCAGGCCAATCTGGAAACAGGCCATCCTCAACGAGAAACCCCGCCCGACCCGGCTGAACCCGGCAGGGACCCAGATGTACGGACCGGCCGGGGGGGCGATCTGGTCGGCGCCAACCATCGACGCCAAACGCGGCCAGCTCTATGTGGCCACCGGCGACAGCTATACCGAGGTGGATCACCCGACATCCGACGCTGTCCTGGCCATGGACCTGAAGACCGGCAAGATCCGCTGGACCACGCAGGTGCTGGCCAACGACAACTTCATGTCCGGGACGATCAACGGACCGTTGGGCGAGCGCGGCCCGGACTATGATTTCGGGTCCTCACCCAATCTGGTGCGGCTGGCGAACGGGCGTGAGCTGGTGATCACCGGCAACAAGTCGTCCATCGTCTATGCCATGGACCCCGACACCGGCCGGATGGTCTGGGAAACGCCGAAGCTGGGCTCCGGTGGGACATCGGGCGGGGTGGAATGGTCGACGGCCACCGATGGCCGGCGGGTCTATGCGCCGCTGGTGGACAGTCCCACGGCGGGGCGTCCCGGCCTGGTGGCGCTGGACACCGCGACGGGCCGCGAGGTCTGGAGGGTTGATACGCCAAAGGATCTGCCCTGCAACGTGCCGTCTGGCCGCTGTCGGCCCGGGATTTCCCAGGCCGCGACCGTGATCCCCGGCGCGATCTTTGTGGGCGTACTCGACGGACGCCTGCGGGCCTATGCCACGGCGGACGGCAAGCCGATCTGGACCTTTGACACCACCACGCCCCGCGACACCGTCAACGGGGTCAAACAAGCGCCCGGCGGCTACCTCGACATGGGCGGGCCGGTGGTGGCCGGCGGGCGGCTCTATGTGCACTCCGGCTACAACGGCAGCGCAGGTGCCAACAACCTGCTGCTGGCGTTTTCCGTGGACGGGAAGTAGCGCTTCCTACGGCAACGCGTAGGCCACCACATAGTCGCCCTTGAGCCGGCTCATCCGCGCGCCGCCGGCCGAGACCACCACATACTGCTTGCCGGTTGTAGGCGAAACATAGGTCGACGGGGTGCCGCCCACGCCGACGGGCAGTTTGCCCTTCCACAGCACCTTGCCAGTCGCGTTATCATAGGCGCGCAGGTAGGGGTCGATGGTGGCGGCATGGAAGGTGACACCGCCTGCCGTGGTGATAACCCCGCCCAGGCCGATAGTCCCGACCGGAAGCGGAATTTTCGACTCCAGGCCCAGCGGCCCTTCGGCTTCTGCTGTGCCCACCGGGACTTGCCACACGATCTGACGGGTTTTGACGTCGATGGCCGTCATCATCCCGTGCGGCGGCTGGAGGCAGGGCGTGAACAGCGGGCTGACCATCCATTTGTTCTCGCTCTTGTAGGCCACGGCCTTCATGCTGGGCGGTGGACGGTCCTTGGCCAGCTTGATCTGCAGCCCTGGCTCCTTGGTCGGTATCAGCCTCACAGCCTGTGGAATCCTGATGTCTGTCACCAACAACAGACCGCGACGGGCGTCGAAGGCACCAGACCCCCAGTTCATGCCCCCTGCGTTGCCAGGATACTGCAGCGACGCCTGCTTGCCGCCCGGCGGGGTAAAGTCGCCGCCATAGCGCAGCTGTTTGAAGCTGATCCGGCAATAGAGCTGGTCCAGCGGCGTGGCGCCCCACATCATCTTTTCCGTCAGACGCTCGACGCCCACCGTCGGCATTTCCACCGAATAGGGCTGGGTCGGCGACAGCCACTCTCCTTTCTGGGCACCGCGCGGGGTGGAGACCTCCACCACCTTGGTCAGCGGCTTGCCGGTGCGGCGGTCCAGCACAAACACCTGGCCGCGCTTGGTAAACTGCACCAGCGCCGGGGCCGTTCCCCCTGCCACGGGGAAGTCGATCAGCATCGGCTGGGAAGGCACATCATAGTCCCAGACGTCGTGGTGCACAGTCTGGAACACCCAACGTTCCTTGCCGGTCGCAATATCCAGCGCGACCACGGATGAAGAATAGAACTCGCTGAGCAGGGACCGGTGCGAACCCCAGTAGTCGGGCGTCGAGTTGCCAGTGGGCAGGTAGACCAGCCCCAGGTCCGGATCAAAGGCCGGCGTCGACCAGACATTGGGGGTGCCGCGCGTGTAGGTCTGCCCCTCCGGCGGCAGTTTGGTAATCGCCGGATTGCCGAGATCCCAGGCCCAGACCAGTTCGCCGGTGACCACATCAAAGGCGCGGACCACGCCGGCGGGTTCGGCGATCTCCTGATTATCGGCCACCCAGCCGCCGATGATGACGCGATTACCAATCACCGTGGGCATCGAGGTCTGGAAGTAGAACCCCTTCTTGATCGGCCCGATGCCGGTGGTCAGGTTGACCTTGCCATCGACGCCGAAGCCCGGGCACGGCGCGCCGGTTTCGGCATCCAGCGCCAGGAGTTCGGCGTTGATCGTGGAGGTGATGATCCGGCGTTTGCAAAGCGGCGCGGCAGGTGCGGGCGCTGCGGTCGGCATCGCGACGGCTGGCTTGGGTGTCGGCGCTGGCTTCGCCACGACTTTCACGACGGGTTTGGCTGCAGCGTCTGCAGCCTTCTCAGGCGTCGTCGGCAAGCTGGAGAGCGCCACCTTGGGCTGGGTTCCGTCCCAGTAAGCCACGCCGCGACACCGATTCCAGAAGAAGGGTTTGACCTTGGGATCGTGGCGCCAGATTTCCTTGCCGGTATCGGCGTTCAGCGCGATCACCACATTGGTCGGCGTACAGAGAAATACCTTGTCGCCGACCTGCATCGGCGTGTTCTGGTCTTCAGAGCCGCGGTTTTCCTTCTCGCCGGTGCGGAAGGTCCAGGCGACTTTCAGCTCATCGACATTTTCGCGGTTGATCTGGTCGACGGGGGCGTAGCGCGATCCGCCGGGGTCACGGCCGTAGTAGCGCCAGTCAGAGCCGGTCTGGGCCGGCGGCGCGCCATCGCTGACCTGCGCCGGGATGACGGCCTGTCCCTGCGTGAACGTGTCCGGAATGGTCAGACCCAGGACCGCGAAGCACGCCACCGACGCCAGTGCCGTGGCCGCAGCGGCCTGCCCACGCAAGGCGGTCTTTCGGGTCGCGGGCAGCACCAGCAGCAGGAAGACGCCCAGCACTGCGGGGGCCACCAGCCGCGGGACCAGCGACCAGTAGACGAGGCCGGATTCCCAGATCGCCCAGGCCAGGGTCGCGGCCAGGACGGCGGCATACACAAAACCTGCGGCGGGATGGCGCCTGATCAACAGCACCCCGGAGGCGATCACGCCCGCTCCCGCCAGAAGGTAATAGGGCGAGCCGTTCAGGAAAATCAGCCAGCCGCCACCGCCCAACAGCGCCAACCCGACGAGAGCAATCAGCCCACCCCCGACCGCCGCCCAGATCCGGGCCGGCCAGCCTGCCTGCTTGTCGGTCGCCATTCGCGTTCTCCTCGACTCTTTCCACGGACCTTAGCGGGCGGAATCGTTGCCGTCATTGACTTGGGTGGCGTCACTGGACGTTTGCCGCAGGCCGCGCGATGATCGTACGCAGAATTCGAAAAAAGCGAGCCATTGGGGACGAACGTCATGATCGGTAAATCACTCGCGCTGGGATGCGCCATCGGGCTCCTGTCGACCCTGGCCCAGGCCCAGCCGGCCAGCGTTCGCAACGACTATGCAAAGCCTGAGACCTGGGTCTGCTGGCCCGGCAAGGCCGGCGACGCCTGCGCCGTCGACATGACCACCACGGTCATCAAGGCCAATGGGGCGATGTCGGTAGAGGCCTTCAAGGCCGAGCCCAAGGCCCCGGTGGATTGCTTCTACGTCTACCCGACGGTCTCCAACGACACGGGTGTGGTCTCGGACATGACCGCCGGGCCGGAGGAACTGAACGTGGTCCGCGCCCAGCTGGCGCGGTTGGGGGCCAAATGCCGCATCTATGCGCCGCTCTATCGCCAGTTCACGCTGACCGCCCTGCGCGCTGCCAGCGCGGGGACGCCGATTGCCGGGTCCGCTGACCCCGCCGTGCGCCAGGTGGGCTACAATGATGTGCTGGACGCCTGGAACCATTACCTGACCCATGAGAACAAGGGCCGCGGCGTCGTGCTGGTGGGCCATTCACAGGGCTCGGGCGTGCTGGCCCGCCTGATCGCCGCCGAGATCGACGGCAAGCCGATCCAGAAGCAACTGATCTCCGCCATCCTGATGGGCACCAGCCTGGGTGTCGACAAGGGCAAGGACACCGGAACGTTCAAGTCCATCCCCACCTGCAAGTCTGCCAACCAGACCGGGTGCGTGATCGCCTATGCGACTTTCCGCGACACCGTGCCGCCACCGGCCAACACCCGCTTCGGGCGCGTCGCGAACCCGGCCATGGAGGCGGTCTGCACCAATCCGGCGGCACTGGGCGGCGGCAAGGGGGAACTCAAGGCCTATCTGTCCAACACCGCAGCCGAGATCGCCAGTTCAGCGGCGGCAACTCCCGCCTGGGTCAGGGGCACAGCTAACCCCATGACCCCCTTCGTGTCGGTCCCTGGCCTGCTGACCGGCCAATGCGTTTCGAAAAACGGCTTCAACTATCTGGAAGCGCATGTGAATGCCGATCCTGCGGACCCACGCACGGACACCATAGCCGGCGACGTGGTGGGCGCGGGCGGCCAGGTCGCGGCCGACTGGGGCCTGCACCTGATCGACGCCAACATCGCCATGGGCAACCTCGTCGATGTGGTGGGGATCGAGAGCAAGGCGTACCTGGCGCGGAAATAGGCTCACCTCCCCCGCGAAGCGGCGCGAGGGGGACCGCCCGCTGCAAAGTGGGGGGTGGAGGTAAACTACCCCCCCGAGAGCTTCTTCCCCGCGAACACCCCCAGCGCGACGAAGATCGCGAAGCCGATGACGGCGATGAGGAACAGCAGTTTGGCGACGCCAGCGGCGGCGCCGGCGATACCGCCAAAGCCGAACACGGCGGCGATGACGGCGATGACGCCAAAGATCAGGGCCCAGTTCAGCATTTTCGTTCTCCTTGGATGCCGGGCCTTCGCCCTTGGTCTTGAGAACCCCGCACGGACCAAGTCTGTTCCCGCGCACTGCATTTCCCTGTTTCACCCGCTGCCCCGCCTGATCTATTGATCACCTGACATGGCCAAGAATCCGGAAAGCCCCCTGGAACCCTTCAAGCGTGCGCTGGCGCACGCCGCGCGCTCGCTCGCTGAGTCCGAGGATCTCGAAATCGTTTTCTCCGGTGAAGGCCCGCTGCTGACCGGCAACCGCGCGGTGTTGCCGCACCCGCCGCGTGACCTGACCCCGGCAGACGCGGCGCGGATCCGCGGGCTGGCCGACCAGATGGCGCTCCGCGTCGCCCACCACGATCCCATCGCCCACGCCAAGACCCGCCCGCAGACCGGCACCGGCCAGCCGATCTATGACGGGTTGGAGCAGGTGCGCATCGAGGCCATCGGTGCCAATGCGATGGGCGGGGTTCGCAAGAACCTGACGGCTGTCATGGAGCAGGCCTGGTCGCGGCGGGTGTTCAACGATGTCGAGGCCATGGCCAATCCGCCGATCGCCGAGGTGATTGCTCTGATGGTGCGCGAGCGCCTCACCGGCGAGCCGCCGCCGCCGATGGCGCGGGCGCTGGTCGATATGTTCCGTGCCGACGTCGAGGCCAAGGCTGGAGCCGACCTTGATCGATTGACCGGTGCCCTCGAGGACCAGAAGGCCTTCGCCCGCATCGCGCGCACCATCATTCGCGACATGGAGATGGGCGACGACCTGTCGGACATGCCCGACCAGGCCGACGACAGCGAGGACGGCGAGGAGGGCGAGCCCGAAGCCTCCGAGGATCAGGATGACGGTGACGGCGAAAGCCAGTCGCCGCAGCAGTCGTCCATGGACGACGACGAGGCCAGCCAGCGCGAGGCCGACGACGCTGACAGCCAGATGATGGAGTCGGAGGCCGATCCGGACGCCGACGACAGCGAAGAGGCACCGGAAATGGGCGAGGGCGACCAGCCGGCGCGTCCTGATCCCTCCGGCGACAACCGAACGATCACCTACAAGGTCTTCACCACCGCCCACGACGAGGTGGTGTCGGCCGAAGAGCTCTGCGACCCCGAGGAACTGACCCGCCTGCGCGCCTATCTCGACCAGCAGCTGGCGTCCGTGTCCAACGTGGTCTCCCGTCTCGCAAACCGGCTGCAACGAAAGCTGCTGGCACAACAGAACCGTTCCTGGACGTTTGACCTCGAAGAAGGCCTTCTGGACGTGGCGCGCCTGACGCGGGTGATCGTCGATCCCACGGCATCGCTGGCCTTCAAGGAAGAGGAAGACACCGATTTCCGCGACACGGTGGTCACCATCCTGATCGACAATTCCGGGTCCATGCGCGGGCGTCCGATCATGGTCGCCGCCGTCTGCGCCGATATTCTGGCCCGCACCCTGGAACGCTGCAGCGTCAAGACCGAGATCCTGGGCTTCACCACCCGGGCGTGGAAGGGCGGCTCATCGCGCGAGGACTGGCTGAAGGCCGGAAAGCCCGCCCAGCCCGGCCGCCTGAACGACCTGCGCCACATTATCTACAAGGCCGCCGATGCCCCCTGGCGGCGCGCACGGCGAAACCTTGGCCTGATGATGCGCGAGGGGTTGCTCAAGGAGAACATCGACGGCGAAGGCCTGATGTGGGCTCACCAGCGCCTGATGGGCCGCACCGAGGCGCGGCGTATTTTGTTGGTCATTTCCGATGGTGCCCCGGTCGACGACAGCACCCTGTCGGTGAACTCCGGCCACTATCTGGAGCGCCACCTGCGCGAGGTGATCACTGAAATCGAGACCAAGAGCCCGGTGCAGCTGATCGCCATCGGCATCGGCCACGACGTGACCCGCTATTACAAGAACGCCGTCACCATCGTCGACGTTGAGCAACTGGCCGGCGCCATGGTGGAGCAGCTTGCCGATCTGTTTGACGAGGACGTGCGCCGCGTGACCCGCAAGAACGCCAACCTGCTGGCGCCGCCGCCCAACACCCAGGGGCCGCAAGGCTCGTCGCGTCGGACCTCGACCTTCAAGGAAGTCCGTAGGGCCACGGCATGAGGCGGTTTGCAGGGATCAGCCTGGCGCTGACCCTCGCGGCGTGTGCGCCGCAAAGCGCGCGATTGCCCAGCTCTCCGGTCGGTGCCGGTCCGGCGATCGGCGTGGTTGTCGAACCCGTCTCCGAAGGTCCGACGGCCAGCGTTGGCACGTTCCGCTATGCGGGCGGGTTCGTCATGACCTCTGCCGATACCTCGCGCCTTCATGGTCTCTCCGATCTGGAGGTCATGGCCGATGGCAGGATCGTGGCCATCAGTGACGACGGCGACCTTGTGAAGGGCCGGATTGTACTGGGGGCAGAGGGCCGCCTGACCGGCGTCAGCCAGATGACGCTGGCGCCGCTCACCGACCCGGGCGGTAAGCCGCTGGGCGGCGACAAGACCACCTCGGACGCGGAGGGCCTGGCGATCCTGCCGAACGGCGACATGATGGTCAGCTTCGAGCGCCAGCACCGGATCTGGCTGTACCCGGCCAGGGGTGGGCCGCCACGCGCCGTCTCTTCGCCCAACTCGGCTTTCCCCGACAACGACGGCATGGAGGCGCTGGCGCTGGACCTGGCGACCGGTTCGGGTGCCTACCTCGTCGGACGCGAGGATACACGGGAGACCTGGACCTGTCGGCTGTCCGCGGGTTGCAGGCCGGGGATCCAGCCCGGCGACGCCAGCATGGGCAAGCTGGTGGCCGCGCGCGCCCTGCCCGGCGGTCGCTGGGCATTCCTGCTGCGCGACTTCAGCGTGACGTCCGGTGCCACGATCCGCATCCTGATCACCGACCGGGCAGGAAAGACGCTGGACCTGCACACGATCACCCGGCCCGCGACCGTGGACAATTTCGAGGGCATCTCAGCCCTGCCTCGCGCCGACGGTTCGGTGCGGTTCTATCTCATCTCGGACGACAATTTCTCGCCGGCGCAACGGACGCTCTTGCTGGCCTTTGACTGGACCCCTGGCGGGACATCACGGCCATGAAAACCGACGTCACCGTCCCCATACGGGACGGAAACGCCCGGGCCTTCGTGTTCACGCCCGACGCTGGAGACGGTCCCTGGCCGGTGATCCTCTTCTACATGGACGGCCCCGCCATCCGTCCGGCGCTGTTCGAGATGGGCGAGCGGATGGCGCAGGCGGGATACTATGTGCTGCTGCCTGACATGTTCTGGCGGCTCGGACCCTACCCGCCGATCGACCTGGCCGCCGCATTTGGATCACCCGAGGGGCGCAAAGTGTTCCGGGAGACCTATTTCTCGTCCACCGATCCGACACGCGCCATGGCCGACACTGCGATGTTCCTGGACTGGCTGGCGGACCAGCCGCAAGCGAAGCCGGGAAGCCGGGGCGTCACCGGCTATTGTATGGGCGGAGGTTTCGCCCTTCGCGCCGCCGCGGCGTTTCCCGACAGTTTTGCCGCAGCCGCCTCGTTCCACCCCTCCAACCTCGCGACGGATGAGCCGGACAGCCCTCACCTCGAGGCCGCGCAGATCAAGGCGCGGGTGCTGGTCGCCGGCGGCGACAAGGACACCAGTTTCGACGAGGCGCAGAAGGACCGTCTGGCCGCAGCATTGGCGCAGGCCGGCATAGAGGCGCAGGTCTCGATCTGGCCCGGCTGCCGCCACGGCTGGGTGCCGACCGACATGCCGATCCACAACCCCGAAGGCGCCGAGCGCCACTGGCGCGAACTGATGGCGCTGTTCGATGGCGCGCTGAAGTAGGATTGCCTTCCCCGTTTACGGGGAAGGGGGACCGCGCCCGCAGGGCGGGGTGGAAGGGGCGCGACGGGGCTCAGTGCTTGGTCTCGCCCCCTCCACCACGCCCTCTGCGGGGCGCGGTCCCCCTCCCCCGCTTCGCATGGGAAGCAAGAAAAAGGCCGCCCTCGCGAGCGGCCTCTTCGTAGCGTCAATCCACCGTCAATCAGGCGGCGGCTTGCTCGGCGATCTTGGCTTTCAGCGCGCGCTTGATCTTCAGCGCCTTGGTCGAGAGCACCTCGTCCTTGGCCTTCAGCAGGACGACGTCGAGGCCGCCCCTGAAGTCGACCGTGCGCAGCGCCGCGTTGGTGATGCGCAGGCTGAACGCCTGGCCCAGGGCGTCCGACTGAAGCTTCACGGCGGCCAGGTTCGGCATGAACCGACGCTTGGTCTTGATGTTCGAGTGGCTCACATTGTTGCCGACCATAGGACCGACACCCGTGATTTCGCAGCGGCGCGACATAAGCGAATACCTTCGCGTGGAAATGAGTATGCAACGGACGAGGGTCCGCGCAAGGAGCGGGCGATATAGAGGAAGGGCACCTTCCCCGTCAAGGTGACGCGCGATGCGAAACGATTCAACATGCGCCTTGCCGTTACTTCGTTGTGCATCGAAGCGATTCAGCCACAACATATCGTAGGGAACGAAAGCTGAATCGCTGGAAGTCAGTGATTCGGTCGCGGTTTGTTGCGCCCTCGTTCCCGAACCCGGTCCGACGTTATTAAGATGCGCTTCGAGGAGAAACGCCATGCCGTCCGCAGCGGAAAAGCGCGCGCAGTTCCGACGGATGCACGAGAGCAGCTGCTTCGTGATTCCCAATTTCTGGGACGTGGGCAGCGCCCGCATGCTGCAGGGATTGGGGTTCCAGGCCCTGGGCTCCAGTAGCGCCGGGTTCGCCTGGACCCAGGGTCAGATGGACAATGATGTCACGCTGGAGGGCAAGCTTGCGCACCTGGCCGCCGTGTGCGCCGCCACCGACCTGCCGGTGAACGCCGACTTCGAGAACGGGTTTGCCGACGCGCCGGAGGACGTAGCGGTCAATGTGCGTCGCGCGCTGGACGCCGGTGTGGCCGGCCTGTCCATCGAGGACATGATCCGGGGGCCTGAGCGCGCGCTCTATGACGTCGACATGGCGGTGGCCCGCATCCGCGCGGCCCGGGCCGCCATCGACGCCGAGGGCAGTGGCGCGGTGCTGGTGGCGCGCGCCGAGGGCATTCTGGTCGGCAGGATGGATGTCCATCAGGCGCTGGACCGCCTGGTCGCCCTGGCCGATGCCGGCGCCGACTGCCTGTTCGCGCCCGGCCTGAAGACGCCGGAAGACATCGCCGCAGCCGTCCGCGCCGTCACACCCAAGCCCCTCAGCGTGCTGATGATGACGCCGGGTGGGACGGTGGCCCAGTTGGCTGACCTGGGCGTGCGCCGGATCAGCGTCGGCGGATCGCTGGCCCGCGCCGCCTGGGGTGGTTTCCTGGCTGCCGCCCGCGAGATCGCCGACGACGGGACGTTTGCCAAACTGGGGGCTGGAGCCTCCGGCGGGGAGATTGCCCGCCTGCTCAAGCCCGGAACCTGAGACCGACACACGGACCATCGTCCAACGGCCAACGGTTGACCCCCGTCGCCACGCCGTTGCATGCTGGGTCTTCGAAATTGGCGCGAGACGCCGATGTGGTCGCGCCGCGCCTGAACCAGGGCCGCCGGGGACACCAACAAGAACATGTCTGGCGGAGGTCTCCATTGCCTGAGTTAGCCTATCTCGCACCCTCCAGCCCGGAAGAGGCAGCGCGTGCGCTGGCTTCTGCGGGATCGCGACCCTTGTCCGGCGGCACAGACCTTCTGGTGCAGCTGCGCGCTGGACGGGTGAAGCCGGATGTCATCGTCGACCTGAAGAAGATCGCCGGAGCCGTGGGGGTTCGCGAGGAGAACGGCGGCTTCGTCATCGGGGCGGCGACATCGGGCGCGGTGCTGGGCGAACACGCGGGACTGGTGCGCGCCTGGCCGGGCATCGTGGAGGGCGCCAACCTGATTGGATCGACCCAGGTGCAGGGCCGCGCGAGCCTGGGCGGCAACCTGTGCAACGGGTCACCGGCCGCCGACGGGGTTCCGGCCCTGATCGCGGCCAGGGCGACCTGCGTCATCGTCGGCCCGAACGGGCGGCGCGAGGTGCCGGTCGAGAGCATTGTGACCGGGCCCGGCAAGACCTCGCTGGTCCAGGGAGAGTTTGTCCTGGAATTCCGGCTGCCGGCGCGACCGGCCCGCGCGTCGGATGCCTATCTGCGGCTGATCCCACGCACGGAAATGGACATCGCTGTGGCCGGCGTCGGGGTCAATCTGGTGCTGGATGCGGGCGGCGTGGTCACCCATGCCCACGTGGCCATCGGCGCGGTGGCCCCCACGGCGCTGCTGGTGGCGAGCGCGGGCGCGGCCCTGGTCGGCGGCAAGCTGGACGACGCGCGCCTCGCGGCCATGGAGGCGGCGGTCCGTGCCGCCTGCAAGCCGATCAGCGACAAGCGGGGCACCGCAGAGTATCGGACCAAGATTGCGGGCGTGCTGTCCCGCCGGGCGGCCTTGATCGCCTATGACCGCGCGGGAGCCTGAGCTTGAGCAAGATCCACATCACCACCACCGTAAACGGCGACCCGGCAGAGTTCCTCGCCTCACCGGGCATGACCCTGCTGGACGCCTTGCGTGACGAACTCGGCCTGACCGGCGCCAAGGAAGGCTGCGGCTCGGGCGACTGCGGTGCCTGCAGCGTCATGCTGGACGGCCGACTGGTCTGTTCCTGCCTGGTGCTGGCCCCTGAGGTTGAAGGCTGCCGCGTCGAGACCATCGAGGGCATGGCCCAGGGCGGGCAGTTGCATCCCCTGCAGCAGAAATTCCTCGAACACGCCGCCCTGCAGTGCGGGTTCTGCACACCAGGCCTGCTGGTGGCCGCCAAGGCCCTGCTGGACGCCCATCCCGACCCCACCGAAGTTGAGGCCCGCTACTGGCTGGCGGGCAACCTGTGCCGCTGCACCGGCTACGACAAGATTATCCGCGCCGTCATGGACGCCGCCGCCGACCTTCGACAGGAGAGAACCGCATGAGCGAGACCCTGGACAAACCCGCTGCACAAGCAACGCTGAACGTCGTCGGCACCCGCCCGATCCGCCCCGACGGCGCGGACAAGGTGACCGGCCGCGCCACCTATGGCGCCGACTACAACATGCCGGGCCAGCTGGTAGGACGCATCCTGCGCAGCCCCCATGCCCACGCCCGCATCGTTTCCATCGACGCCAGCCGCGCCCGCGCCCTGCCCGGCGTCAAGGCCGTGGTCACCTCTGCCGACTTCCCGGACCTGGCCTCGGAGATGCACGACGGCGGCGAGGCAGCGTCCAACCTGCGTGACCTATCCCTGAACGTCATGGCGCGCGGCAAGGTGCTGTACGACGGCCATGCGGTGGCCGCTGTCGCCGCCGTCTCGGCCGCCGTCGCCGAGGAAGCCCTGTCCCGCATCAAGGTGATCTACGAGACCCTGCCTCACGTGATCGACGTGGAACCCGCCATGTCGCCGGACGCGCCCGTCCTGCACGACTACATGTTCACCGAAGGTCTTGAGACCCCGCCGACTGTCGCCTCAAACATCGCCAAGCGGCACAAGAATGTGCGCGGTGACGTTGACGCCGCCTTCGCCGCCGCCGACGTGATCGTCGAGGATCGCTATACCACCCAGGCCGTCCACCAGGGCTACATCGAGCCGCAGGCCTGCGTCGCCGCCTGGGCCGAGGACGGCCGCTGCGAGGTCTGGAGCTCCAGCCAGGGCCAGTTCATGGTCCGCACCTATTGCGCCAAGATCCTGGGTCTGGAGATTTCCGACATCCGGGTGACACCCGCCGAGATCGGCGGCGGCTTCGGCGGCAAGACCACCGTCTATCTGGAACCCATAGCGCTCGCCCTGTCGCGCGCCAGCGGCCATCCCGTGAAGATGGTGATGACCCGAGAGGACGTTTTCCGCGCCACGGGCCCGACGTCGGGCGCGGTCATGCATGTCAAGCTGGGTGCCCTGTCAGACGGCACGATCACTGCGGCCACCGTGGAGCTGAAGTTCCAGGCCGGCGCCTTCCCGGGCTCTCCGGTAGGCGCGGCCTGCATGACAGCGCTCGCCTGCTACGACATCGCCAACTTCACCATCGTCGGCTGGGATGTGGTGACCAACACGCCCAAGACCGCCGCCTATCGCGCGCCCGGTGCCCCGATTGCCGCCTTTGCGGTGGAAAGCGCCGTCGACGACCTGGCCCGCAAGCTGGGCATGGACCCCATCGCGTTGCGCGAAAAGAACGCCGTGCGCGATGGCACCAAGGCCTCCTACGGCCCGACCTTCCAGAACATCGGCTACGTGGAAACCCTGGCCGCCATTCGCGACAGCGATCACTACAAGTCGCCCCTGAAACCCAACCAGGGCCGTGGCGTCGCCGTGGGTTTCTGGTTCAACATCGGCGGTGAGAGCACCGCTGCCATCCACATCAGCGAGGACGGCAGCGCCGCCGTGGTCACCGGAAATCCGGATATCGGCGGCAGCCGCGCCTCCATGGCGATGATGGCGGCGGAAACTCTGGGCGTGCCCGTCGAGCGGGTCCGCCCGATGATCGGCGACACTGCCTCCATCGGCTATTCGATGCTGACGGGCGGCAGCCGCACCACCTTCGCCACCGGCATGGCCGTCGTACAGGCGGCGGAAAAGGTCATCCTCGACCTGCGTCAGCGCGCCGCCAAACTCTGGGAGGTCAGCCTGGACCACGTGGTCTGGCGCATGGGGCAGGCCGAATGCATCGACCCCGCCAAGCCCGAAAAGAAACCCATGACCCTGGCGGCCCTCGCCGCCCAGTCGGGACGCACCGGCGGCCCGATCTCGGCCCAGGTGACGCTGAATGCCCAGGGCGCCGGTCCGGGTTTCGGCGTCCATCTGTGCGATCTTGAGGTCGACCCGGAGACCGGCCACACCAGCATCGTGCGCTACACCGCCGCCCAGGACGTGGGCCGCGCGATCCACCCGTCCTACGTCGAAGGCCAGATCCAGGGCGGCGTCGCCCAGGGCGTCGGCTGGGCGCTCAACGAGGCCTACATCTTCGACCGCGACGGCCGTATGGAAAACGCCGGCTTCCTCGACTACCGCATGCCGGTGGCCTCGGATCTGCCGATGCTGGATACCATCATGATCGAAGTCCCCAACCCGCGTCACCCGTTCGGGGCCAAGGGCGTGGGCGAGGTGCCGATCGTGCCGCCGCTGGCCGCCGTGGCCAATGCGATGCGCGGCGCCATCGGCGTTCGGATGTCCAGCCTTCCCCTGTCGCCGCCTGCGGTGTTGGCGGCCCTGGACGGGAAGGGCGGCTGACGGGGCATGGCCCACATCACTGTCGGTAGCGAGTGCTGGCCCTTCACAGGCGGCCAGTCGGCGTTCGAGGTCGAGGCCGCGAGCGTGCGCGAGGTGATCGCCGCACTGGATGTCCGTTTCCCCGGCCTTGGCGACTTCGTGGACCGGAAGATGGCCTTCGCCATCGACGGTGAGATCCATCAGGACGCCTGGTTCTCGCCCGTGGGATCCAGCAGCGAGGTCTATCTGATCCCCAAGATCGGCGGCGGATGACGGTGCCCAGGTTCCCCCGCCTGGCGGGCCGGCACGGTGTCGCGGCCCTCGGGCTGGCGGTGCTGGCAGCAACGTCCCCGGCGCGGGCCGACACGCCATCGCCCTGGACGGTCTCCGGGTCGATGCGGCTGCGTTACGAGGCGCTGGAGGGCCAGGTGCGCCCCGGCTTCAACGCCACTGACGACCTGATCAGCCTGCGGACCATTTTAACCGGGGAGTACCGGCGCGGGTCGCTGCGGCTGGGCGCGGAGATGTACGACAGCCGCGCCTGGGGAGCGGACCGGCGCAGTCCGCTGAGCACCGGCGAAGTCAACACGTTCGAGCTGGTCCAGGCCTATGCGGCGCTTGACGGTGAGGACGAGACGCTGGGCCCGGTGAGCTTGCAGGCGGGACGGTTCACCGTGAACCTGGGTTCGCGCCGGCTGGTCGCGGCCGACGACTACCGCAATACCACCAACGGCTTCACCGGCGTGCGCCTGGATTTGGCACCGGCAGGGGTGAAGACCACGCTGATCTATGCCCAGCCCCAGGTGCGCCTGCCAGACGGCCTGGACGCCCTGCTGGACAATCGCCACCGCGCGGACCGCGCGAGCCGTCGTCTGGAACTGTTCGGCGGGACGGCGGCGCGGCCGAACACCCTGGGTGGGGCGACCCTGGAGGGGACGTTCCTGCGACTGGTGGAATCCGACGCCCCCGGGCGGTCGACGCGCAACCGACGCCTGAACAGCTTCGGCTTGCGGGTGATCCGCGATCCGGCGGCCGGGGGGTGGGACTACGAGCTCGAGGCGATCGGCCAGGGCGGGACGATCCGCCAAGGCCTGGGCGCGGCGGACCCGACACTGACGGTGCGAGCGCACTTCCTTCACGCCGAGGCCGGCTACACCTGGAACCGTCCATGGAAGCCGCATATCTCTGCCGAGTTCGACCTGGCCAGCGGCGACAAGGCTGGCGGCCGTTTCGGACGGTTCGACAGCCTGTTCGGCACGCGCCGCGGCGACCTGGCCCCGTCGGGCATCTACAACGCCATCGGCCGCGCCAACATCGTGACGCCGGGGCTGCGGCTCGAGGTGACCCCCTCGCCACGGTGGGACGGCTTCGTGGCGGCGCGCGGACTGTGGCTTGAGGCGAAGGAGGACGCGTTCTCGACCACCGGCGTGCGCGATCCGGGCGGCGCGTCGGGTCGGTTCGCCGGGACCCAGCTGGAAGGCCGCCTGCGCTACTGGCTGGTCCCCGGAAAACTGCGCGCCGAGGCCAACGGCGTCTGGCTGGACAAGGCCAGGTTCCTGCGCCAGGCCCCCAATGCGCCGCCGACCGGCGACGAGCGCTACGTCTCGCTGAACCTCACCGGCCAGTTCTGACGCCGCCTACCGCGGTGCCATCCGGATCGCTCCGTCCAACCGCACATCCTCGCCGTTGAAGTAGCCGTTGATGATCATGGTCTCGGCCAGCTGAGCGAATTCCTCCGACTGCCCCAGGCGCTTGGGGAACGGTACCGACGCACTCAACCCCGCCTTCACATGCTCGGCGGCGCGGGCCAGCAGCGGGGTGTCGAAGATCCCCGGCAGGATGGTATTGATCCGGATGGCCTCGCTGGCCAGGTCGCGGGCGATGGTGAGCGTCATGCCGACGATCCCCGCCTTGGACGCTGTGTAGGCCACCTGGCCGATCTGGCCGTCCTCTGCCGCCACGGACGCCGTATTGACGATGGCCCCGCGATCCCCGTCGTCCATAACCGGCAGGGTCAGCATGCCCGCCGCGCTCTTGGTGATGCAGCGAAAGGTGCCGATCAGGTTGATCTGGATGATCCGCTCGAAGTTCTCCAGCGAGTACTCCTTGATCTCGCCGGTCTGTTTGTCCCGCGACACCGTCTTGGCGCCGCCGCCGACGCCCGCGCAATTCACCAGGATCCGCTCCTGACCAATGGCCGCACGCGCCTTGGCGAAGGCGGCGTCGACTTCCTCGCTGGAGGTCACGTTCGCCAGACAGAACACCCCGCCCAGCTCCTTGGCCAACGCTTCCCCGCGCTCCGCATTGAGATCGAACAGCGCCACGCGCACGCCGTGGGAGGCCAGCCGTCGCGCCGTCGCCTCGCCCAGGCCCGAGGCACCCCCGGTGATGACGGCGGAAATGGTGGAATCGAGTTTCATGGCGATCTCCTGATCTGGCGGAAGCGACTTTGCCCACTGCCGCGACGGCAGTCGAGGCCGTCGCAGTTCCGCTGCCCCGACGTCACACTTGTCTGGACCCGATTTCCGGCTGCCAATGGGCAAAATCCTGAACGGAGCCGCCGATGTCCCGCATGCCGCTGGTGGAGCCCGAGGCCCTGCCGCCCTACCTCAAGGCGATCCATGACGCGACGCCGGAAGAGAACTGGCTGGGCCGCCACTTCGCCCGCGCCTTCGCACCCAACCCGGACCTGGTGCAGGCCTACCAGGCCTTCTACCACCCCTGGCACACCGGCGGTGCCGGATCGCTGGAACCCCGGCTGAAGGAGCTGATCCGCCTGCGCATCGCCACCCTGAACGGCTGCGTGCTGTGCAAGAGCGTCCGCATGGCTCCCGATACCGTCCGCGAGGACGAGGCGGCCAGCGGCGTCGACAACGCGGACGCCTTCGATTTCACGCCCCGCGAGCGCGCGGCCATCCACTTCGCGGAGAAGATGGCGGTCGATCATCACAACATCAGCGACGACGACGTGGCCGCCATGCGCCGCCACTTCAGCGACGCGGAGTTCCTGGAACTGTCGATGATGGCCGGCCAGTACATCGGCTTTGGCCGCGTGCTGGCCATGCTGCAACTGGAAGTCGCCGCCTGCCCGATCTGAGGCGGCGCGAGACCTCTGTCTCTTGGCGGCCCCGGCTAACGGCTGCTTTGGAAGGGGAAGCTGCCTTAGCGTTAGTGGAGAAGCATCTCCATATCGGCACGCCCAGCCATCTGCATCATCTTAGCGGCGACGGCTTTTTGGTTCTGCCCCATTGTGCACTGCGCATTGCCCTCGGAGTAGCCGTATCCGCTTGCGCTGCTTCTCTCAAAAACAACGGTTATCCCGTCGATACAAATTTCGTTGGGGCCATCGTCAGACACCCAAAACTGAGGGTAGACCCTCCACAAGCCCGCATCGTCGATCAGCCCGATCAGTTCCGCAACATCGGCACCAGTGACCTCAAACCGCTTCACTCCACCTAGATGGCGTCCTGTGTGCTCACGGAAATAGCCTGTCCAGCGCCCCTCCGGTGTTCGGTCAAGTCGGATACTCCAGGATGCGACGGTATGCCCCCCGATGAGGAGCCTTATCCGCTCAGGCGCGTTGGCGCTCGGCGGTGTCACCCACAGAGGTGGCTCTCTAAGCCTCTCCGCGAAACTTGCTTCACCACCCGCGGAGATGACTGCGGCGGGAAAAAGGGTTCGGCTCAGCAAAGGCGTGGGCCGGGACCACATACAGCATCCCTACTGCGGCAAAAAAGGAGCGGAGCCCTACCATCAAGGGATGGTGGCTTGGTCCATGCGCTTCCGCAAGCGGACCTTTCGAACGCCCGCTCAGGGTCGACAACGGTCTAAATCCCCAAGTCTGAAAGCAGTCTTGTGACACGACTTCAGCTCTCGCGTTAAATCAGGACCAAAAGCATCGGACGTCGAGACGCATCGCAGTTTCACGGCCCTGCGCACGCTCCGTATTATAGCCGCGTTTGATGGCGCAACACGAACTCGCGCAAGGCGGCATTGATGCGCGTCTGATAGCCACTGCCCGAGGCCTTGAACCAGTCGATCAGGTCGGCGTCGAGGCGCACCGAAAGCAGTTGTTTTACGGGCCGGTAGTATTTGCCGCGCGCCGCCTCGGACCAGAGGGTGACCTCGGGACTGTCACTCAGGTCGATATCGCTGTCGGGCAGGGATTCCAGGGCCTTCAGCTCGGCCAGCAAGTCCGCCGGGATCGGATCAGAATTCCCCTTTTTCATAGGCTTTCCTTTCATGGGCCGTTGCCTTGGCGGGGCCCCATGTCCGCATCACTTTGCAACTCTGTAGCTACAGATACGTATCTACAGAGTTGAATTGAATCAGGCAAATGACCGTCGGACATTCTCCGGACCCCGAACTCGGGTTAGAATATTCTTCAGTTCCGTCATCCCGGCTCTCCCACCCGCTTTCGCGGGCCTTCGGCCGGGATGACGATGACATTTTGGTCTGGCTAGCCCCGCCCGATCTGAGGAGGCGCAAGGCCCGAAGGAGAAAACCATGGCCGATCGTGAGGGCGGATGCCTCTGTGGCGCGGTTCGTTATGTGCTGACGGCCGAACCCGTGACGACAGCGGTCTGTCACTGCACCCACTGCCAGCGGCAGAGCGGCGGCGTGTTCTCGACCAATCTCGTGGTTCCCGAGGCAGCCTATACCCAGACCGGCGAGACCAAAGTCTATGACGACAACGGCGACAGCGGCCAGGCCGTCTGGCGACACTTTTGCCCGGGCTGCGGCTCACCGATCATATCGAAAATCGCCATGATGCCCGGCGTCGTGATGGTCAAGGCCGGCACCCTGGACGACCTGTCCGGCGTAACCCCGGACATCGAGGTCTACACCGACCACGCCGCCAATTGGGTGGCCCCGATCGCGGGTGCCCGCCGGTTCGGTCAGGCCGCTGGCTGACTTTGCGGGCGCGTCTCAGGAGCCGCCGACGTAGCGCCCTTATCCTCCCCCGATAGAGGAGGAGAGCGCAGTTGCACCACCCCAGTCTTTCACAGACCTACCTCGGTGCATCCGGTGCACTTCGCTGCTCCCCAACGCCCCTACGGCCCCTTCAACACCACCGTGGAAACCGCCGCCTTCCGCACCGCCGCCTCGGTGAAATGCAGATCATCCCAGCCCTTACCTGAATAAAGCCGCGTCTGATCACCCGCGTGCGGTGATGTCGGGTTGGTGGACTGGGAATAGGTCAGCACGCCCTGGCTGACCGGCCCCTTGTCCGTGAACTCCACGGTCATGATCCAGCTCGAGCCGTGGCGGATCTTGGTCCAGCCCAGTTCGGGCTTCAGGTCGACCGGCGTGATGACGTTGAAGATCCCCTCAGGGCCCGGGCCGCCGTGGATCGGAATGCGCTCGCCACCGGTGCGGGGTTCGGTCTGGACCTGTGCCAGCGTCGCGTTCATCGGGATTTTCAGGGTGCGCAGCTGTTTCACGCTGTCGACCAGCGCGGCCAGCACCTTGGGATTTTCCACGTCGAGCGTGTTGGGCGTGTTCACCGGATCGGCAGCATTGAAGGCGACCTTGAACTCCAGGCCGCCCTTCTCGACGAACAGGCGGAAGATGTGTGCACCGCGACTGTCCAGGTTCACGCGCAGGTCCCAGGCGGCCAGTGCATCGCACGCTTCGGCCAGGTCCGGCTCAGGGCCAGCGGCGGCCCGGCGGCACAGCGCCACCAGCGGATCACGGGTCATCTCGGCACCCAGATTGCGGTTCCCGAACAGCACCGCCTGAACGCTGGACAGGTCAAACTTCGCAGCCCCCAGCCCGTCGGTTCCCGCCACCCGATCATCAATCTGCTTCAGGCTGAGCCGGGTGCGCAGGGAGCGTGTCGTCGCCTCCTCGCCGAAGATGCGACCAAAGCCGGCCAGCGGCTGTTTCGGATTGGTCAGCCAGTAGCTGTCGTTGGAATTGCTCGCATAGTCGTTGCGGAAGATCTGCGGCAGGGCGGAGGCCGGGTATATGCCGGTGGTCGCCGCCTTCGAGTCGCTGTCCCAGTCGCAGGTCGACCGCGAACCATCCAGAACCGGGACGCGGGTGGTTTTCCACGCCGTGCGGGCCAGGTCGGAGACCGAGCAGGCCTCGGCCTTGGCGTCAGTGACATAGGGCAAGGGGCCGATGTCGCCATAGAAGGCCTCACCCCCCGCATCGACCGCCGTGGTGTTAAATCCCGCCGCCTGGAATTTGCTCAACGCCGCCGCCAGCTGGCGGACGTTCCGGGCCCGGTACATGGTCAGATACTGGTCGACGCTGCGAAAGCCCGTCGGCGCGTCACGAACGGCAAAGGCGCGTTCTGCGGTCCATGGATTGGTCGGCGTCTCGACCAGAGGTCCGAAGCGGCTGTCATAGAATGTCCGGGTCAGAGGGGCTACACCGCCCGCTGTCTTCACCTGGATGGTGACCGTGGTCTTTTCCATTGGCGTCGACTTGCCGTCGAAGAGATAGGCGGTGGGGTCCTTCGGATCGAGTTTCAGCTCGAACAGGCCGAAGCGCCGCGCAGTGGACACCGTATGCGTCCAGGCCAGCCACTGGTTGTGACCGATCCCGGGCGTTGGGCTGTTCTGCAGGCCGGCTCCGACGATATTGAGTTTACCCGGAATGATCAGGTGTATCCGGGTGAACCGGTTGATGCCGTCCCAGGGATAGTGCGGATTGCCCAGCAGCACGCCGCGACCGGACTTCGTGACCTCGCGGCCCAGCGCATAGGCATTGCTGCCCTGCCCTTCTGGCACAGGCGAACGCTCGGTCGGGCTGTGAGGTGCCACGATATCCGGGACCCCGGGCGGCGCGGCGGTGGCAACGCCGGCCATCAGCGTTGGCTGTTGCCCGGCGATGGTGGAGCGCCAGTAGTCCGTCTCGGTATAGATCCGCACCCAGGCCGCGCCCTTGCAACGGGCGTCTGGCAGGTTGGCGACGCCGGTGTCGCGGACATAGCGGTTGATGCCGGCGATGAACCCCTTGGCCAGGGCGCGGGCGTCGGCCGACGGCTTGAAGCCCCCGGGGACGTCGCCGGCCAGCCTGGCCTCCAGCCGACCCGTCTTGATCAGCCGCTGATGATAGAGGTCGCTGACGATGTTGGCGTCACGTTCGCCGGGCCCCAGATACCGGGATCGCTCCCCGCTGACGGTAATCATCCGCTCGGCAAAGTCACAGAAATTGTCCTGCGCCGCCGCATAGCCCGCGCCGTAGCCAAGGCCGCCATAGTTGGCGGCGATGACGTGCGGTGCGCCATAGGCGGTGCGGGTGAGTTTGGCCTTGTAGGTCGGCTCGGCGGCGAGCGTGCCTGTGGCAAAGGCGGCCATCGCCAATGCGATGCCTAGCGCCTGTATGTTCAACCGCATGGCCTGCTCCCCCCGATGGCCCGCCATCGTGAAGCGCGACAGGCTTGCCCGACGCTACGGTATGCGGGACGGCCGCGCCAGCCAAAGCGCATAGGCCAGCAGCACCGCTGTGCCGAATACCAGGACGGCCGCGAACGGACCGGCGGTTTCGGACTTCAGGCCGGTGATCGCGCTGAAGTTCAGGACATAGGCCACGTCGCCGAACAGGCCCGGCAGGATCAGGATCACTGCGGCGTTGACCGCGTCAGCCGGGGCCACCTTGCGCCACGACATGATCGAGCTCAGCAGGACACAGACGCTGAGCCCTATGGCCAGTCCGCTCACTCCCAGGGCCAGCGGCCCGCTCTCGAACATCATCGCGCCCCCGAACCGGAACATCACCGCCCCGTTCAGCCACACGCCGAAGCCCAGCAGGCCGAGGATAATCGTTTCCCTAAGTGTCATGGTCTGGCCTTCAGGAAGTGCCCGGTTTGTCGAGCCGCAGATAAACGCTATCGCACCATTCGTCGGCCACGTGCCAGGTCTTCGCCCCGTAGCCACTCACCCGAAACCCCGCACGCGCCAGCAGCCTCAGGCTGGCTTCGTTTCGCGGATCTACGTCGGCGGTCAAATGGTCCGTGAATCCCGCAAACGCATAGGCGATGAAGGCCATCAGTCCCTCGGTCGCATAACCCTTGCCCCAGCAGTCGCGTGACAGAAGATAACCGACCTCCGGCCAGCGCCAGCACCCCAGCTTGCCGATACAACAGCCATCCAGCTCGACAATGAAATCACCACCCGACGGCCCCGCGATCATGCTGTCCAGCCACTCTGCCGTGGTCTGCAAATCCGGGTGTGGCGGGCTCGACCAGTACCGCATGGCCTGGGGGTCGGACATGATGGCGTGCATCGCCGCCAGATCGCTCTCGACAGCGGTTCGCAACCGAAGCCGCGCGGTCTGGATTTCGAGTCTGGCGACCGACGAACTCATCGCCCCATTCTCACCAAACCCACGAAACTCCACAATGGCCGCGTCAAGACATGGCTTCAAACAACAATTTTAAGCTGTATCTTTGCATATTCGCAATCGGTGTATTGCACGCCGTTTGTCAGCGTTCGACACGCTACTTGTGACAAACACGCAGCTGTAAAACGATGACAAACTCGCGCCATTCCTGGACGGAGTTGCCGGATCGCCCGAGATCATGGAAACACCCGGCAGGTGCCGTCGGAGTGTGAGATGCCGCAATACATCAAGGCCATGGCGGTGCTGCTCGGCACAGGCCTGATCGCGCTTGCGCCAACCGGAGCGGTGGCGGCGGACCCGCCCCTGTTGCCGATGTCCGAAACCGAGCTCGTCCGACCGGCCCTGCCACCGATCCTGCCAATGCGCGATCGGGCCAGGGTGGAGAACGCCCTGCTGGCCGACCGGCTCGACACCGTGATCCCTCGCCTCATGCGGGACCAGAAGATCGACATGTGGGTGCTGGTCGCCCGCGAGTATTTTGAGGACCCGGTGGTCGCCACCATGCTGAACGCCGAGAGCCTGCATGCCCGCCGGCGCACCATCCTGGTGTTCTTCGATCCGGGCGATGGTCGCCCCGTCGAGCGGCTGACAGTCAGCCGCTATGGCATGGGCACGCTGTTCACCGGTGCCTGGAACCCGGACACGCAACCCGATCAGTGGAAGGCGCTGGCCGATCTGATCGCCCGGCACGACCCTAGGCGGATTGCCGTCAACACCTCCAGCCTCACCGCCTTCGGCGACGGCATGACGTTCAGCCAGTACAGCGAAATGGTTGCGGCCCTGTCGCCTGGCCTGCGCGACCGGATCGTCTCGGGCGAGGGTCTGTCGGTCGGCTGGCTGGAAACCCGCACGCCCGCCGAGATGAAGCTCTATCCGGGCATCATGCGGCTGGCCCACGCAGTGATCGCCGAGGCCTTTTCGGCAGCCACCATCAAGCCCGGCATCACCACCGCCGCCGACGTCGTCTGGTTCTATCGCGAACGCCTGGCCCGGCTGGGGATCGCCACCTGGTTCCACCCCTCGGTGGGGGTGCAGCGCAAGGGCACCAAGGGCATTCTGGACGGCGACACGGTGATCCAGAAGGGCGACCTCCTCTGGACCGACTTCGGCATCACCTACCTGCGGCTGAACACCGACACCCAGCATCTGGCCTATGTGCTGATGGACGGGGAAACCCAGGCACCGGCGGGCTTGCGGGCCGGGCTGGCCCAGGCCAACCGGGTGCAGGACGCCTTGACCTCATCTTTTGCCGTTGGACTGTCCGGCAATGAGGTGCTCGCGGCGGCGCGCGCCAAGGCCCTGGTCCAGGGCCTGAAGCCGTCGATCTATTCGCACCCTCTGGGCTACCACGGCCACGGTGCCGGCCCGGCCATCGGCTTCTGGGACAACCAGAACGCCGACGTGCGCGGATCGCTGAAGGTCCACGCCGACACCGTCTGGTCCATCGAACTGGCCGCCTTCGCCGCCGTCCCCGAGTGGGACAGCCAGGAAGTATCGTTCCGCGCGGAGGAGAACGCATTTTTCGACGGCCAGCAGGTGCGCTACCTGGATGGTCGCCAGACCGCGCTGACCCTGATTGCCGGACGCCCTGGCCCATGACCACGCCCCCCGCCATCGCCGCCGAACTCACCCGCCTGCTGGACAACAGCCACGCGCCCTATTCCGGGGTCCACGTCGCAGCCGCCGTCGAGGGGCCTGACGGGTGCATCCACTACGGCGTCAATGTCGAGAACGCTGCCTATCCGGAAGGGGTTTGCGCAGAGGCCAGCGCCATCTCGGCGGCGGTGACGCAGGGTGCGACGACGATCCGCCGGGTCTGGGTGACCTCGTCGCTGCCCGGTCTGATCTGGCCCTGCGGCGGGTGTCGGCAAAAGATCTGGGAGTTTGCCGAGCCCGGCTGCGAGGTGGTCAGTGTCGGGGCGGATGGCAGCGAGACGCGCCATACGATCGAAGCGCTGCTGCCCTTGGGGTTCCGGTTGCCGCAAGGATAACGGACTTCGCCGCCCGCCGCGTTCATGCCGGAGCTTTTCATCGGCGTCCGCGCCCGCTCCGGCACCGTACTTGCTCAGGTCAGCCCGAAGCTGAAGAGAGCAAGCAGAATGCACACTTTCGACACCGGGATTGTTTCAGATCGGGAAGCCCAGCGGGTTTCCACAGCGTTTTACCGCTTCATCGAGAAACACAGCGACGAGGACATCGACGTCGCCTCCATGCAGATCCAGCCGGCCGGCCGCCGCCAGACCGTGGCCATCCGCCTCTGGAGCGAACAGGCTCTTTCGGATTTCCAACGCCACGTCGCCGCGTTTACCGTGCCGATCCCGGCCGGTGTGCTGGCGATGCAGACCTACGCCTGATGGTGACCCTCCCGCAAGGGAAGCTCTACTACGCCTCGCCGACAGTCTCGAACATGCAGGCGGCAATCGCTTCCTTAGGGGTTTTGGCGCCGCGCAGCAGGAAGTCGAAGGCCGGGAAGAACCGGTCAGCGGCTTCTACCGCCACGTCGATCATGGCGGCGGCCTGGGCCAAACTGGGCTGTTCATTGGTCATCAGCGCCATACCGTTGCGGAAGATGATCTCACCTTCTTCCCAAAGCTCGAAGTGGCCCAGCCAGACGCGCGGATTGATCGTGGCGATCAGTTCCTGGGCGGTCTGGTGCTGTGCCTTGGGCACCATAAGATCCATCGAGAGGCAAAGCTGCAGGGTGTCGCCCTCGGGCCGCCAGGCGAACCAGAGTTCGTAGTCCTTCCAATCCCCGGCCAGGGTGAAGGCCAGGTCGCCATCCTCGGTCCGGTCAAAGGGCAGGTTTTCTGCCGTCAGAACGTGTTCGACCACGTCCAGCGGGTCGTTCGTCAGGATCACGCCTTCATCGACGTGGGAGGTGTCCATCACGACGCCTTTCGACGCGGACGGGGTGCGGATCGCCGCCCCCGAATCGCCCGCAAAGCTGACCCTAAACCGTTTCCCGGTTCGAATGGCAGCGGGTTCTTGTCTGGGGCGAGCGACGTTCGCTTGAGATGCGTAAGGCTCACGCTGTCTTGCCGCTCTTCTTTGGCTTGGCGGCGGGCTTCAAGGCTTCGATTTCCAGTCGCAAGGCAGCGACCTCGGCCTTCAGCGCGTCATGGTCTTCGCGCCGCACAAGGTCCATCTCGGCGACCAGCCGATCCGTCTGGCTGCGAAAGGCAGCCTTGGCCTCATCGCCGGCGGCCTGGGCCATGCCCATGGCAGCTGTTGTCAGCTTGGCGATCTCGTCGAGAATGGGGTTCTGGGTCTGCATGTCATCAATCTCAAGGCTGAATGGCCCGTCCGTGGTCTCTATATGGCCTCTCGGGGGATGAAAGCGAAGACCTTCTCGGCTAGATCGTTGCTGGAACCCCGGAGTCGTCCCCAAAGTGCCCTTCCCCGAAATCGAACCGATCGTGCACATTGGGTCACTCGCCCTGCAGTTCGGGCCGCTGGCGATCCGATGGTATTCCCTGGCCTATATCGCCGGCATCCTGCTGGGCTGGCGCTATGCGTCCGGTCTGCTTCGGAACACCCTCCTCTGGACGCATCGTCCAGCCCCGTTCACCCCGGCCCAGATGGACGACCTGATCCTGTGGATCACCATCGGAATCATCGCCGGCGGCCGGTTGGGCCATGTCCTGTTTTATACACCGACCATGATCTGGCAGGATCCGATCGGCATCTTCAAAACCTGGGAAGGCGGGATGAGCTTCCACGGCGGCGTGATCGGCGTCTCGGTCGCCATGATCGCGTTTGCCTGGCGCAACAAACTCGATCTGCTGCGGATCGCTGATGTGATTGTCGCCGCCTATCCCATTGGCCATTTCCTGGGCCGCATCGCCAACTTCATCAACGCCGAGCTCTGGGGTCGCCCCACCGATCTGCCTTGGGGCATGGTGTTCTGCAACAAGGTGGTCGAGCGGACCTATGGCGGCTGTCCAGCCGGCCTGGTGCCGCGCCACCCCAGCCAGCTTTATGAGGCGCTGTTCGAAGGGTTGATCCTATTCCTGATCCTGATGTGGGTTACCCATGTCGCGAAGCTGGGCAACCGACGTGGTGTGATCGCGGGGATATTCCTGCTGGGCTACAGCGTGTTCCGGATCGCCATCGAGACCGTGCGACAGCCGGACGCGGGACTCGAAACGCTGCCGCTGGGCCTGACCATGGGGATGATCCTGTCGATCCCGATGGTGGTGGCCGGTCTCTATCTGATCTGGCGCGGTATGCGTGAGCCCTTGCCGCCCGCCTTTGCCTAGCCGTCGATCCATGAGCCTGCGGGATCGTCTGGCGGCCGAGATAACCCAGACCGGGCCGATGACCGTGGCCCAGTACATGACCGCCTGCCTGCACGATCCGGACTTCGGCTACTACGCCACCCGGCCTGCGCTGGGGGAGGATGGCGATTTCATCACCGCGCCTCTGATCAGCCAGATGTTCGGCGAACTGATTGGTGTCTGGGCGATTTCGGCGTGGCGGGCCATGGGTGCCCCTGAGGCGTTTGTGCTGGTGGAAATCGGTCCAGGGGACGGGACGTTGATGAGCGATCTGCTGCGCGCTGGTCAGCTATCCTCGGCGTTCCTGGCTGCGGCGGATGTGTGGCTGGTTGAAACCTCGGCCCCGCTGGCGGCGCGGCAGCGTGAACGATTGGGCGATGCGGTGCGATGGACAACGACACTTAACGAGGTGCCGGGCGGGCTGCCAATCCTGTTGATCGCCAACGAGTTGCTGGATTGCCTGCCGGCCCGCCAGTTCCTGCGCACAGTCACCGGCTGGGCGGAACAGGTGGTCGGGCTCGACAAAAACGGGGCACTTGGGTTTAGGCTCGTACCGGCAAGCGACGATCTGCCGGACGCCCGCGATGGCGTGGTACTGGAACGCTCAGGGCCTCAGGAAGCGTTGGGCGCAGCCTTGGGCGAGCGATTGGGCCGGGATGGCGGCGCGGCGCTACTGATCGACTATGGTCGCAGCGAGCCCGGCTTTGGCGACACCCTGCAGGCCCTGCGTCGGCACGAGAAGGTCGACCCCCTTGCCTGCCCTGGCCAAGCGGACCTGACCGTCCATGCTGACTTTCCGGCTGTGATGGCCGCAGCGCGAACTACGGGCGCGCTTGCAGCAATCCTGACCCAGGCCGCCTTCCTGGCCCGGCTTGGTATTGGCGAGCGGGCCGAGGCTCTGGTACGTGCTCGCCCCGACAAAGCGGCGCTGATCGGCCGCCAACTGAACCGCCTGGTGGGCGGTGATCAGATGGGCCAGCTGTTCAAGGCCTGCTGCCTCTATTCCCCCGGCTGGACGCCGCCCGCTTTCGAGGACGCCGTAGAGCCATGATCGACCTGCCCGTCCTGACCTCGCCGCTGCTGGACCTGTCCGGCATCCGCCACGCTTTCTTTACGCGCCGCGGTGGGGTCTCGAACGGCATTTATGCCGGGCTGAATGTCGGAGTTGGATCCCGGGACGATGCGGACGCGGTGAAGGAAAACCGCCGACGTGCCGCCGGACATCTGGGCGGAACCCTGGTCACGGCCTATCAGGTGCATTCCGCGCGAGCTTTGACCGCTGATGGCGCATGGCCGGGCGAACCGCCACAGGCCGACGCCGTGGTCAGCGCAACGCCCGGGGTGATCTGCGGCGCTCTGGCCGCTGACTGCGCGCCGATCCTCCTGGCCGATGCGCAAGCCCGTGTGGTAGCCGCCGCGCATGCTGGCTGGCAGGGCGCGCTTCACGGTGTCGCCGAAGCGACCATCGTCAGGATGGAAGAGCTGGGCGCAAGGCGCGACCGGATCGTCGCCGCAGTGGGCCCCTGCATCGGACCGGCGTCCTATGAGGTGGGCCTGGAGTATGTTCAGCGCTTCACCGAGGTGAACCCGTCGTTCGCGCGATTCTTTGGCGCGGGCGCTAGCGCCGACAAGCGCCAGTTCGATCTGCCGGCCTTTGTGTTGTCCCGCCTGGAAGCCGCAGGAATCGCCGCCAGCGAATGGATCGGTCGCGACACCTGCGCCGAGCCCGAACTGTTCTTTTCCAACCGCCGCGCCTTCAAGATGGGCGAGCCGGACTACGGACGATTGCTGTCGGCAATCACTCTGGCCTAGCCGCCAGCTATAGACTCAGGCGAGGCCGTTGATACAAGCGCGCGCATCGCTGCAGAGTTGGACTTGGGGGTACGATGAAGCTGCTGGCCGGCAACTCGAATCGCACACTGGCCCAGGCCGTGGCGTCCCACCTTGACCTCCCGCTCACGCGCGCCCAGGTGAAACGGTTCGCCGACAACGAGATCTTCGTCACCATCGACGAAAATGTCCGCGGCGAAGACGTCTTTGTCATCCAGTCCACCAGCTATCCTGCCAACGACAACCTGATGGAGCTGCTGATCTGTATCGATGCGCTGAAGCGCGCCTCTGCCCGGCGGATCACAGCGGTGATGCCCTATTTCGGCTATGCCCGTCAGGACCGGAAGACCGGGGGGCGTACGCCGATTTCGGCCAAGCTGGTGGCCAATCTGCTGACGCGGTCCGGGGCCGACCGGGTTCTGACCATGGATCTGCACTCCGGCCAAATTCAGGGCTTCTTTGACATTCCGACCGACAACCTGCTGTCCGCGCCGCTGCTGGCGGCCGACATCAAGAACAATCACGCGAAAACCTCTGAGCTGATGATCGTGTCGCCAGATGTCGGCGGTGTGGTGCGGGCGCTGGCCGTGGCGACCCGGCTGAAGGCTGAGCTTTCCATCGTCGACAAACGGCGCTCGGGTCCCGGCAAGAGCGAGGTGGCCAATATCATCGGCGATGTTTCCGGGCGGCGCTGCATCCTGTTCGATGACATGATCGACGGCGGCGGCACCCTGACCAATGCCGCCCAGGCCCTGGTCGACAACGGTGCGCTGGAAGTGTCGGCCTATGTGACCCACGGGGTTCTGTCGGGCGCAGCGGTTGAACGGGTGAACAGCTCGATCCTGAAGGAGCTGGTGATGACCGACAGCA
This sequence comes from Phenylobacterium deserti, assembly GCA_945883235.1. Lineage (GTDB taxonomy): Bacteria > Pseudomonadota > Alphaproteobacteria > Caulobacterales > Caulobacteraceae > Phenylobacterium > Phenylobacterium deserti_A. The sequence continues at coordinate 8,082 of CAMCXF010000005.1, read as the reverse complement.
TCTCGCCGCCGGACAGGGCCACCGAAGGCGGCAAGATCCGCTATGTCAGCTGCGACCGGTTAATCGGCGAGGCCATCCGGCGCATCGCCAATGAAGAGAGCGTTTCAAAACTCTTCGATTGATCCGGAGTTGAGGCCAAGCTTGCCCAAATCGTACAGACGCGTCTAAGGCTTGAGCGCTCGGGGGCGCGCGCCAGATTTGACCACTCGCAAGAGGTACGCCACTCGATGCTATCCGGACCTGCCCTGCTACGCCTCGTGCCAGTCCTGTTTCTTGGAGCTCTGCTCGCCAGCTGCGCTGCGCCGCCCAAGGCCGCGCCAACGCCGCCGCCGCCGCCCGCACCCAAGGTGAACCTGTCGCCGCAGGTTGTGCAGGCGGCCAGCGCCTATCGCTATTACATGGCCCGAAGCAGCGCGATCGTACCGCAGTTTGCCGACGCCGGGACCATCGCAGGCGCGGTCCAGACCGGGGCTGCCTATGAGCCAGCCCAGATGGTCCGGGGGGCCATCGCCTATGCAGCTGTCGTCGCCCTGCAGGACAGGGGCTTCGTCGACGCCGTGCGGGTCTATTCCCGGGACCCGGATCAGCGACGTGAAGTCATCCACGAGCTTCTGAAGAACCCCGCCTATGTGGTGGGCATGCCCGGGTCCGCGGGTGCGGCGGGTTTGGTAATCGCCAATCTGGGCAGCGATGCGCAGCGCCTCTATGACACCGGCAAAGCCGTCAAGCAGTCCGCCTATGATATCCAGAAGCAGCCATGGTCCCGGAGCGACGTGCAGGCGCGCGACGTGAGACTGGCGGCCGCCAAGTCCGCGTCGGTAACGGCGATGTCAGGAGAGAACGCCGAGACCGCCCGGCTGCAGCAGATTTCGATGGCGCTGCCTTCGGCGGCGATATCCGTCCCGCCGGTCGCCCCGCCCTATACGCCCACGGTCACCCGTGGACTGGCGATCGCAGCGCTGGCCGTGCTGGGCGAAGCGCGTGATAGCGACATGGCCAGCGTCTCCGGCCTGATGTCGGAAAGCAACATCGGCGGCTGCATGGGTTCGGCCAAGCTCAACCTCTATCAGTGCCTGGCGGTGGCCAGGCCACACTATGAGGATGTCTTCTGTCTGGGGCAGCATGCCCTGATGGACACTGGCCGCTGCATGATCCGCGCGAGTGGTCTGCCCGAGCCCTACGAGGCCCGTTTCATCCCCGACGCCAGCTCGATCAACAAGGGGATGGGCAAGAAGCCGCCGGTCCGGAAAAAGCCCGCGCGCAAGGCCGCATAAGAACAGCACGTCGGCGCCGTTGCGTGCGGCGGGTCAATTGTGTATCTACGCCCACCTTTCGACCCGCAGGGGTTCCAGATTTCCGTCGCCGCGCGCGCAACGCGCGGCGGCTTCGTTTTGAGGCATGGCCATGGCCGATATCATTTTGAACGTTGAAGTACGTGAGCGGACCGGCACCGGCGGCGCGCGTGACACCCGCCGTGACGGCAAGGTCCCCGGCGTGCTTTACGGCGGTGCCAAGGACCCGGTGGCCATCGCGGTCAAGTCGAACGAATTCCGCAAGGCGCTTCATACGGGCAAGCTGCTCGGCCACATGGTGACCCTGAAGTACGGCGACGAGACCCAGCCGGTCATCGCCAAGGCGATCGACATGCATCCGGTGACGGATGAGCCCTGGCACTTCGACCTCTATCGGGTCGACGCCGATCAGCAGATCAAGATCGAGGTGCCCGTGCACTTCGCCAATCAGGAAGCCTCGCCCGGTCTGAAGCGCGGCGGTACCCTGGGGGTCATGTTGCACACCGTGCTGGTGGCCTGCCACGCCGACTCGATCCCGGAAGAGATAATGGTCGACCTGACCGGTCTGGAAATCGGCGACGCGGTCCGCGTTTCGGACCTCAAGCTGCCGGCCAAGGTGGAAGCTGCCCTGGACGCCGGCGTGGTCGTCGCCTCGATCACCATGACCCGCGCCGGCGTCGGCGATGCTGACGCAGGCGCTGAAGGCGGCGAGGCTTAAGTCCTCGCTTCCCCAACTTTCGGGGGGCCAATGCTGATCATCGCAGGGCTGGGCAATCCCGGCCCCACCTACGCGAAGAACCGCCACAACATCGGCTTCATGGCCGTTGACGAAATTGCGCGCCGCTGGGACTTCCCCGCGGCGCGTTCGCGTTTCGACGCCCATGTCAGTGAGGGTGAGATCCCGATACCCGGCGGGTCGGTGCGCACCCTGCTGCTCAAGCCCAAAGGGTACTACAACGAGAGCGGCCGCTCGGTCGGCCAGGCGCTGAAGTTCTTCAAGCTGGATCCCGCCCGAAGCCTGATCGTCTTCTACGACGAGATCGACCTGGCACCGGGGCGGTTCCGGATGAAGGCCGGTGGCGGGGCGGCGGGCAACAACGGCGTCCGCTCGATCACCGCGCAGGTCGGCGCGGACTTCCGCCGCGCCCGGCTGGGCACCGGCCACCCCGGCGACAAGGAGCTTGTGCACGGCCACGTGCTGTCCGACTTCCACAAGGCTGACGCCAAGTGGGTCGAGCCCCTGCTGCAGGCCTGCGCCGACGCCCTGCCCTTGCTGGTGACCGGCGAGGACGAGAAGTATCAGACCGAGGTCATGCGCATGGCACCAGCCGAGAAGATGGACCCCCGAAAAACAGCGCGGGGGGACGGCTGAACCTCAGACCAGCGCCTTGCGGGTCTGTTCCCAGTACTGGGCGCCGGTGATCAGGGTGACCAGGGCGGCCAGCCAGAACAGGCCGTGAGCGGCCACCTCGAACCCGTCCCTGAGCGGCGTGCCGTCTGGCAGGCTGAAGGCACCCCAGGCCGCAACGATCAATTCCAGGGTCAGGGCCGTCAACTGAAGGGTCGTCTTCCACTTGGCCAGCAGGGTGACCGGTAACTTGATCCCCTTGCTCGCGCCAACTTCGCGGAGTGCGCTGACCGTGAACTCCCGAAACAGGATCAGGCCGGCCGGCAGCACCACCCACGGCTGGGGACCCAGTGACAGCAAGCCCAGGATCGCGCCGCAGACCAGCACCTTGTCGCCGATGGGGTCGAGGATAGCCCCCCAGACGCTCTCCGCGCCGATCTTGCGCGCCAGCCAGCCGTCGAAGAAGTCTGTGACGGCGGCGATGACGAAGGCATAGACCGCCCACCGCTGCAGGCCGAACTGCATCTCAGGTTCCAGCCGGTTGGCAAAGTATGGCACCGAGCCGGACGAGGCCGCCAGCGCCACGAACATGAACAGCGCGAGCACCAGACGCGATCCGGTGAGGATGTTGGGCAGGGATTTCATATTCAGCAAACGTCCGGAGCCTGAAATGTGTTGCGTAAGCTTAGCTGCTTCGCGACGGCGAAGGCAGCCTGATGCGCAGGCACCGCGAAACTATGCTGCGGCCACATGGCTATTCCGGCGCGACCCAGGACGGCCACATGCAGATCGAATGTGAGTTTCTTTGGCGCGGCGCGACACGCCACTATCGCGACCGTGTGCCCGAGACCGTCCGCGTGGCGTCGCGCCAGTGCCGCGTGCTGTTGCAGATCGAAAGTGACCCGTCACTGAATACGAACTGGTGGGACGGTCGCCGGCTCGCCGAGCCACGGCTGGACGATTTCGCGGATATCGACGCGGGCTTTGAGGCGCGAAGCCAGCAGGGCCGTGCCGCTGATCTTGCGCTGCACGAACAGGATGTCTGTCGGCGGCAAATGCCAGGCGCCGGCGTCGGCCGCAATCTCCATACCCCGACCGCGCAGCGCCTCTACGAAGCGGCGATCGCCGAAGTCGAACAGACCAGGGCGATTGAGTTCGCCCAGGATCACGTCGATGATCTGGTCTACGGCCGCGCCGTGGCGCGCGACAACGGCCGGTCCCAGGAAACCGGCTGCGACGGCAGCGTCCCGGACCGCCACGCGGTCGCCCGACAGGCTAGCACGCAGCAGGCGCCGATAGCCCTCTGCGGTTTCGGGCGCGACCGACCGCGCCGCCCCGAAATCGAGTAGAACCAGGCGTCCGGTGCGAGGCTGTATCCTGTAGTTTCCGAAGTTCGGGTCCGTCTGCATCAGGCCAAACTCGAACAGCTCGCGCAGGACCACGCGGATCAGCGTCTGCATCGTCGCGTCTCGCACATCCTGCGAAGCCGTCTCCAGCGACTCGATGGGTCGACCCTCAAGAAACGTCATCGCCAGCACGCGAGACGTGGTGAGCCCGGACTCCAAGGTCGGCACGATGACCTCGGGCATGTCGGCGAGCAACCGCCCGAGCCGGACCATATACTCGCCTTCGCGCTCATAGTCCGCTTCTTCGGCCAGCTGCCGTTTCGCTTCCTCAAGGAGCGGCCCGACGTCGAACCCGCGCGGCAGAACGCCTGACATCCGCAACAGGGTCGCGACGTTGCCGACATCGGCATCGATGCTTTCGCGCACACCGGGGTACTGCACCTTGATGGCCAGTTCCCGACCATCCTTCGCGATGGCCCGATGCACCTGGCCGATGGATGCGGCAGCGATGGGGCGATGGTCGAAGTGTGAGAACCGCGCGCGCCAATCCGGCCCCCACTCCCGGGTCAGCACCTGTTGCAGCTGGGCCGCCGGCATGTGCTGGGCATTGTCGCGCAGCCGCGCCATGATCGCGGTCAGTTCGGCGGGCAGCAGGTCGCCCGCATCCATCGAGATCATCTGACCCAGCTTCATCGCCGCGCCGCGCAGGTGCGACAGGCGGTCGGCGACCTTGCCGACATTGCCCGGGGTCAGCAGCATGTCGCGCAGCTGGGGCCGTTCGCCGGCGGCCAGTCGACGGCCGCCTTCGGCGATCATGCCGCCCGCGACGGATCCGGCCAGCCGTCCAAACTGGCTCAGCCGTGAAAGCCGGCCACGCGGGACCTGGCGACCGCGCGGATCGTTGGTGTCATTGCTCACCACCTTACCACCCCTGACTACCGGGCACGCCCTTGAAAGGGCCGGCGAGCCTGGAGGTGATCCAGCCACCATAGAATCCGCCGGCCTGGGGAACGACCGTCTCGCCGTCGACGCTGCATCGGTCGAAGGGCGTGGCGTAGAAGGCGACGTGATCGCGCAGGATCTCGAAAGGTGCCGTGGGGTTCGGATAACTCCAGCCAACCCGCGGCAGGACCAGGTCGCCGATCACGACGTCCCAATAGACGGCGTCGCCCTTCCACTCGCAAAATGAGCTACCCGCCGCGCGCCGCAAACATCCGGGCGCAACGTCCGACGGCGGTATGTAGTAGCTGGGCGGATGGCTGGTCTCGAGGGTTCGGACCGCCGCGCGCGTCTCGACCACGACGACGCCGCCATGGACGATGACCACATGCGCCGGGCTCCGTTCCGCCTTGGCTGGACGCGGGTAGGTCCAGACGCTTTCCTGGCCGGGGCCAGGGGGATCGGGGCGTGGCCTCAAGCGACGGGCCTGAACGCACCGGAACGGCGGGAGGTGGACGACAGGATCATGCCTGTCGATATAGGTCGCGGATCGGCGATGTCATCCGTCGGCGCGCGATTTGGGACCAAAGACCGCACAGGCTGGACACTAACCCTCCGTCCTCCGCGGCGGCAGCTCGCCCAGGAAATCCCGCTTGCCGATGTCGAGGCCCTCGGCGCGCAAGAGGGCGTAGACGATCGCCGTGTGGAACTGCACGTTCGGCAGGGCGAGGTTGAGCACATAGTCCACAGCCGGAAAGTGCCGTGCGCCCTTCGGGCTGGGCAGGACGATCTCGCGTTCCTCGGCGCCTTCGAAATCGCCCGGCGTCAAAGCGTTCAGCTCGGCCAGCGCCCGGGCCAGGGCGGCGCGGACATCCTCCAGCGTGGCCAGCCCCGACACCGGCAAATGAGGCAAACCGCGAAGCCGCGCCGCCGCGCCGACGGCGTTGTCGATGGCCGAGGCGATCTGGGCGGGCAGCGGGTTCATGTCCGGTGCCAGCCGCAGGTTGGTCAGGTCCGAGACGTTCCGGCCTTCGGCGCGAAACTGCGCCTCAGCCCGATCCAGCAGATGCACGATGACGCCCAGCGCGCGCCGGAACCGCGGCAGGGTGAGCTCGAACAAGGTGACGGGCATGGGGGCAGCCTCCTGGGCCCCTGCCTATCCGGGAACCGTCACGGAGGCGTGACAGCGGCGCCCCCGCCTTCTCCCGCAGCGGGAGAAGGCGTGAGCGCAGCTGACGGATGAGGGGTGGCGCCAGCCTGACCGTTCCAATGCGAGAACGCGGCCGGCGAAGGCGCGACGCTTCGATGGTCGCGAGTGACCGTTGGCGAAAATGTTCCCGTTTTGTTCTTTTCTTCGCGAGGCGCCTGTGGCATAGTCGGCGTGTGACGAGCGCAACTCTGCGTCAGAAGCAATCCCTTGGAGATTTCAATTGGCAAGCTCTGGCTCATATGTCCGAGGCGATCAACCGCGCTCGGTTCCCAACCCTGATGCAGCCGCCCATGCAAGAGCGGCTCAGACCCAGCGCGCTTACAATCAGCGACAGGCGGCCGAGGTCGCGGCTCGTAGAAGCGGTGCCAGATTACCAACGAGGTCGGCAGGACCAAGTTGGGCTCCGGATGTCGGCCACCTGGGTGCGGCTGAGTCACTCATTCCGATCTGGGGATCCGGGCGGGAGGCGCTCGCCGACCTGCATGACGGCGACTACCTTGGCGCAGTCGGGAATGGTGCTATGGCCATATCTGACGTTGCCTTGGCCAAAGGGATTGCCGTGGGCGTCGCCAAGGGGGCGGCAAAGGTTGGGGGTTCTTACGCCTGGCGCAGCAGGCCACAGGATGAGGTCGCCGGCGTCAGAAAATGGATGGGCGAAAAGGGGCACCTGGCTCCCGGCCAGCATGGACATCACGGGATCATCCCGCAGAATGGGTGGGGTAAGGCGGTTCCGGATTTCATCAAGAACCAGCCGTGGAACATCAAAGGTCTGGACCCCGTAACGCATGGCCGAATTCATGGGCGCTATACAGTGAATGGCGTGAAACTGCCCCGGTTCAATCCGGCGGAGCGCGTCTGGCACGGCACGCCCACCTGGACGAAGCCGGCCGCAGCGGGGGCGGTCGGCGGCGCTGTGAGAGCGCCGGTGCGTGCGAACGAGACGTCGCGGTGATGGACTTGCCGGCGTCGGTTCTGGGGCCGTTGACACTTCTGCTGATCTTTGTCGGCGCAGTCGTTATCGGCCGGTACCGGAATGCCCGGCTGGCGGCGAAACGGAAAGAAAACGGCCAGCTTTCGGATGCCCAGGCCTTCCAGATGCGCGGGCGCATGCGGCGGCTGGAACGACCGACTCTATTGCTGATCCCGACGAAGGTTCCCGGATTCTCGAAGGTGGGTGGCTTGCCGGAGTTGCCCCTGGGCGCGGTCTGGCCGAAGGGCGAAGGCGAAGCTCTGGCGTTTGTCGCGCAGATCGACATCGAGACCTTCCGAAAGCACGGGGCGTTTGACTGGCTTCCGGAACGCGGGCGGCTCCATCTGTTCTTCGACGAGAACCGGAACGGTGCGGCGGACTGTGGACGGCTGATCTACACGAACGATCCCCCGGGACCGGAGCGCGCCGCGCCGGCGGATCTTGCGCGGAACCGGCGCTTTCTGGAGCGGCGGGTGGGTTTCCGCCAGTTTGCGTCATTTCCAAGCCCGGATTGGTTCGACGAGGACTGGCCAGGTCACCACATGGATTGGAGCGGTTTCCGGGGCATGGAGGACTGCGACTTCGGCGACGAGATCGAGCACCGGATCGGCGGCTATCCCGGGGCGATCCAGGACGGCCGGATGCAGATTGAATGCGAATATCTCTGGCGGGGCCAGACGCAAGACTATCGCGAAGATGTGCCTGAGACCATTCGCGTCGCCTCGCGTCAGTGGCGCCTGCTTCTGCAAATCGACAGCGACCCGGCGCTGAACATGAACTGGTGGGACGGCGGGCGGCTTTACGTCTTCATCCGGGCGCGCGACGCGAGGCGCGGGGATTTCTCCAAGATCGTGACGATCACTCAGACGTACTGATGTGGGCTTGGCGACGGTATCGGTCGTTTGGCGGCTAGAGCGTGACCGGATCAAGTTGCAGCAGATCCGGAGTTGACGAGGTAGTTGGCGCATTCGTCGGCT